>NZ_JBNNIX010000002.1:0-743619 GCF_050269735.1 Paenisporosarcina sp. NPDC076907 | reverse complement strand
CGTGTGCAGCTGACGAATACTAATCGATCGAGGACTTAACCAAAATGAATTTGAATGGTTTTCAATGACCCGTTTATCCAGTTTTGAGTGAACAAAAATGTTTTTTTAAAAAAATAAAAAACACTTGTAAATCTCGTCAGACTTGTTATAATAAATCTTGTCTGAAAAAAGAATACCCAGTCCAGTGATAATGGCAAAGAGGTCACACCCGTTCCCATACCGAACACGGAAGTTAAGCTCTTTAGCGCCGATGGTAGTTGGGGGTTTCCCCCTGTGAGAGTAGGACGTCGCTGGGCGATTTATTTCGGAGGATTAGCTCAGCTGGGAGAGCATCTGCCTTACAAGCAGAGGGTCGGCGGTTCGAGCCCGTCATCCTCCACCATTATTCTTTTTAACACCGTGCCGGTGTAGCTCAGTTGGTAGAGCAACTGACTTGTAATCAGTAGGTCGAGGGTTCGACTCCTTTCGCCGGCACCATTGTTAGAGCCATTAGCTCAGTTGGTAGAGCATCTGACTTTTAATCAGAGGGTCGTAGGTTCGAATCCTACATGGCTCACCATTTTCATACTAAGTTGCGGGTGTGGCGGAACTGGCAGACGCACTAGACTTAGGATCTAGCGCCGCAAGGCGTGGGGGTTCGACTCCCTTCACCCGCACCATTTTTTACAATGTTATACAAGCGGAAGTAGTTCAGTGGTAGAACACCACCTTGCCAAGGTGGGGGTCGCGAGTTCGAACCTCGTCTTCCGCTCCATAACTTCTTTAATGCCGGGGTGGCGGAACTGGCAGACGCACAGGACTTAAAATCCTGCGGTAGGTGACTACCGTACCGGTTCGATTCCGGTCCTCGGCACCATCTTTTCATAAAACATCATATTTAGCGCCCGTAGCTCAATTGGATAGAGTACTTGACTACGAATCAAGCGGTTAGAGGTTCGAGTCCTCTCGGGCGCGCCATAATTTTTGACTCGGGAAGTAGCTCAGCTTGGTAGAGCACTTGGTTTGGGACCAAGGGGTCGCAGGTTCGAATCCTGTCTTCCCGACCAGTTTATTTCATCCCTTTTATGGGGCCTTAGCTCAGCTGGGAGAGCGCCTGCCTTGCACGCAGGAGGTCAGCGGTTCGATCCCGCTAGGCTCCACCAACATTTTATAAAGATCCTGGCGGCATAGCTCAGCTGGCTAGAGCGTACGGTTCATACCCGTGAGGTCGGGGGTTCGATCCCCTCTGCCGCCATTTTTTAGGACCTTTAGCTCAGTTGGTTAGAGCAGACGGCTCATAACCGTCCGGTCGCAGGTTCGAGTCCTGCAAGGTCCACCACTTATATATCGCGGAGGTATACCCAAGTTTGGCTGAAGGGATCGGTCTTGAAAACCGACAGGGGAGTCAAATCCCGCGGGGGTTCGAATCCCTCTACCTCCTCCATTTTTACTAAGTGTGTGGTGTAAGACTATCAAATATAAACATACATATTAACTCGCTAAATGCAGGTGTTCATAACACAATAAGTGTTGAAGCAATTATGTTTATAACAATAATATTATCGCGGGGTGGAGCAGCACGGTAGCTCGTTGGGCTCATAACCCAAAGGTCGCAGGTTCAAATCCTGCCCCCGCAACCAAATGGTCCCGTGGTGTAGCGGTTAACATGCCTGCCTGTCACGCAGGAGATCGCGGGTTCGATTCCCGTCGGGACCGCCATTTTTTCTAAAGTATTAAAAATTGGAATAAGCAAAGAGATTCACAGCTTAGTACAATTTAATTGTGGCTCAGTAGCTCAGTCGGTAGAGCAAAGGACTGAAAATCCTTGTGTCGGCGGTTCGATTCCGTCCTGAGCCACCATATTTGCGGGTGTAGTTTAGTGGTAAAACCTCAGCCTTCCAAGCTGATGATGAGAGTTCGATTCTCTTCACCCGCTCCATTTTTTATGTGGGCCTATAGCTCAGCTGGTTAGAGCGCACGCCTGATAAGCGTGAGGTCGATGGTTCGAGTCCATTTAGGCCCACCATTCCGAAGTAGCTCAGTGGTAGAGCAATCGACTGTTAATCGATTGGTCGTAGGTTCGAGTCCTACCTTCGGAGCCATTATTTCTGGGGAAGTACTCAAGTGGCTGAAGAGGCGCCCCTGCTAAGGGTGTAGGTCGGGCAACCGGCGCGAGGGTTCAAATCCCTCCTTCTCCGCCAGATATAAGGCCCCTTGGTCAAGCGGTTAAGACACCGCCCTTTCACGGCGGTAACACGGGTTCGAATCCCGTAGGGGTCATTTAAAAAGATGCGCTATCTTCGGGATAGCGTGTTTTTTTATGGAGAAATGTCGAATTATAGGATATTATGTCTACCCATAATTGATATATGATAATCTAATCCTGCAGCTATTAAGCTGTAGGCTTTCTTGCTGTTATTTGATATGTGGAAGCTCAGTCTGACTTTTTGGCACTCACGTCTGAAAAATGGGAGAGGACGTCTGAGAAATGAAGCATCACGTCTGAAAAAACGTGGTTGACGTCTGAAAATCCTACATTCTCAAAACAGGTGAGTCATTCTTTATACCGAGCGAAGAGAACAGCTCCATTCATTAGAAGTTGTAGAAATATACAAAATGACCCTAATACTGTCGTTTAATGGGTGTTTCTGTGAAAGTAAAGATCCATATGCTTTCGATCGAACACTGCGAGCCAATTGAAACCTTCTCTATATTGAAAATACATAAAAAAACCGCATTGCCTTTGTCCAGGCACATGCGGTTTGTTCAATTTCTATAAGATATATCCAATCAGCAAACCGATTCCGAGAAGGAAACCGAAGATCGTATTCGTGAGTGCGGTATCTTTCATGGCAGGACCCACTCTGAGCGGATCTTCATGAGCTTTAAATGTCTGAATGGCAAGTATCGGTTTTTTTATGCTCAAAATAACAAGTAGTGCCCATGGAGTGATTTCTCCTGCGACAACCAGTGCAAGGATCCATAAATATGAAGCGATGAACAATCCGAGCAATACATTGATGGCGCGTTTACGTCCAATCAGTAAAGCCATTGTTTTACGTCCGCCTGCTTTATCTTCCACTAAATCCCGTATATTATTTGAAAGCATAATTGCAGCGACTAGTAACATACTTGGAATAGACAATATCAGAGCAATGGATGTAATTTCTCCTGTTTGGATATAGAATGCGATTAAAACAATCAGCATTCCCATAAATACACCTGAAAATAATTCCCCAAAAGGCGTATATGCAATAGGGTAAGGACCGCCTGTGTAGAAATAGCCAATCGCCATTGATACGGCTCCTACAATTGCTAATAGCCAAGTGGTTTCGATGCATATGTATATCCCTAGAATAATTGAGATTGCATAGAGCAATAAAGCGAGCTGCATAACTGTTTTTGGTTGAACTCCATTTCTAACGATGGCACCACCAATCCCAACAGACTTCTCATTATCCAATCCTCTTGCAAAGTCATAATACTCATTGAACATATTTGTAGCTGCTTGGATCAGCATGCTTGCAAACAGCATAGCAAAGAATAATGGCCAGTGTATATCTGTATAGGAAATGGCAATCATTGTACCTAAAAATACAGGAACAAATGATGCAGTTAACGTGTGAGGCCGTGTTAATTGCCACCAAATACGCCAGCCACTATCAGCTTTTAAATCGTGTGACATAAAGTTTCCGCTCCTTCTTCTTTTTTTACCTCTCTCATTGTACTTCATCCACCTAATTCTGTGTAGATTGTTTGCTTTACGAGTGCTGAATCGTCTATAAAGAGGTATGATAGAAGGTAGGATATTAAAGGGTCCTCATATATTTATGAAGTCCTAATTACGGAGGGAAACTGGATGAAACGAAAGTCATTGACATCCACAGGATATGTAGTCGAAGATCAGTCTTCGGCCGTACATTTTTATACAGAAACGATTGAAGTGAATGGATTATCCTCTGTTGCTTTCTTTGAAGCAGGAGAGTCATATAAAGGTCAAAGATTTTACTGGCAGAACCGAGAAAAAACATTTACATTGGTCGGACTTGGACATGCTCATGTCATCACAAGTACCGCAGAAGAAAATCGCTTCGCTGAAGTGGATCAACAATGGAATGAACTGTGCTCTAAAATCGTGAATGAAGAACATGATTTACAACCGATATTGTTTGGCGGGTTTTCTTTTGACCCAGCCAACAAATTATCTTCCGAGTGGGATATGTTCCCTTCGGCGTACTTTGCTGTGCCTTCTTTTCAACTCGTCATACGTGACGACAGAGTATTCATCAGTATCCATTTAATAACGAGTGATAAAGATTCACAAATTCAATTTGATCGCTTACGTGGAGAACGGGATGACCTGATCCATGCAGCGCAGGTCAAGGAATTAAAACCTTATGCAAAACCGCTATTAACTCAAATGGATGAACGCTACAAGGAATTATATTTGGATGCAGTTTCACATGTGACGAAATTAATTCATGCTGGTGAGGCTCAAAAGGTTGTCATTGCCCGTTCATTGGAATTGACTTTTGCAGAAGAAGTGAGTTCACCATCTGCCATGTATCATACGTCTAAAGAGCAACCAGAAAGTTTTCTGTTTGGGCTAGAGCTTGCAGATAATTTGTTTTTTGGAGCAACGCCTGAACGCTTGGTGAAAGTAGAAAATCGTCGCGCACTGTCCACTTGTTTAGCGGGTTCTGTTAAGAGGGGACAAACTGCAATCGAAGATCAGCAATTAGGCAACGACCTATTGCAGGATTCAAAAAACAGAGAAGAACATCAATATGTGGTAGATATGATTACGGAAGTATTTAATCAATATTGTGACGAAGTCAGAGTTCCAAAATACCCTAAACTGATGAAAATCAGAGACATTCAGCATTTATATACACCAGTGGAAGGGAAGTTGCAAAAAGGTTATGGACTGTTGCAACTGGTAAAAGATTTACACCCAACACCGGCTTTAGGTGGAGAACCCCGAGGAGACGCCATGGCTATAATTAGAATGGTTGAGCAAATGAATCGTGGATACTATGCCGCACCTGTGGGTTGGATTGATGCTGAAGGAAACGGTGAATTCGCTGTTGCCATCCGCTCCGCGTTATTGAACAAAACGAATGCTTATTTATATGCTGGTGGAGGAATTGTTGCGGATTCGGATCCTACTTCTGAATATGCGGAGACATTAGTGAAATTTAGACCGATGTTACGCACTCTTGGAGGTAAATTAAATGGATAACCGTACAAATTTAACTGAATATGTACACGCTATCGTCCAAACTTTTCTTCGAGCAGGCGTTCAGGATATCGTAATCAGTCCAGGTTCTCGTTCCACGCCTCTTGCATATGCCTTTAGTCAAACAAAAGAATTCAACACATATATGCAAATTGACGAACGATCTGCTGGTTTTTTTGCTTTAGGAATGGCCAAAGCTAAACGAAGTCCAGTGCTTTTACTGTGTACGTCTGGAACGGCAGCTGCTAACTATTTTCCTTCTATTGTGGAAGCAAACTATGCAAGGATTCCTTTAATTGTTTTAACAGCAGATCGTCCACACGAACTTAGGGAAGTGGGAGCACCTCAAGCCATCGACCAAGTTCAACTATACGGAAAACACGTTAAATGGAGTGTAGACTTTCCGTTAGCAGACGAACATCAAGAGACGATTCCATTTATTGTTCGTCATACTGCGAGAGCCATTACACATGCTAAGGCAGCACCAATGGGACCAGTTCATATCAACATCCCTTTCCGAGAACCTTTGTTGCTTGATTTTGACTTCCAGCCTGAGCCTTCCTCATTTATAGAATCGACGTCAGGGACGATTGTTGCGTCACAGCCTACAATCGACTTTGTTGAACAATCGATTGCTTCCGCTAAAAGGGGACTTCTCATCGTTGGGGAACTATCTGCAGATACGGCCAAAAGAGAGTTTTGGGCTTTTGCAAAATCCATCCAGTGGCCAGTATTGGCAGATTCACTTTCTCAACTTCGGACAAGTGTCCCGGAAGATTGCTTACACTTACTTATTGATCAATACGATGCACTACTGAAAAGTGAAAACTTTAAACAGTCCGTTATTCCCGATGTAGTGATTCGTTTTGGTGCTCAACCGGTTTCTAAGCCGCTCTCACTATTTCTAAAAGATGTTCAGCCTGAAATTTATGTTGCGGTCGATGAAGATCCAATGTTCAGGGACTCGTTGGGGGTGGTGACGCACCATGTTCATTCTGTGGCGCAAGTGTTCTGGAAAGAGTTGAGCAACGTTCATGAAAACGAAGCTCTTATCAACTGGACAAAGGCAAATAAAATTGCAACAACACATGTCGAGAAATATATTCAAGAGCAAAACGACGAAGGCGCACTAGCCGGAGTGCTATTTCATTATTTGTCCGATGGGAGTGACCTCATTTCTGGTAGCAGTATGCCAATTCGGGATGTCGATACTTTCTTCAATCAAACAACTAAAGACATTGCAATTTATGCTAACCGCGGAACAAATGGAATTGATGGTGTTGTTTCAACTGCACTTGGCATTCAGCAGGCGAGAAAACGACCTGCCACTTTATTAATCGGGGACATCTCGTTCCTTCACGACAGCAATGGTTTATTGGTTTCACGTTTCCATGAGACGGACCTCACCATTGTCGTGATGAATAATGATGGAGGAGGCATTTTCTCTTATTTGCCTCAATCAAGTGAAGAGATTTATTTTGAAAAACTGTTCGGTACACCAACCGGCTTGTCTTTCGATTCAATAGCGACCATGTACGAAGCAGAATACTTTGCAGTTGAGTCAAAAGATGAGTTCATAAATGCTTTAACGACAGCAAAACAAAAAGATTTGCGAATCATTGAAGTGAAGACGAATCGCCAACAGAACGTTTTGGCACATCGACAATTATGGAACGGGATTACTGAGGAGTTGGACCTGAAATGGAACAACTAGTTGCATCAGTCCGAGGTGTGAATGTCAGTTATTCAATTAAAAATAAAAACGCTTTGGAAACCATTCTCTTTTTGCATGGATTTACTGGCAGCACGAAAACATGGCATCCAATTATTGAACAATTACCTGAAACTGTCCGTTGTATTACGGTTGATTTATTAGGTCACGGAAACACCGAATCACCTAAAGATTACAAACGATATGAAATGAGCGAACAACTAAAGGATCTACATGTGCTTATCCAAACTCTTAACATAACAAGTTTTTCACTCGTGGGCTATTCAATGGGGGGGCGAGTTGCACTTGCTTATGCACTTAGTTATCCTGAATATGTTCGGAAGTTAGTATTGGAAAGTGCGTCGCCAGGTTTGGATATAGAAGCCGACCGACTTTCCCGAATAGCTGCAGATAATCAATTAGCTATGAAGCTGGAAAGTGAAGGTCTTTCATCCTTCATCGATTTTTGGCAGGACATTCCGTTATTTCAATCTCAAAAAAAATTGGATGAGATCAAGCTTCAATCCATTAGGGAAGATCGCATGCAACAAACTGCTTCAGGTCTCTGGAATAGTTTGAAAGGAATGGGTACCGGTCGTCAACCTTCTTACTGGTTTCGATTGAATGAGTTGAAAATCCCTGTCACAATAATCACGGGTGAACTTGATGAAAAATTCACGATTATTGGAAAGCAAATGACAAAACAGATTCAAAACAGCCAGCATCTAGAAGTTTCAGAAGCGGGTCATGCAATTCATGTGGAAAATCCCGTTCAGTTTGCTACAATAATAATGGAGCAAGTATTAGAAAGATCTTGAGGAGGAAGAGTATGACACGTCAATGGGTATCAGAACGTACATATGAAGATATTAAGTATGAAACTTTTAACGGGATTGCGAAAATCACAATTAACCGTCCGGAAGTAAGAAATGCTTTCCGACCTAAAACCGTTAAAGAATTATTGGATGCATTTACTTATGCGCGCGATGATTCAAAAGTCGGCGTTATCGTATTAACAGGTGAAGGCGAAAAAGCTTTCTGTTCAGGTGGTGACCAATCAGTCCGTGGACATGGTGGGTATGTTGGAGAAGATGAAATCCCACGTTTGAACGTTCTGGATTTACAGCGTTTGATTCGCGTTATTCCTAAGCCTGTTGTTGCAATGGTAGCAGGTTATGCAATCGGTGGCGGACACGTTCTTCATGTAGTTTGTGATTTAACAATCGCTGCAGACAACGCAATATTTGGACAAACTGGACCGAAAGTCGGCTCGTTTGACGCAGGTTACGGTTCTGGTTATTTAGCTCGTATTATCGGACATAAAAAAGCGCGTGAAATTTGGTACTTATGTCGTCAATATGACGCACAAGCAGCATTAGATATGGGCTTGGTCAATACAGTAGTTCCTTACGCACAATTGGAAGATGAAACGGTTCAATGGTGTGAAGAAATGCTTTCTATGTCACCTACAGCTCTTCGTTTCCTGAAAGCGGCAATGAACGCAGATACGGATGGTTTGGCAGGGCTGCAACAAATGGCTGGAGATGCAACACTTCTTTACTACACAACTGATGAAGCAAAAGAAGGCCGCGATGCCTTTAAGGAAAAACGTAAACCTGATTTCGGTCAATTCCCTCGTTTCCCTTGATATGACAATTTTCAAGCTGTCCTTTATGAGGACAGCTTTTTCTAAAGGTGGCAAAATTTTATGTATCCTAACTGGTTAGCACAGCGTGTCAAAATGACGCCCAATCGCAAAGCATTAACATATGGACATCAATCATGGACTTTCCAACAGCTCTTTGATGAAGCCTTAGAAGTAGCGGGTTCATTGAAAGCTTTTGGCGTCAAGAATGGAGATCGCATCGCCATATTATCACCCTCACAACCAGCGTTGATTGTGACTATTCATGCTTGTTGGCAATTAGGTTGTGAAGTGGTGTTATTAAATGAAAGACTCTCTGATGGAGAGCTTTCCTATCAAATTGACGATGCTCAACCGTCTTTATTGTTAGTGGATGGTGGTTATGAAGAAAGAGTGGCTATCCATTCCCCAATTACCATGGATGTACTAACTGAGAAAACTTCCGTCAAGTTCGAAATAGAAGACGAATGGCCGCTTGAACGCACCATGTCCATAATGTATACATCCGGAACAACGGGTAATCCAAAAGGTGTTCGTCAAACGGTTCAAAACCACACAACCAATGCGACTGCCTCCGCCTTCAATATGGGGGTTCAACCAGATGATGTGTGGTTGTGCACCATGCCTGTATTTCACATTAGTGGATTATCTATTTTCATTCGCTCGGTCTTATATGGAATGGAAGTGAGGCTGTATTCGAAATTTGAGATAAGCCACGTGGTGGACGACTTAGTAAGCGGAGAGGTCACTCGTATGTCTGTTGTCTCAGTTATGTTAGAACGGATTTTACGCGAATTAGAAGAGCGAAACGTTAATGTATCGTCTCGTTTGCTGACGATGCTTGTTGGCGGTGGTCCTGTTCCGAGTACCTATTTAGTGAGAGCAATTGCTCGTGGTATTCCCATTCTGCAAACCTACGGGATGACCGAAACATCTTCACAAACGGCGACACTTGCTCCTGAAGATGCGGTAAGAAAGCTTGGGTCTTCTGGGAAGCCATTGTATTTAAGTTTTATTGAAATCGATCAAGCGACAAATCCTTTTGAAGAAGGCGAGATTTGCATCCGTGGTGGCCATGTAACCCCGGGCTATATCGGTAGAAATGCTTCCACAGCATCTCAGGAAAACGGATGGCTCCGTACGGGCGATATCGGATATTTTGATGATGAAGGATATTTATATGTCGTCGATCGTCGCTCTGATTTAATTATTTCAGGTGGTGAAAACATTTATCCGGCAGAAGTGGAAAATGCTATTCTTCAACATCCCATGATACGTGAAGCGGGTGTTTGTGGAATGAGTGACGAGAAGTGGGGACAAGTACCGGTAGCATTTATTGTCGGTGATGAGGCACTCTCATTGGAATCATTACAAGCGTTTTTGCAGGATAAATTGGCACCTTATAAAATGCCGAAAGTATTGCACCATGTACAGGTTATGCCGAGAAATGCATCGAATAAATTACTGAGAAGAGAGCTGAGAGCGTGGTTAACATCCAAATCAAAAGAGTGACGTTATATCACGTAAAAGTGCCTCTAAAACATTCATTTATTACTCACTTGCAGGAAGTGGAAGAAAGGGAGAGTGTCCTTCTTGAAGTGACGGATGCTGACGGCACAATTGGTGTTGGGGAATGTGTAGCATTTGCTTCTCCCTGGTACACCGAAGAAACGGTGGACACGGCATGGAACACACTAGAAAAATGGATAATTCCAGCCATGTTGAATCAATCCTTCTCGCACCCAGATCAACTCGAATTAGCACTAAAGGCTATCAAAGGCAACCATATGGCAAAAGCGGCTGTAAATCATGCATTATGGGATCTATATGCTAAGAAATTAAATAAACCTCTTTGGCAAGTCATCGGTGGAGTAAAAGAAACAATCGAAGCCGGTGTTGTCGTAGCTGCTGCTACTGATTGTGTAATGAAGAAAGAAATCGATGCCGCTGTAGAAAAAGGATATAAACGAATTAAAATCAAAATATCTCAAAACACCAATCCGCAAGACATGAAGTCCTTAATCGAAAAATACCCACAAACGTTATTTTTCGCCGATGCGAATGGTGCATTTACTGAAAGTACCATTGATTACTTACGCGCTTTCGACGATTGTGGTTTTGCTCTAATTGAACAACCTTTTTCGGAACAGCTTAATCGGGTTTCTGCAGAAGCTCAAAAAACAATGAAAACGCCATTTGCCTTGGATGAAAGCATTGCCAGTTATGAAGATGCGTTAGATATGATTGAACGTAAGTCAGGCAAAATACTTGTGATGAAGCAAGGCAGAGTTGGTGGACTATCAGCAGCTCTCCGAATTCATCATCAATGCATGCAAGCAGATGTGCCAATTTGGGTAGGAGGAATGATTGAATTCGGCGTATCAAAAGCATTCAATTTGGCTTTTGCTTCTTTGCCAGGTGTTACATTCCCTGGGGATTTCAGTTCATCGACACACTTTTGGAAAGATGACTTGGCGACTCCTCTCATCGATGTATGTGAAGGTAAAATTGAACTCTCGAGCTCACCCGGCGTAGGGGTTGAATGGAATCAATCGATTATTCAGCAGTTCGAGGTACGAAACAAGCTGTTTAAATAAGTAAAACCACGGAATGAAAAACATTCCGTGGTTTTTATTTTACTTCGCAGAGGCCAATGCTTTCTTTAATGTCTCTAAATTCTGTTCCATTAAGGTAAAGTATGTCTCTTTATTATCGATATCTTCATTCGTTAATACGCCTAAATTATGCAACGTCATTGCATCAGCTCCAACTTCATTCTGTATCACTTTTGTTAAATTGGATGAGACATTCTGTTCAAATAAAATTGTAGTGATGTTTTTTTCTTTAGCTAATTTAACAATTTCAGTGAGCTCTTGTTGTGACGGCTCGTCCTGCGAATTCAAGCCTGCAACTGCAACTTGCTCAAGTCCGTATGTTCCACCCAAGTAGCCAAACGCTGCATGAGAAACAAAGAACGTTTTGTTAGTTGAAGCATCTGCCATTTCTTTGAAATCTTTATCAAGCTGTTCAAGTTCGAGTATTAAAGCTTCATAGTTTTTTGTATAAGTGGCTTCATTCTCCGGGTCTTTTTCAATCAGAGAGTTTTTAATAGAAGAGGCAAGCTTCATACTAATCTGTGGTGAAATCCAAAGGTGGGGATCGGTTTTACCATGATCATGACTTTCGTGCCCGTCACCTTCATTTGCATGGCCTTCTTCATGCTCTTCATCGTGCCCGTCATTCTCATGTCCTTTACTCATAGCCAATTCTTCGTCTGTCACTTCATCGGCAGTTGCGACCATTGTCACTTCTTCATTTGCTAATGTCTTTCTCGCATTGTCGACAAACCCTTCAAGACCAAGACCTACATAAAAAAATAATTCTGCATTTGCTAAGTCCATCATATCTTTTTGCGTTGGATCAAATGTATGCTCGTTCGATCCTGCTGGATAAACGGATTCAACATGAACGTTATTTCCTCCGATGCGTTGGGTAAAATAAGTGAGTGGATAAACGGTCGTGTAAACAGTTAATGCATCGGGATTTTTAGATTCCCCGGTCGTTGGTGTGTTTTTTCCACATGCGACAGTAGATAAAACCAATAACGTGATAAAACTATATAATAGGTACTTTTTCATGTGTATCTCCTTTTTAAATAGTAACGATTACGATTTGTATATAGAACTTTCTTATCATACAAGAAACATCTATAAAAGACAAGGAAAAAGGACACAAAAAAAATGACTCATTTAAAAGTCATTTCTTTGAAGGCCATTCTTCTGGAACAGGGTCATATCCACCTTCGTGAAAAGGATGGCAGCGAAGGATTCTGCTAATAGCCAAGTAGATACCTTTAAAGGCACCATGCTTTTCAACTGCTTCAACTCCGTAGTGGGAGCATGTTGGATAAAATCGGCAGCTCGGTGGGGTCAAAGGGGAAATGAATTTCTGATAAAAACGGAAAATACCAATCACCAGGAATTTCATTTGGAGTCTCGATCCTCGTTTGATTGAGTGGGAATTGGATCGATTTTATGTTCAATTGTATACGCTTTTTTTGTAGCAAGAAGGAACATCATTGTGATGCCGATGACCATTACTACTGAGATGATGACCATAAATAATAACATTTTTTTCACTCCACTTCGTTCTGTATGTTTATTGTAGTGAACTTAGTGGTAAATTGAAAGTAATCGGGGCTATAAATCAACTTAGGAGTGTGAAATTTTTATGTCAGCAGCATTAAACAAAGAACTTAATAAACAAGTAGCAACTTGGTCAGTCATGTATGCGAAGTTACATAATTTCCATTGGTATGTAAAAGGACCTCAATTCTTTACTTTACATGCAAAGTTTGAAGAACTGTATAATGAAGCTACTCTACATATGGATGAGATTGCAGAGCGTTTATTAACATTAGGTGGTCAACCTGTTGCGACGTTGAAGGAGCATCTGGAACTATCTGATGTGACGGAAGCGACAGGAAAAGAAAGTGATAAACAAATGGTTGAGACTGTCGTAAAAGATTTCGATAAAATTATGAAATCGCTGAAAAAAGGGATGGACGAAGCTGCAAAAGATGAAGATGATATGACAGAAGATCTTTTAAATGCAGTGTACCAGTCAATTGAGAAACACCAATGGATGTTGAACGCATTCTTAGGTGATACAAACAAATAAGCAGAACAGCAAATTCCCTTTAGGGAATTTGCTTTTTTCAATTCTCCCCGGACTTTATGCATGAATTGATTGGATAATGCCATGCTAGGAAAAAGGGGTTGAATCAAATGACAAAAGTATATGTATCGGTTACTCATCATAGGTACTATTTTCATCCAGAAGACTCACCTTGGGAATATGAAATTGAAGCAGAGCCAGAAGTCTTAAATGTACTCGATCAATTATTTGATCAAAAAGAATCGTTTGAATGGAAAGGGTTTTGGCGAGCTCAAACTCCATACGTTCCTTATCATTTAGACCCGGAAAACGATGGGGTGGATTTAAGGTTGAAAAAGCTATATGCCGTGATACATGAGTACGGAAACGAAGAAGCAAAACAACAGATTGAAACCATGCCATATTATAGTTGAATGCTGTGCATGCCTTCGCTACACTATTTGAAAGGAGTGTAGTAGGCATGTTTTCTTTTGTAGATCAGAATGAGTTAAAAGTTACCTTATCATTTGAACAAAATTCCTTCTCAATTCCTACCACACATGTACTCGTGTTAGCGAATAAACAAAACCAGTGGTTGCTCACAAAACATCGCGAAAGAGGGATTGAATTTCCGGGTGGTAAAGTTGAGCCAAACGAGACGTTAGAACAAGCAGCGAAACGGGAAGTATTTGAAGAAACTGGCGCAAGCATCTCGAATTTAAAATGGTTTGCCGAATACATGGTGCATGAGGGCAAACCTTTTTGCAAGGCCGTTTTTCGTGCAAAAGTTGATTCGATTAATAATACTTTTGAACGCTTTGAAACCGACGGACCTGTATGGATGACATTACAGGAATTTTTCAAAGCAACTAATCTTAGTTTTCATATGACCGATGACGGAATGAGAAAAATGCTGGAACAGGTGATGTTAGATGAAAGTAGACGGAACGATTGAACATATTCTTCCATATCCAAGTCCAAATCCACATGTTAAATTAACTGAAATTGTTTATTGGTCTTGTGGATTCAGGATCAAAGGATTACTCGCGGAGCCTCGAAAACAGGGCAATTATGATGGGATTCTCTATTTGCGCGGAGGTATACAAAACATTGGTATGGTTCGAGCCGCTAGAATTGCTCAGTTTGCCACACAAGGATTCGTCGTATTTGCTCCATACTATCGTGGGAACAGAGGCGGAGAGGGGAAAGATGAATTTGCTGGGGAAGATCGTTTTGATGCAACAAATGGAGTAGATGTATTAAAACAGTTTATTTCAGTGAATCGTATTCATTTGTTTGCTTTTTCCCGTGGAGGAATTATGGCATTGTGGACGGCTATTTTGCGATCAGATATTACTTCAGTGGTCACTTGGTCAGGTGTATCTGATATTTTCCTCACCTATGAGGAGCGGGAGGATATGCGCAGAATGATGAAACGTGTAATTGGCGGTACTCCAACGAAGGTGCCAGATGCATATGAAGAACGTCAACCACTCAAACATATCAATGCGATTGACGCTTCTATCTTAATTATCCATGGAAGAAAAGACGGGAACGTCGGATTTGAACATGCCTTACGACTTGAAAAAGCGCTTATTCAAGAAAACAAAAAATTCGAAACATGGTATTTTAAAGATTACACACATTATTTCCCCTCTAAAATCAATAGACAGACAGTGAGAGATTTAACTGAATGGATGAAACGACAAGGAGTTTACTAGATGAAACATATTCGCATTTATTTAAAGACTACCAGTACTGCAACAAAAACTTCGATTCCTAATGACACGTCATATTGGGATAAGTTGTGGGATACATATACGAGTGACTATGCCTCTGTGGAAATACTTTGCTGGCAGACAGAAGTGCAGCATATTGAGGAATTGGCCAAAATCTCCGCACTTTCAGCAGATCAAGGTCTTGTTAAATCCTTTACCATTACTTTGAACGAAGAAAATTGTAACTATTTACGTAATCATTCGATAGATGCAGATGGTGGTTTAAAATGGTTTACTTTATTCTTTTATAAAGAAGATATTCAAATGCTTGAGATTGCACAATATGGTTCAGAGATTGTGTTGTATGGAGTAAATGAAAAAGAAGCAGAAAAATTTGAAGTACTATTCCCTGAAATTGAACACGCGGAATATTTCAAAGAACACCTCATGTAAAAAGAGGAGGGAGAGGCATGGGGAATTTATATATTAAGTACGAAACCATATTGCAATCCAATGAAACATATTGGTTTTCATTAATGACGGAGTTATTGCCAGTGTTTACAGAAGTAGAAGTGCATTGCCATGAAGATGAAAAAGAAGAGATTCACAAGATTAAACCATATGCCCATACCATTCGATTTGAAAGCGGTTTTGTTATCTTTACAATGCCTTTGAATCAGAGGTTAAAAGATTTATTGTTGTACGCAGTTAGTGAAGGAAATAGAGTCATTCCTTGGTTTAAATTAGCTTTCAAGAGAAATGGTTCACTTATTTGCAAAGTTAAACAACACGGTACTGAATTGTTTTTCTACCAAATTAGTATTGAGGATGCAAAGGAAATAGAATCCTATTTTCCTGAAAACACTGCTATCGAATTTATGGAGTAAAAAAATGGCCTGCACACGAAGTGCAAGCCATTTTTTTATTCTAGATGATTGGACCGCCTTTAGAGATAATGTCTTCAGATACAGATCCGAACTTATTGAAGTTTGCACGGAATTGATTTGCCAATTCCTGAGCTTTTTTATCGTAGGCTGCTGTATCCGTCCATGCATCGCGTGGGTTTAATACGTCAGCTGGTACTCCTGGAACTTCTTTAGGAATCGCTAGACCGAATACTGAACCTTTGTCTGTTTCAACGTTGTCCAATTTACCTTCCAACGCTGCACGAACCATCGCACGTGTATAAGAAAGTTTCATACGGCTGCCTACTCCATATTCGCCGCCCGTCCATCCTGTGTTAACTAGGAAGACTTGAGCATCATGTTCGTCAATTTTATTACCCAACATTTCTGCATAAACAGTTGCAGGAAGGGGAAGGAATGGAGAACCGAAACAAGTAGAGAATGTTGCTTGTGGAGATGTAATTCCACGCTCTGTACCAGCTAATTTTGATGTAAATCCACTTAGGAAGTGATACATTGCTTGTTCTTTCGTCAACTTACTGATTGGAGGTAAAACGCCAAACGCATCAGCAGTCAAGAAAATGATGGTTTTCGGATGACCGGCAACAGAAGGATCAACAATGTTATCAATCGCTTGTAATGGGTAAGCCGCACGCGTGTTTTCAGTCAACGAAATATTTTCATAGTCCGGCATACGTGTTTCAGGGTCTAATACTACGTTTTCCAATACCGATCCAAAACGAATTGCATCGAAAATTTGTGGTTCATTTTCACGAGTCAAGTTGATTGCTTTCGCATAACAGCCGCCTTCAATATTGAAAACTCCATTATCTGACCATCCATGCTCATCATCACCGATTAATTTGCGATCTGCATCAGCAGATAATGTTGTCTTACCAGTTCCTGATAATCCGAAGAATAAAGCAACATCGCCTTTTTCACCAACGTTTGCAGAACAGTGCATAGGCAGAATGCCTTGCTCAGGTAGTAAGTAGTTCATGATAGAGAAAATTGATTTCTTCATTTCACCTGCATACTCTGTACCACCAATTAAAATGATACGTTCTTCCATTGAAACAATAATAAACGTTTCAGAACCAGTACCATCGATTGCAGGATCCGCTTTAAATGTCGGAGCGTATACAATCGTGAATTGAGCTTCATGCGTAGCCAACTCTTCTTGTGTTGGACGAATGAATAATTGGTGTGCAAAAAGGTTATGCCAAGCATATTCATTAATCACTTGCAAGGAAAGACGAGATTCTTTGTCTGCACCTGCAAAGCCATTGAAGACGAATAACTCTTCTTTTGTTTTTAAATAATTAACGACTTTCTTATATAAAGATGAGAAAATTTCAGATGATATTGGTTGGTTTACAGCGCCCCAATCAATCTTGTCCTTCGAGATATCTTCCACAACAACATATTTGTCTTTAGGAGAACGTCCTGTATATTTTCCTGTCTCTACTTTTACAGCTCCAGTTGATGTTAAGACAGCTTCTCCACGTAATGTTGCTTTCTCCACAAGTTGTGGGACTGAAAGTTGCACATGCACGTTTTGGCCATTTAACAAGTCGTTCAGCTCGTTCATCGTGTTCACTGAATTCATGTATATGTACCTTCCTTTGTCGTATATTACCCTTATAACGGGTTTATGCTTTATTCGAAAATTAGTATAACACATTACGTTTATTAATCTACACTAATAGCCTAATAAATTTTTTCTGATTTTCAAACATTTATATAGAATGAAAAAAATATTTGACAACCCATCATTAGTTTATTATGATGTAAAACTGAACGGATACTCTTATCCCGAGCTGGTGGAGGGGTCAGGCCCTATGAAACCCGGCAACCTGCAGTTATGAACCAAGTAGTAATTGGCAAAGGTGCTGAACCTGAAGCAAGGTGTATTCCTTGGATGATAAGAGTGAAAGGTGCCCATTAACGAATACCTTTCCTCATGTTTTTACGTGAGAGAGGGTTTTTTTTATGACATCTCCCTTTATCCTCGTGTGCAGAAGCCCGAAAAGGCGGAAGGTTTTATTCGAATGAATAAGCTGGACATGGGAAATGAGTACCGTTTGAATTTTCCGAGAGCAATCTCGAAGGATATAGGAGGAATTTTTAATGACAACTCGTCGTCTATTTACATCAGAATCAGTAACAGAAGGGCATCCGGACAAAATTTGCGATCAAATTTCAGACGCAATTTTAGATGCTATTTTAACAGAAGATCCAAATGCACGTGTTGCTTGTGAAACAACTGTAACTACAGGTTTAGTACTTGTTGCCGGTGAAATCACAACTTCAGCATATGTGGATATTCAAAAAGTGGTACGTGAAACAGTTCGAGAAATTGGCTACACACGTGCAAAATATGGTTTTGACTCAGAGACTTCTGCAGTATTGACTGCAATCGATGAGCAATCTGCTGACATCGCTATGGGTGTTGACAGAGCACTTGAAGCGCGTGAAGGTTCGATGACAGATTCAGACATCGAAGCAATCGGTGCAGGTGACCAAGGTTTAATGTTCGGTTTTGCTTGTAATGAAACACCGGAATTAATGCCACTTCCTATTAGTATGGCTCATAAGTTAGCTCGTCGTTTAGCACTAGTACGTAAAGAGGAAATTCTTCCATACCTACGTCCAGACGGCAAAACACAAGTAACTGTTGAATATGATGAAAACAATAAACCTTTGCGTATTGACACAATTGTTATTTCTACTCAACATCACCCAGAAGTAACACTTGAGCAAATTCAACGCAACTTGAAAGAACATGTCATCAATCCTGTAGTTCCTGCAGAATTAATCGACGAAAACACAAAATACTTCATTAACCCAACTGGCCGCTTCGTAATTGGTGGACCTCAAGGGGATGCTGGTTTAACAGGACGCAAAATTATCGTTGATACGTACGGTGGATATGCTCGTCACGGTGGCGGCGCATTCTCTGGTAAAGATGCAACGAAAGTTGACCGTTCAGCAGCATATGCAGCTCGCTATGTAGCTAAAAACATTGTTGCAGCAGGACTTGCTGACCGTTGTGAAGTTCAACTTGCTTATGCAATCGGTGTTGCACAACCCGTATCAATTGCAATCGATACATTTGGTACAGGTATTGTTGAAGAATCGAAACTTGTTGAAATTGTTCGCGAGTCATTCGACCTTCGTCCAGCTGGAATCATCAAGATGTTAGATCTACGTCGTCCAATTTACAAGCAAACTGCTGCTTATGGACACTTCGGTCGCACAGACTTGGATGTTCCATGGGAGAAAACAGACAGAGCGGCTACTTTGAAAGAAAAAGCAGGCGTTTAATACTAGGAAAAGCCATTCGAGGGAATTCCCTTGAATGGCTTTTTTAATGGTGGTTATTGGTTGAAAGGGAATAAATCAGTCGCGAATGGGAATAAATCGGTATGAGAGGCAAGAAGCTGCTTTCAAACAGGAAGAAACTAACAGTGGACGGGAACAAATCAATTTGAACAGGGAATAAAACAAATTGTATTTCAAAATAGTAAAATGACCATGCTCAATCACCTGGTCATTACTATCGTTTATTTTTGTTGTTGCATTGCCTTATAGATCTGTCCTTTTTCCGCATATTCTCTAACAATACGTTCCATATCTAGCTTGTCTTCTTCATTCAATTCACGGACGACTTTTGCCGGACGACCTAACGCGAGCATTCCTGGAGGAATAACTTTACCGGGAGGCACCAGACTGCCTGCGCCAATAAAAGCGCCTTCTCCAATCTCAGCCCCATCTAATACTATTGAGCCCATACCAATCAAGGCTCCACGTCGAACTGTACAACTATGTAAAGTCACTTGATGTCCAATTGTGACTTCATCTTCCAATACTAGTGGAGCGGCTGGACTTTGATGCAGGCAGCACAAGTCTTGAATGTTTACTTTGCTGCCAATACGTGTTGCATTTACATCTCCACGAATAATCGTATTAAACCAAATAGTGGACTCTGGACCGATTGTCACATCCCCACTTATTGTGACATAATCAGCAATATAGACAGATGGGTCAATTACAGGTGTTTTATCTTTAAAAGGGTAAATCATTCCAAAACCTCGTTTCTTCTTACCGTATGATTTCATTATACAAAAAAAGAGGGACTAAAAAACGTTGACTTCGTCGAATAATGATAGTGAAGGAGCGATGATTATGTGGAAATGGGAAGCTGATGGACAAGCAAAAGCAGTCATCGCCATTGTACATAGTGCGTATGAACATCATCGGCGGTATGCCTGGTTAATAGAAGAATTCAGAAGTTCTGGATTTCATGTGGTAATGGGGGATTTGCCGGGTCACGGTGAAGTCGCTGTGCATAAACAAGCACATGACGAGGATTTTCAATCGTACAGCACTTATATCGACCAATTGATTCAAGCGTCACTTTCATATAACTTACCCGTGTTTGTAATGGGACATGGGCTGGGCGCAACATTAGTTATGCATGTACTGCAGGAGAAATCAATTGAATGTGCTGGAGTAATCCTTACATCTCCTTGGATGCATTTACTTATTCATGCTTCCAAACTTTCAAGTGCATTAGCCACTATGGGCAAGCTTGCTGAAAATGTAAAAAGCACTCATGAAGTAACAGTCAAACAACTGACAAGAAACTATGATGTTTATTCGCAAGATAAAGACGATGAACTTTTTAACACGACCATTACATTGAAATGGTATCGCGAATTGCAACATTTGATGAAAGTGACAGCAGCCAAACAAGAAAGCATTCAAAATGTCCCTATATTGATGATGAGTGCAGAGCGGGACAAAATAACAGATCCGATATATGCAAAGCATTGGCTTCAAAAACAACAACTTTCAGAAATACAATATAAAGAGTGGAAAAATTGTTTTCATGATTTGTTTCATGAGCCAGAGCGTGAAGAGGTTTTTTATTACACAAAATCATTTATGAATAATGTGTTAAGATCTCTAGGGTATGTGGTTTAATACTATTTAAAAGCCTTTCTAATGATAAAATTAGAAGGCTTTTTTTCATAGACGGAACTTGCGGATATCGAAAATCTCTTCATGTAATAGGCTGGTTTATGTATGTTTCTATAGTCAGGCATTAAAAATGCTGATTACTGGATTGAATACAATGACAACTTAAACAATGAAAACCTGAAGAGTTAATGTTCAATCGCCAAACACAGGTTGGGCGATGTTTTTTTCTGTTATAGTTAATTAAAAAGGGGATTACTAATGGCTACGACTTTAACATTTCTTATCATCATCTCGGCAATAGCTGTGTTTGTTATCATGAAAAAATTTTCACATACTAGCAAAACATATCTGGTGAATTTCGCTATCGCATTACTTATGGGCTTACTATTCACTCGCACTTTGATGCTGGATCCACTGGACTGGATTAGCTATTTGGCCATCGTATTTTGTGGATTGGCATTTATTGCACAAATGGTTCTTGGATTTAAAAACTTAAAATCTTCAAGTTAAATACAAAAGATGGCTATGGATGTTCCGTAGCCATCTTTTTTAATTTTGCACCGTTAATAGAACTAGATACTTCTTTCACAATTAGTGAAAGAAGTTTTTTACATTAGTAATAAAATCATTCATTTTTGGTAATAATGCTCAATGTTAGTGATTTTTTGTGGGAATAAAGTCCGATTCTTAGTCGTTGGAAAAGTGAAAAAACAAATTGACTAAATACATTTAACTAAGAGAATTTGATTTTTTTGATTGTTTCGACTTTTAGCAACAAACAAACTGATGAAATCGACAGAAGCTTACAAAACCTCTTATGTACTAATAATTTCTTATGATTTAAATTAATGTAGTAGGCAAATTGATTCAATAGACAGCTGAATAGTTATTAATATTGTGTTTAAGGTGAATAATATTAACTAATTAATTAGTAATTATTGTAATTTATTAAACGGGTATAAAGTGAAATTTCACTTTTACTATAATTTATTCTGGTCTTTAGGCCAGAAGGGAGAGGTAGAATGAATCCATCTTTCAATACAGCTTATTCGTAACAGAAATCGCATCAACTATTAGCTCCAATTGTAACTTACAAGTTTTGAAAGAATTGTACAGACAATTGGGAGGGAGAGGAATTATTGAAAAAGATACTTGGAATTATAATGGCATCCTCTGTACTTATTGGTGCAGGGACAATCTATGCAAAAGCCGATTCGGCAACCAAACTCTCTAATTGGTATGAACATTCATTTCAAAGTGTAAGTACTCAGGTTGGAGTAGAGTTAGGCGCTGGACTCAGGGAAACGCTTTCGAACGTTAAAATCTTTGCAAGCGAAGCCCAGCAATCTTTTGATAGCTCGCTTACCAGCTTCACACAAAAACGTATTAGTGAAGCAATCTCTGAGATTGAACAATACCAAATCGATTCAGTAAATCGCTTGGAACAAACAGTTTCAGAATTAAAAGCTGAAAACCTCAAAGTATCTTCAAAAAGAGCAAATACGAATGAGGATATTGAAGAAGATCTTGAACAAAGCATTGAAGAAGTTTTGGCAGATGTATTAAATGACTAATATTCAAATGAATTTAGCAAATTCATTCAAAAACCAACCACAAAGGGGACATTCAAATGTTAAAAACACTCAAAGGTAAAGTAATTGCAGGAACAGTAACATTGGCACTAGTAGCAGGAGCAGGCACGGCATTTGCTAATTCTAACGCTGGTGATCAATTAGGAAGATGGTACACACTGGAGTTCGGCAAAACAGCTTTGTCTTTAGGAATTGACACAGGAGTTTACAGTGTAGGTAAATTATTCCAATTTTCGACTGATTACTCTAAATTGCAAAGTAGTGCTACTACTAGCATAAATAATACAAGAGACTCATCTAAAACATCAGCTCAAACAAATATTAAAACTGCAAAAGACGAGCATATTACTGCTATTAACGCTAAAAATACAGAATTATTAGCTGGCATGGAAGCTCAATTCGATGAAATCTCTTTAGGAGCTAATGCAATTTTTGAGGGTAAAACAAAGGCTGCGCTAAAACTTGCTACTGATGATTTGAATAAACGTACAAGTGATGTTGGTGGTAAAGCATTAGCATCTGTTAGTACAGATCTTGAACTAGCTACTACTAACGCTAAGAATGAGTTACAAGCAGCCATTGACCGGGCAAAGTCTGACTTAAGAGCGAAATTGAATTCGGAAAAAGATTTGACAGCTACCGAAATCAAATTAATGATGGATACTAAAGTAAGTGAAATTCTATCCACCATTACTGCATTGCAACAAAAATTAGTAGCAGATCATCAAAAACTAATTGCGGATAAAGCACTTGAATTAGAAAATAAAGCTAAAGCTGAAATGGATGCAATTGTAAACAGTATCCGATAATAATTTAAATAATAATTAGGGACCTCGTAGTTCGGGGTCCTTATTGTTGTAACTGGAGGCTACGACATGCTAAGCAGACTTGAGAAATATAAAAAGATACAAACGAGAAAAAAGATAGTTATTTTAGTGGCAGCGGTTGTACTAAGTCTTGGTGTGGGCAGTGGAGTGAAAACTTCCTTTGCCGATGCAGATGCAAGCACGCTTTTGATTAATTGGTTCAAAAATAAAGAATCAGAATCCATAAAGGAAATTGATAAAGCGATAACGGATGAAAAAACAATGCTTTTAACTCAATTGAAAGCAGAATTGAAAAACGAAATGGCTTCTGCTGAAAGCGAACTGGATGAATTTACGGAACAACAAAAGTCTAATCGTATAGCATCACTTAGAAAGTATGCAAATAATTTGATTGTGAATTTAAAAATTGACAATACTGAGCAAAAAGGTAAAATCACTTCAGAAATTAATTCAATCATGAACGAAGCAATTGCTCAAATGGAAAAAGCGGTAAATGTAGCCCCTGAAAAGGAAAATACATCGGCAAACAAAGAAAATCAGGGGGAAGCAGGGATAACTGAACCGGCAAACGTTCCTGCAACTTCAACACCTAATCCTGCTCCTATTGCGGGGCCTGTGGATAATCTGAAATCGGATGCAACAGCTTCAACAGTTGTTGAAAATGTTCAGGCAGACCAAACGATTATTGTAGAAGAGGTTAAAGAAGCTTCAGAAAATAACTAATCCCACCAAAGGCTCTCGAGTGAGAGTCTTTTTTTATTTTGGTTATTTTCTAATAAAGATTCATTCATAACAAATTACTCGAGAACCTCTTGGGTCGACCTGTCTGTGGGCAGGTACCTAAAAGGTTCTTTTTTGTGCAATTTAGTTCAGTTATAAATCCATATGAATTTGGAAATAATAGTAATAGTTATTGGAAAGGTGTGTGTATTTATGAAAAAAACACTATTAATAATTTTTTTATCTAGTTTATTGTTTAGTGCAGGATTTATTATTGGAACGGGTGGTTTAGGCTCCAAGTACTCTCTACAAAATATTGATTCAATTCAAAAGAAAACTATTGAGTTAGGATATACATCAGTTATTGATTTTCAAACAGTGTTCAACCAAATTGAAATTTTGATTGCGGCATCTGAGGATAACCTTGAAGCGGCAGTTCATCAATTTCGTGATAAGCAAGTAAAAATAATGGTTGCTGGACTGGTGAATTATAAAAATACCAATAGAAATCAATCTGAAGTCTATACAACTAATAACCAATCAGCCCTGTTAGATGAACCGCCATTTCTTGTTACTGAACAAAACAATGATTCACCTACAAACAAAGAGATACTGATCAAACCAACCAATACAACAAATACATTAACTAATCAACAGATAAATAGTCCAAAGGTAAATCACAGTCCAGATATTAAGAAAAAAGCACTGGAATAGAATAGACTAATAAAAAAGTCATACGTTATATAATTCTAGGGCTCTCTATAGGGCCTTTTTTATTTTTAGTGGCATTACACTACATAAAAAAGAATGTAAATAGGACTAATAATAGACCGTCTAATTTGCTATAATTGACGAATGACTTTTTCTTATGTAAGTAAGAAAATTATAGGAGGAAATTATGGCACTTCAAGATATAATTCGTACGTTAATTGTAGAAACACCGTCAAAACCAGGGAACTTTGCTAAAGTGGCAACGGCGATTGGTGCGGCTGGTGGAGGTATTGGAGACATCACGACAATCAAAAACGGTACACTTTCAACGATTCGTGACATCAGCGTGAATTGTAAAAGCTTTGAACAATTGGAGCAAGTAATTGAAAATGTACGAGCGCTGGAAAATGTGGAAATTCATGCCATTACGGATGATGTTCTAAAAGCGCATGAAGGCGGAAAAATCCAAATGAAGAGCCGGATTGATGTTCGTTCATTAGGCGATTTACAACGTATTTATACGCCAGGTGTTGCAAGCGTTTGCCTAGATATTCAAGCAGACCCTCAAAAAGCACGTTATTTCACAAGTATTGGCAACACAGTGGCCATCGTAACAGACGGAACAGCCATTTTAGGTCTTGGAAATATTGGTCCTGTAGCTGGAATGCCGGTAATGGAAGGGAAATCCGTTTTATTCGATCAGTTCGCTGGCATAAGTGGAGTTCCTATTTTACTGGATACGAGTGATCCAGACGCTGTGGTAGAAACGGTTAAACATATTCACCAAGGCTTTGGTGGGATATTGCTTGAAGATATCGGTTCACCACATTGTTTCGAAATTGAAGAACGCCTGAAAAAAGAATTGAACATACCAGTCATGCATGACGATCAACACGGAACGGCAGTCGTTACTTTGGCATCTGTTTTATCTGCTTGTCGTTCTACAGGCGTGGATCCGAAGAAAGCTGTCATTGGCCAAATTGGATTAGGTGCTGCCGGACTTGCGATTTGTCGTATGTTGATGGCTTATGGCGTGGAAGAAGTGTACGGAATTGACCGTCAAGTGGAGGCGTTGGATCGCCTCAAAAACTATGGTGGGCAAACACTCGACTCTTTAGAAAAGCTTATGGCGACATGTGATATCGTCGTAGCGACCACGGGAGTTGCCGGTCTCATTAAGCCGGAAATGGTTCGTCCAGGACAGATTATTTTGGCACTTTCCAATCCAAATCCCGAAATAACACCTGAGGATGCGTTGGCTGCAGGTGCTGCTTTTGCAGCGGATGGAAGATCAGTCAATAATGCATTAGGATTCCCAGGGATTTTCCGCGGTGCCTTGAATGCGGGTGTGAGTGATATTAGCTACCCGATGCTAGTGGCGGCTGCACGTGCGATTGCCAATCATACAAAACCAGGAGATTTAATTCCAAATCCACTTGATCCGACCGTGCATCAAGTAGTTGCTAGAGCCGTTGAACAAGCAGCTCAAGAATAAAATAATTGAAAACCGTCTTCATTCCATTGTGAATGAGACGGTTTTTGTTTTATGCTTATACAAAGTGGAGGTGTCATCATGACAAAGATTTGTTTTCATCATGCAACATTTTATACAATGAAAGATTCACATCATACAGTTGAGGCAGTTTTAGTAGAGAACGGGAAAATCGTCGAAACTGGATACTTTGAAGAGTTGGAAAAGCGAGCCGATACATGTGTTGATTTAGCAGGGGCTTTTGTCTATCCGGGATTTGTAGATAGTCATATACATATGATTGGTCACGGAGATAAATTGCGTTATATTGATTTATCGAAATATATGTCTCCGAGTGAAATGGTGTCAGACCTTAAAAATCTTTTGAGTGATCACCCTAAAGATGAATGGTTTATTGCAGAAGGTTGGAACGAGAATAATTTTGAAAATAAAAAAATACTTTCCCGATATGAATTGGACGATCTTTCTACTTCGCCAGTTGTATTGAAGCGCATATGTAGACATGCCATGATCGTGAATTCTGCAGCTTTAGAGAAAGCGGGAATAACAAAAGATACTCCAGATCCGGAAGATGGCGTTATTATCAGAGATGAGCATGGAGAGCCAACAGGGTACTTGTTGGATGGAGCAATGGCTTTTGTTGAAAAGCAAATACCTGAAGTTTCTGTCGCACAATTAGTTACTTCATTGGAAACTTCTTTGACCGATTTGATTTCGAGAGGCTTTACAGGCGTTCATACAGAGGATATGAGTTATTACGGAGATTACACCAGACCGTTGGAAGCATTTAAAACAGTCATCGGAAATGACCGCAAATTCCGTGTGAATTTACTGCGCCATCATACAGTATTTGAGAAAATGATGGATGAAGCAACTTACGAGGAACCTTGGATTGAACCAGGTGCCATGAAAATCTTTATTGATGGTGCGCTAGGGGGGCGGACTGCTCTGCTTAGTGAGCCATATGCTGACGACACGTCAACTTCAGGTGTGTCCATTCATTCTCAAGATGAACTAGATGCACTCGTCTCAAAAGCACGTTCATTTGATGAAGCAGTCGCTGTACATGCAATTGGTGATATGGGGATGGATATGATTGTGTCCGCTATTGAAAAACATCCTGCACCAAAAGGGAAACGTGACCGATTGATTCATGCTAATGTACTGCGAGAGGATTTAGTTGAGCGTATTGAAAAACTGGATATCGTCTTGGATATACAACCGAGTTTCGTCCCTTCCGATTTTCCTTGGGTACAAGAAAGATTGGGAGAAAAGCGGCTTGACTGGGCGTACGCATGGAATAAGCTTCTAAAACGTGGAATTAAATGCAGCGGAGGCTCTGATTCTCCAATTGAAGAAGTAGATCCACGACTTGGTTTATATGCGGCAATAGCAAGGAAGAAACCCGGCGAAATTCATGGGGGATATCAACCAGAAGAAAAACTGAGTCGATATGATGCGGTTGCTTTATATACAATTGGCAGTGCATGGGCGATTGGCAAGGAAAAGGAACGGGGTTACATTCAAGAAAACTTTGATGCTGATTTTACCGTCTTTGATCGAGATTTATTTGATGGTCCAGACGAACAAGTTCTTGAAGCACAAGTGGTGAAAACAATCATTGCTGGTGAGATTGTATTTGAGAAATAAGGTTTGACGTTGAAAGGCTGACTCATTAATGGAGTCAGCCTTTCAGATTGTAGACAAACAATAAAATGATTGAATATACCTGCATACCATTGTAAAGGTACCCATAGAGGAAGATGTTGATTTCCTTTGCGGCGGACGCGTTTCGCGGGCACGGCTTCAGTCTCCTCGTCACTACGTAACTCCGGGGCCTTCAGCTCGTGCTGTTCCCGCTGAAGTCGCCGCCTCCAATTCAATCAACAGAAAGCGCTTCTGTCAGTGTTTCTCTTCAATATATTTAAGTAGGAAAGTGGTCGGCTATTTCTGAAGACTCCTGCGGAAAAACGGAACAAGCTAGACCCCACAGGCAGAGCCGAGGAGGCTGGCGTTTCGTCCGCGGAAAGCGAAAGAATAGCCGACCACTTTCTTTTTTGATTGAGTGTCAAAAATAAGAACGAGAATATTTATACTGTTACGTTAATTAATATTTTTTTTCATCAGTCTGAAAGCCTCACTCATCAATGGAGTCAGCCTGTTTCTTGTTACATGTTCTATTAAAAAACTTCCGTATAGTTTGTAACTTCTCGTAAAGCGGCTTCTTCCATTGGAATGCGTACAGATAAAATACATAGATTTAATATCGTAAACAACAGAGCTGTGAAATATGCTCCGAACATTAATGGAATGACTAAAATTTCCAGAGAAACTACGACATAATTTGGATGTCTCAAAAATCTAAATGGACCTCTCTTTACGACATGGGCACCAGGTAATACAAGTATTTTTGTATTCCAAAACCTTCCCAGTGAAGTGATTACCCAAACACGCATCAACTGAAGCACCACAAAAATGATAAACAGAACAGTCCAAATAGGAGGGGGCATTCTGTCAAAAACCAAAAACTCCAAAACTAGACTGATGAAAAATCCAATGTGTATGCCGACCATATATGGATAATGCTTCGCACCAACTTCATAGCCTCCCTGTCCACGAATCCATCTTTCATTATTGCGTGCGACAAACAGTTCGATAATTCTTTGGACAATTACGAATCCTACTACACTGAAAAAAACAATAGTTTCTATTGCCATTCCAACAACACCAGTTCTCCACTGAATCCAGGACCGAGTGCTGTCAATAACCCTTTTTCTCCAGGTGAACAGTCCATTTTCATGAAAGCTTCTAATACATATAAAACAGTTGGCGAAGACATATTGCCATGTTTTCGTAAAATGTCTCTTGAAATTTCAGTTTTGGATGAATCAAACCCTAGTGATTTTTCATATGCAGTCAGTACTTTCTTTCCTCCTGGATGGGCGATGAAATGATCGAGATTGTTTGCAGTCATGTGATGCTCCGATAAAAATTCTGTTACAAAAGGCTCGAGCCACTTTTCAATGATGGAAGGGATGCTTTTAGAAAAGACGACATGCAACCCGTCGTTTTTCATATCCCATCCCATCACATTTTCAGAATTGGCCATTGTTTTTGAGGATGTGGATACAAAAGCAGGACTTGGCTTCTTGGATTGAACTTCTGCTTCGTCTCCGCAAATTAAGGCACAAGCTACGCCATCCGCAAACAACGAAGCACCAATTAGATTACTTTTTGAATAGTCATTTGGCTGAAATGTCAAACTGCATAATTCAACACAGAGTACGAGCACTTTTGCTTTCGGGTATGCTAGGCAATAGTCAAATGCGCGACTTAAACCGGAAGCACCACCTGCACAACCAAGACCCCAAATCGGAATTCGCTTGACGTAATCAGAAAATGGAAGCTGATTTAATATACGGGCTTCAATACTGGGTGTCGAAAAACCGGTACTTGAAATAAATAAAATCCCATCGATTTCGGAAGGATGGACAGACTCTTTCAGAAACTCCTGGTTTTGAAGACAGGCATTAATGGCTAAAGCTCCGTAGGAAGTTGCGAGTTCAATGTACAGACGATTCCGTTCTTCCAAATCATGCGGATGTTCAAACCACTCCATTGGCACGCAAAATTGACGGGATTCAATTTCGCCATTCTCAAATACTTTGAGCATCCGTTCCAAGTCATCATAATGGTCAGTAAACAAATTTTTCAATAAAGTAGAGGCCTGATCCTGCGAATATGAGTAGGGAGGCTGAAAAGAACTGATGGATTGGATTTTCGGCATAAAGATCTCCTTATGTAAAAAATGATAACCCCAGTTTTTCCAATTCTCTTAAAAATATGCAAAAAACCTTAAGAGAAGCTAAATAGCTTACCTTAAGGTTTTTTAAGATGCTTCATTTTTTCAATTGCCACCACAAATGGGGGATGATTCTGTTGGTTGATAAACTCATATTTCAGGACATGTACGAATGATTGGGGAAGGGTTCGTACATATTCGAGCAAAGCATCACGCTCCACATCTCCACCTTCATGTCCATGATAAACGACCAATACAATCATTCCTTCAATTTTCAACAGGTCCAGACAACTATCCAATGCTTCGATGGTTGAATGAGGTTTCGTTATGATGGAATGGTCTGCCCCAGGTAAATAGCCTAGATTGAAAACAGCGGCTGATATTTCTTCTTTTACATGTTGTGCAATGGTTTCGTGCCCAGCATGGATGACAGTAGCATGTTCCTGGCAATCACCTAAACGTAAGCGTGTTGCTTCAATTGCCGCTTCCTGAACATCGAAAGCGTAAACATGTCCAGTCGGACCTACCAGTTGAGCGAGAAAAAGGGTATCGTGCCCATTGCCAGCTGTTGCATCCACCACGGTATCGCCAGGGGATACCGTGCTTTTCAGTAAAGTCTTTACGTATGGAAGAACCCTTTCGAGTTTCATTAAACAGTCACCCTTCCAGCGAAAAGTCTACCTTGCCAACTGTCCCTGCGAACGAGTTCAGCATCTATCGCGTTTAACACGGACCATTTATTGACACTCCACATCGGCCCAATCATTAAGTTAATCGGCCCGTCTCCTGTTATTCGATGGATGACCATTTCAGGTGGCAGAAGTTCTAGCTGATCCACAACAAGTTGAACATATGCTTCCTGGTCCATAAACTCTACCATCCCTTTTTCATATTGCTTTATCATGGGTGTACCTTTTAATAAATGAAGTAAATGGATTTTGATCCCTTGAACATCGAGTTTAGACACTTCACGAGCAGTTTCCATCATCATTTCTTTATCTTCCAAAGGTAAACCATTGATGATATGGGCACATATTCGAATGCCATGTTTGCGGAGTTTCTGAACTCCTTCAACATAACAGTCATAGTCATGTGCACGATTAATTAATTTTGCTGTACGTTCGTGAACGGTTTGAAGACCCAGTTCTACCCATAGATAAGTACGTTCGTTCAATTCAGCCAGATATTCCACGACATCATCTGGAAGACAGTCAGGGCGTGTTGCGATTGATAAACCGATGACTCCTTCCTGGGCTAAGGCAGCTTCGAATTTCTCTTTTATTAGGGGAAGCGGGGCATGCGTATTTGTATAGGCCAGAAAGTAAGCCATGTATTTTCCGTCTTTCCATTTCTTATGCATCTTATTTTTTATTTCTTCAAATTGCACATCAATGGGATCAATGCGGTCTCCTGCAAAGTCTCCCGAACCCGCTGCGCTGCAAAAAGTGCAACCGCCATAAGCAACGGTTCCGTCCCGATTTGGACAATCAAATCCAGCGTCAAGTGCTACTTTAAATACTTTGAACCCAAATTCATTTCGTAAATGACGGTTCCAAGTATGATATCGCTTTCCGTCAGAAGGAAAAGGGAAATCCATTTATGCATCCACTCCTCTAAAAGGGTATTTTATCACGATTTTCTTAGAAAACCCACGTTATCAAAAAGCTGAATAGTTCAATTTTTAAAGACATCTTGTTGGATTGACTAAAAAAGACTACAATTATTTGGGATTTCGAAATAAATGGAGGAATTGTCATGCCTAGAAGTGTGTGGCTTTTAATAATTGGCATGCTCGTCAATGTAACGGGTAGTTCGTTTTTATGGCCTTTAAATACAATATATTTACACGATCATTTAGGAAAAAGTTTATCGGTGGCTGGCTTGGTTTTAATGGCGAATGCAGGAGCGGGAATAATCGGCAATTTGCTTGGTGGTTACTTATTTGACCGCATCGGTGGCTATAAATCGATCATGCTCGGTATTGTCATCACAATATTTGGTCTGGTCGGATTAACTCTTTGGCACGGCTGGCCACATTACGTTTGGTTTCTGACGATTATGGGGTTCAGTGGAGGGATTGTTTTTCCAAGCATGTATGCGATGGTTGGAACTGCTTGGCCGGAAGGTGGTCGAAAAGCGTTCAATGCCATTTACTTGGCGCAGAATTTAGGTGTAGCAATTGGCCCGGCGGTAGCAGGTATTATTGCAGATGCCAGTTTTGATTATATTTTCATTGCAAATTTAAGTATGTATATCATTTTCTTCTTTATTGCAGTTTTGGGTTACCGTCGATTTGATATATCACCAAATATGCATACTTCGGTCATTAATGAAGGGAAAAAGATCCGAAATAAAGCTCCATTCTACGCACTCCTAATCGTTACCAGCGGATATTTAATGTGTTGGCTTGTTTATGTACAATGGCAGTCGACCATTGCGACCTATACGCAAGAACTGGGACTTACACTGAAACATTATAGTCTCTTATGGACAATCAATGGATTGCTCATTCTTGCTGCCCAGCCCATTATCCAACCGATTGTCAAAAAACTGGAACACCGCGTGAAAGCTCAGCTAGTACTAGGAATTGTTATTATGATGATTTCATTTATTGTTGTCGGTTATGCACAAGTATTTTCGATGTTTGTAACAGCGATGGTAATCCTAACAATTGGGGAAATGTTTGTATGGCCAGCAGTGCCGACCTTAGCTAGTCAATTGGCACCGAAAGGCAGGGAAGGGTTCTATCAAGGAATCGTAAACAGTACTGCAACTGTCGGTAGAATGCTGGGACCTTTTGTAGGAGGAGTACTGGTGGACCAATATGGCATGACCGCCATGTTCCTAATTTTGACTTCGTTCATGGCGTTGGCGATCATTCCAAGTCTTTACTATGATCTTCCATTAAGAAAGTCTGGGATAAAGAATACTGCAGAAACAGAATGATAAGTTTACATTGGAGCGGTATCCCGCTAAATGGTGAAGCATGAGACCAACGAGTTCTCCCAAACAGGAGCGCAGCGAAAACAAAAACCATTAAATCTTTAAAACCTGAATGAGAGCCATTTCGCTACAGTGCTCAATTCAGCGAAAGAAATTTTTCTAGAAAACCTCTCTCGATGGTTGCTATTTTTATAAAGTTGGTTGAGCGGTTGCTCAGTCTGACTTTTTGGCGATGACGTCTGAAAAATGAAGGGCGACGTCTGAAATAATGCCATTCACGTCTAAAAAATTACGGGTCACGTCTGAAAACTATAAGTCTCATTGCCGCAAAGCTTGCAATGACAACGGAGAGCCAACTTAGGCTCTCCGTTTTTTTGCATAATTGCGTATAGTTTGGGAAAATAGAATGGAACGAATCGTAAAGTTAGGGTGAGCAAAATGAAGTCTATAGTTCAACATTTACCAGAGTCCGTCCTATCGCAAATACTGGAGAACGCTTTTCAATGGTTTGTCGTGGTCGATAAAAATTCCAGAATTCTATATATCAACGAAGACTATTGTCGTTTTTTAGAAGTTGAACGAGATCAAGCTATTGGAAAACCAGTGGATGAAGTCATCGAAAACACAAAAATGCACGAAGTTATTAAATCAGGAATCGCGGACGAAGCATCTCCTCATTACATAAAAGGGACATATATGCTCGCCAATCGCGTACCTTTAATAGTAGATGGGAAAATCGTCGGTGCCTTCGGGAGTGTTGTCTTTCGGGATATGAACGATTGGAAAAAGCTTAGCTCTCATGTAAGGACCACTATGGATAAAATAAACATGACTTCTAATGATACCCCTAACAAATCGTACCGACTTGAAGACATTAAGGGTAGTTCACAAGCGATTCGGTCGATTAAGGAAACGATTCAAATGATTGCCCCGAGCGACTTATCCGTCTTGATAGAAGGAGAAAGTGGTACGGGAAAAGAACTGTTTGCACAAAGTATTCATGAACGTTCAGAACGAGCGGATTTGCCATTTGTAAAAATAAATTGTGCTGCAATCCCTGCGGAATTATTAGAATCCGAAATTTTTGGTTCTTATAATAAACTCGATAATCAGCATCGAAAAGGGCGCTTTGAACTTGCTGATAAAGGAACCCTGTTTATCGATGAAATTGGTGCTATGCCATTGACCATTCAAGCGAAGCTACTAAGAGCTATTCAAGAAGGTGAAGTTGAACCGATTGGTTCCCATATCACGAAGCAAGTGAACGTGAGAATCCTTGCAGCGACAAATCGCCCCCTTGAACATTTAATTGAACAAGGCAAATTCCGTGAAGATTTGTATTACCGGATTCAAGCCATAACGCTGCGCATTCCCCCGTTAAGAGAGCGTATGGAAGATTTTACAGAACTGGCTAATACATTTTTACAGCAATACATATTAAAAGCAGGGAAGCGTAGACTTGTGCTATCGAGCCGAACGAGAGAGTATTTACAAAACTATCATTGGCCGGGTAATGTCCGTGAATTACAAAATGTTATTCAAGCAGCAGTTTATTTAGCTGAGGATGAAACAATTGAACCTTCTGCTTTGCCAGAACAATTAAAGCAGGTTCGAAAAAAACCACTCCCGATATTAATTAATCTGCAAGATGCAATCGAAGACCTAGAACGCACAATGATCCAACAAGCACTAGTAGATGAAATGGATAAGAGAGTAATAGCGAAACAGTTAGGACTGAGTCGTTCTACCCTTTATGAAAAAATAAAAAAATACAACTTATGACCCAATTCCGAAAAAACGGACTTAATTCCGATTTTCTGGACACTATTTTCCGACAAAATTACTGATAATTTCGAAAAAAAATTACGAAAGTCCAGAAATTCGGACAAAAAACAGAATGAATTCCGACAAAAACTTGTCACATCTGCTATTGCGTGAAAATCACGCTTCTGTTTTAATTGCTAGTGAAAGCGCTTTTATTAAAAATTCAAACGATTTCTTTTAAGGAGGAAACCCAATGAAGCCTATTTATTCTTCTGCAGAAGAGGCTGTACAACAAATTCAAAATGGAGCCACATTAATGGTCGGTGGTTTTGGATTAGTTGGTATACCAGAAAAATTGATTCTTGCACTTGTTGATAAAGGAGTAACTGATTTAACCGTTATCTCGAATAACTGTGGAATTGATGACTGGGGACTTGGACTTTTATTGAAAAATAAACAAATAAAAAAGATGATTGGTTCATATGTTGGTGAAAACAAGGAATTTGAACGCCAAGTACTATCTGGCGAAATCGAAGTGGAGTTGACGCCTCAAGGGACTTTAGCTGAAAAAATTCGTGCGGGCGGCGCAGGAATTCCGGCATTCTTTACTCCAGCAGGTGTTGGTACAACCGTTGCTGAAGGAAAAGAAATTCGTGAGTTTGACGGTAAGGAATATGTGCTTGAGGAAGCATTGAAAGCTGACTTTGCACTTGTTCGTGCTGCAAAAGCTGATAAGTTTGGGAATCTTGTTTATAACAAAACAGCGCAAAACTTTAATCCGATGATGGCGGCTGCAGGGAAATTCACGATTGCAGAAGTAGAAGAAATAGTTGAAACAGGAGACTTGGATCCGAACGTGATTCAAACACCAAGTATCTATGTACAAGGACTACTACAAGCATCTCAAGAAAAACGGATTGAACGTTTAACGACTCGTTCATAAGACAGGAGGAGACAAACAGCATGGAAAAAATTAATGTCAGAGAACGTATTGCTATTCGAGCTGAACAAGAAATTGAAGATGGAAACTATGTAAACTTAGGAATTGGAATGCCAACCTTGGTGGCTAACTATATTTCTCCTAATAAAACAGTAGTTTTACAATCCGAAAACGGGTTACTTGGAATCGGACCTTACCCAACAAAAGATGAAGTGGATCCGGACTTAATCAATGCAGGAAAGGAAACGGTTACAACAATTCCTGGTTCTGCCTTTTTCACAAGCGCTGAGTCTTTTGCTATGATTCGCGGTGGACATGTTGACGTAGCCATTCTTGGCGGGATGGAAGTTTCAGAGACTGGTGATTTAGCAAACTGGATGATTCCAGGCAAAATGATTAAGGGCATGGGCGGTGCTATGGATTTAGTTCATGGTGCTAAGAAAATTATCGTCATCATGGATCATGTTGCAAAAGATGGTTCAGCTAAAATCAAAAAGCAATGTGAATTACCATTAACAGGTAAAGGCGTTGTTAACAAAATTATTACTGAACGAGCATTAATTGAAGTAACACCAACTGGTTTAGTTTTAAAAGAAGTTTTTGAAGGATTCACTGTTCAAGACGTCATAGATTCTACTGAAGCTTCTTTAAATGTTGATAATGTAAAAGAAAACGTGAAGTTCTAAAACGTCTTAATAAAATTTCGGGGGAGATTTATTCGTGGATACAAGTATTGTATTAAGTATGATTGGTCTTATTGGGGGACTAGCTTTACTAATTTTCTTAACACTGAAGGGTGTTAATATTTTAATCGGTGGCCCGATTTCTGCATTATTTGTTGCCGTTATGAGTGGTCTGCCATTATTTCCTCAAATGGTTGAAGAAGGAGCAGCAAACTTTGTTACCAGTTATATGACAGGTTTTACATCATTCATTTTAGCTTGGTACTTAATGTTCTTACTTGGTGCTGTTTTTGGAAAAGTAATGGAAGACAGTGGCGCTGCTGATTCAGTTGCCAAATGGTTTGTTTCTAAATTAGGCATGAAGTTTGCCGTGCTTGCAATTGTACTTGCTTGTGCTGTTCTTACATACGGCGGTGTGAGTTTGTTCGTCGTAGCATTCTCTGTTTATCCAATGGCTATCTCTTTATTTAAACAAGCAGATTTACCACGTCGTTTTATTCCAGCAACATTAGCTTTAGGATCTGTAACATTTACAATGACTTCTGCAGGTTCTCCAGAAATTCAAAACTGGATTCCAATTCCATTTTTAGGTACAAATCAATTTGCTGGTTGGGAAGTCAGTCTTATCGTAGCTGCTTTCATGGCAGTCTTTGGTTATTGGTGGTTGAAAAAACTTGTTACGAAGGCAGTCAATAAAGGTGAGCGTTTTGAAAATCGTGAAACGGATCCAACATTTGATGTAAACCGACCATTACCAAATCCATTTTTAGCAATGATTCCATTATTAGTTGTTTTGGTTATTTCGTTCATTTTCCATGAAGAATTAAAAACTTCAGCATTAATTGTTGCCTTGCTTGGCGGTATTATCGCAACATTTATCGTTAGTTGGAAATACTTTAAAGCTCCTTGGGAAGCTGTATCTGCGGGTACTGTAGGTGCTATTATCGCAATTGGTAACACTGCTGCGGTTGTAGGATTCGGTGGAGTTGCAAAATCTGTGCCTGCATTCCAGGTAGCAGTTGATGCAATGACAAACATTCCTGGTTCTCCTTTAATCGGAGCTGCTGTAGCGGTATCAGTAATCGCAGGTATGACTGGTTCAGCTTCTGGTGGGCAAGCTATCGCTCTACCATTATTAGCACCAGGTTACCTGGATGCCGGTGTTAACCCTGAAGCGTTACACCGTGTTGTGGCCATTTCATCTGGAGCGCTTGATTCTCTACCACACAATGGCTATGTTGTAACAACTATCACTTCAATTTGCGGTGAGAAATATAGTCAAGCTTATTGGGCAGTAGCAGCAACTACAGTTATTACACCAGCAATCGGTGTAGTAATTGCGATTATACTATTCACGTTAGGTTTTGGAATCGAATAAATTAATTCAGCCGCCTAGTGCGGCTGATTTTTTTCACTGACTAAAATTTATAAACATTAATATAAGAAAAGACATCTGTTTGCACCATTTCCGGTACAAACTGTGATTTTTATTTGGAGGGAATCAAAATGGTAAAAGATAAAGTATTATTCATTACAGGTGCAGCACAAGGAATTGGTTTTCAAATTGCAAAAGAATTTGCACAAGCTGGTGCGAAAGTGGTTTTGACAGATTTGAATGAAGAAAAAGTAAAAGAAGCTGCTGCTTCACTTGGTTCAGATGCCATTGGTTTAAAATGTGACGTAACTGTAGAAGATGAAATCATCAAATCTATAGAAGAAACAATTGCCCATTTTGGCAAACTTGATATTCTGATCAACAATGCAGGAATGCAGCATGTTGCAATGCTGGAAGATTTTCCGACTGCACGCTTTGAATTGTTAGTAAAGATCATGTTAACTGCTCCATTTATCGCCACGAAAAATGTATTGCCACATATGCGCAAACAAGGCTTTGGCCGTATTATCAATATGGCCTCAATTAACGGATTAGTAGGATTTGCTGGTAAATCCGCATATAACTCGGCTAAGCATGGCGTGATCGGATTAACTAAAGTTGCTGCACTTGAAACAGCAGCTGACGGCATTACAGTAAATGCAATTTGTCCGGGTTATGTGGACACACCACTTGTGCGTAATCAATTGCAAGATTTGGCAACAACCCGAAAAGTTCCACTTGAATCAGTGCTTGAAGAAGTTATTTATCCATTGGTTCCACAAAAGCGTTTACTAGACGTAAAAGAAATCGCTGACTTAGCTATGTTCTTATCGAGCGAATCGGCAAAAGGGATGACTGGACAGGCAGTGGTTTTGGACGGCGGATATACTGTTCAATAAATCTTGTGCTTTTTGAAAACTTCGATTACAATAAAAAACAATAGTGTAAGACTGTGAAAAGGATCAGTAAATAATGTTGTGTTTTGTAGAGAGCCGACGGTTGGTGCAAGTCGGTATCACAAGTTATTGAACTCGCCTTGGAGTCTGCAGTGGTGAAGTAGTAGTAACCGGTGCCGTTTTCCGCGTTAAGGAAACAAGTTGAGCAATTTTTATTGCTAATTTGGGTGGTACCGCGGGAGTATGCGTATAACTCTCGTCCCTTAGTCTTTTTGACTAATGGACGAGAGTTTTTTTATTTGGCTTGATAATCGCCCGAGAAATGCGTAGCTAACAAGCGAAATATCAATAGCAATGTTTAACAGGGCCATAATTTAAAGGAGGAAAAGATATGAATTTTAAACATCAACAGATTGAAAAGAAGTGGCAATCGTATTGGGAACAAAATAAAACATTTAAAACAGGGAACGATTCATCAAAACCGAAGTTTTATGCTTTGGATATGTTTCCTTTCCCTTCTGGTGCAGGACTGCATGTAGGTCACCCGGAAGGATACACGGCAACTGATATCTTAAGCAGATTCAAGCGTATGCAAGGATACAATGTTTTGCATCCAATGGGATGGGATGCATTTGGTCTACCTGCTGAACAATATGCACTTGATACAGGGAATGACCCAGCTGAATTTACGGCAAAAAACATTGCAACATTCAAGCGCCAAATTCAGGAACTTGGCTTCTCATATGATTGGGAACGTGAAATCAATACTACGGATCCTTCTTATTACAAGTGGACGCAATGGATTTTCCTTCAACTACATAAAAAGGGATTGGCTTACGTAGATGAAGTGGCAGTAAACTGGTGCCCAGCACTTGGAACTGTTCTTGCAAACGAAGAAGTGATTGACGGAAAATCAGAACGCGGCGGACACCCTGTTGAAAGACGTCCGATGAAACAATGGATGCTTAAAATTACAGCTTATGCCGATCGTTTGATTGAAGATTTGGATGATTTGGATTGGCCGGAAAGCATTAAAGATATGCAACGTAACTGGGTGGGACGCTCAGAGGGTGCAGAATTGACATTCAAAGTCGATGAAACTGAACATTCATTCCGTGCATTTACTACACGTCCGGATACGATCTTTGGCGCTACATACGCTGTATTAGCACCAGAGCATGCATTGGTTAAAGATATTACGACTGCTGAACAACGTGAAGCAGTAGAAAAATATATTGAATCCGTGAAACTGAAAAGCGACTTGGAACGTACCGATTTGGCGAAATCAAAAACCGGTGTATTTACAGGTGCTTATGCACTTAACCCTGTAAATGGAGAGAAAATGCCGATTTGGATTGCTGACTATGTATTGGCTTCATATGGTACAGGGGCAATTATGGCCGTACCTGCTCATGACGAACGTGATTATGAATTTGCTAAGCAATTTGAACTTCCTATTGTTGAAGTTGTTGCAGGTGGAGACATTTCTAAAGAAGCGTATGCAGGTGAAGGTGAGCATGTAAACTCTGATTTCTTGAATGGTCTAGACAAAACGGAAGCAATTGAAAAAGCAATTACTTGGTTTGAAGAAAAAGGAACAGGCGAAAAGAAAGTAACGTATCGTCTTCGTGATTGGTTATTCAGCCGTCAACGTTACTGGGGAGAGCCGATTCCTGTAATTCACTGGGAAGATGGATCGATTACAGCGATCGATGAATCAGAACTTCCACTGATTTTACCGAAATCTAATGACATTAAACCAAGTGGAACGGGTGAATCACCACTTGCTAAAATTGATGAATGGGTAAACGTTATTGACCCGAAAACGGGCATGAAAGGACGTCGTGAGACGAATACAATGCCAAACTGGGCAGGTAGTTGCTGGTATTACTTGCGATATATTGATCCAACGAACGATCAAGCCATTGCAGACCCGGAATTAATCAAACAATGGTTGCCTGTCGATATTTATATCGGTGGAGCGGAACACGCAGTACTTCATTTACTGTACGCTCGTTTCTGGCACAAAGTGTTGTACGATATTGGTGTTGTGCCAACGAAAGAACCATTCCAAAAACTATTCAACCAAGGAATGATCTTGGGCGAAAATAACGAAAAAATGTCTAAATCAAAAGGGAATGTCGTGAATCCTGACGATATCGTGGAAAGCCACGGTGCAGACACTCTTCGTTTATATGAAATGTTTATGGGACCTTTGGACGCATCAATCGCTTGGTCGGAAAATGGACTTGACGGTGCCCGTCGATTCCTGGACCGGATTTGGCGCTTGTTCGTAAACGAAGACGGTTCAATCAGCAATAAAATTGTGGATACAAACGATGGAACTCTCGAAAAAGTATATCATCAAACAGTGAAGAAAGTGACGGAAGACTACGAAGGAATTCGTTTCAATACGGCAATTTCACAAATGATGGTCTTTATCAATGACGCTTATAAAGCGCCACAAATTCCGGTTGAATATGTAAAAGGTTTTGTTCAGCTTCTTGCTCCTGTTGCACCACATGTGGCAGAAGAGCTTTGGGAAAAACTTGGAGGCAGCGAAACGATATCCTATGTTGCTTGGCCGACATTCGACGAGTCCAAATTAGTTGAAAACGAAATTGAAATGGCTATTCAATTCAATGGCAAGGTTCGTACGAAAATAGTTGTCAGCAAAGACTTCTCGAAAGATGAGTTGGAGAAAGCTGTTTTACAAGACGAAAAAGTGATTGAAATTCTTGACGGAAAAGAAATCAAAAAAGTCATTGCCATTCCTGGTAAGCTTGTGAATATTGTGGTTGGCTAATGGAACCGATACATGTTGTATTAATACTTGTCGTCATCGCATTTTCTTGGAAGATTTTCTCGATTATGCGTCACCCGGAAATTTCTAAATCGAACAAACGGATGGCGCTCAGTGTATTTGTCATTTCACTGATCTCATTCGCCATTGCATTATATTTTGCAGGTTAAAAGGCAACCTCAGTCACTCTTAAAAGTGGCTGGGGTTTTTCTATGGTCATTTTCATCTCAGTCTTATTTTTCAGCATTCAGGTCTGAAAAAATCACAATCATTTCAGAAAGTAAATTAAGCAGTGCTATACTAATACATATATTGCAAGTATTCGAAAAAAAGGTGGGAACCCTTTCAATGGATAATACAAGTTTTTTACTGGATTCTTTTAAACAAACGAAATTCCAAGTTGGTGGACATGGAACAAGAAACGTTCAGATATTGAAAGATGCCTTCGACTTTGTTGAAGGTCAGTCAGTGAGCGATCTGTATGGGAAAGGGGAAGTTATTGAAGCCTTTCAAGCAAAGATGGCTGCGTATTTAGGGAAAGAATCAGTCGTATTTTTCCCGAGTGGCACGATGGCACAGCAAATCGCCTTACGTATCTGGTGTGATAAAAAAGATGTGAGAAAAGTGGCTTATCATCCATTGAGCCATTTAGAAATACATGAGGAAGACGGCTTGAAGGAATTGCATCACATCGAAACGGTATTGTTGGCTGACAAACACAGGGTAATTGAGCTGGATGATGTGCTAACTATGAAAGAAGAGATTGCTTGTTTATTGCTAGAGTTACCTCAGCGTGAAATAGGCGGTCAATTACCGTCTTATGAAACTGTTGAAAAAATCTCGATTCATTGCCGAGAAAAAGGAATTATGTTGCATTTGGATGGTGCCAGACTTCTTGAAATACTTCCTTATTATCAAAAGACTGCTAGTGAAATCTGCAGTTTGTTTGATAGCGTGTATGTGTCGGTCTACAAAGGGATAGGTGGAATTGCTGGGGCAATTCTGGCAGGTGATCGAGACTTTACGCAAGAATCAAAGATTTGGAAGCGACGTCATGGGGGAGATCTGATTAGCCTTTACCCATATATAATCAGTGCCGATTATTATTTTGATCAAAGATCAGAAAAAATGAGTCAATATTTTGAGCATGCAAAAGAGCTTGCCACACTTTTTAACTCTTGCTATGGAGTTACGACATTGCCTCAAGAACCTGTCTCAAATATGTTCCACGTTCATTTCCAAATGGTCAAAGAACAAATGGAAACGATTTTAGCGGGAATCTATAAAGAGACGGGGATTGGTCTATCTAGTTATTTAAGGGCAACATCTGATGAGAGTTGTTTCTTTGAAATGACCTTAGGAGACTTGTATGAGAGTGTACCAAAAAGTGAGTTAGAGAAAACATTTATATTGCTTGATCAGAAGATGAAAGAGATTAAGAGTTAATGCTATGGAAGGGAGAAGTGACAAAATCACTTTTCCCTTTCCTTTATTTGTACATACTTCTTGCTAGTATTTAGAAACCTAATAATTATCGATTAATGTCCGACGAAATTGAGGGCGAAATTAAAAGGGGCGAGATTAAATCGGAGGCATAGTATCAACCAAAAAATTAATCGGGTACCTATTATGTTAAAGCACTCCGTCCTGAAAAATCCATGTTCCTTTATATATCAGAATGAATTCAGAAGGTATAAATTACCTTCTTTTTCATTGTTTAATCCATGTTATGATTCGTTAGGAGCTTTACATTTTCAAATTTTAAGATATTAAAATACTGATAGGAAGCCTAGGAGGAATACATACTTGAAGAAACTTATATCATTAGTTCTGCTGATGTCTTTATTCAGTGGGGTATCATCAGTTAGTGCAATGTCAACGTTTAAGGAACCACCTTTCCAAGCGTATAAAGTAACCCAAGGGGATTCATTTTGGTTTATTGCTAATCGATACGGATTAGATTACAAAAAATTAATGGAGCTAAACCCAACAGTTGACCCTATGCAAATGAAAGTGGGATCAGTGATTCAACTAAAACCAGCTTCACAATCAACTCCAGTCCCATCAACCCCAGCTTCAACCGTTCTTTCAGCATACGAACAACAAGTGGTTACACTGGTAAATCAAGAACGTGCAAAAGTATCTCTTCCTGCTTTGAAAGTTGATGAGAAATTATCTGAAGTAGCAGGCATCAAATCACAAGATATGAAAAATCTTAATAGAATGTCCCATGACGGAACTTATGGATCACCTTTCGATATGATGAAACATTTTGGAGTTACATATAAATCAGCTGGTGAAAATATTGCTCAAGGTCAAACAACCCCTGCAGCAGTCATGAAAGCTTGGATGAATTCTCCAGGTCATAAAGCTAACATCTTGAGTAAAAACTTTACTCATATCGGAGTTGGCCATGTAGCAAGTGGAAACTATTGGACTCAACAGTTTATAGGAAAATAAGAAAAAGAAGTGTGGTTAATTCCATGCTTCTTTTTTCAAACACACCCCTGTGTCAGAAACAACCGTGAAATTTTCAACAATCATGAAAATTCTAGCTAACGTGAATGTTTCCGACACAGAGGGGATACTAAAAAAATGGAGCTGTGTGATTTAATCACGCTGCTCCATTTTTGATTTAAGTGACCATTTGTCACAAAAAATTATTTATATTCTACGGGTACATATGGAATCGTTTTAGCATATTGTGCAGCACTCATGCCGGCGATTTTCCCAGTAACGAGAGCAGAGGTAATGTTATACCCGCCAGTATAGCCGTGGATATCCAAAATCTCACCGCAGAAGTACAAACCTGGTTTTTTCTTGGAAGCCATTGTTTTCGGTTCAATTTCTTTCACCGAAACGCCACCGCCTGTTACGAATGCTTTTTCGATTGGTTGCGTACCATTAACTTTCATCGTAAATGATTTCAATAGCCCGGCTAATATCCGAACTTTTTCATTGGACAGGTTGGCACCAATTTCATTCGGCTCGATACCTGCACGATTTAATAAAAAGAGCAACCAGCGCTCAGGCGCGACGCCTTTCCACACATTCTTCACGGATTTTTTCGCGTCTTCCTTCATCAACTTGACGAGCATCTGGAAAGTCGACTCAGCATTTTCCTGAGGCAAGGAATCGATAACCATATCAACCGGAGATTCACCATTTTTCATACGTTCTTTTACAACAAATTGACTGCAGCGTAAAATGGCTGGACCGCTTAAACCGAAATGGGTAAATAACATGTCCATTTGATGAGTAATTAAAACTTTTCCTTTTTTATTCAAAACAGAGACAGCGACATCTCGAAGAGCAAGTCCTTGAAGTTCTTTTGAGCGAATAAATTTTTCATCCGACAACAACGGCACTTCAGTCGGATACAACGTCGTTACTGTATGTCCAGCGCGTTGTGCCCATGGATAACCGTCACCAGTTGAACCTGTTTGTGGCACAGCTTTCCCGCCAACAGCAAGTACAACAGATTTACTTAAGATTTCTTGTCCACTTTTCAGACGGACGCCAAGAACTTTATCTTCGTTCATCAGAAGTTTCGCGACCGGTCTTTCGAAAAGCACTTCAACACGTAACTTTTCAAGCTGACGTACCAACGTATCCACCACATCCTGAGCGCGATTGGAAACAGGGAACATACGCCCGTGATCTTCTTCTTTCAGCTCAACACCAAGACCTTCAAAGAACGTAATGATGTCTTCATTATTGAAAACCGAGAAAGGACTATACAAGAACCGGCCATTGCCTGGAATGTGTTTCACAATTTCTTCCTGAGATAACCGGTTCGTAACGTTACAACGTCCGCCACCCGATATCGCCAATTTTTTTCCGAGTTTTGTTCCTTTTTCAAGAAGCAATACTTTTTTTCCAATTTCTCCAGCAGCAATAGCTGCCATTAATCCAGAGGGACCGCCTCCGACAATAATTACATCATACATGGATAAACACACTTTCTTCTTTTTTCTTTATTATAAACCATTTGTGGTTTTCATGTTCGAGGGGTAAAATATCCTGTAGGTTAAAAATTTAGAGGTCAGGAAGTTAAACATGTCAAATAACTTATATAAAGGTACGGCCATTCTGACAATTGGTCTATTCCTTTCGAAAATACTAGGGGTTATTTATATCATCCCATTTTACTCAATGGTTGGAGAAGATAATATTGGTCTGTACCAATATGCTTATATTCCATATAACTTGATGTTAGCAGTTGCAATTTCAGGGGCTCCATTAGCTTTCTCAAAGTTTGTCTCGAAATACAATTCGTTAGGAGATTATGAAACGGGAAGACGGTTACTGAAATCAGGATTGATGGCGATGTTGGTGACAGGAGTTCTATCATTCCTATTCTTGTATTTCTTTGCAGAGCCTCTGGCAAAAGTAACCATTGCTGAAGATGAAAAAATCTATTCAGTTAAAGACGTTACGGAAGCCATTCAATGGGTAAGTTTCGCGTTGATTGTTGTGCCATTTATGAGCTTACTTCGAGGATTCTTCCAAGGGTACAGTTTCATGATGCCAACCGCATCTTCACAGTTAATTGAACAAATTGTTCGGATTATCTTTTTACTCGGTGGCGCATTCCTAGTCTTGAACGTCTTTGGTGGGACACCGAAAGTAGCCATTCAAGTGGCCGTGTTATCAGCATTTGTCGGTGCACTTGGTGGCATCGTTGTGCTTTATTACTATTGGCGGAAAAAGAAACCAGAATATGATCTTTTACTAGCAAGTTCGACTGAATCTTACGATGTGAACTTAAAAGATATGTATAAAGAAATTTTAGTTTATGCAATTCCAGTAGTATTTTTAGGGATTGCAAATCCACTGTTCCAATTTGTGGATTTATTAACATTCAATCGTGCAATGAGTGACGCAGGACATTCATTGAAAACCGATTATTTAGGGATTCTGAATCTCACCGCACATAAATTAGTTATGATTCCGGTCATGCTTGCGACTGGATTCTCCATGGCGCTGATCCCTTTGGTAACTAAATACTTTACGACGAATGAGCATAAGCAATTGTCACGAACGCTTGATCAGACATTCCAAATCCTATATTTCCTTACACTACCTGCAGTAGTAGGAATGACGGTTCTAGCTACTGAACTCTATCATTTATTCTATAAACAAAGTGCAGTAGGTTCAGATATTCTGGCTCATTACTTGCCGGTTGCCATTTTATTTAGTCTGTTTCCTGTAACAGCTGCTATCTTGCAAGGGATAAATCAGCAAAAGTGGATTATTCTTAACTTGCTCGTGGGTTTGTTAATAAAATTAGCATTAAACATTCCGTTAATCGGACTGTGGGAAACGAATGGTGCCATAGCAGCGACGATAATTGGATATAGCGTGGCTATATTCATGAACTTTGCCGTACTGGTGGTCACGCAAAACTACCGCTCCATTCTATTAATAAGAAGAATTGCGCTTATTACTGGTTTGAATGTGGCGATGCTGATTGCAGCAGTAATTGCCCGACTGTTATTAATACAAGTAATGCCAGCAGAATCGAAGTTTGGTGCAATGCTAATTATTTTAATTGTCGGTGCAATCGGCGGTTTGGTATACGGCGCATTAGCTCTTCGTCTGGGAATAGCTCAAAAACTATTGGGCGAACGATTAACGAAATATACGAAGAAATTTGGTTTTTAAGGTGGTTCATTTATGAGATTGGATAAATTGCTTTCAAATATGGGCTATGGTTCCAGAAAAGAAGTTAAGCTCTTGCTTAAATCAAAAGCAGTTGAGGTAAACGGTACTGTTGCGAAAGATGTTTCCATGCATGTGGATACGGAAAAAGATGCGATTGTTGTTTATGGAGAAGAAGTTATTTATACGGAGTTTATCTATTTGATGATGAACAAACCACCTGGTGTCATTTCTGCAACGGAAGATAAGAAAGATGAAACCGTCATTGATTTACTTGATCCAGTGGTGCAACATTTCAAACCATTTCCGGTTGGACGTCTGGATAAAGACACAGAAGGTCTGTTGATTCTTACGAATGACGGCCATCTTTCTCATCAGTTATTATCCCCCAAAAAACATGTGCCGAAATTATATTTCGCCATTATTGATGGTCGAGTAACGGAAGACGATGTGAAGAAATTTAAAGAAGGTGTCACGCTGGATGATGGGTATTTCACAAAACCTGGCGATCTGACTATTTTATCAAGTGGTGAAGTTTCTGAAATCGAGTTGACAATTATGGAGGGCAAGTTTCATCAAGTGAAACGAATGTTTGAATCTGTAGGGAAGAAAGTGACGTATTTAAAACGGATGCGTATGGGTTCTCTTCAATTGGATGAAACACTCGAGCTTGGAGATTATCGACCATTAACAGAAGCTGAACTAGAGGCATTACAACAGAAAGAATGACCGAGAATTTCTCGGTCATTCTTTTTTTACCATGATTAAGTTTTCTAAGATGTCATTTTTACGCGTTTGTTCGTCGTTGTCCAACTGCCTCGACTCGGACTGCTGACCAAGTCATTAAAGGCTAACACATTCAAATCTCTTTGAACGGTGCGAGGAGTGATGCCGAATTCATCGACTAAATCTTGTGTCGTTACAATCCCGTGATCTCGGATAAACATGTACACATCTTTAATACGATTGAGCATCCGATCAGTAGTTGGTTTCAATGTTGAACCACTCCTTCATCTTATGTTCTCTTGGCAAAGACTAGCGGACGATATGATGAGCCTCAAAGGACTCTTAAAATTGAATAGAGTGCCGTAGACAGCCCCTTTTCTATTAGTTCGTCAAACTACTGTTGTCTGACAATTCAATTATAAATGAAAATCAATTTGAAATCTAGCATATTCACTTAAATTTACATAGACTTTACATAGAGTTTGAATGAAACACGAACAAATTTAAAATAAAGTCGGTTATTGTTCGTTAAACAAGAAAATGAAAATGACCCCTATGATTTTCTGATGAAAGGTGTAGAATAGCTTTAAGAAAGTGGCAGGAGGAATTTAAACGTGATCAACTGGATCGAAGAAGCAAAGAAAAAACAGGATGAACTTTTAACAGAATTACAACAACTTATACAAATTCCGAGTGTGCTGGATGAAACGCAATCGTCAACTGAACATCCATTTGGTCCAGAGCCACTAAAAGCTTTGGAGTGGATGCTTCAAAAAGGGAAAGAAGCGGGTATGCAAGTAAAAAACGTCGACCAAATGGCTGGTCACATTGAAATGGGTGAAGGGGAAGAACTTCTTGGTATATTGGGTCATGTCGATGTTGTCCCAGCAGGCAAAGGCTGGACTTATCCACCGTTTGAAGGTCATATCGAAAACGACCGTTTGTATGGAAGAGGTGCTATTGACGATAAAGGCCCTACGATGGCAGCCTGGATGGCCATGAAAATGGTAAAAGAGGCTGGAGTTCCACTGAATAAACGTGTGCGATTAATTATTGGCACAGATGAAGAAAGTGGTTTCCGTTGTGTAGAGCGCTATTTTGAAAAAGAAGAAATGCCGCATATTGGTTTTGCACCGGATGCTGATTTCCCGATTATCAATGCTGAAAAAGGGATTTCAACTTTACGATTCACTACAGACAATTTGGAACAGGATGAACAGTTGCAATCTTTCCAAGCAGGCACACGTACCAACATGGTCCCTGATTTAGCAACAGCTGTTTTAATGGGTGATCGAGATACAATTGAACATGAATTTCAGCAGTTCGCACAGCAACATCAGCTACAAGGTTTTGTGCAATTAAAAGACCAAGCCATTCACCTTACTCTTGAAGGAAAATCAGCGCATGCCATGGAACCGAATGATGGCATTAATGCCGGTGTGTATTTGGCAGAATTCCTGAAGGATATTGTGAAAACTACGGGTTCGAAGACTTTTGTTGAATTCGTTGCAACTTCATTCATGAATGATTCAAGAGGGCACGCATTTGGTTTGAACTACAAAGATGAGATGTCAGGTGATACAACATTAAATGCAGGAATTCTCTCTTTTAATCCTGCAACAGGTGGAAGTGTGGACGTTAGCTTAAGGTATTCTGTGACTTATGATTTTGAGAAACAATTGACTCATTGCCAGGCGATGATAAGTGAAAAAGCGATAGCAGTAGATGTCACATCTAACTCAGAACCTCATTATATTGAAGAATCGGATGAACTTATTCAAAGTTTGTCACGTGTATATGAGCGTCAAACCGGTGAAAAGGCAACATTGCTGTCTATTGGTGGAGGTACGTACGCCCGTGTACTTAAAAAAGGCGTCGCTTTCGGAATGCTCTTCCCAGGTGAGAAAGATGTTGCTCATCAAGTGGATGAATTTGTAGATATACCAAATTTAATAAAAGCGGTCGCAATCTATGCAGATGCAATTTGTGAACTTGCTTCAAATCAATCTTAGAAAGAAGGATTTATATGAATTGGGTACTGTGGAATGATCGATTAGTTAAAGACGAGGAAATTTGTTTATCAAAAGAAGACCGAGGCTACCAATTTGGTGACGGCATTTACGAAGTCATCCGAGTATACAAAGGCAGTATGTTTACAGCGAAGGAACACATTGATCGCTTATACGAAAGTGCCGAAAAAATTAAATTAGTCATTCCATATACAAAAGATGTATTTCATAAAATGATGTACGATTTAATTGAAGCAAACGAAGTGACGACAGGCCAGGTGTATGTGCAAATTACACGTGGCTCAAGTCCAAGGCAACACCAATTTCCAATCGAATCGGTTGAACCAGTATTAACGGCTTACACGAAGGAAGTTGACCGTCCTGTTTCCCAAATGGCAAATGGCGTTGCTGCCAAAACGATTGAAGATGTCCGCTGGTTGCGTTGTGATATTAAGAGTCTGAACTTACTTGGTAATATCATGGCGAAACAAGAAGCTCATGAAAGTGGATGTTTTGAGGCGATTTTACATAGAGGAGATACGATTACTGAAGGTTCTTCTTCAAATATGTACGGCATTAAAGACGGCGTTCTTTACACACATCCTGCAACAAACTTAATCCTAAATGGCATCACGCGTCGCGTCATTCTGGCATGCTGCGAAGAAATCGGTTTACCGGTAGTGGAACAGCCGATGTCTCTATCAACTGTTTATGCGAATGATGAATTCTTTATGTCTTCGACAACTTCCGAAATCATGCCGATTGTCGTTATCGATGGCGTGCCAATTGGAACAGGCTTACCTGGCGAGTGGACAAAAAAATTACAGACTGCATTTGAAGCGAAAATTGAGCAAGCGGTGCATGCTTAGTTCAACCCCTCTTCACTACGGTGGAGGGGTATTTTTTTTATCCTTAATCCTGTAAACTAAATTGTATAAAAAGGGTGGTGTATAGGGGATGCAACATTATTTCATCGGGGTAAAACTACCAATTGAGCTGTCTCGTCAACTCGTTCCTTCACGAGATGGTTGGCAATTGGAACAAACACACAAAAGGTTGCCAGCTGCAGAGGATCTGCATATCACGTTAGTTTATTTAGGAGCTGTGGAAAGCGGAAAGCTTAATTCATTGATGCTAGCGTTGGAAGACATTGACTATTTGAAAACTATGATTGTTACACTAGATGGAGTTTCAACATTTGGAAATCCCACTACGCCACGTGTCATCTATGCAGCGATCGAGGAACAACCGAAATTGATCGAATTGCAAAGTGCAGTCCTAGAAAAATGCCTGGATCTTTCATTACCTGTGGATAGCAAGAAGTTTATACCACATATCACTTTAGCCAAAAAGTGGAGAGGTCAACAAGAACATTTTTCAAAAGACATGCATATAGCATCAGACAAATTCAGTATAAAAGAGTTTTCCTTATACTCAATCAATCCCGGAGTCACCCCGTCTTATCAAGCAATCCATACCATTACCTTAAAGGACTAAACGGATGAAAACAACAATCATTGTAAATCCCACAGCAGGAAACGGAAAGTCGTTGAAACGCTGGGAACAATTCAAACATAAATTAAATTTCACATACGATTTACACATGACAACCAGTCCAAAACACGCGACTGCTTTAGCTAGAAAATGTGCTGAAACAGGAGAGTCCCAGTTAATTATTGCTTTTGGAGGAGACGGTACTGCGCATGAGGTAATAGAAGGAGTTCTCGATAGTTCGAATTGCATCGTTGGAGTCGTTGGAGCTGGTTCAGGCAACGATTTTGGACGAGGATTTTTATCTTTTAGACACGCACACGAGGTAAATAACTATGTGCAGTCCCAAAGGTCGGCAATTGAAATGGATGTTGGTTTAATGAACAATCAAGATAAAGCGTACTACTTCGTCAACAATGCAGGAATCGGTTTTGATGCATACATTGCCTACCAAGTGAACAAATCACCAGTCAAAAAAATATTGAATAAATTCAATCTCGGTAAACTAGCTTATACTTTCTATTTGATTAAGACATTGGTGACATTTAAACACTTTGACTTAACAGTAGATATGCCGAATCATACCAAAAAGCTTGAGAAGGTGTGGTTTGCCACTGTAAGTAATCAGCCGTATTTTGGAGGTGGCATGAAAATTTCGCCTCAGTCCAATCCAGCTGATGGTCAAATTGAATTAACCGTTGTCCATCATTTATCACGAATTAAACTGTTACTCGTGTTTGTTTCCGTATTTTTCGGGAAGCATACTTCGTTTAAAGAAGTCCATCAAATGTCAGCTACATCTTTTACTTTAACAACAAATGATACTATGTATCGTCACACAGATGGAGAGTACGCGGGGAAGACGTCACCACATCTTGCAGATGAATTTTCCGTACTACCTAATCGATGGAAAATAACAAAATTGGCATAAGCTTGACGATAGTAGAATCTTGGATGATAATTTATAGTCGAAAAGCACGAATGAAAGTAGGAATAGATTATGAGATTACGTAATAAACCGTGGGCAGAAGATTTTATCGCTGCAAACCCACATATAGTGATTCCAAATCCGGAAGATCATAAAGGAAAATGGGGAGAAGTCTTTCAAAATGACAATCCTTTGCATATTGAAGTAGGTACAGGAAAAGGACAATTTGTAACAGGAATGGCGAAAGCCAATCCGAATATTAATTATATGGGGATCGAGTTATATGATAGTGTCATCGTTTCAGCTCTTGAAAATGCGTTGGAAGCTGGTACATTGCCAAACTTGAAACTATTAAAGGTGAATGGGGCACATTTGGCTAAATTCTTTGAAAAGAATGATGTCAGTCGTGTTTATTTAAACTTCTCGGATCCTTGGCCAAAAACGAGACATGAGAAAAGAAGATTATCTCACGGGGACTTCTTGAAGTTATACGAATCAATTTTGGTTGATAATGGAGAAGTACATTTCAAAACAGACAACCGTGGACTTTTTGAATTCTCGTTAATGAGTATGTCCGCATATGGCATGTTATTAAAATATGTTTCTCTGGATTTACACGTAAACATGCCAGAAGATAATATTATGACGGAATACGAAGAAAAGTTTTCTGCAAAAGGACAACCTATCTATCGCCTTGAATCACAATTTATGACGAAAAAGGCTGATTAAAAATCAAACATGCTCGCCACGCAATCAAGAGATTGTCGTGGCGTTTTTTGATACACTGAAAACAGTACAAAGGAGGGTTCCAAATGGATCAATACATATTTCACAAAATGACTTTATCATGGTTAAAAGGTGGCTTCACAAATTTGGACGGGGGCTCTATGTTTGGTGTGGTCCCAAAAATGCTCTGGTCAAAAAAATATCCAGCAAACGATTCAAACCAAATTGGTATGAGTACTGACCCAATTCTAATTCAAGTAGATGGGAAAAACTTATTAATTGATACCGGTGTAGGTTTCAATAAAATGGACGAGCGACAATTACGTAATAATGGTGTACAAGCTCAGTCTCAACTTGAGGATTCATTGGCTTCGTTAGGGTTATTGTCTGAGGATATTGATTATGTTCTTATGACACATATGCATGCAGATCATGCATCTGGTCTGACAAAAAGAGAAAACGATCAACTTGTTTCTACTTTCCCGAATGCGAAAATTCATTTATCTGCTATTGAGTGGAACGAAGTACGTAATCCTAACATTCGTTCAAGAAATACATATTGGAAAGAAAATTGGGAAGCTATCCAAAGTCAGGTAGAAATATTCGAAGGCGAACTGGAGGTTCTTCCTGGAGTCCGCATGATTCATACAGGGGGTCACAGTGAAGGGCATAGCATCATCAAGCTCGAACAAAATGGCGAAACGATCATCCACATGGCGGATATCATGCCGACTCATGCCCATCAAAATCCGCTTTGGGTTCTCGCTTTTGACGATTACCCGATGACTTCTGTCTTTGCCAAAGAAAAAATCATGGCAGAGGCATTGGCTAACGGGCATTCATTCATTTTCTACCATGACGCCTACTACCGTTTGATTAAGTGGGATGAAACAGGGAAAGAAATCATCGAAAAATTAGAACGGTCTAACAATTAATCCTTTTACTTCAAAGGTCATAGAAAAGATTTAGAAAGAATTATTGACTGGTACCTGACCTAAATATATAAACAAGGGGAGATGTGACTTGATTACATCTCCCCCTGTAATTACAGAGAATTCCTTCGACAAGTCTACGTTAGGCGTTCTCAGTAACGGAAATCAACAATATAGTTTAATCGAGTTTATAAAAAAGCAATCCCTCAAAAAAACGGGATCGCTTTTGTCTTATATTTTAATTAACTCAACGACAGTACCTGTTCGTGCATCAGCAAAGAATTCAAATTGCTCGATTTCGCCTTCCCGCACGCGTGAAATGCCACCTCTGTAAACATCTGTTGAAATCGCTTGACGTTTGAAAGGTTCCGTTTTCATATAAATCCATGAACCATCAATGGGTCCTTCAGCTTTAAATGATTGTTTGATACCATGTAAAACGAGTTCGGCCGGCTTTGTAGGGTCAATTCGATGGGCAGCTTCGCGAATTAAGAACCCTGCTGCAATACCCGTGGAAAAACCAAGAAGTAAATCTCTTGTTCTCATTAAAAAACCTCCTAATATAACCATTTTTTTCAGTGTATCATAATTGAGTTCCATAAACAGATATTAAGCCATACATAAGAATAATTCGAAGGTCGAAGAAAAAAGATGGAAATGTTCAGATAAATCAACTACAATATGAAGGACTGTATGTACTTAGGGGGATAAGACATTGAACTCAGAAACACTGCAATTATTTAAAACATTAACTGAACTTCCAGGCGCTCCAGGTAATGAACACGCTATGAGAAAGTTTATGAGAAGCGAACTTGAAAAATACTCTGATGAAATTGTCCAAGACCATTTAGGTGGTATTTTTGGCTTGAAAAAAGGGGATGACCAAGGCCCTCGTATCATGGTTGCTGGACATATGGATGAAGTCGGCTTCATGGTGACGCAAATTACAGAAAACGGCATGCTGCGATTCCAGCCACTAGGTGGATGGTGGAGCCAGGTCTTACTTGCACAACGCGTCGAAATTATCACAGATAATGGGCCTGTTGTAGGAGTGATCGGATCGATTCCCCCACATTTATTAAGCGATGCTGTTCGCAACAAACCAATGGATATTAAAAACATGCTTATTGATATTGGTGCAGATGATTTGGAAGATGCCAAGAAAATTGGGATCAAACCTGGTCAACAAATTGTGCCGGTCTGTGCGTTTACGCCGATGGCAAATAATAAAAAAATATTAGCCAAGGCTTGGGATAACCGTTATGGTTGTGGACTTGCAATCGAATTATTAAAAGAACTCAAAGATGAAAAATTACCAAATACATTGTATTCTGGTGCTAATGTTATGGAAGAAGTGGGTCTAAGAGGAGCACAAACTGCTGCCAGCTTAATCAAACCTGACTTGTTCTTTGCACTTGATGCCAGCCCTGCAAATGATATGTCAGGCTCAAAAACAGAATTCGGCCAACTTGGGAAAGGTACTTTACTTCGTATTTTTGACAAATCCATGATTACACATCGTGGAATGCGCGAATTTGTTTTGGATACTGCTGAAACTCATAATATTCCATATCAATATTTCATTTCTCAAGGTGGAACAGATGCTGGGCGTGTGCATATGTCTAATGAGGGTGTTCCGAGTGCAGTAGTTGGAATATGTTCGCGTTATATTCATACATCGGGCTCCATCATTCACACGGATGACTATGCTGCGGCAAAAGAACTGATTGTGAAACTAGTCCGTTCTGCTGACAAAACAACACTCGAAACAATCCGTCAAAACGTTTAGAAAATATAAATTTAGCAAAAAGTGCCTGAAAAGGTGCTTTTTTTGTGTGCAAACAAGGAGGTAATTATGAAAATTACTATTGGAACAAAAAATCAGGCTAAAGTGCAAGCAGTTGAAAAGGTATGCTCTATGTACCTGGAAACTTACGATTTCCTAGCACTTGCTGTACCCTCAAATGTTTCGGACCAACCAATTGGAGATGAAGAAACCTTACTCGGTGCAAAGAACAGGGCATTGCTTGCATTAAAGGAATCGCAAGCAGACATGTCTTTCGGACTTGAAGGAGGAGTTAAAGAATTAAATGGCCAATTATTTGTATGTAATTGGGGAATACTTCATACGAAAAAAGGTCAGCAATTTATCGCTGGTGGCGCACAAATCCCATTGCCGGAAGAAGTGGCGGCAGCAATTCGAAAAGGGGAAGAGCTCGGTCCTGTAATGGATGCATACACGAAACAAGTAGGCATACGTCATAAAGAAGGTGCTGTCGGTGTATTCACAAATGGAATTGTCAATCGAGGAGATATGTTTGAACACATCGTCAAACTATTGATTGGACAATACTTTAATGCTAATCAAACGCAAAAAACGACTTAAGTTGCAACGATATGGGAACCATATTAAAATAAAGCAGAGTGCTTTCATGGAATGGAGGGAAAAACATGAGACGAAAATGGATGCGGCTTGCAATCGCACCTTTCTTATTAGTATCTTTAGCTGCTTGTTCAGCCTCCCCCGGAGAACAAATGGGAGAAGGAATTAAAGCTGCAAAAGAAGCTTTTCAAAATGAATCAGCTGAGCCGAACGAACAAATTGAAAACGTTGAGTTATTTGTTCCAAGAGGCTTTTCTATAGAGGAAGATTCGGACGAAACGAACATCGTCATGAAGGATAACGACGAATCATATGTGTTGTTTGTAAACCCGAATGAACAACAAGATAGCCATTTATTTTATGATTTACTACAAGCAGAGAAAAAAGATGTCGTTTTAGCTCAAGAAACTTTTGAGCAAAATGGTCGCTTTGGTTTCATAGCTGTTTTACCATCAGGTGAGGAACAATTTGAAATAATGGCAAGTATCGGTGGCGTGAAGTTAACGACCATTTCAGATAAAGCTAACATTTCGAAGAATATGGAGCAAATGATGAAAATTGTTCGTTCTGTAAAAATTGCTGACTAAAGGAGGAATTCGAATGAGAGATTTACAATCTGTTGAAGAATTCCAAGCGCTTAAAGTAACGGAAGACGTAGTGTTTTTATTTACCGCAGCCTGGTGTCCGGATTGTCATTTTATTGATCCGTTCATACCGGAAGTGGAAGAAAAATTTGAATTCTTCACTTTTATATCTGTTAACCGTGATCAATTTATTGATTTATGTGCAGAACACGATATATATGGAATTCCAAGTTTCTTAGTCTTTAAAAATGGACTGGAAGCAGGTCGTTTTGTTAGCAAAGACCGTAAAACAAAAGAGGAAATTGAACAATTCCTAACAGAACTTCTATAGGATGTTACAATGTAAAGTGAGCGGTTCCGCCCCATCGGAGGAACCGCTTCCTTGTGTAAAGGAAGTGGGATTTTTGAAACCAGAACAATTAGTTACACGATTAAAACAGGAGTTACCAAACCCTTTTTTCACATGGCTGCATGATAAAAAAACGGATCGGTTGCGTCTAAATCATACCGGCCTAGATAAAGGGATGGAAATTTCACTTCCAGAAATATTGGCTAAGTATGAAATGAAAAAGGATCAGGCTATCCGTGAAGTTGTCTATACGATTAGTCAGACTTTCGACGCGATGGAACAAGAACAAAAAGGCTTAGCAAAATCGACCACACATATTTATCCCGTTATTCGTTCAACTTCATTCCCTTTGAAATCGAATGAAGGTCATTCATTTGTAGTGACAGAACATACAGCTGAAACGCGAATCTATTATGCACTGGACCTCGGAAACACTTACCGATTGCTAGATGAACATATGTTGGGCCAATTAAATATTACAGATTCAGAGATGAAAGAAGCTGCACGTTTTCAAGTGAGAAAGCTGTCTACTACCATGAAAGAAGACCATGTGGCTGGCAATATTTTTTATTTCGTGAATGTGAACGATGGCTATGACGCCAGTCGAATATTGAATGAACAATTTTTGAAAGAGATGCAATCAAAAATTGAAGGTGATATGACCTTATCAGTGCCTCATCAGGATGTGTTAATCATCGGAGATGTTCGAAATGAGGCTGGCTACGATGTACTTGCCCAGTTAACGATGCATTTCTTTACAGTAGGGAAAGTGCCAATTACCTCTTTATCTTTCATTTACGAAGATGGTGAATTAGAACCGATCTTTATTATGGCCAAAAATCGTATACAAAAGGAGAACAAAGACAAATGAATATATTTTACAATACAAAAGGTGTAGGTGACGTACTTTTAGTTCAATTGTTACCAAATGCATTTGAAGAAGTGACAACTGAAACTAAGGGCGACATTACCTTGATTAAAGATTCAAAGACTGGCGAAGTTGGAGCATTGAATGTATTCGGTGCAAGTAAGCATCTACAATTGACTGACCAAGGTTCAGTTGAAGTGACACAAGAAATCGTGGAATCATTACAACAAATGCTAAACGACAATGATGTGGATTTAAAATTAGAGGTCGACTTTACACCTAAATTTGTTGTTGGTTATGTATCTTCGAAAGAAAAACACCCTAATGCAGATAAACTGAACGTTTGCCAAGTTGAAGTAGGCGAAGAAACGTTGCAAATTGTATGCGGAGCTCCAAATGTTGAAGCGGGTCAAAAAGTAGTGGTGGCTAAGGTTGGCGCTGTTATGCCAAGTGGTTTGGTCATTCGTGACGCAGAACTACGAGGTGTTGCTTCAAGTGGAATGATTTGTTCGGCAAAAGAATTGGCATTACCAGATGCCCCAGCCGAAAAAGGGATTTTAGTATTAGACGACTCTGCTGAAATAGGATCAGCTTTTCAAGCATAAACTAGGTAAAACTCTGTGTACTCAAGGATTTTGGTGCGCAGAGTTTTTTTATAGCCGTTTGATTTGACCAACAAACCTGCTAAAATGGAAGCATTGAGACGAAAAGAGGGTTTGTATTGAATTGGTTGACCAAAGCATTTAAAAAAGTATTTTCAGAAGAAACAATAGAAAAAGAAGATTTAATCGAAGAACTTGAACAGCCTACATATAGAGAGTCCAAAACACCTTTCCGTTTCCCGCTGATTAGCGACGAAGAACGAGAGCGTCCAGAAGATGATGATTCAGAAGTGGATGAAAAAGAAGAAGAATACCGACCTTTGTATATGCATAAACAATGGCAAAATCAGCGGCAGAATACCGTTGTGCATCAAGCAGCAAAATCAAACATTGAACACACTATTAAATCGTCGCCGAGAGAGAGCTTACAAGAAGCTAAACCTAGAATAACCAAGGTACCTGTTCAATCGAAACCGTTCGTACCTACCGAAGTACCGTCGCCCATCCATGGGTTCAATCGACCAAAAATATCTCCGATTGATGATTTGTTAGCTAAAAAAAATGTGGATGAAGTGCGTAAAGAAACAGCAGCGACTACAATCGTTGCAAGAGAAACTGTGATGATAAAACCCGCTGGATCTAGTAACAAGCAAACTGAGCCGATCATAGGAAATCAACAACTGGTTACTGAAAAAGCACCTGTTTTGGAAATAACTAACCAGGCAAAAATATCTCCGATTGATGAGTTGCTGGCTAAAAAGAATGCGAATGAAGTCGTTGAACAAACGATGGTTGAACAGATTTCAGAAAATGAACCAATAGAGTTAACTAAAACTGAGACTGTTTCTGAAAAGCAAATTGAAACAGTAATTATCGAACAACAACCGGTAATTGAAAATGTAGTGGGTGAGGAAACTCCAGTAATCAGTGCTTTACCGGTAGTTGATTCAACTACGAATAATACAGAGCAGGTATCCGACATCACTTCGACAGAAAAGAAAAAGAAATCATTGCCTTTTAATGTGATGATGCTTAATTCGGATAAGGCGAAATATCAACAAGCCAAAACACTAACAGGTATGAAACATCCAGGGATGCCAAAGGAAGAGATTCCAAGTAAAGCACTAGAGCCAAAGCAAGTGGATACCACGGTAGAAAAGTCGAATGATTTGAATCTGCAGCAAGATATATCAGTTGCTGAAGAACTTCATCCTGGCTATATATTCCCGAAAGAGCGATATTTGGTTCCTCCTGAACAAAAGACACAAGATGATGACTGGATGAGCATGCAAGCGGCAAGGTTAATTGAATCATTGTCTTATTTCCAAGTGAAAGCGGAAATTGTCAACATGGTTCAGGGTCCTGCTGTTACTCAATTTGAAATGACAGTCGGTCAAGGAACGAAGGTAAGCAAAATACGCAATCTCGCAGACGATCTTAAATTAGCATTAGCGGCTAAAGATATACGAATTCAAGCACCTATTCCAGGAAAGAGCTCGATTGGGATTGAAATACCGAACCAAACTTCTCGACCTGTGCGTTTATCAGAAGTTGTCGGTAGTTCAAACTTCACGGACTCGGACTCACCACTTGAAGCGGCACTAGGATTGGATTTGACTGGAACACCAGTTACTATTGATTTGCGTAAAATGCCACATGGGTTGATTGCCGGGGCAACAGGATCTGGTAAGTCAGTATGTATAAATTCTTTATTGATCAGTTTATTATACAAAGCCACACCGAAAGAATTGAATTTACTCCTAATCGATCCTAAAATGGTAGAACTAGCACCCTTCAATCATATCCCTCATCTCGTCAGTCCTGTAATTACTGATGTTAAGGCTGCAACAGCTGCTCTAAAATGGGCAGTTGAAGAGATGGAACGTCGATATCAGTTGTTTGCTCATACAGGCGTCCGGGATATCACGCGTTATAATGCAATGGCAGAAGAGAAAAGACAATTTGCACAAAAGATGCCTTACTTGCTGATTGTTATTGATGAGTTGGCCGATCTAATGATGATGGCACCAACAGAAGTGGAAGAATCCATTTGTCGAATTGCCCAAAAAGCACGCGCTTGCGGTATTCATTTAGTAGTCGCTACTCAACGACCTTCTGTAGATGTAATCACAGGACTGATTAAGGCAAATATCCCGACACGAATTGCGTTTTCAGTTTCTTCTCAAATCGATTCTCGTACGATTCTGGACGTCCAAGGTGCTGAGAGATTACTAGGTCGAGGGGATATGCTCTATCTTGGCAACGGTATGTCTGCGCCAATTCGTATTCAAGGTACCTATGTAACAGATGAAGAGATGGAAGAGATTATTGACCATGCACGTAGTCAGGGAGAACCATCCTATTTATTCGAACAAGAAGAATTAGTCCGTCGACTGGAAGTGGCAGAAGACCAGGATGAGTTATTTGAAGAAGCTTGCCGATTTATTTTGGAACAAGGTTCAGCATCTACTTCCTTGCTTCAACGCAAGTTCCATATAGGATATAACCGTGCAGCGAGACTCGTAGACTTAATGGAACAGCATGGTTATGTTTCGGAATCCAGAGGAAGTAAAGCAAGAGAAGTGTTTATTACAGAAAATGATTTACAGTTACTCTTCAATGATTGACAATAGAAGTGAGAATAACCCCACCCAATCCTTATAATTGTGGGAAAAATCGTTCATTTCTAGGCAAGATTAAATGATGATATAATGGGGTAAGGAAGATAGATAAAAAGTACGGGCACCTTTCCCAGGAGGTTTATACAAATGACAGTGTTTCATTTTACAGGAATTAAAGGGTCTGGCATGAGTTCGCTTGCGCAAATTTTGCACGATGCAGGGAACCAGGTTCAAGGCTCTGATATAGAGAAACATTTCTTTACAGAAGATCCACTTCGTAAACGTGGCATCAAAATCTTGCCATTCAACGCAGATAATATTGAAAAAGGCATGACCGTTATCGCAGGGAATGCATATAAAGATAATCATGAAGAACTAATTCGCGCTAATGAATTAGGAATCGATGTCATCCGATACCACAAGTTTTTAGGGAACTTAATGGGTCAGTACATTTCTGTAGGAATTACAGGATCTCATGGTAAAACCTCTACAACGGGTTTAATGTCTCATGTATTGAGTGGCTTTGCACCAACTTCATATTTAATTGGAGATGGAACTGGTCATGGTGAATCACAAGCACAATACTTTGCATTTGAAGCTTGTGAATACCGTCGTCACTTCTTAGCGTATCATCCAGATTATATGATCATGACAAATATCGATTTTGACCACCCGGATTACTTTGGTGGTATCGATGATGTAGTTGAGGCTTTTCAATCGATGGCGCTTCAGGTGAATAAGGCGATTATTGCATGTGGGGATGATGAACATCTTCAAAAACTACATGCCAATGTACCGGTCGTATTTTATGGCTTCGGTTCAGAGAATGACTTTGAAGCACGTAATGTGATAAAAACGACTACAGGCTCTACATTCGATGTTTTCATTCGAAATGAATTCTTCAGTACGTTCGAAATTCCTACTTTCGGAGATCATGCTGTATTGAACGCACTGGCAGTCATTTCATTATGTAATTATGAAGGAATTCCTGCCGAAATCATTCAACAGCAGTTGCATACATTCGGTGGTGTTAAGCGACGTTTTTCAGAAAGCAGAAAAGGCGATCGAATTTTAATTGACGACTACGCGCATCATCCGACTGAAATCAAAGTGACCATCCAGTCAGCACGTCAAAAATATCCCGATCGTGAAGTCATTGCGATTTTCCAACCTCACACGTTTTCCCGCACACGCACTTTCCTAAAAGAATTTGCCGAGAGCTTGGAAACGGCCGATTATGTCTACTTATGTGATATTTTCGGTTCTGCACGTGAAAATGCTGGTGACTTAACGATTGATGATTTATGTGATTTGGTTGAGAATTGTGTAGTCCTTAAAACCGAAGAAATTGACGTATTATTGAAACACCAAAATGCTGTTTACTTATTCATGGGTGCCGGAGATGTACAGAAATTCCAGGCCGCTTTTGAACAAAAAATATAAGTTTATGAAAACTCTGGTCATTTTTGATCAGAGTTTTTATTTTTGTGCAGGAAATGAAATGTTTTTGTGGAATAAAGATAACAATAGACGTTTATTTACTGCCATGTGTGGGAAGATAGGTAGTATGAACAATCTAGAGGAGGAACACGAATGGAAATAATATTATACATAGCAGCGTTGGTTGCAGCTATAGGTTTTCTTGTTCTTTGCGTAAGTTTAGCGATGACATTAACATCGTTAAAGAAGACGCTTAACGAGGTTTCAGGAACAATGGCCGGATTAGAAGGTCAATTACAAGGTGTTACAAGTGAAACAACGCAATTATTGCATAAGACGAATGCTTTGGCTTCAGATATTCTATATAAATCTGAAAAACTTAACAGTGTTGTTGATGCAGTGAAAAATGTAGGAGAGTCAGTAAATGGCTTGAATACATCAGTGCGACGAATTACTTCATCGATTACGACTGAAGTAGAACGAAATGAAGATAAAATCGCTCAAGTAGTGCAATGGAGCAATGTTGCACTAGGGATCCGAGACAAATGGAAAGAAAGAAAAGCAATTGAAGAAGCAAGAGCAGGTTACACAATTTATCAAGATGAACCTGTTAAATCATATAGAGAAACCCAAAAATAAGGAGGAACTAACATGACACAATATAAACCTAACTACAACGAAGCGAAGTATAACCACGAATTCTACACAAATAAATCGAATCAAACGGAAGCTTACCTTCCTCAATCGTATGAGTATTCAAATGGAAATGGACAATACCGCGATCCGATTTATGCAAGTGATGAAATGAATTCTAAAGATTTCTTAATCGGCGCATTGGTTGGAGGAATTATTGGAGCAGCAACTGCTTTATTCCTTGCACCTAAATCTGGTGCTGAACTTCGTGGAGATGTAACAACTCAAGCATCTCAATTACGAGAAAAAACGGCAGATTTATCATCAACAGCTAAAGAAAAGACATCTCAATTATCAACACAATTAAAAGAAAAATCAGGTCCTTTGGTTGATAAGGTTAAGTCTATTAAATCAAAAACGCCGACTTTGATGGATGACGGCACTGTTTCATCAGAAGGTGAAGAGCCAATCGATTTCATGGAAACTGTAACAAATACAGTGGAAGAAGTTACTGGTGAAAGCTCAAATGAAACATCAACTGCACAAGCTTTGAAAGAAGCAGTTGGAGAAAAGAAAAACTTATAAAATCAAAAGCCCACATCGTTGATATGTGGGCTTTCTTTTGTCAAAAAAGCCATTAAAATAAGTAGTTAAACTTTCGCGCGTTGAAGCGTTAAAGATATTTTACGTGACTTTTAGATATCCACATACTATAATGATTCTATTATCAAAAAAAGCACCATACATCTTCAGTTTAAATATCGTGAATTTCGTATGGGTAAGAGAGGAGATCAAGGTATGAGCCATCAAGAATTAGATAGCTTACGCACAAATGTAGACGAATTGAACTTAGAAATACTTCGTCTAATCAATGAGCGGGCTGCAGTCGTACAAGAAATTGGAAAAGTAAAAGAAAAGCAAGGTGTCAACCGATATGATCCTCTTCGCGAACGTCATATGTTGAACTTAATAAAAGAAAACAATAGAGGTCCACTACCACAATCAACTGTGGATCACATTTTCAAGGAATTATTTAAAACGGCTTTGGAACTTCAGGAAGACGATCATCGTAAAGCGCTTCTAGTTTCGCGTAAAAAGAAAGCGGAAGATACAATCGTAGTTGTCAATGGTGAACGCATTGGTGAAGGCAAGCCATCATTTGTCTTTGGTCCATGTGCAGTTGAATCATTTGATCAAGTTGCAGCAGTAGCAGATGCCATTCAACAAAAAGGATTGAGAATGATTCGAGGAGGAGCATACAAACCTCGTACTTCACCTTATGATTTCCAAGGTCTTGGACTTGAAGGATTAAAAATTCTTAAACGTGTCTCGCAGCAATATAATCTTGCTGTTGTCTCTGAAATTGTAACACCTCACCATTTAGAAGAAGCATTAGATTACATTGATGTTGTTCAAATCGGTGCGCGTAACATGCAAAATTTCGAGTTATTAAAAGCAGCAGGTTCTATTAATAAACCGGTGTTATTGAAACGCGGAATGGCTGCAACGATTGATGAATTCATCAATGCTGCCGAGTATATTATTTCACAAGGAAATGATCAAATTATTTTATGTGAACGTGGAATTCGAACATACGAAAAAGCGACACGTAATACACTTGATATTTCAGCGGTTCCAATCTTAAAACAAGAAACACACTTACCTGTATTTGTGGATGTAACTCACTCAACAGGACGTCGCGATTTACTATTACCGACAGCGAAAGCAGCTATTGCTATTGGGGCGGATGGTGTTATGGCTGAAGTACATCCAGATCCAGCAGTCGCTTTATCAGATGCTGCTCAACAAATGAATTTGCAACAATTTGATGAGTTTTACGATTCACTTCAAAAGTTTATGAAACAATACGAAATCCAAGTATAAGACTAATGCCGGTTCAATTACTGAACCGGTATTTTTATTTCGTTTAACGTAACGATGGAAAACGCCTGAAAACTATTATATGATGGTATGAGATAGGGACCGAGCAGGGAGTGTATCACATGACAATTACAATTTATGACGTCGCACGTGAAGCCAATGTATCGATGGCAACGGTTTCACGTGTAGTTAACGGCAATCCGAATGTTAAACCGGCAACTCGAAAAAAAGTGCTGGATGTTATTGAACGGTTGCAATATCGTCCAAATGCTGTTGCTAGAGGACTTGCAAGCAAAAAGACAACGACAGTTGGCGTTATTATTCCAGATATATCAAACATATTCTACGCAGAACTTGCACGAGGGATAGAAGATATTGCGACCATGTATAGTTACAATATTATTTTATCGAACTCCGATCAACGTGAAGATAAAGAATTACAACTCCTTGAAACGATGTTTGGAAAACAAGTTGATGGAATTGTGTTCATGAGTGAACATGTATCGAAAGAATTATTAAACATGATGGAGAGATCGCCAGTACCAATCGTTTTGGCAGGGACAATCGATCCTTCTGGGAAAATGCCTTCTGTTAACATCGATTATCACCAGGCTGCCTATGAAGCGGTAAATCGCTTGCTTCAAAATAATCATAAACGAATAGCCTACGTTTCAGGCTCATTATCCTCCACCATCAATCGTGCATTTAAATTTACAGGCTATGAAAAAGCTTTGGGAGATGCAGGTCTTCAAATGAATGAAGATCTTGTGGTGGAAAGTGAAGCTACGTATGATGCAGGATATGCGGCATTCAGTGAATTGAAGGACTTGCAAGATGCCCCAACAGCTTTCTTTGCGGGGAATGATGAATTGGCTATTGGGTTAATCCATGGAGCGCAAGATTCCGGGTTTCATGTTCCTAAGGATGTAGAAGTCATTAGTTTTGAAAACTCCAAATTAGCAAGAATGGTGCGACCAGAGTTAACAAGTATAGTGTTGCCTCTTTACGATATTGGAGCAGTTTCCATGCGTTTGCTGACTAAATATATGAACAAAGAACAAATTGATGAGAAAACAGTAATTTTGCCACACCGAATTGAAGAAAGAGATTCAGTGAAATAGGAAAAGGAGTGAACTACAGTTATTGTAGTCCACTCCTTTTTTAATGCTGGCGTATCAGATACAGTGCTTTATTTAGCACTTGCTTGTTCTTTTCGGTAATTTCTTCTTTACGCGGAATGGGTTCATATAAGTTCTCTGGATCCAACCAGGTAGGGATTAAAGGTACTGGTGATTCCGGTTGCCATTTTTCAAGCCAATCCTTCGGTAGATTGCCTTCGGGCAATGGAATATCATTCATCTCCATCCACAATAATGACCAAGCTCTTGGTACAACTCTCCAGATATCATAACCTCCGCCACCGACGGCAATCCATTTACCATCACAAAATTCATGAGCTAGTTGATGGGCAAGTTTAGGAATTTCATGATAGATTTTCATTGTTCCATAAAGATGAGTCAACGGATCAAAGTAATGTGCATCCGCCCCATTCTGACTGATGATTACGTCGGGTTTGAAGTAAGTAGCGATCTCGCGGAAAGCGGTCATATATAGCTCCAAAAATGATTCATCTTCGGTGAATGCATCGATTGGTAAATTGAATGAAGTTCCGTAACCTTGACCTGTTCCTCTTTCCGTGACATTGCCAGTTCCCGGGAACAAATACCTTCCTGTTTCATGAATGGAGATGGTGCAAACATCAGGATCTTCATAAAAGCTCCATTGTACACCGTCTCCATGGTGAGCATCCGTATCAATATAGAGAACACGTGCTTTATACTTTTGCTGTATGTATTTGATTGCCACCGAACTGTCATTGTAGACACAAAAGCCTGATGCACGACCATGGAAGCCATGATGAAGTCCTCCACCAAGATTTAGCGCATGGGAAGCTTTATTCTCCATAACATAATCCACGGCCGTTAAAGTGCCACCAACTAGTCGTGCACTGGCTTCGTGCATATTAGGGAAAATAGGTGTATCGTCCGTGCCGATTCCAAAACTTTCGGTTTCAGCAGCTGTAACAAGTCCTTGACTCGCTTTTTTGACAATATCTATATACCGTCCGTCATGTGCAAGTAGTAACTCGTCATCCGTAGCAATACGTGGTGCAACGATATCATCATCTGTAAGCGCATTCATTTTTTGCAATAAATCGGTGGTCAACGTCAGTCGCTTCTGATTGAACGGATGTTTCTCAGAAAACTTATAACCTAATTGATCATCCGAATATATGTAAACCGCATGTTTTTTTAGTTTGTCATTCCCGGCATGTTCGGCCATAGCACATCGAAACCTTCTTTACGTATATCTTCAATAATCCCGAGAGGGTTCATCGTCTTCACACGGAATACTAAGATTTTGTTGTCGTCATTTTGTTTATCTGGATACACAAGAACACTTAAGACATTTGAATGATGATCATGAAAAACTTTGGATACTTCAAAAAGTATGCCCGGCTTATTCGGGACACGGACTTCAATTTGAGAACCCGGTTGGTGTGCACCTGTCAGTTCAATATATTTATATAATAAATCTGTTTCGGAAACGATTCCTACTAATTTGCCTCCACTGACAATAGGCAGACATCCAATCTGCTGATCATAAAAAATAGTGGCAACTTCTTCTACGAAATCAAGAGGGTGTCCGATGACCGGGTTTTTCGTCATAATCTCTTCAAGCGCAGTCGCATATATATCCTGATGCTGGCCTTCTAATAAATTGGAAGGAGTGGCTTCTTTAATATCCCGATCAGACACGATCCCTACAACATGCCCTTCAAGATCCGTAATCGGCAGGTGTCGGATTTTCTTTTCACGAAGGAGGTTTATCGCATCCTTAATCGTATGTGATGGTTGTAAGGTCACGACAGTAGTTGTCATCATTTGTTCCACAATCATAGGTCAAAAACTCCTTTGCGGTTTAATACATAAAGCGATTCATAAATCGCAACTGATCAAAGCGTTGGATGGATTCATTATCAATACGCGAACCAATTTTGGCCATCAGACAGTTTGCCGGATGGGAGCTGATTTCTGGATCATCGGTTGCAAAGTATTCCAATCCACCTGCATTCATCATTTTTTCCATCACTTTTCGGTACTCCCAAACATTTAGGCCCGTGCCTTTTAAATCCCAATGCCAATAATATTCTGTCGTAATGGTGATGTAATCTTCCATTGCATCGTCCATCATTGAGACACGAAGTAAGCTTTTGCCAACACCTGTTCCTCGGAACTTCGGAATAACTTCAATGGCACCCAGTTCAATTAGATTGCTCATTTGTCCTTTTGACCAGCGTTCCAATGGGTCAGGATATAAGAAAGTTACATAGCCCACAATGGTCATGTTATCTCGTGCTATCAGAATTCTTCCTTCTGGCAATTTGGCAATTTCAATGATTGCCTTATGTTGCTGAGCAGGAGGTCGGAATGCCACCAAATCTTCATGAAAGTCATAACGGGCAATATCTGCTGATGAAATAGGACCTTCGATAATTAAATGGCCATGTTTTGTTTTCAATTCCATGGCATTATAAATTTTTTTATGTTCCATGTGTACACCACCTGAAAAGAATTACGTAGTTCCATTATACATGAAAAAAACGTAAGGAAAACGTTTTCAATATTATTCACAGAGTCATAGTCAAAAAAGTAAAATTATTCGCCATTTACTTTCAATTTAATGTAAACTAGTATTTGTATCGTAACTGAGAGGGTGGTAGAAATGAAACTTGAGGCACTTCCGGTCGTTCAAGGAGATTATTTACTCCAAAACTACGACGAAACTGCAGCCAATTTCGATTGGAAAGAGGCAGAAAAGGCGTTTAGTTGGCATGAGACAGGTCGCATGAATGTTGCGCACGAAGCAATAGACCGTCATGCAAATTCGGATAGAAAAAACAAAATTGCACTTTATTATAAAGATGCAACTCGTAAAGAATCTTATACGTTTAATGAAATGAAAAAAAGTACAAACAAAGCGGCAAATGTATTGAAAGCCCATACAAATCTTGAAAAAGGCGACCGTTTATTTATTTTCATGCCACGTTCACCTGAATTGTATTTCGCTTTAATTGGTGCTCTTAAAATGGGCGTCATTGTCGGACCATTGTTTGAAGCATTTATGGAAGGTGCAGTTTACGATCGTCTTGCAGACAGTGAAGCAAAAGCGATTGTGACGACCCCTGAATTGCTAAATCGTATTCCAGTTGATAAATTACCTCACTTGGAGACAATCCTATTAGTCGGCGAAAACGTGGTAGAAAATAATAGAACAGTAGATTTCATGAAACATATGAAAACGGCTTCTCCTTATTTTCAAGTGGAGTGGCTGGATAAAGAGGATGGGTTAGTTCTTCATTATACGTCTGGTTCTACTGGTAAACCTAAAGGTGTATTGCATGTGCAGGAAGCTATGGTTCAGCATTATCAGACTGCAAAATGGGTGTTAGATTTAAAAGAACAAGATATTTACTGGTGTACAGCAGATCCAGGATGGGTAACGGGAACTTCTTACGGAATTTTTGGTCCATGGTTAACTGGCACAACTATGGTTGTTTTAGGAGGACGTTTCTCTCCTGATGCATGGTATCAAGCGATTGAGGACTTCGGTGTCACAGTTTGGTATAGTGCCCCAACAGCTTTCCGTATGTTAATGGGAGCGGGGGATGCTTTGGTGAAGGCACATGATTTATCTTCACTGCGTCATGTATTATCTGTCGGCGAACCATTGAATCCTGAAGTAATCAGATGGGGAGCAGAAGTATTCCGCCACCGCATTCATGATACATGGTGGATGACAGAGACTGGTGCCCAAATGATTTGTAATTACGCATGCTTGCCAATACGTCCAGGCTCCATGGGTAAACCACTTCCAGGTATCCAGGCAGCAATCGTCGACGATCGCGGCGTTGAGTTACCTCCATACCAAATGGGGAACTTGGCATTGAAAAAAGGTTGGCCGTCAATGATGCGTCAAATCTGGAATAATCCTGAAAAATATCAATCGTATTTCCTGAATGACGAATGGTATGTATCAGGGGATTCTGCTTACATGGACGAGGATGGATACTTCTGGTTCCAAGGACGGATTGATGATGTCATCATGACTTCTGGAGAACGCGTAGGACCGTTTGAAGTGGAAAGCAAATTACTTGAGCATCCATCGATTGTCGAAGCTGGTGTAATCGGCAAACCGGATCCCGTTCGTGGAGAAATCATTAAAGCATTTGTAGCTTTAAAAGAAGGTGTTGAACCTTCGGATGAATTGATTGCTGAAATTCAACAATTCGTGAAAAAAGGGTTGGCTGCACATGCGGCACCTCGTGAAATTGAGTTCAAAGACAAACTTCCGAAAACGCGTAGCGGGAAAATCATGAGACGTGTATTAAAAGCATGGGAACTTGATTTACCGACTGGTGATTTATCGACAATGGAAGATTAATAGAACGAAAGACAAAGCTTGCGCGAAATTCGTGCAAGCTTTTGTTTTTAGTATGAGAAAGTATATAAATGTTTCGTTAACACGAATAGATCTACTGCGAACGCGAATAGACCGTCCCACGACCGCGAGTAGAACTCCTGCGAACGCGAAAGGACCTCTCATTATAAGGAAAACCGAGAATAGAGCTAATGAGTTAAGGATAACTTCAACCTCAGCTATCCTTTCTTATTAATTTACACAACCAAAAAAGCAGTGAAACTTATCGGTCTGGATAAGTTTCACTGCTTTTAGTTATTATTCTCCTTCTCCATCTCCAGGTGGTTCTTCTGGAGGTGGTTCCGGTTTAGGTTCTGGTTTTGGATCAGGTTTAGGTTCTGGCTTCGGCTTTGGCTTTGGCTCAGTTCCTGGTTTCGGCTCTGGTGTTGGAGTCGGTTTAGGTTCCGGAGTCGGCTCCGCTTTAGGAGCTTCCACAACAGTCATATTGGATGCAGGTGATTGTTGTCCTGTAATATCCACAGCGACAACGAAGTACGTACCTGGACTGTTCACTTGATAAGAATTACCACTCGCTTCTTTAACAGAAGAAAGTAACTCATTACCACCGCCGGAGCTTCTGAACACTCGATATCCAACGACATCATTCGAAGGCGATTTAGACCAGGAAAGCGTGCTTCCTGAAAGGGAGGCAGAAACCGATCCTGGTGAAGCGCCGTCTGCTTCGAATGTGTCTTCAGACACAACACGATTTGCAAAACTAGAATCTTGAGGGAAAAGTTTACTCGCTTCTCCCTTGATATTGCCAAACATACGATCTATAAAGTCTTTGTTTACCCCAACTCCACCGCTGACTACAAACTCACTTGGTGTTGTAGGAAGTGCGCGAAAACGTTTCCCACCTATCATGACGTATGATGATGACACAAAGCTATCATCTGCTTTGCTAGGTACATAAGTATTCGCGTTAAATAAATCAGATTTCACTAAACCTGCGCGTGAACATTCTTCAGATGGAGTCATTCCTGAAATGGCACAAAACGATTGAGAAACGACGCCTTTCGGTGCTTTGAATTCGGTCGCTGGGTCTATCAGTTCAGCATTTACTTCATATGAACTGTTCATCAATTTTGCCCATAACATATTGACACGGGTTCCGGGTTGTAGATAAGTGCCATTCGAAATATTTAAATTGGTTGGAGTATCATAACCTAACCATACACCAAGTGTAATGGATGGATTATAACCCATAAACCATACATCGTGAGCATTATTTGTTGTTCCTGTTTTAGCTGCAAAATCAGACTTGAATTTCAATTCTGATTGAGCTCGTCTACCTGTACCTTCTGATAATACATCACGTAGCATATCCGTTACGATATATGAGGTTTGAGGAGAGTAAACTGGTACAGCTTCAGATTTATGTTGGAAAATAATCTTTCCATCAGCATCCTCAATTTTTTCAATCATATAAGAATCGATCATCTGGCCACCATTCGCCAAAGTTGCGTATGCAGTTGTGTTTTCTTCAATGGTGACACCGTTTCTAATTCCTCCGATTGAAGCAGAGAGGTTTACATAATCTTCCTCAATTAAACGAGAGAAACCGATTTTCTTTAAAAATTCAGCAGGACGTTTTTCAACAATTTGATTATACAATCTTAGAGCTGCTAAGTTCTGTGAAGATGCCAGTGCTTGGCGTGCAGGAATGATACCAAGTTCTTGGTCTTTTGTGAAGTTTCTTGGTGAATAAGGTTTTCCAGTACCGTCTACATAATCTTTAAATGCTACATCCACTACAGGACTGCCAGCACCGATCAAGCCATACTCAATGGCAGGACCATAAATTAACAGAGGCTTCATAGTCGAACCGTTTTGACGATATCTTTGTGTAGCATGATTTGAAGCTTCAATATCATAACTACGACCGCCGATAAAACTTAAAATTTTACCCGTACTATTTTCCATCAACACACTGCCCACTTGAACTGGTTCTTCAACCCATTCGTTTTTTTGTAATTCAGCATTGTATTTTTCAACCTTAATCGAAGGGCCATAATTTTTGAACTCATCTTTTACTTTTTGATGAGCGTCATACATTTTTTTGTCAATGGTAGAATGTATACGGTAGCCGTTGTTACGCATGGAACGATCAGCCATAATAGTATATTTTTCATTTAATTTTTCTTCATCTATTAGACGAGTAGGATCAATGCCATCTTTTTCAGCTAATAATTCCGCTATAATCTGTTTTGCTTGACGTTCCAATTCATATGTTAAAAAAGGGTATCTTTCCTGAGGTAACAATTCAGGAGAACGGAAATCTTTTTTAATATCATAAGCAATCGCTCCATTATATTCTTGTTCCGTTATGTAGCCAGTTTCTTTCATACGATAGAGAACTGTCAGCATCCGATCAATGCCTGGTTTCAGACCATCTTCATCCTTCAGTAAACCGTCAGAAGTGAAAGGGGTATGTGCAAAAGGTGCTTGCGGAATCCCCGCGATAAAAGCAGCTTGAGGTAAATTTAAATCTTTTGCTTTGACATTGAAAATTCCTTCAGCTGCGGTTTCAATCCCAGCAATATTGGCACCAGCAGCGTTGCGGCCGTATGGAATAATATTTAAATAAGCTTCCAAAATTTCATCTTTTTCCATGAATTTCTCAAGGCGCATCGCTAAAAGTATTTCTTTTGCTTTGCGTTCATAGGAAACTTCATTTGTGAGAATCTGGTTTTTGATTAATTGTTGTGTAAGCGTTGATCCGCCTGTTTGGCTATCGGAATTCGTGACATCCTGTAATAGACCGCGGAAAATAGCCTTTGGAACAATCCCATCATGCACTTTGAAATATTCATCTTCCGTTGCATACACTGCATCAAGGACATAAGGAGAAACTTCTTTAAGCTTAGTTTCACGGCGCTGTAAATCTGTTCTTAACTTTCCTAAGTAAACATTGTTTGCAAAATATACTTCCGACGTCTCTTCATAACTGAAGATGGATGACCGCAATTCAGCCTCTTCTCGAAGAGGTTCTTGATCGACTAGTGAAGCGAAATATCCTGCGCCAACCGATCCCGCAAATGCTCCGCCTACTAATAGGACGATTAACAAGATTAATGCGAGATTCCAGATGACTCCAGAGGTAATGCGCAAACCTTTAGCCCACTTGGTATTCGTCAATCTAATCCATGTTTCGTCTATTTTTTTCAACCAGTTTTTTACTTGATCATTCAACCGAATCGACCTCCTAAAATCTTGTCCTATTATATCACAAAATGTATGAATCCTAATATATTTATTGACAAGTTAGAATTAAGGCGTACAATGAAAAAATATAATGTTTTGAGTGATGAAAAGTCCGAAGTAATGAATGCAAGAACTGTTTAGAGAGCCAGCGGGTGGTGCAAGCTGGTCAGTGTGCATACATGAATTACAGGCTGGGAGCTTAACGTCTACACAACGATACTGTGTCTGATGAGCGGAAGGACTTTTCCTTCAAGCTGGGTGGTACCGCGCAAAGTGTATTTAGCGTCCCTGCATGATTTTAATTAATCGTGCAGGGACTTTTTTATTTATAAGGAGGAATGGATATGTCAAACGCATTAATCGAAGACTTAAAATGGAGAGGCCTTGCCTACCAGTTAACTGACGAAGCTGGTATGGTTGAGCTTTTGAATAAAGAATCAATATCTTTATATTGTGGAGTAGATCCAACAGCAGATAGTATGCATATCGGTCATATTGTGCCGTTGTTAACATTGCGTCGTTTCCAATTACATGGCCATCAACCAATTCTATTAATTGGTGGAGCAACTGGAATGATCGGGGATCCATCTGGTCGCAGTGAAGAGCGTCAACTTCAGACAACTGAACAAATTGATGAAAATGTAAAAGGACTTAAAGTTCAAATGGAACGCATTTTCGATTTTGGTTCAGAGAACGGAGCTGTTTTAGTTAACAACCGTGACTGGATCGGCTCGATGAATGTAATCGAATTTTTGCGTGACTACGGGAAATACATTGGGGTCAATTACATGTTGGCTAAAGATACGGTTGCTTCTCGCTTGGAAGGCGGAATCTCTTTTACTGAGTTCTCATACATGTTGATTCAGGCGATTGATTACAATCACTTATACGATTCTCACAACTGCCGAATTCAAGTAGGGGGATCAGACCAATGGGGCAATATTACAACTGGACTTGAAATGATCCGAAAAACACACAGTGAAGAGTCAAAAGCTTACGGTATGACCATTCCACTTGTTACTAAATCAGATGGTACGAAGTTTGGTAAATCTGCTTCAGGAGCAGTTTGGTTGGATGCTGAAAAAACAACGCCGTATGAGTTCTACCAGTTCTGGTTGAATACCGCAGATGCTGATGTTATCAAATACATGAAAATCTTTACTTTCTTGACTCGTGAAGAAATTGAGGCATTTGAAGTGACGGTTGCGGAAGAGCCACATTTACGTAAAGCACAAAAAGCGCTTGCTGAAGAAATGACGCGTATGATTCATGGTCAAGACGCTTTAGATAATGCTCTTCGAATTACTCAAGCTTTATTCAGTGGAGATTTAAAAGCATTATCTGCCAATGAAATGAAGGAAGTTTTTAAAGATGTTCCTTCTATTGAATTGCCTAAAGAAGACAAAAACATTGTGGACTTATTGGTGGAAGCAGGAGTCTCGCCATCAAAACGTCAAGCACGTGAAGACGTTACAAGTGGGGCGATTTCAATCAATGGTGAGAAATTGACGGCTGTCGATCACATTGTTTCAGCGGAAAATCGTTTAGATGATTCATTCTCAATCGTTCGCAGAGGCAAAAAGAAATACCATATGGTGAAGTTCATATAACATTTAAGGGGGAGGCCGTTTTTAAAACGGCCTCTTCTTTTTGCCTTGAATCGTGTTTCCAACGAAAAATCCATTTTGTCCAACGAAATGGTGAATTTGTCCAACGAAATCGTCAAATGGTCCAACTAACATCTCGAATTGTCCAACGAAATCATCGTTCGCCATCTAAAAAAGCCAAAAAGACTTTGTTATTAATAGATTTAAATTCTGCTATTTATTAAATAGAAAAGCTGCCTGATGACTTTTTACGTCATTAAGGCAGCCTTTTACTTGTATAGAATTTATTTGTTGTCAGTTATCCAATTAGGCAAATCCAAGTCACCATAAATGTCTGGATGCAAAATATTAGAGAGTTTAAACGCACCTTCGAGCAATCGGGGAGAGGGACGGCAATATAATTCTTCTTCCATTATATAGATATGTTTCTTTTGGTTATCCGACAGATTTTCAAATCCCTGACGTTTTTCAATTACTTTTTTATTAACCTTGGATTGTTGAACACCAACCCATGCGAGGAATATGTATTCAGGATTGCGTCGCATGACATCATCCCAGTCTGTTTGGACACTGGCCAATTCGACATCGCGAAATATATTGCGTCCTCCGGAAATTTCACTGACTTCTGTTAACCAATTTACCTGACCGGGTGTGAATATCGGTTTCGGCCACCACTCCCAATATAATTCGGGGCAATTGGAAACCGTTCTCGCGCGAGTTTTCATTTCATCAACAAATCTTTTATATTCCATGACAATCATTTTAGCCTTTTCAGAAATCCCACATGCATGACCGACAGTCAATAAATCATCTGCAATATCGTTTAAACTTTGAGGATCCAACACAAGATGAGGAATACCACGAGCCACTAACTCGTTCACATTCTTCTCCATCCCTGGGACACTGAGAGAAGCTAACACAAGATCTGGATTTAACGCTTCGAGTGCATCGATATCAATTGATAAATCCGGACCTAACCGAGGTAAATGTTGAACAGATGATGGCCAATCTGAAAAGTCGTCGAGTCCAACCAACAGATTTGTTAAGCCTAAATATGCAAGAATCTCGGTATTGCTGGGGCATATTGAAATGAGTCTCATACAAAAACTCCTTGTATTTTTTATATCAGTTTAACATAGAGACTAAAAAGAGCCCCAATGGGACTCTTTTAAAATGAACGAGAATTGAAAAATACCAATACAAGTCGAAATCACTCCACGTAATTACAACTCTAGTAATTCAAGAACACCTTTCGTATCAATGACTGTAGCAAATTCGTCGGATAAACTGACAAGAGCCAAGTTATGAATTTCTTCAGCACTGTACAACTTTCCGTCAAAGCTAATCCGTTCAAAAGTAGCGGTAGCATCAGATACAATGAATGGAGTGAAGCCAAGGTTTTTTGCCATTCTTGTCGTCGTGGAAACACAATGATCAGTTGTTAAACCTACAATAACAAGGGTTTCAATTCTAGCTTCATGTAAATGATTTTCAAGGTTAGTACCAATAAACGAACTGTTTACATTTTTTATCATCACAGGTTCTCCTGGTAGAGGAGCGACAATTTCTTTTATATCGCGTCCAGGATGATGCGGGAGGGAAGGGTTACTAATGTGTTGTATGTGAATGATTGGACGATTTGTTTTCCTCCATATGTTTAATAATGTGGCCATATTCTCTTCAGCATTTAAATTATTTCTCACACCATTTTCTGGGCTATCAAAGTGATTTTGAACATCGATTAAAATTAAAGCTGTGTTTGTTGATATTCTCATAAAAATTCCTCCTAAGTGTTTTTAAATTGAAGAACTAAATTCCGTGAGCCTTTATTACGTCGTTTACATTTTCTGCTGATGTCAGTAATTCAAACTCTTCAACCCCTCGACCCTTATCTCTGAAAGTATACGCTCCGATATGACTGATGAATTCCAGGTGAATTATGAATCTTTACGAGTACCGATTGTAACGAGTTCAGTGAATCCGTCGCATTCTCCTTCTCCTTATTCCATCAGTAAACCAACTTGATTTAGATTCATTCGGTAAAAGTAAACAAACTATATTGCAGATAAGTCAGCTGCTTACAAAAATTGTATGCTAGAATCACTTATTAGTAAAATTGAAATAACTAAACAGTATGTTCAGGTTTTCTGATAATAAACTTTATCAAGGAGGGGTCTAAAATAGAAATCCGTCAACTTCAATCTTTTAAAACAGTGGCCGAGTTAAACAGCTTTACAAAGGCTGCTCAAACATTACAGTACTCACAAGCATCCATCACTGCTCATATTCAGCAGCTTGAGGATGAGATTGGGTTTCCCTTATTTGACCGTTTAGGAAAACAAATTCAATTAACCATGATGGGGAAGGAAATGTATCTTTATGTAGTAGAATTACTAACGATATATTCAAAGATCAAACATATTTCACCAAACGATAAGACATTGAAAGGTGAAATCCGCATTGGTGCATCCGAAACCATGACCGTGTACAAGTTGGGAACAGTTTTAACAAAGTATAAGAAGAATTATCCGGAGGTTACTTTTTCGCTCATTAATGATAATTGTATGCAACTACGTGAGAGACTCCATTCGGGGGAATTAGATATTGCGATTACACTAGAACCAAAGGTAAGTGACCCACAGTTAATTACAGAAATTTGGTCGAAAGAATCATTAGTATTTGTTGGGGAAAGAAACCATTCCATCAAGACAATTGAGGAAGCGGATGGAGAGTGTATTATTTTTAGTGCGAATAATTGTGTGCTAAGACAATTATTCGAAGGATTTTTGGTTGAGAATGGAATCAATACTAATAATCATTTGGAGTTATCGAGTATGGAGGCTATAAAACAGTGTGTTGTAAGTGGGTTGGGGATTAGCTTGGTGCCATACATAAGTGTAGAATCCCTATTGCTAGAAGAAAAAATAAAAGTCATTGAGTCTTCTAGCGAGAATCTGATGTTCTATGCGCAAATATCCTATCACAAAAATAAATGGTTGTCTGAAGCTCACAAGCTGTTTATTGATATGGTTTTGGAAGACAAATAGATAGGTTTAATTTCAACTAGTTGTATAAAAGAAAAGTTCAGGTGCTCAAACACCTGATCACTAGTACACACTTGCCGCAGGAATGGCGGCTAACCATTATTTTTTGGAGAGATAGTCACTGTAGCATGGACTGCGTGGTGGCTATTTCTTTTTCGTCATTCAATGTTAAATGGTTGTAACTTCATCAAAGCCAGCAGGTTAAATCTACTTGCTAAAAAATGCTACTTCATATGAAAACGGATTGACTCTTAAAGACAACAGTTTCGAGTAAATTGAAAAGCTGTTAAACTACGCGTAAATTATAAGGATGCTTACAGTTTCTGTAGTCTTAGGGTAGCCCATGATGATTGTAGTAATGTGATTTAGGAAAGTGTAATAATGCAAAATGGTACATCATAACATTATGTGATCACCACAAAACACGTAGTGTGATTTTTTTTGTTTTCCTATAATAATTAATGCCTGTAGTAAAATGAGTTGTGAATTAAAGGAAGAGCGTTTTACATAGAAATATGACACTAATCCATGCTGTAAAAATTCCATACTCTGAAGAGATAATGTATTTTCCTCGCATATTGTCGAAACCAAATAATGACCGTCGTTAACTATCTCATTTAAGACTTATGGTATAAACGAACTATATAAAATTACCTATTAAACTAGATTGAATTATGGTATTATCCAAATAATTAATGCTATATTACTAATTTTATAAAATGTATTTTTATTGAAGGAGGAAATGTGTGGAAATAAGAGAAGCTAAAACATCGATTGAAAAAAAGTTGAAGGGACTAGTGGACACCGACCCCAACCTTTTTAATGCTTTTTTTCTAATCCATTCAGATAAACTTAATATTCATTGGAATATGGTTCATGGGGAAACGGATGATATACCTACAAATGCAGATCAGCCTTACCATACTGCAAGTATTGCCAAAACTTTCACAGCCGTGATTATTGCCATGTTAGTTGAGGAAGGAAAAATTAGCTATAGTGATCCAATTGCAAAATATCTGACCGAAGATATATTAAAAGGCTTACACATATATAAAGGGAAAGACTATACAAAAGATATCCGTATCGAACATTTAGTAAGATGCACATCCGGATTACCGGATTTTTATGAGGATAAGCCTAAGCAAGGAAAATCCTTTTTAGATCTTCTGCTTGAAGAACCTTCGCGTTACTGGACACCTCAAGAAACGATTCAATGGACTAAAGAGAATTTGGTTCCTCGTTTTCCACCAGGGGAAAAGTGCCATTACACTAATACGGGCTATAACCTTTTAGGACTGCTTATAGAAAATATTACTTCGAAGACTTATCATCAAGTACTTCATGAATACATTTTCCAACCACTGCATATGAATAACACTTATTTGTCTCAATACTCAGAACCAGCAGAACAAAATAAATTTGCTGTTGCGAATATTAATTTAAAAAATAATAAAATCAGAGTTGAAGACCACCGTAGTTTCAGTAGCATTTATGCTGGGGGGCAAGCGGTGAGCACATCAGATGATTTGTTGAAATTTATGAAAGCTTTAGTAGGAAATCAACTCATTTCCAAAGAATCTCTTTCAGAAATGATGCAATGGAATAAATTATGGATAGGTGTAGATTATGGTTCAGGACTAATGAGAGTTAGGATGCTTCCAATTATACAAAAATATAATGTATGGGGACATCTAGGATCAATAGGGTCCTTCATGCTTTACAATCCTATTATGGACGTTTATATCATTGGGAATTTTAATAAAACAGGGTATGTAGCAAAAAGTATTCGATTTATCTTTAATACCCTACGTACATTATCTAAACTGAAAATCGACTAAATATCCTGCTGCCTATATGCTTTACACTACAATTTAGAAAAAAGAAAAAGCCATAAAATCCTTGTATTACCAAGGGTTTTATGGCTTTTATTAATATTAGTATCTCGATTAACGAGAGTAGAATTCAACGATTAATGATTCGTTGATTTCAGCTGATAATTCGCTACGCTCTGGAAGGCGAACAAATTGACCAACTTTTTTGTCTGCATCGAAAGATAAGTATTCTGGAACGAAGTTGTTAACTTCCATAGACTCATTAACGATATCAAGGTTTTGAGATTTTTCACGAAGTGAAATCTCTTGACCTGCTTTAAGACGGAATGAAGGAATATCAACGCGTTTTCCATCAACCATTACGTGACCGTGGTTAACTAATTGACGAGCTCCACGACGAGTGCGTGAAAGACCTAAACGGTATACTACGTTATCAAGGCGAGTTTCAAGAAGAATCATGAAGTTTTCACCAGATTTACCAGGCATTTTAGCAGCTTTATCGAATAGTGTACGGAATTGACGTTCGTTTACACCATACATGTGACGAAGCTTTTGCTTCTCTTGTAATTGTAAACCGTATTCCGAGATTTTTTTGCGTTGGTTAGGACCGTGTTGTCCTGGTGCGTAAGGGCGTTTTTCTAATTCTTTACCTGTGCCGCTTAGTGATAAACCAAGACGACGAGACAGTTTCCATGCTGGACCTGTATAACGAGCCATGAGAGACTCCTCCTTTAAGTGGTTTTATTTTGTTGTAAAATAAGACCAGATGTATCAATCAAACTGCCATTTTATTTTCATGTATCCTCGCCCTCGCAGCCAAGGGTTACACGATACCCCATCCAATACAAAAAATTGGAGGAATAAAATGAAACGAATAAGACCATACAACTGCTGCTTTTATTTTACACATCCTCCATTGTATCGATTTACTTTGCCTATGTCAAGACGTTACCTTGACTATTGAGTAATATGACTAGGGAAGTTGACCTTTTCAAAAAAGATTGAATCGAGTAATATAGTAATGAATAGAATGGAAGCGTTTACATAAAAGGGGTGCTATCATGAAAAACAAACAGATAAAAAAAGAAACGGCAGTCGTTCATAAAGGATACGATTCATCCGTTCATCACGACAGTTTGTCCGTGCCTTTATATCAAACATCCACCTTTGCTTTTTCAAATGCTGAACAAGGAGAAAAACGGTTCGCAGGAGAAGAAGGGGGCAATATTTATTCGCGGTTAGGAAATCCCACTGTTCGAGTTCTTGAAGAGCGTATGGCGGAACTGGAGAATGGACAAAGTGCATTGGCATTTGGGTCGGGGATGGCCGCAGTCAGTGCAGTGTTGATTCATGTGACGAAAACAGGAGATCATATCCTTTGCTCGAGAGGGATTTACGGCTGTACATTTGGTTTACTTGGAATGATGGATGAAAAATATAATATATCGCACAGTTTCAGTTCGATGTCGAATGAACAGGAAATAGAAGCAGCGATTCGTCCAGAAACGGTATGTTTATATGTGGAGACACCGATCAATCCTACAATGGAAATTGTGGATTTGGAACTCGTTTGTCGAGTTGCACGCAAACATGGCTTGAAAGTAATTGTTGATAATACTTTCTCATCACCATATCTGCAGAATCCAATCGATTTCGGTGTGGATTATGTTTTGCACAGCGCAACTAAATATATCAATGGTCATGGTGATGTAATAGCTGGATTACTGGTAGGTAATGATGCAGAGGATATGATGAACCTTCGCATGACGGTTCAGAAAGACGTAGGCGGTATTATCTCACCATTTGATGCTTGGCTAATTATAAGAGGCTTAAAAACGCTTCATGTGAGAATGGATCGCCATTCCGAAAATGCGTCAAAACTGGTTTCATTTTTAAAGTCTTCACCAATTGTAAATAAAATTTACTATCCTTTTGATCCTGATCATCCACAATACGAGATTGCCAAAAAGCAAATGAAAGCCGGTAGTGGGTTAATTTCTTTTACAATCCACGGAGGAAAAGAAGTTGCTCAATATTTAATGAATTCCTTGGAGCTCATTAAAATTGCTGTCAGTCTTGGTGACGCAGAAACGCTGATTCAGCACCCTGCAACCATGACTCATTCGGTCATTCCTGAAATGGAACGCGAAAAAATGGGGATTACTCATTCATTGTTGCGCTTGTCTGTAGGACTAGAGCATTCTGACGATATTATGGGAGATTTGCAGCAGGCATTTGCAAAAGTGGAAACTCACTTTGCACAATCGGTTCAAAAATAAAAAGGGGCTGTCCCAAAAGTCAATTAAATAGACTTTTATGGGCAGCCCCCTTTTCAAATTAATAATGACGTTTCAGGCGGACGCTTTCCGCGGGCGGTCCGTGAGCCTCCTCGTCGCAAGCGACTGCGGGGTCTCACCTGGACACGTTTTTCCCGCTGGAGTCGCCGCCTTCCACTACAATCAATTAACTGTTGAAAAATAAAAAATTATATACAACGTAACTTTAAAAATGTATCCACCTGTTTTATCTTAGGGGACTTATTAGACAGCCCCTTTTAAATGTGTTTCATTAATATAGATACAAAATGTTCAAGTCCTTGTCGATCTTCTTCATGGAAACGATCTTTTTCGGGGCTGTCGATGTCAAGAACACCGATGACTTCACCATTTTTAATTATTGGCACAACGATTTCCGATTGGGAAGCAGCGTCACAAGCGATATGACCTGGAAAAGCATGTACATCTGGTACAACCATCGTTTCTTTTTTCGCGACAGTTGTTCCACAAACGCCTCGTCCAACAGGAATTCTGACACACGCAGGCAATCCTTGAAATGGTCCTAAAACCAGTTCACCGCCGTCCATCATATAAAACCCAACCCAGTTGATGCGATCGAAAAATTGGTTCAATAATGCAGAAGCATTACTCAAGTTGGCCATCACATTGGATTCACCGCTTAACAAAGCGTCCAGTTGTTTACCTAGCATGTTGTATTGTTGTTCTGTATTTCCAACATATGCTGCTTTTTCAAACATCAAAATCACCTCTTAAAATTAGAAACTTACGAATCAGTATAAACTTTCTCGTAATATTGATGCAAATCTTGGACACTGTGTGCATCGGAACCAAATACTAGAGGGATGTCTAATTCTTTTGCTACAGTAATATAGCGCTCTGGGGGATAAGGTTCTCGGCAATATTCCTTGGCTAAACCTGCACTGTTGACGTCAAGTTCATACCGATGTTCTTTCATTAATTGCAGTGTGTCCATAATGGAAGCATGGTCATCGATCTTCATTTCATGTGCATGTTGAAACTTATGAATTAAAGTAGGATGACCAATGCGGTTTGGTTTATATGGCCCTAAATCAGCTAAAATTGATTTTTGGAGAGATTTATAATAAAGATTATAGGCATTTTCAATAGAACCAACTTGCTCAGAGAAATTTAGAAACGATTCTGCTGAAAAATCTATACAAGTATATTTTTTTTCAAAAAGCAGGAAATGGACAGATAAAATAGAATCATCTAAGGTAGGACCAATTTCATTGAGCAAATCGGCAGTTTCTTTTTCGTAACCTTCTATATAATCGAATTCCAGTCCTACGTGAATTGATATATCGGAAATGTATTGTTTTTTTAATTGTTGAAGTTTAACTAAATAAGGTTCAAGTAAATTCGGATTCAGAAAACTATCCCTAGTAGGAACGGTGTCGATAAATCCTTCTGGAGCAGGTGCGTGCTCTGTAAATGAAATATCGGTAAAGCCATTTTTTATCGCTTTTTCAATATATAGTTCAAAAGCATCCTTTGTACCGTGAGGACAAAAAGGACTGTGAATATGAGCATCTCTTTTCATTAATACAAGCACCTCCTACGTGTAAATCGGACATTTTACATAAATTCGGCAAAATTCTTCTATTTTCGTCAACATATTCGTTTGTTTCATGGTAGTATTACATATATAAACTGGCATAGACCGTGATTTTGGAACAGGGGGCTTACGATGACTAAGTATATCATCATTGCAATCATCGTACTAATTGCATTACTCGTAGTCGGATTTATCTTCCGTCGTAAACATAACAGTGAAATTGAAAGACTTGAACATGAAAAACATCAAATACAAAACAAACCGATATTAGAAGAAATGACGAAAGTTAAACAATTGAATATGAATGGGCAAACAGAAGAAATGTTTGAAAGCTGGCGCAACAGTTGGACGCAGGTAATGGATGTCCACATGCCGAAAATCGATTCACTACTATTTGATGCAGAGGAAAGTATTGATAGATTCCGTTTTAAGCGTGCCACAGCGATTGAACTAGAAATCGAAGAACGCATTAAGCAAAGTGATGAACAAATGTCACTAATTTTGAAAGAGCTCGAGCAACTGATTGGCAGTGAAGAGAAAAATCGCGTGGAAATGGACAGCTTAAAAGAACAGTATCGCGTAGCTCGTAAAACTTTACTTGCTCACCAACATTCTTTCGGAGCAGCGGCTGTACCACTTGAGAAAAAACTGGAACAATTTGGTCCTCAATTTGAAGAATACGATCGCCTTACTGAAAACGGTAACTATTTGCAGGCTCGTGAAATTGTAATCGGACTGGACGAGAAAGCTCAGCACTTATTCGATTTACTGCAAGAGATTCCTTCGCTATTAACGGAAGTACAAAATAAGATTCCCTCAAGTATTCATGATCTCCGTAGTGGACAACGTGAAATGGAAGAGCAATCCTATTATTTAGATCATCTTGAAATGACGGAACAATTGGACAAACTGGATGAAGAATTGGTACTTATGAAAGAATCAATCATTCAACTTGAAATTGAAGACGTAAAAATTCGTGTCGAGCAAATGAAAGATGAAATCGAAGCTTTCTATGACATGCTAGAAAAAGAAGTAATGGCAAAACGCTATGTTGATAAACATCGTCAACCGACTGAACGTCGCTTAGCTGAAGTAACAACCATTACCCGACAAACAAGCGATGAAGCAGCTTATGTTCAACAAAGTTATCGCTTACCTGAGAAAGAAGCGGGAATTCCTCTTGTGTGTCTGAAACAAATTGAAACTTTGCAGAAGCGTTATGATTTACTTGAACAACGTGCAAGCGAGGATCAATTGGCGTATTCAAGTCTTCAAGACGAACTTACTCTGATTTCTACGGATTTGGAGAGTTTATATGAAGAACAAGATCGTTTCTCTAATAGCTTAAAAAACCTACGTATTGATGAGAACCGAGCTCGAAAAAACTTAGATGAACTGAAACGTTTGTTGCATGAAACCGATCGTATGGTACATAAAGCGAATATGCCAGGAATTCCAGAAGAAATGGATGTTCGTTTGGAAGAAGCGGAAGAACATATTTACCTAGTCATTCAAAGCTTGCAGGAAGTACCACTCAATATGAAATTGGTGGATAATTATTTGGCTAAAGCGGATAAATGTATTCATGAAGTACATGCTAAAGCGAAAGAAATGCTTGAAAATGTCTTGTTGATTGAACGGATTATTCAATATGGTAATCGTTATCGTGCAAGTCATCCACGTATGAATCAACGACTATTGGAGGCCGAAGCGGCATTCCGTCAACTTCGATATGCTAAAGCACTTGAAGAAGCAGCGACTGCAGTGGAAGAAGTCGAGCCAGGTGCAATGAAACGAATCGAAGTTCTTGTCAAAGAAGACGCTTGGCGTTGATCATAAGAAAAGCGTATTGTGCCACTCTAGCTTAAAACTCAGGTGCTGTGATTAAAGCTAGATAATAAGGCAATTGAAACCACCGCACAACTTGTGCTGGTGGTTTTCTAATGAAAAGGAGTACAACCGTGTATTATTTCGATCATAGTGCAACGACTAAACCACATAAAGAAGTGTTAGATACATTTGTAAAGGTAAACGAGACGTTTTATGCAAACCCCGCCTCTTTGCATGAAATGGGAGTCGATTCAAATTCGTTGCTTTCGCGTGCTCGAAAGCAAGTTGCCGACATGCTGAAAACGGATGATAGTAAAGTTATATTCACATCAGGTGGAACAGAATCCAATCATTTCGCCATTAATGGACTTGCAAGGACTCTACAAGGAAGAGGAAGACATATCATAACTTCAAGTATTGAACATCCTTCTGTTCTTGAATCAATGAAACAGTTGGCGAATCAAGGCTTTGAAATAGACATTTTGCCTGTAAATGAAAAAGGCGTCATATCAATTGATGATGTGAAAGAACGATTGCGAAAAGATACAATTTTGGTTAGTGTTATGCATATCAATAACGAGCTTGGCAGCATTCAACCAATTAAACAACTCTCAGAAGTCATTCACGAACATAGCCGTGCAATTTTTCATGTAGATGCGGTACAAAGTTTTGGCAAATATCCAATCACTTTTCCCTTAATTGGAGCGGATGTACTGACACTGTCAGGACATAAATTCAATGGTTTAAAAGGAACGGGGATTGTGGCATGGACAGGTCATGTTTCATTTGAACCGATCATTGTAGGTGGAGGACAAGAGTTTGGCTTAAGAAGTGGAACTGTCCCTGTTCCACAAGCTGTTGCTTTTGCGAAAGCGATGCGTATTGCATTTGAAAATCAAGCTGCCATGCAAACAAAATATATTCAATGGAGCCTAAAGTTAAGAAACTTCATTCGTAATTTTAAGGATATACGAATATTATCCCCAGAAGATGCCGCAGCACACATCTTGACCGTTAGCGTCCGAAATATAAAAGGGGAAGTTCTAGTCAATGCGTTGCAAGCAAAGGGAATCATTGTATCGACATCAAGTGCTTGTTCTTCAAAACAAACAAAAATTAGTCATGTAATAAAAGCAATCGGTTTACCGGATGATTACACAAAAGGCGTTATTCGCATTAGTCTTGGTACGAGCAATAGCGATGAGCAAATTGATCATCTTATTGAAAATTTCACTGCAATTATCAAGCAAGTTAAAGGAGATTAAAACATGTTGGAATGGAAAGAAATATTAATCAGATATGGTGAATTATCTACAAAAGGAAGAAATAGAAGTTCGTTTACGGGAAGACTACGTGATAATATCCGTTACGCATTTGCTGATTTGCCAAAAATTCAAATTGTGACAGAACGTGATCGTATGTTCCTTCGAGCTAATGAACAAGAAACCATGAATCAAATCATCGAGCGACTGCCGCGTATTTTCGGCATCCAGTCTTTCAGTCCCGTTGCGTCTTGTAGTCACGATCTGGAAGATATTAAACAAACAGCCATCAAAATTGTAGAATCAATTGATCGCACAGATAAAACATTTAAAGTAACCGTAAAACGTTCTTACAAACCTTTTGAAATGGAAACAAATGAACTGCAACAGTTTGTTGGCTCCAACGTGTTGCGCACATTCCCTGAAATTCAGGTTCAGATGAAAAAACCAGATATTGAACTGCGTGTAGAAGTCCGAAGAGATGCAGTTTATATGATGGCAGAAGTCATTCCAGGTGCAGGTGGATTGCCGATTGGATCGAACGGGAAATCCATACTGATGCTTTCAGGTGGTATCGATAGTCCAGTGGCTGGTTACCAAATGTTAAAACGTGGCGTTCGTCTGGATGCTATTCATTTTCATAGTCCTCCATTCACAAGTGAACAGTCGAAGGAAAAAGTAATGGAATTAGCTGATAAACTAAGTCGTTTTGGTGCGTCAGTTAAATTGCATATCATTCCGTTCACTGCGATTCAGCAAGAAATTCAAAAACAAATCCCAGACAATGTTTCAATGACAACGACTAGGAGAATGATGTTAAAGATTACGGATTTAGTGCGTGAAGAAACAAAGGCTTTAGCGATTATCACGGGTGAAAGTCTTGGACAAGTGGCAAGTCAGACACTGGAAAGCTTAACGGCAATCAATGCTGTGACGAGCACGCCAGTATTACGTCCACTTATTTCGTATGACAAGCAAGATATTATTGAAATTGCCCAACAAATCGATACGTACGATGTTTCCATCAGACCGTATGAAGATTGTTGCACAATTTTCACCCCTGCCAGCCCAAAAACAAAACCAAAGCTTGAAAAAGTGGAGTATTATGAAAGCTTTAAAACATTTGATGAAATGATTGCAGAAGCGGTAAGTGAACGTGAAATCATCATGTTCCCTAAAAAGAAACAAGATAAATTCTCCGATCTTCTTTAAAAAGCCTTAAACACCGTAGTATTATAAACGTAGGTTCGGCAATTCTTGATCAATGATAATACCCATAAATTACTACTTCTTGTGAATGCATGAATTCGTCCATCCGGCACATTCTATATTCAACAAGGAGGTGACACAGACATGGCAAATCAAAGTTCAAATCAACTAGTCGTTCCAGGTGTAAAACAAGCTTTAGACCAAATGAAATATGAAATTGCACAAGAGTTCGGTGTACAGCTTGGACCAGATGCTACAGCGCGTGCTAACGGTTCCGTTGGCGGAGAAATTACTAAGCGTTTAGTGCAAATGGCAGAGCAACAATTAAACGGTTACAAAAAATAATTAAAGTATAACGAACCGGTAGCGAAAGCTGCCGGTTTTTTGGTGTTTTGAATGGAGTGGTCATGCTCAGTCTGAGTTTTTGGCTGTGACGTCTGAAAAATTGCTTGTGACGTCTGAAAAATGAGGCTTCACGTCTGAGAAAAGGGCAACGACGTCTGAAAACAACTCTTTTACGACATATCTTCGTTAAATTAACTGATTATAATGTTCTTTTTGAAAAATCAGTATTATATAGCTATAATGTAGATGGATGGATCACTCACTCAACAAGGGGGAAATAATGTGAATCGTGAAAATTTATTGGCACCTACAAGCTATAACTTGGTTCAGGAATTCGAAAAGTATGCAACGGACGAAAGTCGTTTAGCCTTGATATGGAAAAGTGAGACTGGTGAAACTAAAGAAATTACATACAAAGAATTGATGCAACTTGCGAATCAAGCTGCCAATGTCTTTACGAATAGTGGGTTGACGCAAGGTGATGTTGTTTTGGTCATGGTACCAAGATTGATTGAAGCTTATGTGACATACATAGGTGCCTTAAAAGCTGGACTGGTTGTTATCCCAAGTTCTGAAATGCTGAGAGCAAAAGATATTGATTACCGTTTAATACATAGCGAAGCGAAAGCAATTGTGGCATACGAGCCATTCATCAGCCAATTTGAACAAGTTGAAAATTTAACTGGACTGACTCAATTTGTCATTGGAGAAGGAACCGGAAGCTGGGTATCTTTGACTGAAGAACTACAAAAAGCTTCTACTGAATTTAAGGGAGCTGCCACTAAAAACTCAGACATGGCATTTTTGTCATACACAAGTGGTACGACAGGGAACCCAAAAGGTGTTGTACATACACACGGCTGGGCATTTGCACATTTACGTACATCTGCTGAACATTGGTTGGGAATTCATGAAGGTGATGTTGTTTGGGCGACAGCAAGTCCAGGGTGGCAAAAGTGGATTTGGAGTCCTTTTGTCGCAACTCTTGGTAGTGGCGCAACTGGTTTTGTTTATCATGGAAAATTCGAACCGAAAACTTATTTAACTTTACTTGAGGAATATCAGGTAAATGTCCTTTGCTGTACACCAACAGAATACCGAATTATGGCGAAAGTGGAGGGACTATCAGCGTATAATCTATCTTCGCTGCATAGTGCAGTGTCTGCCGGCGAACCGTTAAATCGTGAAGTCATTGATACATTCAATCGGGAATTCGGTTTAGAAGTACGTGACGGATATGGACAGACGGAGAATACATTATTGGTCGGAACAATGAAAGGCATGGAAGCACGTCCAGGATCGATGGGGAAACCAACACCTGGAAACCAAGTAGATATCATTAATGAATTTGGAGAGGTTTGTGCACCTGGAGAAGTCGGTGATATTGCAGTTCATGTAGATACACCAGCATTATTTAAATCGTATTTAAAAGATCCTGAGCGCACAAAAATGCAATTCAGAGGAACTTACTATATAACTGGAGACAAAGCTTCTAAAGATGAGGACGGGTACTTCTGGTTTGAAGGTCGTGGAGATGATATTATCATCAGCTCTGGATACACAATCGGGCCGTTTGAAGTTGAAGACGCATTAGTTAAACATCCGATGGTTAAAGAATGTGCTGTTGTGGGAAGTCCAGATGAAATTCGTGGTCATATCGTCAAGGCATATGTCGTATTAGTAGATTCAAAACAGGCATCGTCAGAGCTTGTAAAGGATTTGCAGGACCATGTAAAAACTTTAACTGCGCCGTATAAGTATCCTCGTGATATAACATTTATCGAAGAGTTGCCAAAAACTGCTTCTGGTAAAATTCGACGAATTGAACTTAGAAATCAAGAACAATCTAAATAAGTACGACAAAAACTATTCTTATAGCCTTTACTAAAAAGGTTTATAAGAATAGTTTTTTGTCGTTTACTTTCCCTCAAAAGGATTCTATAATGAGATATATTTCGAGAGTCAAACTAATGAGGTGAAGCTATGTTAGAGAATGAACGTCAAGGTGTCATTTGGGCGATCGGTGCGTATCTCGTTTGGGGAGTTCTCCCAATCTATTGGAAGTGGCTGAACCATGTGCCGAGTGATGAAATCTTAACAAGCCGTGTCCTTTGGGCATTTATATTTACATTGCTATTCGTTGTAATAATGAGAAACAGTAGACTGCTGATCGAAGACTTAAAAACATTGTGGCTGAATCAGAAAGCCTTTTGGAGCCTGTTTCTTGCTTCTGCACTAATCTCAGGAAACTGGTTTTTATATATTTGGGCCGTTAACAGTAACCATCTTGTAGAAACGAGTTTAGGTTACTATATTAATCCATTGATTTCGGTTTTACTCGGGATTATTTTCTTGAAGGAACGTTTGACGACAGCGCAAAAACTTGCCTTTGTTATTGCTTCGATTGGTGTACTGATCCTGACCATTTCCTATGGACGTTTCCCATGGCTTGCTTTTACTTTGGCAATCAGTTTCGCCATATACGGCTTGATGAAAAAAACAATCCCGTTAGATGCTGTTCGCGGGCTGACAATCGAAACCATGTTTATTGTGCCATTCGCTTTTATTTATTACCTTTATTTATTTCTTACTGATCAGGCTGTCCTTTTTCATGATTCATTCCAAACGGATTTATTGTTGATTCTTACTGGTGCCGCAACTGCAGTACCTTTAGTGCTATTCGCAAAAGGAGCTCAACAAATTCCTTTATACATGATCGGCTTTTTACAATACATTGCACCGACTTGTATGTTGTTTCTTGGAGTCATTATTTATGGAGAAACATTCAATGCCATTGATTTACTGTCATTTTCCCTAATCTGGCTCGCGTTGGTTCTCTTTACTGTATCGAAGGTAATGGAAGCAAGAGCTAGAAAAATTAAATTGGCTAAAATATAAAAAGCAGGCGAGATGGGGAATCTCGTCTGCTTTTTTCATGGCATCAATTTTTTGTTTTGTCCAGTTATTAGAGGTTTCTGTCCACTCGTCATGAGTTTTTGACCAGTCAGAGTTAGTTTCCGTCCAATCGCGACCAATTTATGTCCAGTTACGACCAATTTATGTCCATTCACCTTTTTTAATGCGCTTTTACAAATCATAGATACGTACGTTTCACTTTTTCCCAGAAGGAATTGTTTTTTAGCTTGACGGTCTTTACGATACGGTCACTTAATTCAATCTTAACTGATTCCACATGTTGAATACTTAATGATTCATTGTCCATGCCCATGGTCGGGAAGTCATTGCCGTCTTGCTGCAAGCGTAATGTTAATTGACGTTGACCGCTTAAAATGAATGAAGAGCCGAGTGTACGGTATTTATTACTGTTCACAGATGCAAGTTCAGAGACTTGGAAACAAGGGAGGAGAGGGTCTACCACTGCTCCATTAACAGACTTATTATAAGCTGTGCTACCTGTAGGTGTTGCAATGATCATGCCATCACCACGGAATGTTTCGAAATGTAATCCATCAATCTCGACATCAAGAACAAATGTCTTGATTATATTGGAACGGATACTAAATTCATTCAAGCAATAAAAAGGTGGATTGTCATCCACTATAACTTGTAAAATAGGGTAACGACGTACTTCAATTTCTGCATGTTGAACTGCCTGAATCACTGTCTCCATGTCGTGGAAATGAAAATCACAATACATACCCAGCGAACCAGTAGTAGAGATCCCTGCATAAAGACAATCTTGACGGAAACCGGTTTTGCGGACGGCTTGAAGGAAAGAACCATCTCCACCCAAGCTGACAATGATATTTGCGTTATCTGCATGATCTACCGTATTAAATCCATGTTTCAAAATCATTTCTGTCAGAATTGATTTTTTTTGTAAGGAGTTTTCATCATGTTTGGAGTAAATAAATATGTGTGTACGTTCGGACAATACTGTCACGACCTTTCCGTGGATACTTGTCGTTATTTTAGCATGTTCTGAAACATTTCGACATTTTATTCGTATTACGTTAAGAGTAGAAAAAGGGGGATCATTGAATTGAATGCAAAACGTTGGATTGCTTTAGGTGCTTCTGTACTATTATTCGGCTTGTCTATCATCGTTAATATTGCGTCATTTGCTTTTAGTAATGATTGGACATCTAATTTTGAAAACATGCTGGCTGTGCCAGAAAGTGAATATACCGAAAGCGTATTGGAAGCAGGCGATCTGTCTGAACGTATCGCTGTATTGACAGTGGACGGCGTAATCCAGGATACAGGCGGCGCAACTTCACTATTTGGAGCGGTCGGTTACGATCACCAGTTTTTTATGGATCAACTCGAAATGATTAAAGAAGACGATTCAATCAAAGCTGTGGTTTTGCAAGTAAACTCACCAGGTGGCGGTGTTGTCGAGTCTGCACAAATTTACGATAAGATAAAAGAAGTACAAGAAGAAGTTGGCGTGCCATTTTATGTGTCGATGGGCAGTATGGCAGCATCTGGCGGATATTATATCGCAGCACCTGCAGAGAAAATTTTCTTGAACAAAGAAACACTGACAGGTTCCATCGGGGTAATTATGGAGAGTGTTAACTACGGAAAACTCGCTGAAAAATATGGTGTTGATTTCGTAACTATCAAAACAGGACCGTATAAAGATATCATGAGTCCAACTCGTGAAATGACTGAAGATGAGCGTGCGATGTTACAGGACATGATTAATGAATCGTATGAGTCATTTGTAGATATTATCGAAGAAGGCCGTGGTATGACGGAAGCGGAAGTGAAAAAAGTGGCGGATGGGCGCATTATGAATGGGCGTCAAGCGATCGAAGCTGGTCTTGCAGACGATTATGGATATCTGGAAGATGTAATTGCAGCTGTTCGTAAAGACTTTGATTTAGAGAATGCAGAAGTCATGCAATATGAATATCCTTCAGGCTTCACCAGCCTATTTTCCATGAAAGCACAATCATTAATGGGTGGAGACGTGGAAACGCAATTGGTTGGTCGTTTACTTTCAGATTATAACGCCCCTCGTATGATGTATTTATACGGTGAGAAGTGAGGAGGAACAGTAAATGACTGATCGCCAAGATCTAAATGAACAAGAAACTCCTATCGGAAAAGTAGCTGCTCCAGTGGCACCGAAACCAAATTATACAGCTCTCAATAATGAACAGTATGTCTTAAAACCAGCAGGGTTCTGGGTACGTTTCTGGGCATATTTATTAGATTTACTTGTCATTTCTTCTATTACTTCAATTGTCATCTATCCATTATTTCGTATTTTCGGATGGGACTTACAAGGGACAACTTGGTATGCACCGATTGGATTTATTACAGGCTTCATTTTCTATTTATATTTCGTACTTATGACGAAGTTCTTCAAACAAACGGTAGGCAAAATGGTTTTTGGATTACGCGTCATCGGATTGAAAGAGGATTCAATGTCTTTAAGTACGATTCTATTCAGGGAGTGGATTGGCCGCTTTTTCTCGGCAACGATCTTGCCTTTGTATTGGGTAATCGGCTTTACACCAAAAAAACAAGGGTTGCATGACTTCATTGCTGATACAATGGTGATCCATGAACAAACGTATGAAAAGAAGATTATCACGACTTATCAGCCAGTTTCCGAATCAAGTCAGTTGCATCAGCCAAAAGCATTCTAGTAAGATGTAGGAAGATGAAGGAAAGGAAGGCGTTATCATGGCACAAATTACATTTAAGCAAAACCCAGTAACATTACTTGGCAAAGAAGTAACAGTAGGTGACACGGCGCCAAATTTCACAGTATTAGCTAATGATCTTAGCCCGGTTACATTAGAGAACTCAAAAGGAAAAACAAGATTGATCAGTGTGGTTCCATCATTGGATACAGGTACATGTGATGCACAAACTCGTAAATTCAACGAAAGTGCTGCTGAACTAGGTGAAGACGTAGTCATTTTAACGATATCGAATGATTTACCATTCGCTCAAAAACGCTGGTGTGCAGCTGCTGGAATCGATTCAGTACAAACACTTTCAGATCACCGCGATTTATCATTCGGTGAAGCATACGGAGTAGCAATCAAAGAATTAAGATTGCTTGCTCGTGCCATTTTTGTAGTGGACAGCAGTGACAAAGTTACTTATGTAGAGTATGTTTCTGAAGCTACAGAACATCCTGATTATGAACAAGCAATCTCAGCTGTAAAAGCAGCACAAAAGTAAAATTCAGAAACCCACTCGATTTTGGAGTGGGTTTCCCCTTGCACAAAAGAAATCTGATAATCCTGTGCTTTAGCAAGTGCAGGAAATGTTTGTTTAAAAGGAGAACTTTATGAACAGTTCGATGGAACAATTATTTACATTTATCGATAACCATGCAAAAAAAATGCAAAGCGCGGAAGACTTGACCTATATCGAGGGTGTTTTGGAAACGACAGAGATGTGGTTGGATGGCGATGTTGAACCGAATATCCAGAACCTCCAAAAGGAAGATATCCGAAAATCTATACAACTTGCTATTTTAAAAGGTATGAAAGAACATGTACAGGCGCATCACCAGATGACCCCAGATTCACTTGGTCTGCTTGTTGGTTATTTCGTGGATCAACTGACGAAAGACAAACAGCAAATATCCATTTTGGATCCTGCAGCAGGTACGGGAAATTTATTGTTTACCGTATTAAACTTCTTAGAAGATAAAGCAACAGCAACAGCGGTTGAAATTGATGATATGTTGATCCGACTAGCAGCTTCAACTGGTGATTTGTTGCAACAACCTGTAACTTTATATCGTCAGGATGCTTTGCAACCTTTACTAATTGACCCTGCAGATGTTGTTATTAGTGATTTGCCGGTAGGTTTTTATCCAGATGATAAAACCGCTGCTGGTTATGAATTAAAAGCAAAAGAAGGCATGTCTTTCGCGCATCATTTGATGATTGAGCAATCCATTCGTCATACAGTGGATGGGGGACACTTGGTGTTCCTAGTTCCTCAAGGGATTTTTGAATCACCTCAAGCGAAGGAGTTACACGCTTACTTTGCCAACCATGCTTGGATTCAAGCGGTTGTGCAATTACCCGTGAATTTATTTAAAAATGAAGCTCATGCGAAGAGTTTATTAGTGCTTCAAAAGAAATCACCTGAATTGAAACAACCTAAAGAAGTGTTACTTGCAAAAGTTCCAAATATGTCAAATAAGGAAGCCATGGCTTTGTTCTTTGAAAAAGTTAAAATATGGCGCCAAGAAAATACGAACTGAGAGTTGTTCGCCTCATTTTTCACCTGTACAATGACTGTATAAGTGGAAAAGGGGCGTTTTTTTATGATTAATATATTGGCAATCAATGCAGGAAGCTCATCGTTAAAATTTCAATTGCTTCAGATGCCTCAAGAACATGTTGTAGCTAAAGGGTTAATCGAGCGTATCGGGTTAAAAGAACCGATCTTTTCAATGACGACGAATGGAAAAAAAGTAGAATTGATCGAAAAAATTACAAACCATGAGGACGCAGTTCAATTACTTCTGCATCATCTGGTGGAACAACAGGCAGTGACATCCCTACAAGATTTAGATGGAATCGGACATCGCTTAGTCCATGGTGGTGAGGAATTTAGCGATTCAGTGTTAATCGATGATGAAGCAATTGCAGCTTTCGAAAAACTATCCGACTTGGCACCGCTCCATAATCCAGCTAATATCACAGGAATCATTGAATTCAAAAAAGCTTTGCCGCACGTACCGGCAGTCGCTGTGTTTGATACGGCATTTCATCAAACCATGCCGGAAAGTTCTTTTTTATATTCCATTCCATATGACTACTACAAGAAGTATGGTATCCGGAAATATGGCTTCCACGGCACTTCACACAAATATGTAACCGGACGAGCGGCCGAATTATTAAACCGTCCAGTAGAATCGATTCGTCTGATCTCGTGCCATCTTGGTAACGGGGCAAGTATTGCAGCTATTGATGGAGGACGTTCAATCGATACTTCCATGGGGTTCACGCCTTTAGCTGGCGTCACGATGGGGACACGTTCAGGGAATCTGGATCCGGCACTTATTCCATTCTTGATGGAAAAGACTGAAAAATCCGCAGAGGAAGTACTAGATATCTTGAATAAGAAATCCGGGATGCTAGGGGTATCAGGATTCTCAAGTGATTTGCGTGACATTGAAGTCGAAGCGTCAAAAAACAACCCACGTGCTCAATTGGCACTCGATGTGTTTGCAAATCGAATCCATAAATATATTGGGTCATACGCAGCGCGGATGAACGGAGTAGACGCTATCATTTTCACGGTAGGTATCGGAGAAAACAGCGATATTATTCGTGCAAAAGTATTGGCAGGTCTTCAGTTCATGGGCGTTTACATGGACCCGGATCTAAATAAAATACGTGGAAAAGAAGCATTTATCAGCTTCCCGCATTCTCCGGTTAAAGTCATCGTCATCCCTACGAACGAAGAAGTGATGATTGCGAGGGATACGGTGAGATTATCTGGATTACAAGGTTTTTGATACACTAAACTGAAAAAGTCGTTACCTTTGACTTCGATGTGAAACCATAACCGAAATTTTATTTAAACTACGCTGATATTGACCTTTCTTCATGTTCTAATCCAACGTGAAGGAAGGTTATTTTTATGGCTCCACGAAAGTTAGTTAAAATTAGCGACTTGATTGATGACTTTAAAATGAATCAGCAAATTTAAGGTCGTAAAGATAGGTATAATGAATACCATTTGGCTATGAATATTTTACTAAGTTTTTACTGATATATGCACGGTTAGTCAGTACACTAATAAAGTAAAAAGGTTTACTTCAGTAAAATAAGGTATATTATATTTGTTGAATAGATTCTCTTTAAAGACAAGAAAAGTAGGTGAACAAAGTGGGGAAATATCAATTGGATACCAAAGGTCAGATGGCTGTGGCAAAGTATCATGAAAAACACAAGCCTGCCAAATTTGATAAAAAGCAGCAACTTGAAAAAATACGTGCGGAGTATTTGAAAAAAAAGCAAAAACAAACAGATAAATAATATGAATGAAAACATATTGATAAATGTTGAAGTTTGAGCGATAAATCCTAAGGATGATCGATAAATGTTCGATTCTGATTGATAAACTGCTCATTTTGATTGATAAATTTTTCACAATCTCAAATCAATAATACAAAAACCCAAAGACTCCTGCAAAGAGCCTTTGGGTTTTATTAATTATTCATGTTCTTCAGTACGAACGACGAGTACGTCACACTTCGCTGCACGTACGATATGTCCTGATACGCTACCGATTAGGAATCGCTCAACTGTGCTCAAGCCTGTCGCTCCGCAAATAATCAAATCTGCTTTAACTTTGGCTGCAACTTCTCTTGCGATTAATGTTTTAGGGGAACCGTAATCCACAAACACATTTACTTTTGTCACACCAGCCGCTTCCGCTTCCTTCTTATAGTTGCCTAGCAATTCTTCCGCGAATGATTGCGCACGGTCAGCAATTGATCGGTCATATGCTTCAATGGCAGCAAATGAGCGTGTATCAATAACATTTACTAAATTCAAGGTCGCATCATTGCGTTTTGCTACTCCAATTGATTTTTTGAAAGCCCATGCCGCTTCTTTGGAACCATCCACTGCAACTAAGATGTGATTGTATGAAAGTGTCATGTCAATTCCTCCTACAAATTTGTCTCTTAATTAATATAGTTCTGTAAAGGAACAAGAATTCCTCCTTATTATTAAAGATTGTTGCCATAATTGTCTATTTGGTTACAAGCGTTTTTTTAAGTATGAGATAGATAATAGAACTGACAATAAAAACCAACATGCCAGGAGAAAGTTCTTTTGGAATGATCAAGTAAGCTATGCTCATCGTTACAAAAGTAATAATAACTGCTAAGTTTATTTTGTAAGAGCCACTGACGACCCGTATCAATTCTTCCTCTGATATGATGCCTCTTTTAAACCATAAATAATCGATGACAATAATGGCTGATAAAGGGACGATTCCCGCTCCTAAAAGTGAAATAATAGCTGCAGCTTCTGCAGAAAGACGAGGGAAGCAACTCAGAAAAACGCCAGTACCTCCAAATAATAATGCACTTTTAATTCTTCCAAGCGAAGGCCACGTATTAAGAAGGCTGAAGCCCCCGGTATAAGCATTACCAATATTGATGGAAATCATGGCGAGCAAACCGCTAAAAGTGATGAAAAGTCCTACATAAAAACTCGGCGCTTGATCACTAAGTGTAACGAACGGATTAGTGGAGTGGAAATAAGCAGCGACCAATGTTCCGATTAGAGCCGTCATAAAATAACCTGCGGTGTTTCCAACAAACATACCGATAAACCCTTGGCGAGCAGTTTTGGCATAGCGTGTCATATCACTTGAAGCGCTGACACCCGAAACAAATTGCACAAAGGCCAGACTCATATAAAAGAAGAATACTCCCCAATTCATAGTGGATTGCGCAGTACCTATTACGTTTACAACGGACATTTCCTTGAAAATGACAAAAAGCATGAGACCTTGACCGACTAATAATAAGGGAAGAAACATCCGTGTCACTTTTTTTACAGCATCGTATCCAACAAGGGCTAAATAAGCCATTAAGCTAGCAGTCAAACTAGCCAGTACGACAAATGGAATATGGATATCCACAAAATTCGATATCGCGGCTTGTAAAATGAAAGTTCCCCCGATGGTTTGAACACTGAACCAATATAATGAAGTGAGGACACGTATAGGAGAAGCAATTTTTGTTGCAAGCCAAGATCCAACAAACGTGCGCAATATGTATTGTCCAGGAAGACCGTAAAGAGCCCCTGGGATCGATAAAGCAGATACACAAAGGAAAGCAAATAAAGCACCAATCCAAACGGCGAGAAACGCAGCCAACCATGGAAGATTTCCTTGTGTAACTGCCAGTGCAGGAACAAGAAAATTCCCTGCATTGACGGAAAAAGCAAAAGTGATGATTGCGTACTCTTTCCAAGTCGACATTTTGAGGGAAGAGGGGACTGCTTCAAGTCCATATTGTTCGAAATTGACAGTATTCGTTCGTGCCATATGTATTTACACCATCTTCCAATTATCAGATTAATCTAATAGTATGATTACAAAATATTTTTAAAGCCAATTTCAATTATATCTGATAGAATGGATTTGCTTTCAACAATTTTAAAAATGTCGATTCATTCGACTTATTACATTATTCATTTTACATAAATGACACAGGAGGGTTTTTCAATGAGAATTGGAGTGCCAACAGAAATAAAAAATAATGAAAATCGTGTAGCTATGACGCCAGCAGGTGTTGTTAACTTATCTGTTTTCGGACATGAAGTATTTATTGAAGCTGGAGCTGGACTTGGTTCAGGATTCACAGACGAAGCATACGCAGATGCAGGAGCAACTATTGTAGCTACGGCAGCAGAAGCATGGTCTCAAGAAATGGTCATGAAAGTTAAAGAACCGATTGCTTCTGAATACGGTTACTTCCGTGAAGGGTTGATCTTGTTCACTTACTTACATTTAGCACCTGAACCAGAATTGACTCAAGCTTTGGTCGCTAATAAAGTAGTTGGAATTGCATACGAAACAGTTCAACTTCCTAACAACTCATTGCCATTGTTAACACCGATGAGTGAAGTAGCTGGTCGCATGTCTACTCAAATTGGTGCTCAATTCTTGGAGAAAATCCATGGTGGTATGGGGATCTTACTAGGCGGCGTACCAGGTGTAGCTCGTGGTAAAGTTACAATCATCGGTGGCGGTATTGCAGGAACAAATGCTGCACGTGTTGCAATCGGTATGGGGGCAGATGTAACAATCATCGATTTAAGTCCAGATCGTCTTCGCCAATTGGAAGATTTATTCGGTCGTGATGTACAGACATTAATCTCAAATCCATTCAACATTGCTGAATCAGTAAAAGATTCTGATCTTGTAATTGGTGCAGTATTAATTCCAGGAGCTAAGGCGCCGAAACTTGTAACAGAAGAAATGATTAAATCAATGAAACCAGGTTCTGTTGTTGTCGACATCGCAATAGACCAAGGTGGAATTTTTGAAAGTTCTGACCGTATTACAACGCATGACCAACCAACTTATGAAAAACATGGTGTTGTTCATTACGCAGTTGCGAATATGCCGGGTGCAGTTCCACGTACATCGACAATGGCTTTGACGAACGTAACAGTTCCTTATGCTGTTCAAATTGCGAATAAAGGCTATGCACAAGCTAGTTTAGACAACAGTGCACTTCTAAAAGGTATCAACACTCTTGAAGGACATGTAACATATCAAGCAGTTGCTGATGCACAAGGACTTCCATACGTTGCAGTTGAACAACTTTTAACTAAATAATTAAGTAAAGAATAAGACCCTTTCCACGGCTAAAGTGGAAAGGGTCTTATTCTGTAAACAAACAATATAAAAGTGATTAAAATGTTGATTTCCTTTGCGACGAGTAACCGTAGTACATATGTTTTCTACGCCTCCACTCCATTGAACAAAAATGAATCTTAAAATAAGATGAAACGTATAAGTATTTATAGTTAATCGGAGGTGATTTATTGTTATTTATTATTATAATATTATTAATTCCGGTATATGGTTATTGCATTTGGAGTCTGTTTAAACCGGTAGAAAGCTTTTTATTTTTGGATCGTTGGAGATACAAAGAAACTCCTGAATTATCAGCGATTCAAATTAAGTTCATTAGAATTGGAAGCGTAGTTGCTATGATCATTATGACAATATCTCTGATTGCCCTTGCTATTGTTTCATGGACACCTACACCTCCTTTACCAGATATTAATGTTTAAGAAGACTCCTTAACTTGAAGTGAACCTAAAAAGTTAGACTGTATGATTTAAGCTATTAATGAAAAAGACCTGTATCGCATTCATTGCGATACAGGTCTTTTAAAGTTCGTTTCCATCAGCATTATGCAGTTGGAATAATAACTAATTCTTTCGGGTACTTCGTTAAGACTTCGACACCGTCTTTTGTGACAACTACATCGTCTTCAATACGAACACCTGTAATATTCGGATCATAAATCCCAGGTTCGATTGTAAAGACCATGCCTTCGATCAATTCCATTTCATTGTTCCCTGTTACTGAAGGGAATTCATGTACGGAAATACCGAGACCATGACCAAGACGATGGGTGAAGAATTCACCATATCCCGCTTCCGTAATCACATCACGTGCAATTTTATCCAGATCCATCGCACGTACACCTGGTTTTACAGCATCGACGGCATCCTGCTCTGCTTTTCTTACGGTTTCATATACGTCTTTTTGAGCTTCAGTTGGCTCGCCAAACGAGACTGTACGCGTAATATCCGAGCAGTATCCTTTGTAGATTACTCCTAAGTCGAATAAGACGAAATCACCTTTTTGGATTTTTCGGTCGCCTGGCTTTCCATGAGGGGATGCCGTTTTAGGGCCACTTAATACCATCGTATCAAATGACATATGGGAAATTCCTTTTTTCTTCAAAGCAAGTTCGATTGCTGTCAGAACTTCAAGCTCGGTCTTGCCTTCAGCGATTTCACTGACACCTACTTCGATTGCATAATCCGCATAAGCGGCTGCTTGACGAAGAATTTCTAGTTCCTGTTCGTCTTTCACTACACGCATCGCATTTAATTGGTCGTCCAAGCGATCAAATGTAGCATCAGGGAACAACTCTTGAAGGGCTTCCAATCGTTCAACTGTCATATGGGACTTTTCAATGGCAAGTCGAGAAACAGTCGATTTCTTTTCAATCGCTTCTTTTAATAACTGCCATGGATTGTCCGTATCCTGATGTCCTACAACTTCAAATGACCAGCCGGCAGCTTGTGCATCTGGAACTTCCATTTTCGGACAAATCATCAATGGTTCAGCATCCTGGAATACCACAACACCTAATAACCGTTCATGGGGATTGCTGCGGAAACCGGATACGTAAAATACATTGTCAGGTGTCGTGATAAACGCAGCTTCTATATTTTGTTGTTTTAAATACGAAGAGATTTGATTGATTTTGCTCATATAAGCACTCCTTTATAACTTTCTCTCTCTTAGCATATCAAAAAACAGGAGATTCGACATTTATATCGTATACTTATCAAATAACAAATATAGGAGGTTCAAGAATATGTATGTATCTTTTCACGGGCATTCAGTTGTCAAAATCAAAACGGGTGATTATACGATATTGATTGACCCATTTATTACAGGGAACGACTTGACTGATTTAGTTGCAGAAAATGAAAAGCCAGATGTCATATTACTAACGCACGGACATAACGATCATGTAGGAGACACGATTGCTCTCACACAAGCGAATGACACCTTAGTCATTGCACCATTTGAGCTTGCAGAGTATTTGTCGTGGCAAGGGGTAAAAACACATGGAATGCATATTGGCGGAGCATATCAATTCGATTTTGGAAAAGTGAAATTCACGCAGGCTTTCCACGGATCTTCCTATGTAACGGAAAAGAATGAAATAATTTATACCGGGATGCCAGCAGGAATTTTGTTTATGGCTGAAGGAAAAACAGTTTACCATGCAGGTGATACTGCATTATTTGGAGATATGAAATTAATCGGTGAAAGACACCCCATTGATTTGGCATTTTTACCAATTGGAGATAACTTCACTATGGGTATTGAGGATGCTGCCTATGCGGTTGAGTTATTGAAACCAAAAGCCGTGGTTCCGATACACTACAATACGTTTCCTCCAATTCAACAAAATCCTCTAGATTTCAAAGCTGCAGTTGAAGGTGCAAAGGTTCATGTCCTTAACGCGGGCGACGGAGTGGAATTGTAATGACCAAAACACGGAAGTCACTGACTTTCCGTGTTTTTTTATTTAATTAAAAGAGCGGCTTTGTGATACACTAATAACAGAACGATTGTTTGGGGAATAGGTGAATACATGGCTACAAAACACGAACAAATATTACAATATATTGAGTCTTTACCCGTTGGAGACAAAATCTCCGTCCGTCGGATAGCGAAAGAACTGCAAGTGAGTGAAGGCACTGCCTACAGGGCAATTAAAGAGGCTGAAACCCAGCGTTATGTCAGCACGATTGAACGGGTTGGAACGATTCGTATTGAAAAGAAAAAGAAAGAAAATATCGAACGTCTGACTTTTGCAGAAGTTGTAAACATTGTGGATGGTCAAGTATTGGGTGGCAAAAGTGGACTACATAAAACGCTAACCAAGTTTGTAATTGGGGCAATGCAATTAGAAGACATGATGCGTTACACCGATGCAGGTAGTTTGTTGATCGTCGGAAACCGTGCGAAGGCGCATTTCACTGCATTGAAAGCTGGAGCGGCCGTCTTGATTACTGGTGGGTTTGAGGCATCGGAGTCTTTGAAAAAAGTGGCGGATGAATTCGAGTTGCCGATTATCTCGACAAGTTATGACACATTTACAGTGGCCACGATGATTAATCGTGCCATCTATGATCAATTAATCAAAAAAGAAATTTTATTCATTGAAGATATTTACGTCCCTTACCAGGAAACCGATTTCTTACGTGTAAGTGAGAATGTGAAGGCTTATCATGACAAAAATGCGCAAACCAAGCATGGTGGCTTCCCCGTAGTAGATGCAAACCAAAAGATTGTTGGAATCGTTACTGCGAGGGATGTAATCGGGAAGAATCATGGCGAATCAATCGAAAAAGTCATGACTAAAAATCCAATTACAGTCACGATGAAAACGAGTGTAGCTACTGCCGGACATCGGATGATCTGGGAGGGTATCGATTTAATGCCTGTAGTCAATGATGCCGGCATTCTTGAAGGCGTCATCAGTCGCCAGGATGTATTGAAAGCCTTGCAACTAGCACAAAGGCAGCCGCAACATGGCGAAACAATCGATGATATTGTGAAAAATCAAATGAAAGTCCTGCAAGAAGATGAACTAGCCGTCGAGTTTACGGTGACCCCTCAAATGACGAACCAATTTGGGGCAATATCTTATGGGGCATTTACTACGTTGTTGGCTGAAGCGGGTAATTACGCGTTAAAAAATAGAAAACGTGGAGATAGTGTTGCTGAGAATATGACGATCTACTTCATAAAACCTGTTCAAATGGATAGTGTATTGACCGTACGTCCCCGCATATTAGATATGAGCCGGAAGTTTGTAAAGATGGAGTTTGACGTCTTCCATGGTACTCTTCTAGTTGGGAAAGCGATGATGATGTTCCAATTGCTAGAGAGATAAGATTATTCCCATGAAAAAAGTGATGCTAGTAAGCATCACTTTTTGTTCAGATTGAATTCTTCTTCAACGAATTGACCATAGTGTTTAGCGACCCGGTAATAATTAATCACGGTAAACAATCCAATAACGATAAACAGCCCGGAGATCACATACGTTAAGGTAGTCGGGAATAAAAATAATTGGTTAAGTCCGAAGAAAAATAACAAACTGCCAAGTGCCATTAAAGCGCGATTCGCATACCACTTCTTGGCAATTGGTAACTCACTGCGAAATTGCTTCGTTTTAAAATAGAAATAAAACGCAAAAGAAATAACAATTAGAAATATAAATACAGCATTTATCATCGTAAACCTCCTGTTAATAAATGAAACTGTCATTATTGTATCGACATTTTTACAGAATTGCGAATGGTATTCACGAAAGGTCGGAGGGAAAATCATGAAACGTCAAATCATAGACACAATATCTGCTTACGAAACAATCATTATCCATCGGCATGTACGACCAGATCCCGATGCATATGGATCTTCATTTGGGTTGAAAGAAATTTTAAAGGCAAGTTATCCGGACAAAAATGTTTACGTAACAGGTGAACATGAAGATACGTTAAGCTTCCTTGCTCACCCTGATCAAGTAAGTGACTCACAATTTGAAGGTGCGCTAATTATCGTTACGGATACAGCAAATACAGAACGCATCGACGATCAACGATACAAATCAGGCGCATTTTTAATCAAAATAGACCATCACCCGAACGATGATGCTTACGGTGACTTATTATGGGTTAATACACAAGCCAGTTCTGCCAGTGAAATGATTTATGACTTATTCGAAGAAGGCCAGTCAAGTGCAAATTGGCAAATGTCTGACGCTGGTGCTCGGGTTCTATTTGCAGGCATCGTCGGAGATACTGGACGGTTTATGTTTTCAAGCACTAGTCAAAAGACTTTTGACACAGCAGGCGATTTAATTAAATACAATTTCGATCGTACCGAATTATTCAATGGAATGTATGAAGTAGAACGTAATTTATTGAATTTACAAGGACATATTTATCAGCATTTCGTGATGAATGAAGATGGAGCTGCTTATGTTAAATTACCACTTGAAACGTTGAAAGAATTCGGAGTGACTGCAAGCGAAACGTCGTTATTGGTCGGCTCGCTTGGCAATGTAAAAGGCATCAAGGCGTGGATTATATTTATTGAAGAAGAAGATCAAATACGCGTTAGACTGCGTTCAAAAGGTCCAGTGATCAATGAACTGGCTAAACAGTATGGTGGCGGTGGTCATCCACTTGCTTCAGGAGCTTCCGTCTATAACTGGAATGATGCAGATGAAGTCATCGCTAAACTAAACACATTATGTAAGTAAGAAAGAGGGGGAAGGAACCAATGAATCCAGTGTATCCACAAGTAGGGACTTCAGCAGATTTACTAAATAGTACGATTCGCTTAGAAGCATTGATTCCTTTCCTTCAAAATCAACAGGCCACTTCAGTAGCCCTTACAAATAGACGTTTATACGGCGTGTTGCCGTTTTATCAGGCTGTCAGGAAAGCTGGTTTGAATCCCGTCATTGGTTTAACTTGTCATATTGAACTATTGGACGAGACTCTCGTAGAGGTCCAGCTATATGCGAAAAATAACCTGGGGTACCAGAACTTATTGAAAATCAGTAGTGCACTGGAAGTGAAAGGGCTGTCCGCTCTCCCAATTAAATGGTTACGTGCCTATAAAGAAGGTTGTATGGTGGTTGTCCCACTAGCCAAGCTTGAAACAATGCAAACCATTGAATCGAATTTGGATGCTTTAAAAGAAATTATGGGTTCTGAGTTGTTTGGTGGAGTTGAAAGAGCAGGAGGGTTCATTTCTGATGACGAAAGTGCCTTTGTCGCAAACTGCAGGGAAAGGCAAATTTCATTAATGGCAACTCATCAGGCAAACTATGTATCTTCAAAAGATGCATTTGCCTATGAAGTGGCTCAAGCTATTGCTAACGGAGTGAAGCTGAGCGATTATAACAGGGTTAAACCTCAGCATGAGCATCACTATTTGCCTACTCGGGAACAATGGATTGAATGGTTTGCAGACCAGCCGGAGTGGTCGGAGGAAACATCACGACTTCTTGAGAGTTGTCATGTTGAACTTGTCACCGATCAATACCATATGCCTAAATTTCCAGTACCGGAAAATGTCTCGGTGCAGGATGTTTTGCGAGAAAAATGTATCGCCGGACTTCAACAGCGGTTATTGATATTCAATGAACCATATAAAAAACGACTTGAGATGGAACTAAACGTGATTAATCAAATGGGTTATGCCGATTATTTTCTAATTGTGGCTGACTTTATGGAATACGCGAAAAACAATCAAATTCTGACAGGTCCCGGACGTGGCTCTTCTGCCAGCTCCCTTGTCGCGTATTCGTTATACATTACTCATGTTGATCCCCTGGAGTATGGTCTGTTATTCGAACGTTTCTTAAATCCTGAACGAATTACGATGCCCGATATTGATATTGATTTTGCTGACCATCGCCGTCAAGAAGTCATTCAGTATGTGGCAAAAAAATATGGCACCACCCATGTAGCTCAAATTGTCACCTTTGGTACATTATCTGCAAAGGCAGCAGCCAGAGATGTGGCTCGGGTCTTTGGGTTTGATAGTTCTGTTCTCGAGATGATATCCAAACAACTTCCGAATAAACCTGGCATTTCATTTGAAGAAGCAGTGAACAGCTCTGAGAACCTGAAAAAATGGATTGAGATGGATACTGCACATCACAAGTGGTTCGAAACTGTCAAAGAGTTGGAAGGGTTGCCGAGAAATGCATCGACCCATGCCGCAGGAGTTGTTTTATCACCTGTTCCCCTAGTCGAGCTTCTGCCAATAGAAGAAGGACAGGACGGCATTTATTTAACCCAGTGGCCCATGAAAGAAGTGGAACAGAGCGGATTACTTAAAATGGATTTTCTTGGTTTAAGAAATTTGACCATTCTGGAAAGAATACGCACAATGATTTGGTTCGATCAGAGCAAGTGGCTCGATTTCGAAAAAATCTCCTTAAGTCACGAAGGAACTTTCAAACTACTTCAACAGGGGGATACAACCGGGGTTTTCCAATTGGAATCAGATGGAATGAGACAAGCTCTTCGTGATATCCGACCTACGCATTTCCTGGATATTGTGGCAGTCAACGCCTTATACCGTCCCGGTCCGATGGATAATATTCCTACATATAAACGCAGGAAACATATGGAAGAGAAAACAACATATGTCCACCCAATGCTTGAGCCAATCTTGAAAGAAACTTACGGCGTTATTGTTTACCAAGAACAAATTATGCAAATTTCTTCAAGAATGGCTGGTTTTACTTTTGGTGAATCGGATATTTTAAGACGTGCCGTAAGCAAGAAAAACCGACAAGTGTTAGATGAGCAGCGCCAGCATTTTGTAGAACGTGCACAGAGAAATCATTTTACCAAGCAAGAAGCAAATGAAGTGTATGATCTAATTGTCAGATTTGCTGACTATGGTTTTCCGAAAAGCCATGCTGTAGCCTACAGTTTGATTTCCTATCAGATGGCTTACTTAAAAGTTCAATATCCGGCGTACTTCTACGCTTCATTATTGACTGCTGCCATGGGGAATCAGGAAAAAATCATGCGCCTGATACAGGAAGTCAAACAGCATAACATTAAACTCTTGCCACCATCTATACATAAAAGCGGACTGACATTCCGGGTAGAAAATGGTGCAATCCGGTTTGGCTTATCGGCAGTTAAAGGAGTTTCCAATGTTTTCTTAAGAGAACTATTGGTAAAACGCAAGAACTCTCATCCACTTTGGCAGGATATTTTTGAACTGGCAGCCAGTCTGTCGGCAGAACAATTTTCTCGGAAGCAAATCGAACCGTTGATTAAAGCTGGTGCTCTTGATGATTTTGGTCAAGACCGTGCGACATTGCTTGCGACACTTGATGCAGCCGTTCAATACGCAGAACTCGTCAGACCAAATTCGGAGCAGGATCTATTTGACGGGGACATCAAGACTTTCGGAAAGCCGAAGTACGTGAAGAACTCGGACATGCCTGACATGCTGAAACTACAATTTGAACGGGAAACACTTGGGTTATACATGTCTAACCACCCTGTAGAACGTTTGAAGAAAGAGTTGCAGCTGCAAGTTTCTTCTATTCAGGAAATCCGTTACGCACGTACTGGTCAATCCATTGCCATTGTCGGAATGATTGAAGAGATTCGTAGAATTCGTACCAAAAAAGGTGAATCGATGGCATTCATTACCGTACAAGATGAGACCTCTGATATTTCGTGTACCATATTCCCGAAAGACTATGCCCATCATAATCTGGTAATTAAAGAACAGCATGTCATAAAAATCGAAGGCATGATTGAATGGCGACAAGGTAAGCCACAAATCATTGTCAAAAATATAAAGACACTGTCTTAATGACGACCCAACAAATCCTTTTGTTGGGTTGTTTTTGGTAGATCTGAAAGTAATATAAATTTCTCGTTTAAACAATTAGAACTTCTGCTTACGCGAATAGAACCTCCACGAACGCGAATAGACCCGCCATTATAAGGAATACCGAGAATAGAGCTAATTAGTTAAGGGCAGCTGTCCGTTTTTGTCGATAAAACAGGTATTGACCCGCATTTTATTATTGATGACAGGTCCTTACTGCAACAGATGTTTTCAGTCTTTCTTTTTCGAATTTTCCATTGCAACTCAGTCAAATTTTTTGTATGATAGGTTCATTGAGTGGTCAGACCACTTTGAAAAATTTGGAAGGTCGAGGCGTGCTATGACAAATCAAACGACAAAAATGTATTTGCAAATTGTTCGTGAACTTCGACTTCTTATTCAATCGGAAAACATACGACCAGGAGGGAAACTTCCATCTGAACGTGAATTAGCGGAGCGACTTCAAGTAGGGAGATCGACCGTTCGGGAAGCACTGCGCAGTCTGGAACTTTTAGGCCTAATTGAAACTAAACGTGGAGAAGGTACGTTTCTCACAGATTTTCGCAAGCACAAATTAGTCGAAGTATTATCAACTTTTATTCTACAAGATACGAAAACGATAGAAGATGTACATATCACACGTGAAATCCACGAAAAAGAAGCCATCCGCATTGTGGCAGGATCTACATCCCTCAATCAACTTCCCGTATGGGCGAGTTTACTCAAGCAATTACAAGAAGAAGGAACCATTGTAAGAGAAGATTTGATTCGAGAAATTCTGATATCGAGTAACAATCGATTGTCACTGAAAATGTGGTTTCTTTTAAAACAATATGGAGAAGAACCATACCAAGGACACTCGGAAACTGAAGAAAACCATGCTATTCAACAATTATTGACAGCCATTATGGATGGAGAAATTGAACTGGCGATTCGCTCATATACCGCTTGGACTAAATGGTTAACACAAGGGAGAGAGACCACATGATACGAGAAATCTTTTCAAGAAATCGTAAAAATAAATACGCGACGATTCCATCAAATGCATCAAAAACAGATGTTCCAGAAGGCATAATGACAAAATGTCCGGAATGTAAACATATCGGTTTAACGAAAGACTTAATCAAAAACAAAAAAGTTTGTCCGGCTTGTGATCATCATTACAAAATGACGGCACATGAACGTGTGTCTATTTTTATGGATGAGGGCACATTTGAATCGATGGACGATCATTTAAGTACTGTTAATCCACTTAATTTCCCAGGATATACGGATAAAATTAAGTCAGATAGTGCGAAAACCGGATTAAATGAAGCGGTCCTGACTGGAACTGGATTACTAAATGGACGCAAAGTCGTGGTAGCTATTATGGATGCCCATTTCCGCATGGGGTCGATGGGGTCTGTGGTTGGTGAAAAAATTACCCGCGCCGTTGAAGAAGCGACGAAGCAAGAAGTTCCTTTCATTATTTTCACAGCCAGCGGTGGAGCACGCATGCAAGAAGGAGTGCTTTCGCTAATGCAAATGGCGAAAACAAGCGTGGCACTAAATCGCCACAGTGAAAGAGGACAACTATTTATTTCAATTCTGACCCATCCTACGACAGGAGGAGTTTCAGCAAGTTTCGCCTCAATTGGTGATATCAATTTAGCTGAACCAAAAGCATTAATTGGCTTTGCAGGCAGACGCGTTATTGAACAAACTGTACGGGAAAAACTACCGGAAAACTTCCAGACGGCCGAGTTTTTATTGGCACATGGACAGCTGGATGCGGTCGTACACCGTTCTTCGATGAAAGAAACCGTATCTACACTTGTGAAGCTTCATTCGAAAGGAGGCAACTAATATGGTGAAAACTCTTCCTTTTGAAGAACCAGTTATTCAGTTACGTGATAAAATTACTGAGTTAAAAGACTTCACTTCTAATGCTGACGTTGATTTATCGACAGAAATTCAACAATTAGAAGATCGTCTTCAAAAACTGGAAACAGATATTTATGACAATATGCAACCTTGGGACCGTGTTCAAGTTGCGAGACATCCAGAACGTCCAACGACACTTGATTACATTCGTGAAATATTTACAGACTTTATTGAGCTTCACGGTGACCGTTCGTATGGAGATGATGAAGCCATAGTTGGTGGTATCGCTGCATTCAATGGTTGCCCGATAACAATAATTGGCCATCAACGGGGCAAAGATACGAAAGAAAATATTCGTCGCAATTTTGGGATGCCACATCCTGAAGGTTACCGCAAAGCATTACGATTGATGAAACAAGCTGAAAAGTTCAATCGTGCGATTGTCTGTTTTATTGATACAAAAGGAGCTTATCCTGGGAAAGCTGCTGAAGAGCGTGGACAGAGTGAAGCGATTGCCCGAAACCTTGTTGAAATGGCTGGTCTCAAAGTTCCTGTCATCAGTGTGGTAATAGGTGAAGGTGGAAGTGGTGGGGCACTTGCTCTAGGCGTTGCCAACCACGTTCATATGCTGGAAAACTCCACATACTCTGTAATTTCACCAGAAGGAGCAGCATCGATTTTATGGAAAGATTCATCACTCGCACAACAAGCTGCAGAAGCGATGAAAATTACCGCACCAGACTTAAAGCAAATGGGCATTGTAGATGAAATCATTCAAGAAGCCACTGGAGGAGCTCATCGCGATACAAAGCAACAAGCCATCTATATGAAAGAAGCATTGCAACGTTCAATCGATACACTCAGCAAAATGAGTAAAGAAGAATTGGTGAACAATCGTTATGAGAAGTTTAAATCTATTGGGGAATTTGCAGAATGAGGATGCGTATGCCGCATCCTTGTTTTTTTTCACTGACAATAAGCGATCAAACATGGTAATGTGAATATAGGGATTGGCAAAGGAGGAACATCCAATTGAAAAAAATAGGTGTTTTAACTAGTGGTGGAGATGCACCGGGGATGAATGCAGCTTTACGTGCAGTTGTCAGAAAAGCGATTTATCATGAAATGGAAGTAATGGGGATCTATAATGGTTACCAAGGTTTAATTGACGGGAAAATTGTCCCATTGGACTTGGGTTCAGTTGGGGATATTATTCAAAGAGGCGGTACGAAGTTACACTCTGCCCGATGCCTGGAATTTAAAACCGAAGAAGGGCAATTAAAAGCGATTGAACAAATGAAAAAACATGGGATTGAAGGTCTAGTCGTCATTGGAGGCGATGGTTCTTATCGTGGTGCAATGGCTTTAACATCTAAAGGTTTTCCTTGTATCGGGGTGCCAGGCACCATCGATAATGACATTCCAGGTACGGATTTCACAATTGGCTTCGACACAGCACTAAATACTGTCATAGAAGCAATTGATAAAATCCGTGATACGGCAACATCACATGAACGAACTTTTATTATTGAAGTCATGGGCAGGGATGCAGGCGATTTGGCTTTGTGGGCAGGTTTGGCAGGTGGAGCTGAAACTATCGTGATTCCGGAAGAACCATTTGATTTGGAAGACATTTTATCAAGACTTCGCAGTGGTCATGAACGTGGGAAAAAACATAGCATTATCATTGTCTCTGAGGGTGTTATGAATGCCAATCAATTTGCAGACCTATTGAAAGAGCATGCCCAAATTGAAACACGTGTTTCTGTTCTCGGACATATCCAGCGAGGAGGCACTCCTTCAGCAAGGGACCGTGTATTAGCGAGTCTATTCGGTGCAAGGGCTGTTGAGAAGTTAATGGAAGGTCAAGGTGGACTTGCCATTGGCATGCGCAATCATCAAGTGGTAGACTATTCAATGACTGAGGCTTTCGATGGAAAGCATGAAGCGGATTTAACTATGTATAAATTATCAAAAGAATTAGCCATTTAGTGTATGGAGAGGATATAAAAATGAGAAAAACAAAAATCGTATGTACAATTGGCCCTGCCAGTGAATCACCAGAAATGCTTGAAAAATTAATCGAAGCAGGGATGAATGTCGCTCGCTTGAACTTTTCACATGGAAATCATGAGGAACACGGAGAACGCATTAAACGTATTCGTGAAGCATCTAAAAAAACCGGGAAAATCGTCGGTATTCTTTTGGATACAAAAGGTCCAGAAATCCGCACGCATCAAATGGAAAACGATGCCATTGAATTGGAGTCAGGTCAAGCGTTAGCAATTTCCATGACTGAAGTTTTAGGGACGAAAGATATGTTTTCAATCTCGTATGACCGTTTGATTGAAGATGTAAGTGAAGGCTCTGTCATTTTATTGGATGATGGATTAATCGAACTTCGTGTTTCCAATGTAGATTTAACTGAAGGTTTGATTCATACAGTTGTCTATAATGCTGGAACGTTGAAAAACAAAAAAGGCGTAAATGTACCAGGTGTTTCCGTGCAACTGCCAGGGATGACGGACAAAGATGCACAGGATATATTATTTGGGATTGAGCAGGACGTAGATTTTATTGCTGCTTCATTTGTACGTCGTGCAAAAGATGTCATGGAAATTCGTGAATTGCTCGAGAAAAATGATGGTGGGCATATTCAAATTATCCCGAAAATCGAGAACCAGGAAGGTGTCGATAATATTGATGACATCCTGTTGGTATCAGATGGCTTAATGGTCGCTCGTGGGGATCTAGGAGTAGAAATTCCTGCCGAAGAAGTGCCATTGGTCCAAAAAAGCTTAATCGGTAAATGTAATGAAGCGGGCAAACCTGTCATAACTGCAACACAGATGTTGGACTCTATGCAACGTAATCCACGTCCGACCCGTGCCGAAGCGAGTGATGTAGCAAACGCAATCTTTGATGGTACAGATGCAATCATGCTTTCAGGTGAAACAGCAGCTGGAATGTATCCTGTTGAATCTGTAAAAACAATGGATAAAATTGCAATTCGTACGGAAGATGCATTGGATTACCGTGCAATCGTTTCTGCAAAGAGTAAAAGCAAAGAAGTCACAATGACAGATGCGATTGGTCAAGCAGTTGCTCATACATCTATCAACTTAAAAGCAAAAGCGATTATCGCTCCTACTGAAAGTGGACATACTGCGAAAATGATTTCAAAGTATCGTCAAGGCGCATCAATCATTGCTGTCACTTCAACTGAACGACCTTCACGTAAATTGACCCTAGTTTGGGGTGTTTATCCGATCGTCGGAGAAAAAGTAGGTTCAACAGATGAAATTCTGGATCTTTCAGTAGAAGAAAGTTTAAAACATAATTATGTTAAGCATGGTGATCTTGTCATAATTACGGCTGGTGTACCAGTTGGTGAAGCTGGTACGACGAACTTGATGAAAGTTCACGTGATTGGCGATATCGTTGCAAAAGGGCAAGGTATTGGAAAATCGGTTGCATTCGGAAAGACTGTCGTTGCCAATAATGCTTATGACTTAGAGAATATCGATACAACTGATTCTATTATCGTAACCATTGGTTCTGACCGGGATATGATGCCGGCCATTCAAAAATGTGCAGGGCTTATTACGGAAGAAGGTGGCTTAACAAGTCATGCGGCTGTAGTAGGCTTGAGTCTTGGGATTCCAGTAATCGTTGGAGTTAAAGATGTTACGAAATTGATTGTAAGCGGTCAGGATGTCACGATGGATGCTGAATCTGGTGTCATCTATCATGGACATGCGAGCGTTCTTTAAGTAAACCTTTCATAAAAAAAGCCTCAACACTGGAGTGTTGGGGCCATTTTTTTCATATTGTTTATTTTGAAGATAGAAAAATAAAGGGGATGTTCGAAATGAAATGGTTGGCATTAATCTTTATTGTAGTTCCCGCTTTGGAAATTGCGCTTTTGTTATGGTCTGGTAAAACATTTGGTTTAATTCCTACCATCATCATTATTCTCAGCACTGGAATACTAGGAGCGTTTCTTGCCAAAAAACAAGGTTTAAAAGCGATTCGGGACGTTCAAATGCAAATGAAGAATTTTCAGGCCCCAGGTGATGCGATGGTCAATGCTTTATTCGTCTTTGCCGGTGGACTTTTGTTATTATCTCCTGGATTTGTTACAGATTTGTTTGGATTTTTGTTTTTGTTTTCACCGACAAGACAGTTATTTAAGCCAATCGTTTATAAATGGATTCGGTCCAAAATGAAAAAAGGGCAAATTATTGTGATGTAAACCAATGATGTTTACTAAAATGAACGGCTGCGAGCAGCAGAAAAGGACTTAGCAAAATGCCTGGAATGCCGAAAAGCAGTAAAGAACATGCACTGATGAAAAATACATGAACGGCTCGTATGTGCATGGTATTTGCCCACAAGTAAGACTCGAATAATTGACGTGTCAACAATATAAATGTATAGAGTAAGAGAATGATAATCCCGAGGGTCGTTTGCTTCGTTAATATGAAGAAAGCAGCCATCGGGATTAAAATTATGCCTGTCCCTAAAAATGGCATTAAGTCAGCAAAAGATATTAAGAAGGCTAGTCCGATTGGAGACGAAAAATCCAGTACATAAAACCCGATCATTAATTGGGCGAAGGTCATAAGGAATAACTTAATCTCCACAATCGTAAATTTTTCAAATAGCTTTGTTGCTTTTAAAAACAATGGCTTGATGGTTTGTCTCGTCTTGGAGGGGATATAGATGAAGAACCAGGTTCTGGATTTTAATGATTCTTGTAAAGCAAAAAACAGTGCTACTAAAAATACAAAGGTTTCTACAAATTGAGCTGGAAGATGCTGAATAAATAAAGATATTTTTTTCAATAAGTTTTCACTGACCATCGATAAAGCTTCAATAACTGATTGCCAGTTTGTTCTATTAGCCTTCATCAGTACTTGAAGTTCTTCCAAGTGAAATCTAAAGGGATAGAGTATTTCAAGAAGTTCTCTTATCATCAGTGTACAACCCAAGATAATTGATCCAAGCAAGGCACTTTCAAATAACAAAACGGCTATCCAGCGTGGTAAACGGGTAATTTTATGTATCCACTTTACAATAGGGTGTAGAAAATAAGCGAGTAATATGGCAATAGTAACAGGATAAATCAGCCAGGTAATGAGTAATATGAGCGCTACAGGCACCCATTTCTTTATAAATGCTACTATGTTTTCATACACTTTTTCACCTCCAAAACTTTTGTTATTGTATGTTAGATGGGTATTACATCGTTTAGACAGAATATTTCTGCTTTGCGACAAGATATCATGAATTTTGCGAAAGTTTTCGAAAATCGAGCGTTTTCATTCACAAAGAAGTCAAAATTGATTATAATGTCAATGTAAGCGATTTAAATAAAAGGTTCATATTGAGCAGATGAGCCATCATTCTGCGTTTTTTTGTGTGGAACGATGAATTTCAAAAAGAAGAAGGAGCGATATACATGACATCTACAAAAGGTCTTGAAGGAGTAGTAGCTACTCAATCAGCTATCAGTTCAATCATTGATGATACTCTTACATACGTTGGCTATGATATTGATGACTTGGCAGATCACGCAAGTTTCGAGGAAGTAATTTACTTGCTTTGGCATCAACGCCTGCCAAAAGCAGAAGAATTAGCTGAACTTAAACAACAATTAGCAGATAATATGGCTGTACCACAAGAGGTATTAAACCATTTTAAAACATATCCAATTGATCAAGTTCATCCAATGACAGCTCTTCGTACAGCTGTATCTATGCTTGGATTGTATGATGAAAAAGCAGAAGATATGTCTGAAGAGGCTAACTACTTGAAAGCTATTCAGCTTCAGGCAAAAATGTCGACTTTAGTAACAGCATTTGCTCGTGTTCGCAAAGGACAAGAACCAATCGCTCCTAAGAGTGACTTAAGTTTTGCAGCTAACTTCTTGTACATGCTTAATGGCGAAGAACCTGAAGCAATCGAAGAAGAAGCTTTCAACAAAGCATTAGTACTGCATGCTGACCATGAATTAAATGCTTCAACATTTACAGCTCGCGTTTGTGTTGCTACACTTTCAGATGTATATTCTGGTGTTGTTGCAGCGCTTGGTGCTCTTAAAGGACCTCTACATGGTGGAGCGAACGAGCAAGTAATGAAAATGCTGATGGAAATTGAGTCAGTTGAAAATGTTGATTCATATATCAACGAGAAACTTGCAAACAAAGAAAAAATCATGGGCTTCGGCCACCGCGTATATCGCAAAGGTGATCCACGTGCGAAACACTTACGTGAAATGTCTCAAAAGTTAACAAAACTTCGTGGAGAAGAAAAATGGTACGAAATGTCCATTAAAATTGACGATATTGTATCAGGTCAAAAAAATCTTCCACCAAATGTTGATTTCTATTCAGCGTCTGTTTACCATTCATTGAAAATCGATCATGACTTATTTACACCAATCTTTGCTGTATCACGTGTTTCAGGCTGGTTAGCTCACATTTTAGAACAATATTCTAATAACCGTCTAATCCGTCCACGTGCTGATTATATAGGGCCTGGTATGCAAAAATATGTACCAGTGAACGAGCGTTAATTTTTAAAATTACACATATGTAGGGCTGTACTTTATATAGAGGTTGCGTTCAGAAGTGGCATTCGAGCTTCTTTGTGAATAGCACTTTAAAAAGTACTAGCCCTATGATTATGCCTATAGGAGGAAAATTATTATGACAAACGGTGGCAAAATTACAGTTGAAAATGGTGTTTTAAACGTACCTAACAACCCAATCATTCCTTATATCGAAGGTGACGGAATCGGTCCTGATATCTGGGCAGCATCTGAACGTGTATTGGAAGCAGCAGTAGAAAAAGCTTATAACGGTGAAAAATCAATCGTCTGGAAAGAAGTATTGGCTGGACAAAAAGCATTCGACCAAACTGGTGAATGGTTACCAGAAGAAACTTTAGACCTAATTCGTGAATACCTAATCGCAATCAAAGGACCTCTTACAACACCAGTTGGTGGCGGAATTCGTTCTTTAAACGTTGCATTACGTCAAGAATTGGATCTATACACTTGCCTACGTCCAGTACGTTATTTTGACGGAGTACCTTCACCGGTAAAACGTCCAGAAGATACAGATATGGTTATTTTCCGTGAAAACACAGAAGATATCTACGCAGGTATCGAGTTCGCAAAAGGTTCTGATGAAGTTAAAAAAATCATTGAGTTCTTACAAAATGAAATGGGTACAAAAAATATCCGTTTCCCTGAAACTTCTGGTATCGGGATCAAACCAGTATCTGAAGAAGGAACGAAGCGTTTAGTGCGTGCTGCATTAAACTACATCATCAAAGAAGGCCGTGAATCATTAACACTTGTTCACAAAGGGAACATCATGAAGTTCACTGAAGGAGCTTTCAAAACTTGGGGCTACGAAGTTGCTGAACAAGAGTTCGCTGATAAAACGTTCACATGGAACCAATATGATCAAATTAAAGCAGATCAAGGTACAGAAGCTGCGAACAAAGCACAAGAAGAAGCATTAGCTGCTGGTAAAATTCTTGTGAAAGATTCAATCGCTGATATCTTCTTACAACAAATCTTGACTCGTCCAAGTGAATTTGATGTTGTTGCAACAATGAACTTGAACGGTGACTACATTTCTGATGCACTTGCTGCACAAGTTGGTGGTATTGGTATTGCTCCAGGAGCAAACATTAACTACTTGACTGGCCATGCTATTTTCGAAGCTACTCACGGTACAGCTCCTAAATACGCAGGTCTTGATAAAGTAAACCCATCTTCAGTAATCCTTTCTGGTGTATTAATGCTTGAACACCTTGGATGGAACGAAGCGGCTAAATTAGTTATGGACTCTATGGAAAAAACAATTTCATCTAAAGTTGTAACTTATGACTTCGCTCGTTTAATGGATGGTGCTACTGAAGTGAAATGTTCTGAGTTCGCTAACGAACTAATCAAAAATCTTTAATAAAAAAGCGTGGAAGTCTGCGTAAGTTCGACCTTACAAATGGGCTAACTCGTCACATAGGCAATTAGTAAAACGAATACTTTTTTCAGAGAGAGGGTTTCGACCCTCTTTACATACGAACAAAGGGAGAGTTTTCTGATGACATTGAAACGTAAAAAGATTTCAGTAATCGGTTCCGGATTTACAGGTGCAACAACAGCATTTCTTCTAGCTCAAAAAGAACTGGGGGACGTAGTATTAGTTGATATTCCACAAATGGAAAACCCGACTAAAGGGAAGGCGTTAGATATGTTGGAAGCAGGTCCTGTTCAAGGATTTGATGCAAACATAATTGGTACTTCTAACTATGAAGATACGAAAGACTCGGATATCGTAATCATCACTGCTGGTATTGCTCGTAAGCCTGGTATGAGCCGTGACGATTTGGTTCAAACAAACCAAAAAGTAATGAAAAGCGTTACAGGTGAAATCGTTAAACATTCTCCAAACACAACAATCATTGTTTTGACAAATCCCGTTGATGCAATGACATACACAGTATATAAAGAATCTGGTTTCCCTAAAGAGCGAGTAATCGGTCAATCAGGTGTACTTGATTCTGCACGTTTCCGTACATTCGTAGCACAGGAATTAAACTTGTCTGTTAAAGACATCACAGGTTTTGTTCTTGGAGGCCACGGTGACGACATGGTTCCATTGGTTCGCTACTCTTACGCTGGAGGAATTCCATTGGAAACACTGATTCCAGCAGATCGTTTAGCTGAAATCGTGGAACGCACTCGTAAAGGTGGAGCAGAAATCGTTAACCTTCTTGGAAATGGATCAGCATACTACGCACCAGCAGCTTCTATCGTTGAAATGGCTGAAGCAATCCTAAAAGATCAACGTCGTGTATTGCCTTCGATTGCTTACCTCGAAGGCGAATATGGCTTAAAAGGTATCTACCTTGGTGTACCGACAATTTTAGGCGCTGGTGGAATTGAACAAATTATCGAACTTGATTTAACGGAATCGGAAAAAGCGGAGTTAGAAAAATCAGCCGCTTCTGTCCGAAACGTTATGGATATCCTTGCGTAAGGATAAAAAGCTTCGAACATCAATCGAGCGGGAAATCCCCGCTCGATTTTTTTCATGGGTATTGATACTATATAATTGTAGAGATAACACAAACAGAGGGGGACATCTGATGTTATTAGGCAAGAAACGCAAACTCGGAAGAAAAGTGGAAGAAATGTCAGTTGGAGAAAAGTTAAAGCTGACAGAAAAAATCGAAGATAAAGATTTACTACTATATTTAGGTTTAACAAATGATGGAAATCCATTATACATTCAACATGATTTTGCTTCACAAACAGTTTATGAAAAACCGATTGTTCCCGCAATTATGTTAACGGGAATTGTTACCTCGGCCGTTTCCAAGTATTTGCCTGGTCCAGGTTCACATATTGTTGAACAACAATTATCATTCCCAAAACCTGTATACCATTACGCAACAATTGATTTCTTACTGCAAGTGGTTTCTGTAAATGTCGAGAAAAACTTAGTGGAAATAGAAGTAAATGCAACGAATGAAGATGGTGAAACGGTGATTGTAGGTAAAATTACTTCGACACCTCCAAGATTGGAAAACAAATTAACATCTCAAGCCATGGATAATTTCTAAATAGCTCTTTCGGTTTAAGATGGGGGTTTTAAATCGAAGGTGGAGGCAAAAATCATGTCAAAGAAAATTCTCGTAGTCGATGATGAAAGTTCAATTGCAACTTTACTTCAGTATAATTTGGAGCAAGCAGGTTTTATTGTGGAAACAGCCAGTGATGGACAGGAAGGCTATGACGCAGTTTTAGAGAAAAAACCTGATTTGATAATACTTGATTTAATGTTGCCCAAAATGGATGGCATGGAAGTTTGCAAAGCCTTGCGTCTTCAAAAAATTAATACACCGATCATCATGCTGACAGCAAAAGATGACGAGTTTGATAAAGTACTGGGACTTGAATTAGGCGCAGACGATTATATGACGAAGCCATTCAGCCCAAGGGAAGTAACTGCACGCGTAAAAGCCGTTTTGAGAAGGTTTACCGCGTCTGTTGAAGAAGTGCCTGTAAAAGAACAAGATCAAGGTTTCGAATTTGGTCCATTACGCGTTTATCCAGAACGGTTTGAAGTGTTTTTACGTGAGGAAACTTTGGACTTTACACCGAAAGAATTCGAATTGCTCGTCTACCTGATGGAAAATAAGAATCGAGTTCTGACACGTGACCAATTATTAAGTGCTGTCTGGAATTATGACTTTGCAGGTGATACCCGCATCGTTGACGTTCATATCAGTCATTTACGGGATAAAATTGAAGACAACAGCCGTAAACCGATTTTCATTAAGACCATTCGGGGGCTCGGGTACAAATTCGAGGAGCCAAAAAAAGTATGAAGTCGCTCCAAGGAAAAATAGTCTTATCCTTTACGTTACTGGTAGGAACGATTTTAGCTGGCTTGGGTATTATCATAAGTCAGCTTTTTCCTGTTTATGTGGAAGAATCAGTAAGGTCAAATGCGGTTGAAAAAGTGGAGGAAATTTCACAGATTGTTGAACAATCGAATGTGGAAATCAACGACAACCAAAAGGCTGAAATTACAGACGTTCTTTCAAATGATCGCACAGGTAGCGACTTTATCGATACCCGTAAACAACTTTGGAAAACAATTGTAATTGTTTTGCTTGGTGCATTTGTCATCGCTATCCTATTTACGTATCGATTAACAAAGCGCTACGCACAACCAATCGACAATGTAACCGAAGTAGCCATAGAACTTGCTAAAGGCAATTATCGAGCGAGAGCCTATGAGGACGACACGTCAACTACGGCGCAACTTAGCACTTCAATCAATGTCTTAGCGAGGAATTTGCAGGAATTGTTCAAAGTGCGTGAAATGGAAAAAGAACGATTAAAAACACTTATTGAAAATATGGGCAGTGCCTTGATGATGATTGACCGTGACGGGAAAATCAGTATCGTCAATAAAACCTTTGTGGATCAGTTTGAATTCAGCGCACAGGATGTTCAGGATAAATTATTCAAAAGTGTAGGGTTACCGGAAGAATTGAAAAAGTTCATTGATTACGTATTTTTAATGGAATCTTCCGCTCGAACGCAAATGACCATCGTCATACAGCAAGAAATCCACCATATGGAAGTATATGGAGCGCCCGTAATTGGTGAACATGGACGTTGGCTCGGAGTTGTCTTTGTGATGCACGATATCTCTGACCTTGTGCGACTTGAGCAAATCAGGAAAGATTTTGTTGCAAATGTTTCCCACGAACTTCGTACGCCTATTACATCGATAAAAGGATTTTCTGAAACATTGCTGGATGGTGCGATGAAAGATGAAAAGACCTTGCATTCGTTTTTAGAAATAATCCACAAAGAAAGTAATCGTCTGCAAATGTTAATCCAGGACTTACTTGAACTTTCGAAAATTGAACAACATGGCTTTTCTGTAGAGTTTGCCAAAACAAGTCTGCGTGAGGTTATGAAGCGTGCGGCAGAAATGACGAGTCCTCGTCTAGGTGAAAAAGACATGACGTTTATCTCGAATCTGAACCGTGACGTTATAGTGGATGGAGACATGAACCGACTAATTCAAGTGGTCATGAATTTACTGACAAACGCCATTACCTATTCACCAGAAAACACATCTGTTTATTTGTCCCTTCATGAAAGTGAAACTCATGGAATCATTATTATCCGAGACGAAGGGATCGGGATGGATAAAAAAGAAATTCCCCGTATTTTTGAACGATTCTATCGCATTGATCGTGCGAGAAGTCGAAATTCTGGTGGGACGGGGCTAGGTCTTGCGATCGTGAAGCATCTAATCGAAGCACATCATGGACGAATTTTTGTAGAAAGCGAGCCTGGGAAAGGGACACAATTTAAAATTCTCATTCCGAAAAAACAGTCATCTTAACATGTTCTTTACACGCTCTTCACAGAGGGTTCACAGTGCTTTGATAAGATACTTATGAAACCCCCTACAACCGCATTTGGCAGGAAAAAGAATCCTTTATTCAAGGGTTCTTTTTTCATGTATTATAATAATGATTCTCTAAGTTTTAATAGTTAAGCGACGTCGCTCTGTCTGAGAGATGCTAAGTGAAAAGTAACTTTTTGAAACTTAATATGAAGATAGCCGTAGAAATAAAGAGAGATTAGGAAAGAGGGATATATAAATGAGTGTGAAGCGCATTTTAACGACGACAGCTTTGGCTTTGACAGGAATCATAGCACTTATTGTCTTATTTACTTCATGGTACACAGTGGATGAATCAGAGCAGGCAGTCGTTATAACTTTTGGGAAAGCCGAGGAACCTATTTTGGATTCCGGTTTGCATTTCAAATTGCCTTGGCCAATGCAGAAAGTGGAAATTCTTTCGAAAGAAACATTCAGTCTGCAATTTGGTTATAAGCAATCGGCAGATGGAGAAATCGTTTCTTTCGATAACGAAACTAAGATGATTACAGGGGATGAAAACATTGTATTAACGGATTTAGTTGTCCAATGGAAAATCACTGACCCTGGAAAGTATTTATTCAATGCAGAGGCGCCACAAGAAATTCTGCATGATGCCACTTCGGCATCTATCCGCTCCATTATCGGCAGTTCATTGATTGACGAAGCTCTGACATCTGGAAAAGCGGATATTGAAGCACAAACACGAGATTTACTAGCTACTCTTATCGAAAAATACGATATTGGTATTTCGATATTAGGTGTAAAGCTGCAAGATGTGGAATTGCCTAATGCAGAAGTACGTTCCGCTTTTACGGCAGTAACAGATGCGCGTGAAACGAAAAATACAAAAACGAACGAAGCGAAGAAATATCAAAATCAACGTGAAAGCGAAGCAATTGGTGAAATTGCTGCCATTAAATCTCGTGCTGAAGGTCAACGTACAGCACGTATTGAGCAAGCGCGTGGGGAAGTCGCTGTATTCGATAAACTTTATGCTGAGTATCGGAACAATCAGGAGATTACTAGACAACGTTTAGTGATAGAGACCTTGGAATCGGTCCTTCCGAATGCTCAAATTTATATTATGAATGACTCAGGCGAGACAGTGAAGTATTTACCGTTACAACAACCTTCACAAGTTCCAGGAGTCACAACTGAGCAAGGAGGCGGCAATTAATGGATCAAAACAATCCAAATCCTTTCGCAAGTCTGGAACAAAAGTTCAATGAACAATTCAAAAATAAAAACAAAATACCGAAAACACGCGAACCGTTAAATCTTAAGAAACATATGAAAGCCATCATTACATTAACAATCGTGTTTGCGACACTGATTATTTTGTTAGCCAATGTCTACGTGGTGAAAGAAAATGAATACCGTGTGGTTCGCCAATTTGGTGAAGTGGTTGATTTGCGAGACGAGCCGGGTATTTATATGAAAATCCCATTTGTCCAAAGTGTCTCTTCTTTACCCCGATATCAAATGACTTATAATGTTTCCGAAGCTGAAATTAACACAAAGGACAAAAAGCGGATTATTATCGATAATTATGCCGTTTGGCGCATTACGCAGCCTAAAGCGATGATCACGAATGCGGGGACCTTATTAAACGCTGAAGCACGTATGGAAGAATTCATTTATTCTGTCGTTCGAAGTGAACTAGGTCAGCTGAACTATGATGAAATTATCAATGATGAGAATACGTCGAGAGGTAGCTTGAATGACCGTGTAACTGCTCGCGTCAACGAGTTGCTGAAGGAGGATAATTACGGAGTGGAAGTAATCGATGTCCGCATGAAACGTACGGACCTTCCACCTGAAAATGAACAATCCGTCTACACACGTATGATTTCGGAACGTCAATCCATTGCGCAGAAGTACTTGTCAGAAGGGGATGCCGATAAGAGGACGATTGAGGCGTCTACTGACCGCAAAGTACAGGAAATGGTGGCAATCGCACAAAAAGAAGCATCTATAATTGCGGCCTCAGGGGAATCGGAAGCTGCCAAGATTTATAATCAATCTTTTTCAAAAGACCCTGAATTTTATGCCTTGTATCGAACTTTGGAATCGTACAAGAAAACAATAGGTGAGGACACAATGATTATTTTGCCATCGGATTCTCCTTATGCAAAAATCCTTTCAGGATATCTAGAATAAAAAGCTTAAAGAAGCGTTTTTAACAGGCCAAATGATGCTTTTACAACGTCAACGCCAAATTTTCCTACGTGAACATCGATTTTTCCTACGTCAACGTCGATTATTACAACCAAGAGTAAGACCAAGCGAAAAAAGAATCGCGTCAATGCAATGAACTGCTGATAACTCTTTGAAACATATGTGCGTCATTTTCCTTTCATCTTACCTACATGGTAAAATGAAGGAAGATGACGTTTTTTTATAACGTAGAGGAGTGGAAAATCTGTGAGCAAAAACAAAGTATTATTACTAGATGGAAATAGCTTAGCGTATCGGGCATTTTTCGCGCTCCCATTACTGACGAATGAACATGGGATTCACACAAATTCGGTATATGGTTTTACAATGATGCTACAAAAAATATTAGATGAAGAACAACCGACGCATATGCTGGTGGCGTTTGACGCTGGGAAAACCACGTTCAGACATACAACTTTCGGAGAATATAAAGGTGGTCGTCAAAAAACGCCGCCAGAGCTTTCTGAACAGTTCCCATACCTTCGTAAGCTGTTGACCGCCTACCAAATCCCTCAATACGAGCTTCCAATGTATGAAGCGGATGACATTATCGGAACTTTGAGTAAACAGGCTGAAGAAAAAGGGGAAGAAGTCATCATTGTGTCAGGAGATAAAGATCTTACGCAGCTTTCTTCTGAATCGACAACAGTTTATATTACGCGTAAAGGTATGACGGATATCGAGAAATATACGCCTGAGCACATTCAGGAGAAGTATGGTCTATCTCCAGATCAAATCATCGATATGAAAGGTTTGATGGGAGACGCATCCGATAATATACCAGGAGTTCCTGGTGTAGGAGAAAAGACAGCCATCAAACTATTACTTGAACATAAAACGGTAGATGGCGTTTATGAAGGACTTGAGCAAATCAAAGGGAAATTAAAAGAAAAACTAGAGGCTAATGAAGAACAGGCTAAAATGAGTAAGGTATTGGCAACGATTGAAACAAAAGCACCAATCACTATCTCTATGGATGATTTGACTTATAAAGGTCCTGATATGGACGAAGTCATTAAAATTTGGCAGGAACTCGCCTTCAAATCTTTACTTGAGAAAACGACCTATTCACAAGTGGAAGAGACAAAAGCGGAAGTTTCATTCACTCACTTAAACGAAATTACTGCAGAGCAACTTTCAGACGAAATGGCCGTTCACTTGGAATTATATGACGAGCAGTATCATACAGCAGATATGTTGGGTGTTGCACTTGTCGATGACAAAAATGCTTTTTTCATGAAAGTGGATGATGCGTTTGCTTGTGAATCATTCCGTACGTGGCTGGCAGACGAGTCTAAAAAGAAACAGCTGGTAGATTCTAAAGCTGCACTGGCTGCATTCCATCGCAATGGTGTATTGCTCGATGGTGTTGAATTCGACTTTGTACTGGCTGCCTATATCGTGAATCCAGGAATTACTTCGGACGATGTCGCTGTGTTATCACGGGAGTTTGGATATAGTGAAGTGCTGACAAATGAACAAGTGTATGGCAAAGGTGCCAAAAAATCGGTTCCAGCTGACGCGGAGCTTGGCGAACATGTCGTCCGAAAAGCAATGGCAGTTTGGAAACTGCGTAAAGTGATGGACGATAAACTGAAAGAAAACGAGCAATATGAACTTTACCATGATCTGGAGTTACCACTGGCAACAATTCTCGGGAAGATGGAATCAGATGGCGTGAATGTTGACCGTCAAACACTTGTGGACATTGGTGAGGATTTGGCTGGGAAGTTAACAGAAATTGAACAAACCATTTATCATGCCGCAGGTGAAAACTTCAATATCAATTCGCCGAAACAATTAGGTGTAATTTTGTTTGAAAAACTCGGACTTCCTCCTATCAAAAAAACGAAAACGGGCTATTCGACAGCCGCTGACGTTTTAGAAAAATTGGAAGGTAAACATGAAGTCATCTCACATATTCTTATATATCGTCAGTTGGGCAAATTGCAATCAACTTATATTGAAGGATTGTTAAAAGAAATTCACAAAGATGACGGTAAAATCCATACAAGATACCAGCAAGCACTGACGCAAACGGGTCGTTTGAGTTCTACGAATCCGAACTTGCAGAACATACCGGTGCGTTTGGAAGAAGGCCGGAAAATCAGAAAAGCATTTGTTCCGTCCCAACCGGATTGGATTTTATTTGCGGCTGATTACTCTCAAATCGAACTACGGGTTTTAGCACATATGTCCGATGATGAAGAGCTGATTGAAGCATTCCGTAATGATTTGGACATTCATACTAAAACAGCAATGGATGTTTTCCATGTGGAGGCAGATGCTGTGACTTCAGATATGCGTCGAGCAGCAAAAGCTGTTAACTTCGGGATTGTTTATGGGATCAGTGATTATGGACTTTCTCAAAGCTTGTCGATTTCACGTAAAGAAGCGGCAGAGTTTATCGAGCGATATCTTGAAAGCTTCCCAGGTGTAAAAACGTATATGGATGAGATTGTCCGCGAGGCGAAGCAAAAAGGGTTTGTCACAACTATTTTAAATAGAAGAAGATACTTACCGGATATTACGAGCTCCAATTTCAACTTGCGTGGTTTTGCTGAGCGCACAGCGATGAATACACCTATTCAAGGTAGTGCAGCTGATATCATCAAAAAAGCCATGATTGATATGGCGGACCGCCTGGAAAAAGAAAATTTACAAGCAAAAATGCTTCTCCAAGTGCATGATGAATTAATTTTTGAAGCACCTCAAGAAGAAATTGCGATTTTAGAAAAAATTGTACCTGAAGTAATGGAACACGCGATTGAATTAAAAGTGCCACTAAAAGTGGATTATGCGTTTGGTCCGACTTGGTACGATACGAAGTAAGGGGGCAAAAAAATGCCTGAACTACCTGAAGTGGAGGGAGTTGTTAACTCCCTTAAGCCCGTAGCAACAGGGAAAACCATTGAACATGTGGAAATCTCATCCGTTCTTCAAATTTCTCGACAAGCGGGTAAGCAAGCGATCATTAAAGGCTCAGAGCTTGAACCATTCAAGCAGCAACTGGCAAATGCCAAAATCACTCAAATTGTCAGAAGGTCCAAATATATTTATTTTCATTTAGTTAAAAATCAACAGGAACTTTTATTAGTTACACATCTCGGAATGACCGGTGCATGGTTTTATGTGCAGGAAACAGCTGACATTGCGGAAGACAAGTTCAGAAAACATATTCATGTCATCTGGAAATTGGATGACGGCATGTTGCTCGTCTATGCAGACATTCGGAGATTCGGTGAAATGCGGTTAATGACTTCAGAGGATCAATTTCCTCCATTATTGTTAATGGCACCTGAACCTTTTACAGAGTCAGCTTTAACTCATTTTATAGAAATGTCCAAGCTCGCAAAGTATCAAAATAAGTCCATTAAAGAAACGATCATGGATGGACAAGTAATTTCCGGTTGCGGAAACATTTATGCAACTGAAGCGTTATATCGTATGCATATACACCCGGGAAGGAAAGTGAAAAGGATCAGTCAGAAGCGGCTGATCCCTTTGTTTCAAATGATTGTCGATGTGTTGAACGAAAGCATATCTGCTGGTGGAAGCTCCATTTCAGATTATCGAAATATTAATGGGGAAGCAGGGGGCATGCAGGATCGATTGCAAATGTATGGAAAGAAACAATGCCCTGCTTGCTTGATTCCTACAAAACAAGTTGTGCTCGGAGGACGAAACTCATGGTATTGTCCTTCCTGTCAACGATAAAAGGATGAACAATTGATGATTATTGGATTAACAGGAAGTATTGCGAGTGGAAAAAGTACCATATCAGCGATGTTGAAAGAAAAAGGCTATCCGATTATTGATGCTGATCTTGTAGCCCGTCTTGTAGTCGAACCTGGAACATCAACCTTGTCAGAAATTGAGCACGTATTTGGTGATCAAGTAATGAATAAGGATGGCACATTGAATCGTGAAGCGCTTGGCCAACTCATATTTCATGAACCGGCAAAACGAAAGCAACTGAACGATTTGATGCACCCGGCTATTCGTGCGGAGATGCTTCGTCAAAGAGATGAGCTTTTTGAACGTGGGGAAGAAACGTTGATTATGGATATTCCACTTCTTTTTGAAAGTCACCTTCAACATTTTGTGGATAAAATATTGGTGGTATCTGTCACTGAAGAAATGCAGTTGCAACGTCTGATGCAGCGTAATTCTTTGTCTGAGGAAGAATCAAAGGCAAGAATTCGATCGCAATTACCAATTTCAGAAAAAGAAAAAGGTGCCGATGCAGTTATATATAATAATGGGTCAATCGAACAATCCAAAGTTCAATTAGAGCGTATACTAGTTGAGTGGGACGTATAATGTCCCACTTTCTGAAAAATAGAACATTTCTACATTGTCAACAAAGTGTTTAACTTAATTTAGAATGTGTTATACTAATTTCAGGTAAAAGATTAACAGTATAACATACTTCTAGGAGGATTTTTCATGTCAGCTTCTATCGCAATTAATGGTTTTGGCCGTATTGGTCGTATGGTATTTCGTCAGGCAATTCTTCAAGATGATTTAAACGTGGTGGCAATTAATGCAAGTTATCCAGCCGAAACGTTAGCACATTTGATTAAGTATGACACAAATCATGGAACGTTTTCAGGTGACATTGTCATTGAAGAAAGCGCTTTAATTGTAAATGGTAAACGTGTACAACTAGTTAGTGATCGTGATCCATTGAAATTGCCATGGAAAGAAATGAACATTGATATTGTTATCGAAGCAACTGGAAAATTTAACGACCGCGAAAAAGCGGCATTGCATTTACAAGCTGGAGCTAAAAAAGTAATTTTGACTGCTCCTGGGAAAAACGAAGACGTAACGATTGTAATGGGTGTAAATGATCATCAATTAAATATCGACAAACATGACATTATTTCAAATGCTAGCTGCACAACAAACTGCCTTGCGCCAGTTGCGAAAGTTTTGAACGATACATTTGGTATTGAAAATGGTCTTATGACGACTGTACATGCGTATACGAATGATCAAAAGAACTTAGACAATCCGCATAAAGATTTGCGACGTGCACGAGCTTGCGCTCAATCCATCATCCCTACGTCTACAGGAGCTGCAAAAGCATTATCATTAGTTTTACCAGAGCTAAAAGGTAAACTTCATGGCTTGTCTCTTCGTGTACCGACTCCAAACGTGTCGTTAGTGGACCTGGTTGTCGACCTTCAAACGGATGTGACGGTTGAAGAAGTAAATGCTGCATTTATTGAAGCTTCGAAAGGTTCAATGAAAGGTGTTCTTGAATTCACTGAAGAACCGCTTGTATCCATTGACTTCAATTCAAACCCACACTCAGCTATCATTGACGGTTTAACAACAATGGTGATGGGAACTCGTAAAGTGAAGGTCCTCGCTTGGTATGATAATGAATGGGGTTACTCAGCACGCGTGGTAGATTTGACTAAAAAAGTTGGCGCTGCACTGAAAGATACAGTAATTGCATAAATAAAATAATTCCTTCCTACTTGTTCTCAAATGTAGGAAGGTATTATTTTTTCTCGAACACTTGCATTGTGTGACATTAAACCATATAATGTGAATCGTGTACTTTTATTGTATACAACTGACTGCTTAAAGGGTTAGGACCTCTCTGGACTAACTTTCCCCCGTGGTAGTCGACTTTGATGATACACCAAACTAAAAAAAACCTATCAAAGGGGGAAACGAACCATGGAAACAATGGGGCGTCATGTAATTGCTGAACTATGGGAGTGCGAATTTGACAAATTGAACGATGAGACATATATCGAGCGTACATTTGTAGAAGCAGCCCTTAAATCTGGAGCAGAAGTTCGTGAAGTAGCATTCCACAAATTTGCACCTCAAGGTGTAAGTGGAGTCGTGATTATCTCTGAATCACACTTAACAATCCACAGCTTCCCAGAACACGGTTACGCAAGTATTGATGTATATACATGTGGTGATTTAGATCCAACAATTGCTGCTAAATATATTGCTGATGCACTTGGATCTCAAACTCGTGAAATGACAGAAATTCCACGTGGTATGGGTCCTGTTATTGCGGGTAAAGCTCGCGTAACAGCGCATGCATAACAATTAAACTGTAAACTGAGTAAGCAGAGGGAGAAATTCCTCTGCTTTTTCGATTTTAATGAACTTTTTTTGATATAATAGGAACACTATACGAATGACGAAATTCAGGAGATAAAACTATGAGATGTCCAGCTTGTCAATTTAATGGAACGCGTGTCGTCGATTCTAGACCTGTAGACGACAATAAAGCAATCCGCAGAAGAAGAGAATGTGAAGAATGTGGTTTCCGTTTTACAACATTTGAAAAAGTAGAAGAAATGCCATTGATCGTTGTGAAAAAAGATGGCTCACGTGAAGAATTCAGCCATGAAAAAGTGTTAAGAGGCCTAATTCGTGCGTGCGAAAAACGTCCAGTTTCACTTGATGCATTGGAAGAAGTCGTATTTTCAATCGAAAAAGAATTACGCAGAATTGGGAATTCCGAAGTGAAATCGGAAGATGTGGGTGAAATGGTCATGGATCGTCTTGCAACCATCGATGAAGTGGCATATGTTCGGTTTGCATCTGTTTATCGTCAATTTAAAGACATTAATGTGTTTATAGATGAATTAAAAGATTTATTAAAGAAAAGTCCAGAAGACAAACAATAAGGGACAGGAGGACGATGTGGCATGCAACTATTATTCAAAGAACTACAGCCGGTAGATAGCTTCATCATCCAAATGCCCCATACACTGACGGACAAGGATCGCCAGCTTGTGACCATGTTGTATAAACCAATTATCGGTTCCGATGCAATGAGTCTGTACTGTACATTATGGGCCGAATCGGAAGGCGAAACTACAGAACAATTGACACACTATTATTTAATGGATGTGTTGAATATGTCTTTAAAGAAGATATTTGACGCACGTGTGGCACTCGAAGCTATTGGGTTGATGAAAACATGGAAAAAGGATGATGACGATAAACGTCTCTTCATTTACGAGGTAGTGGCGCCACTGGATGCCACTTCTTTCTTTAGTGAACCGATTTTAGCTACGTCCTTATATAGTGTCATACACGAAAAAGCGTATATACGAATAAGAGAACGTTTCATTAAGAAGCAACCGATTTTAAGCGGGTATGAAAATATATCGCGTGACCTGCAGGACGTTTTCAAAAGCAATCATGATTACAATAAACTCGGACATATTTTTGAACCGGGACAGAGTGAACAAACTTCCGTGCGACCGAAGAAACTTCCTTTCTATTCAATGGATTTCGACTTTGATCTATTGAAGTCAGGATTGTCTGAAGTGATGATTCCTTCTAGTGTATTAACTTTATCTGTTAAGGAACTGATTGCCAAAGTAGCCTTCCTCTATTCCTTAAATGCAATTGATATGCAAAAAGTGTTAATGATGGCGATTGATGATCAAAACCGCATTACGGAAGAACGTTTGAAAAAAACAGCAGCTGATTATTACAAGCTTTCTATTTCTTCTAAACCTCCAAGACTCATGCCAAAAGCTGGTGTGCAACGAGAAGCGGTTTCGCAGGAAGTGAAAATGTCTAAAGACCAGTCTCTCATTAAATATCTTGAAGAGACGCCACCTTTGGAAGTATTAAGGGATTTATCAAATGGCAAGGAACCTCTTCCTGTGGAAGTAGATTTAGCCAATGAACTGATTTTTAAATATGGTTTTCCTCCAGCCGTCGTCAATGTCCTTCTGCAATTTGTGTTGATCAGAGCGAAAATGAAACTCAACAAAAATTATGTACACAAGATTGCAGCACACTGGCAACGCGAAAATATACAAACTTGTGAACAGGCAATCGAAATATCACGCAAGGAACATGACCAGTATATGGATTGGCAGAATTCAGCCAAAACCGCTTCCACTACTTCTTACAAACGTAAAAATGTCCGGGATGAAAAAGTGCCGGAATGGTTCTATAAAGCGAAAGAAAATCGCTCAACCAAACAAACGATTGAAAATGAAGTAACAGAAGACTGGGAAGCGAAAAAACAGCAATTGCTTGAAAAACTCGGTGTAACAGAGGGGCAGGCGAAAACGAATGGAACCAATTAGTGAAACGTTAAAACGCGTCGTGAATGCACCTGAATTTTCGAAGCGCTATGAAAAAATGAAAACCGAAATTCTTGAGGATCCTGGTGTCCAAGCTTTTTTGGCGGAAAACGCCGATTTGGTCAATAAAGATATGGTGGACCGGGGACTTCATAAACTGTACGAATATACTTCTCAAAACCATGACTGTGAATCTTGTGAAAATGTGGCTAGCTGTCATAATGTTATGAAAGGTTATGTACCGAATCTAACGATTGTACGTGGCTCAATTGACCTCGATTATGCAAGATGCCGACAAAAGACGATTGAAGATGAACGCCGCCAAGTTTCTGCTATGATTTCGAGTATGCATATGCCAAAGGATGTTTTGCAGGCAAGACTTGCTACGGTTACATACGATCACAATACACGTGTGAATCTCGGTACAGCAGCGAATGCATTTATGGAAGAAGTGAAAACCACAGGTAGTTTACCTTCAAAAGGCTTTTATATATTCGGTGAATTTGGCGTTGGGAAATCCTATGTATTGGGTGCCCTGGCAAATGAACTTGCAGAACAGAAAATAAAAACAGTACTTGTGTATGTACCGGAATTCTTACGTGAAATGAAACACGCCATTCAGGATCAATCACTTCAGGAAAAAGTGGATTATGTCAAAAAAGCGCCCGTTCTTATGCTGGACGATTTAGGTGCTGAGACGTTATCAAGCTGGACGCGCGATGAAATCTTAGGAACCGTGTTGCATTATCGAATGGCAGAGAACTTACCGACGTTCATAACTTCAAACTTTGATTATGACGGACTAGAAGAACATCTAGCTTATTCAGGAAAAGGCGAACGGGAACTTGTAAAAGCAGCCCGGATCATGGAACGAATTCGTTCTATAACCATTCCGATGCGTCTGAGTGGGAAAAATAGAAGAGATGGCTAAATAGATAATGACTACCTTGACTGTTTAAGTCGGGTAGTTTTTTTGGGGGAAAATCTCAAAAGCGAAAATTATTATTAGAAAATGACAAAAAACTAGTAATTATAGACACACTATAGTTGTTCAATTTTTATGAATTATTTGAATATAAATTGAAGTCGGGAGAACTGTTGACATTCTCATTTACATATCTATAATTGAGAGTGAGAATCGTTTTCAATGATTCACTACATAATCAAAGGGAGAGACATCCAGTGAAAAAAGCATTATTTCTTGTTTTAGCTTTTGCTTTAGTCGTATTGTCGGCATGTGGCAACGATACACCTTCTAAAGAAACAAAGAATAAAGAAACGAATGAAACAACCGAAAGTAAGGAAGTAAACCTATACACAGCTCGCCATTATGATGTAGATGACCAGCTTTACAAAAAGTTCGAAGAAGAAACTGGCATCAAAGTAAACGTAATTAAAGGTGAAGCTGACGAATTACTTGAGCGTATTAAACGTGAAGGCGATGCAACGGAAGCTGATTTATTCCTTACAGCCGATGCAGGTCGTCTATACCGTGCAAAAGATGATGGCTTACTTCAAGCAGTATCAAGTGATGTTCTGGATGAGCAAGTGCCAGCTAATTTTCAAGATAAAGACCAAATGTGGTACGGTTTAACTAAACGTGCACGTGTGATTGTATATAATAAAGAAACTGTAAAACCTGAAGAATTATCAACTTATGAAGCATTAACTGAAGACCAATGGAAAGGTCGCGTCTTGATTCGTGGTTCGGAAAATGTGTATAATCAATCTTTGTTAGCTTCTTTCATTGAAATCAATGGTGAAGAGAAGGCAAAAGAGTGGGCTGCAGGATTAGTATCAAACTTTGCACGCGATCCTGAAGGTGGAGACCGTGACCAAGCAAAAGCAATTGCTGCTGGTGTTGGCGATGTTGCGATTATGAACACGTACTACTTTGGCCAAATGCTGAACTCTGAAGATCCTGAAGAAGTTAAAGTAGCTGAAGGCTTAGGCATTTTCTTCCCTAACCAAGACACAACAGGTACACATGTGAACATAAGTGGTGCTGGTGTCGTTAAAACAGCGAAAAATAAAGATAATGCAATTAAATTACTTGAGTTCCTTTCATCTCCAGAATCTCAAGGAACATTTGCGGAAGCAAACTATGAGTACCCAGTGAACGAATCAGTTGAACCGACTGAATTACTTAAATCATGGGGCGAGTTCAAAGAACAAGATATTCCTTTATCAGTTCTAGGTGACAACAATGCAAAATCAATTTTGATCTTCAACGAAGTTGGTTGGAAATAATTAAATCATTAGCCCTTGTTACGTTTATGCGTAACAAGGGATTTCTTGCGATTGGATATGAGGTGTCAGGTACGTGCAAAGAAGATTGGCAAATGTAAATATGTGGACGGTATCAGCAGCAATCATTATGATTCTCCTGTTTTTGCCTAACTTAACGATTGTAACGGGGATTTTTTCAGCAGCCAATGAAAACTGGGCACATATGAAAGAATTTGTTTTAGGTTCGTTCATTAAAACCTCAATGATTCTCATCAGCATTACAGCTCTATTAACAATATTTATAGGATTGAGCCTAGCATGGTTAATCGCTCAGTATCAATTTCCATTAAGAAAATTTTTGAAATGGGCTCTAATTTTGCCCCTGTCTATTCCACCTTTTATTGGAGCATATACGTATCACGGAATTGTCAATTACACTGGAGTGATTCAAACGACTCTTAGAGAACGGTTTGAAATGGATCTGAATCCTTCGTTTTTTGACATTATGAATCTACCGGGTGCGATCTTTATTTATACGATGTTTTTATATCCATATGTGTATACGATTACGCGGATTTTCTTATCTCAACAATCCGCTTCATTGATTGAAAGTGCAAGAATGCTCGGGAAAGGTCCTTGGCGCACTTTTTTCCAAGTCGTCATTCCGATTTCCAGGGTTTCCATTATTGGTGGAGCAAGTTTAGTTGTGCTGGAAGTGTTAAATGATTATGGCGTAGTGAAATACTTCGGTATCCAAACATTTACGACGGCAATATTTCAAACTTGGTTTGGTTTAGGTGATATTGAATCATCAATTAAACTTGCCGCATCCCTGATGGGGTTTGTCATCTTAATTCTCATGATCGAAAAATTATTGCGTGGAAGAAGGCAATACAGTTATTCCACCACGAAAGTGCGTCCATTGCCTCTTATTCAACTAAAGGGATGGAAAGCTATTATTGCAACGGGTTACGGGTTACTTATTTTAAGTCTTGGTTTCTTCATACCAATTATCCAGCTGATTGATTGGATGTTCTTGACACTTGGTACCATTCCTATGGGGGAGTTTCTGACTTACGTAAAAAACTCAGTTGCAGTGGCTGGCATAAGTGCATTCGCAATTATTGTGTTCGCTTTGATTGTCGGCAACTTCAGTCGACTGGTGCATGGCAAAGTGGCGAAACTTTTGCCTAAGCTAACAATTCTCGGTTATTCTATACCAGGAGCCGTAATCGCTGTGGCAGTTGTTACTGCATTTATTGCACTAGATCGTTTTCTCGCCCCTTTGTATCAAATACTAGGAGTTGGGACAACACTTGTGCTAAGTGTAAGTTTGACGATGTTAATATCTGCCTATATAATCCGATTCTTTGCGATTGGTTATAATTCCATTGAATCTGGATACGATAAAATTGGAACGGATTTCCGTGATGCTTCTAGACTTCTCGGCGTTGGCCTGACAAAAACATTCTTTAAAGTGGATGTACCGATGCTGAAAGGTGCAATCATTAGCGGATATATTTTGGTTTTCATTGATATATTAAAAGAAATTCCATTAACCTTAATTTTACGTCCATTTAACTTTGATACACTATCTACGAAGGCATTCCAATATGCCAGTGATGAAAAAATCATGGAGGCTTCACAAGCTTCCTTACTAATTGTCGGTATTAGTGCCCTTGCCATTGTGATTTTCTATAAGTTTCTCGAAAAGGAGCCAGATTGACATGTTTATTTCCATTCAAAATGTTTGTTTCTCATATCCAAATACAGACCGATCAGCACTTGACCAGTTTTCAATGAATATTGAAAAAGGTGAAGTTATTTCTATATTAGGCAGAAGCGGCAGTGGAAAAAGCACGATACTGCGTCTCCTCGCTGGACTGGAAAAACCAACTCAAGGTACTTTGACGATTCAAAATGAAGTCATTTTTGACGGCAAAACATTTCTTCAACCGGAGAAGCGGGGCATTGGCATGGTATTTCAGGACTATGCGTTGTTTCCACATATGACGGTTGGGGAGAATATTCTTTTTGGTTTATTCCAAATGAAAAAAGCAGAAAAGAAAAAACGGCTCGCAGAAGTACTTGAATTAGTAGAACTTCAGGATTATGAAAAACGTTATCCTCATCAACTTAGTGGAGGGCAGCAACAGCGAGTTGCAATTGCAAGAGCGATTGCGCCAAACCCACATTTAATTTTGTTAGATGAACCATTTAGTAACCTGGATGCCGAACTGCAAGTTAAAATTCGCAAGGACCTACGTGAAATTCTTAAAAAAGCGAATATCACGTCAATTTTTGTCACGCACGATGAAAATGATGCCCATGCGTTAGCAGACCGCATCGTAAAATTAAAAGATGGCTGCATTGATATGATTGGCCGACCTTGTGATCTGCTTGGGTTTCATCCCCATCCAGCCCCACAATTCGTACCCATACAAGAAACCCGTGAATTAGTGAGTGTATAATATTAAATTTGGAGTTGCATTTGATTTCATGCAAGAGTAAAATGTCAACATAAGAATAATGAAATGCCAAGAAGAGGACAACATTTGTCTGTACGACTTTTTAGAGAGAGAAGCCATGGCTGAAAGCTTCTTAAGTACGACACTCAATTTACCACCTCGGAGCAGCAACAGTGAAGTCATTAGTAACTGTTGACGGTAACGGCCCGTTAGCCGGCTCAAAGCTTCATCTTTTTAGTCTTGGACTGAAGAGAAGGAAGAAGGGTGGAACCACGAACTCAAACCTCGTCCCTTTCATAGGACGAGGTTTTTTTGTGTTCAATTTTAACGATAAAAAGAAGGAGTGGCTAAAATGTCAGAAACAATTCAATTGAAATTTCCAGACGGCGCGATAAAGGAGTTCCCAAAAGGCACAACAACCGAAGACGTTGCAGCATCGATTAGTCCTGGCCTTCGCAAAAAAGCGTTAGCGGGTCAACTGGATAACCAGCTTGTGGACTTGAAAGCACCACTTGAGCAAGATGGAGAAATTGCCATTGTCACTCCAGGTTCGGATGAGGCATTGGAAGTATTGCGTCACAGTTCAGCCCACTTATTGGCTCAAGCAGTTAAACGTCTTTTCAAAGATGTGAAATTAGGCGTGGGTCCTGTTATTGAAAATGGATTCTACTACGATATTGATTCACCAGAACCAATTACTGCAGAAGATTTGCCGGTCATTGAAAAAGAAATGAAAAAAATCATTAATGAAAATATTGAAATTGTTCGCCACAATGTTTCTCGTGCAGAAGCATTTGAAAAGTTCAAAGAGGATGAATACAAAATTGAATTACTAGAAGCAATTGCTGAAGATGATCAAGTATCCATTTATGAACAAGGTGAGTTTTTCGACTTATGCCGTGGCGTACATGTGCCGTCGACTGGTAAATTAAAAGAATTTAAATTATTAAGTATTGCCGGTGCATACTGGAGAGGTAACAGCGACAATAAAATGTTGCAACGAATCTACGGAACAGCTTTCTTTACTAAAGAAGAATTGGCTGCGCACTTGAAAATGCTTGAAGAAGCAAAAGAACGTGACCACCGTAAAATCGGGAAAGAGCTTGACCTATTCATGAATTCACAAAAAGTTGGTCAAGGATTACCAATGTGGTTACCTAAAGGCGCAACTATTCGCCGTATTATCGAACGTTACATCGTCGATAAAGAAGTAAAGCTTGGTTACGATCACGTTTACACACCGGTTATGGGAAGCGTTGAGCTTTACAAAACTAGTGGTCACTGGGATCACTACCAAGAAAACATGTTCCCTGTCATGAGCATGGACAACGAAGACTTGGTACTTCGTCCGATGAACTGCCCGCATCATATGATGATTTTCAAAAATGGCATTCACTCATACCGTAACTTGCCAATGCGTATTGCGGAACTTGGTACAATGCACCGTTATGAACTGTCAGGCGCATTGACTGGACTTCAACGTGTACGTGGAATGACGTTGAATGATGCACATATCTTCGTCCGTCCAGATCAAATCAAAGACGAATTTAAACGCGTGGTGCAATTAGTCATCGATGTTTACAAAGACTTTAACTTAAACGATTACTCATTCCGACTGTCATATCGTGACCCGGCAGATAAAGAGAAATATTATGATGATGATAATATGTGGAATAAAGCACAATCCATGTTAAAAGAAGCAATGGATGAGCTTGGTCTATCATACTTCGAAGCAGAAGGCGAAGCGGCATTCTACGGTCCTAAGCTTGATGTTATGGTGAAAACAGCATTAGGAAAAGAAGAAACGCTTTCAACTGTTCAACTGGACTTCTTGTTGCCAGAGCGTTTTGACTTATCATATATCGGCGAAGACGGAAAGCAACATCGTCCGGTCGTTATTCACCGTGGTGTCGTGTCAACAATGGAACGTTTTGTTGCATTCCTAATCGAAGAATACAAAGGTGCATTCCCAACTTGGTTGGCACCAGTTCAAGTTCAGGTAATTCCTGTATCGAACGAAGTTCACTTTGATTATGCCAAAGGTGTTATTGAAAAACTTCAGGCAGCTGGCTTACGAATCGACATGGATGACCGTGACGAAAAACTTGGCTATAAGATCCGTGAAGCACAAATGCAAAAAATCCCGTATATGTTGGTACTTGGCGACAAAGAAGTGGAAAGCGGATTTGTCAATGTACGTAAATACGGAGAACAAAATTCCGAAAGCATTCCTTTTGACGAGTTCCTTTCACGTATTCAACAAGAAGTTAACTAAAGTTGTTGACAGTGGTTGCTGTACGTGATATTGTTATTAAGGTTAATGAATACAAAGTTTGTGGTATAAGAAGAGGCTGCCCGCTTCTCACCTGATTGACACTAGATGTAGTTGACAGGTCGGCACACGATTGAACGTAACGTACAGCGTTGTACTTGCATATATCGGCGGGCGGACATCTACTTATGTAAATGTCCGCTCGTTTTTTTATTGGTCCGGAACGGCGTAACCGATTTATTGGAGAACATCGATAAACGATATGCCCAAACCATGTATTCGCGACACTACCTGGAGGTGGATTACTATTAGCAAAGACATGTATGTAAACGATGGTATTCGCGCACGTGAACTTCGAATTATCGACCAAAATGGTGAACAATTAGGAGTAAAGACACGTTTTGAAGCGCTTGAAATTGCCGCTAACGTTAATTTGGATCTTGTCCTTGTGGCCCCTCAAGCCAAGCCACCAGTCGCTCGTATCATGGACTATGGTAAATTCAAATTTGAGAATCAAAAGAAAGATCGTGAAACTCGTAAAAATCAAAAGATTATCGTATTGAAAGAGGTTCGTTTGAGCCCGACAATCGATGAGCATGATTTCCAAACGAAATTACGAAATGCAATCAAGTTCCTTGAAAAAGGGGACAAAGTTAAAGCTTCTATCCGCTTTAAAGGCCGTGCAATTACGCACAAAGAAATTGGCCAACGCGTGTTAGATCGATTTGCAGAAGCTTGTGCTGAGGTAGCCACGGTTGAACAAAAACCGAAAATGGAAGGCCGTAGCATGTTCTTGATTCTTCAACCGAAGAACGAGAAAAAGTAAGATTGACGACAGTTTAGGAGGAATTCGACATGCCAAAAATGAAAACTCACCGCGGAGCAGCGAAGCGTTTCAAAAAGACTGGCTCTGGAAAAATTAGACGTGCATCTGCATACCGTAGTCACTTATTCGCTAATAAGTCTACTAAAGCTAAACGTAAACTTCGTAAAGGTGGACTAGTTTCTTCAGGAGACTACAAACGTATCAAATCACTAATCGCTTACATGAAATAATACTCAAAATTTAATCGTACGAAATAATAGCAGGAGGTAATTATTATGCCACGCGTAAAAAGCACACCAGTAACAAAAAGACGTCGCAAGAAAGTCTTAAAATTAGCAAAAGGTTATTATGGAGCTAAAAAATTATTATATAAAGTAGCAAACCAAGCAGTTATGAAATCAGGTAACTATGCTTACCGTGACCGTCGTAACAAAAAACGTGACTTCCGTAAATTATGGATCACACGTATCAATGCAGCAGCTCGCATGAACGGTCTTTCTTATAGCCGTTTAATGCACGGTTTGAAATTAGCTGGTATCGAAGTTAACCGTAAAATGTTAGCTGACCTAGCTGTTACAGACGCAGCAGCATTCACACAATTAGCAGAAGCTGCTAAAAAATCAATGAACAAGTAATCTTACTTTTTCAAAAGGCTGATGGATTTTCCATCAGCCTTTTTTTATACTAATAAATACATAGTGATTTTTAAGTTTAATTAAATTGATAGGAAATAGATTGTGAAAAATTTATCGCTCATATAGAGAGTTCTATCGCTCATATCGAGGCATTTGTCGCTCAAATAAAGGATTTATCGCTCATACTGGAGCATTTATCGCTCAAATAGGTCTCATAACCAAGTAGACTTATTAAGATAACTAGATTCATAGAGACATTTAAGGTGGCATCGCCATCAGGAGGGGAATCAGCATGTATTTCATTCTTATTGGATTTTTCATTGTCATGTCAATCGTGGCTTTTTTCACGATGGGCCATGATAAAGCTGCAGCAAAAGCACGCAACCGACGAGTTCCTGAACGCAATTTGTGGAATCTTGCATTATTTGGCGGAGGAGTAGGCGCATACCTTGGTATGATCCTCTATCGTCACAAAACCAAGCATATGTCCTTCCGTATTGGCTTTACATTACTAGCAATTTTACAAGTAGCATTGCTCATCTGGGCAGCGCAATTTTTGAAAGAGTGGTCGTGAAATTTATAGTATAGAAAGTTAATGGATGCTAGTGATCACAAGAACCGAGAATAGAATGAGTGGACTTGAACTGCGAATAGAATAGCTGAATTCACTAATTGAGTTGCAACCGTGAATAGGATAGCTGGAAACGCGAATAGACGAAATCGCGAATAGAACGACTAGAACAAAGAATAGACCAGTGCAACCCACAATTAACTTAATAAGTTCCAAACAAAAACCCGACATGAATTTTTCATGTCGGGTCATTCTTATTGGTTCTTTATCAATTTTTCGATTGGATTTTTCCAGCTGATATCTGCTTCTGGGTAGTTCATGAGAATTTCTTTTTCAAGAAATAAAAAATCGTCCCGAGTGAATCCTTGCAGTTTCATTGAATCTTTAACCCACACAAATATGGACACGACCTCGAAGGCATCACCCGTAGTACCAAGATATTTCTCTCCTTCAAATAAAGCACCTTTAAATGAGATAAAGAAATTTTTCCGCACATTTTTCACATCATCGTAAAAATAGTAAGCACCTTTTTCGTACGCATCATCAAGTTTTCGCTTAGGATCCATTAAGTAAACAAGTCCACGGTAAAACAAATAGACAATAAGTGCGACAATCAGAAATCGAATCAATAAGATGATCAAAATGGAACCCCCTTTGGGCAGACGTGTTACTATGGTATACGGATGAACAAATACTTTGGTTTCAAGATTGTTCAAATTTTTTTGTGGAGGTATTTGATATGGAATTACAGCAGTTATTTACAATGCAAAAAGCACTCGATACATATATTCAAACGGAGAAAAATATATCTCATGATGTATTTCTTGAAAAAGGGTTAGCGTTATTAGTCGAACTCGCTGAATTGGCGAATGAAACGCGTTGCTTTAAATTTTGGAGTGCAAAAGGGGCATCTGATAAGGAAACGATTTTGGAAGAATACGTAGATTCCGTTCATTTCTTACTGTCTCTCGGCATTGAAAAACAATTGGATGATTTAGATAGATGGCCTATTGAGGAAAAAGCGGGTTCCCTGACTCATTTATTTTTAAAAACACATGCATCTATTCAACAATTTCTGCAGGATCCAACCAGACCCCTATATGAAGATGTGTGGAAATGGTATGGGGCTATTGGAGCATCACTCGGTTTTACACATCTTCAAATCGTACAAGCATATATTGATAAGAATGAAAAAAATTACGAACGTCAGCGTTCTGGTTATTAAAGAATATTTTGAAAACTGAATACGTTTCCATTATAATAAGATAGTTAGAGCATATTTAGGAGGACGAAAGAATGACGAAACTTGATGCAACACTTACTATGCTGAAGGATTTAACAGATGCAAAAGCAATACCTGGGAATGAACGTGAAGCACGTGATGTTATGAGAAAATACATAGAGCCATTTGCTGACCGAATGGATTCAGATAACCTCGGCAGTTTAATTGCTGAAAAAGTAGGAGACGCGGACGGCCCGAAAATCATGGTAGCCGGTCACTTAGATGAAGTCGGGTTCATGATCACTCAAATTGATGATAAAGGTTTCTTGAAATTCCAAACGGTTGGTGGCTGGTGGTCACAAGTTATGCTTGCTCAGCGTGTAACTATTGTGACGCGTAAAGGTGAATCTATTACTGGTGTCATTGGATCGAAACCACCACATATCTTATCACCTGAAGCTCGCAATAAACCGGCTGATATCAAAGACATGTTTATTGATATCGGTGCTTCGTCGAAAGAAGAAGCTATGGAGTGGGGCGTATTACCGGGAGATATGGTAACCCCATACTTCGAATTCTCTGTAATGAACAACGAAAAATTGCTTTTGGCAAAAGCTTGGGATAATCGTATTGGTTGTGCAATCGCAATTGATGTTCTGAAAGCATTAAAGGATGAGAAGCATCCAAACATTGTCTATGGTGTAGGAGCTGCTCAAGAAGAAGTTGGATTACGTGGTGCACGAACAGCAGCAGCGAAAATCAAGCCGGATATCGGTTTTGCAGTTGATGTTGGTATTGCTGGTGACACACCAGGGATTACATCAAAAGAATCGACTAGCAAAATGGGTGCAGGTCCACAATTGGTATTGTTTGATGCTTCCATGGTTTCTCACAAAGGACTTCGAGATTTAGTGGTAGATACTGCCGAAGAAAATAATATTCCCTATCAGTTTGAATCTATTCCTGGAGGCGGAACAGATGCAGGAGCGATTCATTTGACAGCAAACGGTGTTCCTTCATTAGCTATCGGAATTGCAACTCGCTATATTCATTCTCATGCAGGTATTTTACACCGTGATGATTATGAAAATGCAGTGAAATTAATTGTAGCGGTAATCAAAAAACTTGACCGTGATACAGTGAACAAAATTATATTTGAATAAACTAGGGTTCAAAAAAGCATCGCTTAGGCGGTGCTTTTTTTATGTTGACTATCAATTTACCTAAATTAATGAAGCAGTAAGCGTGCGGTTTCAGATGGAATAAGAACTTGCGTAAACAGTACAATATCCAAGAAGTAATCAACAAAACCCGTCTCGTTGAAATACTAGTGTTTATACTAGTTAGCACCCCACTCTACCTTGCAAGCTGGACAAGAAAAGTTTTGTATATATCTAATCATTCGCCCTCTCTCATTATGAAAATCTTAATATACTATAAAAACAATGAAAGGAGGTGTTATAATGTCTGACTATTATTCTCCAAAAAAACATGATTGCTTTGATGAAAGAAAACATGATTGCTGTGGTGAAAAAAGAAAAAAAGATGACTGTTTTGAATGCGGTACGGTTACTTTAACCATTAATAATAATCCGCTCTACACTATTTCGTACTTTCAAGCTGCCGGCAATGTGGAGTGTTTTCCTTTGCTAACACCGGGTTTAAATGCTAATACTGCACTACACTGCCTTTTTAAAGACGGCTTTAAAATTGTTGCATTTACTGCGGATACGGATGGTGATGATACAATCACTTACACTCTTACAAACTGTTAACTATCTTCAAAAAGTAAGAGGGATTAGTTCTAGTAGACTAACCTAATTTGGACCGGCACTAAATTATTAGTGTCGGTCCAGACTGTATACAAAATACCTTCTGAGTTGTTAACTCGGAAGGTATTTTGTTAATTTATGGTTGATTTATTGATAAACAGACCTCTTAGAGGTAGGTTTTGTGCCATTTCTGGACTTCCCCAAGTCCAGGTGGCCATCTTCTTTAGATTCATGGCAGCAAAAGTGAGCATCGCCTGAATAGACAATTTTTTAAGTCCCCTTAAAGTTGTCCAACGCATCTCATGCTTTTCTTTCGCATCCGCAAAAACACGTTTAATCGTTTCTTTGCGCTGTGCATAAATCATTTTATTTAATTCTGTATGCCGAGGGTGTTCAGCTTCTTCAAAGTAATCTTCCCAGACATGTCGTTGAATGAGCTTCTGCTTTTTTTGACTTTGTGTGCATTGAGGCAAGAGTGGGCAATCCATGCATTGAACAGGATTAGAGAAGTACTGACGATATCCTTCTTTTGTAGTTGTGCTGTATTTTAACACTTGTCCTTCGGGACACAGCAACAGGTTTTCTATCGTTATTAGTGACTTTATTAAGTAAAGGTTCAAACATCGTACTGTCATGAATATTGCCGGGAGTAACAATGGTTCCCAATATAAAGCCATTCCGATCTGAGGCTGCATGGAAAGAATACGCAAACTGCTTCGTTCGCTCATCTTTCACATAATAACCACTCTCTGGATCCGTCGTGCTTTCTTTGATTTTCTTATATTCTTTCTTCTCGAACTTATCGGGTGGAAATGGTTTTTTTCCATGTTCTTCTCGGTCCCCGTTGATTTCTTCCTTTAGCCGAGCTTGATAGACTTTCGTTTCTTTGCGAACAACATTTACGCTTATTGGCACTTGCTTTTACATGCGTGGAATCAATAAATATATGTTCTTACGTGAATTGGTACAACAATAAACGGTCGAATAGCTCATTGAGCTATTCAAGTCTAGTTGCATACAGAAACTTAGTTCTAAACAAAATTGTATGAATTAGTGTTGACATACTAGTTAGCACCCCACTCTACCTTGCAAGCTAGATAAGAAAAGTTTTGTATATATCTAATCATTTGCCCTCTCTCATTATGAAAATCTTAATATACTATAAAAACAATGAAAGGAGGTGTTATAATGTCTGACTATTATTCTCCAAAAAAACATGATTGCTTTGATGAAAGAAAACATGATTGCTGTGGTGAAAAAAGAAAAAAAGATCACTGTCGTGAATGCGGTACGGTTACTTTAACCATTAATAATAATCCGCTCTACACTATTTCGTACTTTCAAGCTGCCGGCAATGTGGAGTGTTTTTCTTTGCTAACACCGGGTTTAAATGCTAATACTGCACTACACTGCCTTTTTAAAGACGGCTTTAAAATTGTTGCATTTACTGCGGATACGGATGGTGATGATACAATCACTTACACTCTTACAAACTGTTAACTATCTTCAAAAAGTAAGAGGGATTAGTTCTAGTAGACTAACCTAATTTGGACCGGCACTAAATTATTAGTGTCGGTCCAGACTGTAGACAAAATACCTTCTGAGTTGTTAACTCGGAAGGTATTTTGTTAATTTATGGTTGATTTATTGATAAACAGACCTCTTAGAGGTAGGTTTTGTGCCATTTCTGGACTTCCCCAAGTCCAGGTGGCCATCTTCTTTAGATTCATGGCAGCAAAAGTGAGCATTAGTCCTTAACAATATTGTATGATTTAGTGTTGACATACTAGTTAGCACCCCACTCTACCTTGCAAGCTAGATAAGAAAAGTTTTGTATATATCTAATCATTCGCCCTCTCTCTTTATGAAAAACTTAATATACTATAAAAACAATGAAAGGAGGTGTTATAATGTCTGACTATTATTCTCCAAAAAAACATGATTGCTGTGATGAAAGAAAACATGATTGCTGTGGTGAAAAAAGAAAAAAAGATGACTTTAGTGAAAAAAGAAAAAAAGATGACTGTTTTGAATGCGGTACGGTTACTTTAACCATTAATAATAATCCGCTCTACACTATTTCGTACTTTCAAGCTGCCGGCAATGTGGAGTGTTTTTCTTTGCTAACACCGGGTTTAAATGCTAATACTGCACTACACTGCCTTTTTAAAGATGGCTTTAAAATTGTTGCATTTACAGCGGATACGGATGCTGATGATACAATCACTTACACTCTTACAAACTGTTAACTATCTTCAAAAAGAAAGAGGGATTAGTTCTAGTAGACTAACCTAATTTGCACCGACACTAAATTATTAGTGTCGGTCCAGACTTTAGACAAAATACCTTCCGAGTTGTTAACTCGGAAGGTATTTTGTTAATTTATGGTTGATTTATTGATAAACAGACCTCTTGATCACGATTGATTGAATTTGATTTCGATAGGAAAAGACTTATTAACTTGGTTTGATTTTTCATCTAAAGAAGTAAAGAAATTGTTAGAGTTAGCAGTGAAATTGAAGAGTTTAGCCCGAAATGGCGTGCATCCACCATTGCTTGCAGGAAAAACGGTGGGTCTCATTTTTGAAAAGCATTCAACCCTTACGCGCATTTCATTTGAAGTAGGCATAGCCAAACAAGTGAGCACACCTTTACGATCGTAAAGATGTGCTCTGTGAGGCTAAGATTAAGACCGCGGGCAATCGCCCAAATCAGCCAACGGTACCCCGTTGGATCGTAATAAAATGATTTAACCTCCAAACCCTCCGTATAGGGTCCCTATATCTCTTTTTGTCCCATTGTAACTTTTTGTACTTGAAGTAATTGTACAATTAAATCTAAAACAATTTTTTGATGTAGTGGATGAAAAAAAGTTTCTAATTCCTTTGGCATGGATTTTTCATTTTCATTTTGAACAACAATATATTCAATATTTTGATAGATATATCCTTCTATAAATAGTTTTCCTCTTAATGCTTTACTTACCCCATCAACAGTCGAATGAGAGAAATCAGCTGGTACAAACTTGCAATTTGTCAATACCACTTCTTTAGAAATTTCTTTTACTTTATAGATTTTTTCTTCAAATAGAACATCTTCTTCCAAACAGATTTCAATGTTATATTCTCCTACTATAACTGGGACTCTGACCGCATGAGAATGACAAGTATTATTTTTCATAGAAAGTGAATCATGTATCGGAACCACAACTGATCGATTATTATCAGTATCCACTTTCGACTTCGGACGATAAGCATGATCAGGGTCAGTTAAAAATATGATCTCATGTGATTTAAAGCCAACTAAATGACAATATGGCTGTTCATGATAATAAGTAATAGTATCAAATATTTTTGTATCTAATTGGGGAATTTGTTTGTTGTATGGGACTTTAAATTTAAATGTATTTTGAGTCGTACTGCCAAAGATAGGAGGATGAAGGAAATTATCAATTTCTGCAAATGTGGAAATCGGAATTTTTATAGCCCTTGAGCGTACTCCTGTATATCTATGATGATCATTAGCATAACTTTTTTTATTTACATTTTCGGTTTCAAGATTATTTTTAATTCCATCAACTAAATTATCTTCAGGAGCATCCCTTTTCGAAACATCATCCACTTGGAGATTGTACTCAGACCGAGACACTACCTCCCGTCCTAACACAGTTTCCGTTTGGTCATCATGATCAGGGTGTGGAGCAGTCACCCGTTCTGACACATCATCTATTTGGAGATTATGCTCAAGTGCAGTAGCAGAAATTGTGCTGCCAAAGATAGGAGGATGAGGGGATTTATGAGTTTTTGCAAAAGTGGAGAATGGAATTTTTATAGTCTTTGGGCGTAAACCTGCATGTTTATTAAGCCCATAATCATGATGGGTTTCATAATCATCATCATGTTCATCATGTGTGCCATCTGTATGGTCGTTCCCGATACTGTATTTTTCGAATAAAATACTCTTTCTAGAGAGAGTATATTTTTTGCGTAATTTAGACCTTTTTTTCCAAATAAAAGTAACACCTAAATCATTTATTGGGACTGTGTCAACAGAGCCAGGTTTAGTATCTGATTCGCAAATATCATCTCTGTTTTCTATACTCTTTCTAGAAAGAGTACATTTTTTGCGTAATTTAGACCTTTTCTTCCAAATAAAAGTTACACCAAAATCATTCATTGGGACTGTGTCAACAGAGCCAGGTTTAGTATGTGATTCGCAAATATCATCTCTGTTTTCTATACTCGTTCTAGAAAGAGTACATTTTTTGCGTAATTTAGACCTTTTCTTCCAAATAAAAGTTACACCTAAATCATTTATTGGGACTGTGTCAACAGAGCCTGGTTTAGTATGTGATTCGCAAATATCATCTCTGTATTCTGTACTCTTTCTAGGAAGAGTACATTTTTTGCGTAATTTAGACCTTTTCTTCCATGTAAAAGTTACACCTAAATCATTTATTGGGGCTGTGTCAACAGAGCCTGGTTTAGTATCTGATTCGCAAATATCATCTCTGTATTCCGTACTCTTTCTAGAAAGAGTACATTTTTTGCGTAATTTAGACCTTTTCTTCCATGTAAAAGTTACACCTAAATCATTTATTTGGACTGTGTCAACAGAGCCTGGTTTAGTATCTGATTCGCAAATATCATCTCTGTTTTCTGTATTTTTTCTAGAAAGAGTACATTTTTTGCGTAATTTAGACCTTTTCTTCCTTTTAAAAGTTCCATCTAAATCATTTTTTTGGACTGTGTCAACAGAGCCTGGTTTAGTATCCGATTTGTAAATATCAGCTCTGTTTTCTGTAGTCTTTCTATAATGTTTACATTTTTTGCGTAGTTTAGATCTTTTCTTCCTTTTAAAAGTTACACCTAAATCATTTTTTTCGACTGTTTCAAAAGAGCATGGCTTAGCATCTGATTCATAAATATCATCATTGTTTTCAGTACTCTCTTCTTTTATATGGTGAGAATCGGGAAAAACAGAAAAAGTAAATACGTTTTTTTGTTTTACATTTATTTTTTGCATATCTTCATAGTTGATCCATGGTGTTTTAGTTATACCCTCCTCGTTTATATGGTGAAAATCGGGAGCAGCAGAAAAAGTAAATACATTTTTTTGTTTAAAATTTATTTTCTGTGCATCTTCATAGTTGACCCATGGAATTTTCATTATACCCTCCTTAACCACACGAATTGGTCCTGTATATATTAAATGAGTTCGCTCCGATTTTGTTACTATATGATCCTGAAAATTCTTACAAGCTGTAGATATGTAAACTAAATGGAATCTAGGAAAAGAAAAAGGATATCGCAATTGTAAAAACAAAACTTTATCAATTGAAACCCCATGTCATCCCTGGTCGAAAGCTGGAAGATTTGCGAACTTATTATCAAGAGCACCCGCATTGCATGGATTTTCAACCTGTGGCTGTTGTCATTCGTTTGGCAAAAGCCTACCATATTTTCATCAAGGCGTTCCATCCATCCGCCATTCGGATTGCTAATTATTTCCATGTGAATTGGTACGAAACAGAAGCCTTGCAACTCATTCGTAAAGATGTGCAGAAAGACCTTTCCCGGATTGCACGCCAACAATCACACTTCTTCAAGGGGCGAAAAGCTTTTTCTTAGATTACATGAAGGCTTAGATAAGAGATCGTATGGAGAAAGTTTTCTTGATTTGTTCCAGGCAAGATTTAATTAACGAAAATGAACTAACACCCACTACTTTTGATGAAGTGGAGCATGTTCGTTTAACAGCAGATTTCCTGAAAGAACCGAATCGCTATTTACGCCACCTCCTGGAACCATAGTATGACGTTATAGGGTAGTTCTAGTCGTTTTAGTCTTAGGGACCCATTTTTCAGACGTGGCGCCGCATTTTTCAGACGTCAACTTCCATTTTTCCGATGTCATTGCAAAAAAGTCAGACTGAGCACCCACTCAAAAAAACCGGATTTCAATATGAGAACCGGCTTTTACGTTGAGAAAACTATTCCCTTAATTAGCTTAGTTTACTTTGGTTAACATGCTATTAAGACCTAATACATCAACTTCTTTCTGCACCAAAACCAAAAAATGATTGATATACCTATTATATATGTCCATTCACTAATGCCTTTGCAACATATTTTAAGAATGTAATGTGTGAAAAAATTGAAAAGAATGAACGGAGGAAGTTTTGATGAGTCAACAAAATAATACAAATAATGGGGATTGTCCCATTGGTATTCCATGTCAGGTAACGGCAACGCCACTAACACCCTTTACCGATGAAAAAGCAGAACCTTGTGTCCTGGGCTGTGGTTATAAGCCAATTATTAAAGTGCCAGCTGTAATAGCAGAGACTACAATTCAAATCTGTGTAGAAACAAATCTTGAACTTAGTCCAGCTGCAAGCGAAATTAAAAGAGTGTACAAAGATGTATTTCTAACGCAATGTAAACTTGTCCCTGTAGACTTTGATGAGACAGAATTATGCCCAGGTGTCCGTAATGTAACAAGGGCTAAATTATTTATAGCAGGATTTATTCGTAAAGATATAGAATATGCAACAGGGAGTTGTGATGGAGTAATTCGTGATAAAATTGTTAATGTTCCATTTTCTGGATATGCAGACCTCAAGTGTCACGATTTTATCACTTTCCCAATTTTAGGTGCATCCTCAGAAAGCAGATCTCGATTTGTTAATCCTAATAACAGCGAGATTCCACGCCTAGATAAATACTTCTTTGAAAATAGTGTTTATTATAATGAGCAACCATATGGAGAGTTAGTTAGTGCAAAATTCTTTGAACTTGATTTTTCTCCTTGTCCTGTAGATACGGATGAAACGTTTTGTCATTTACGCGAAAAAATTGTATGTGACCTTACTGTAAAAGTATTACAATTACGACAAATTCGAATTAATTCTTTAGACTAAAGTTTAAATCCCTCATCGGGGTACTAGCCAGCAAGTCGAAAAAAACCACGTTAAGAGTAATTTGGTTCAACACATTACCTTTTTCAGATACAACACAACTGAAAATGATCCAAAATTCCTTAACGGGGGAATTTTCCGAAATGTTGACGATACCTCTCATAACTGTAATTACAATTCCTCAATATAGACCACTATCTAGCTTGACCTGTACCCCGAATCTCGGGAACTTTGAAAAAAGTCCTTGGTTCGGGGTTTTTCTATGGATTTTTCTATATTCCCTATTTAATCAAGAAAAAGACCTGGACGGAGGGTTCAGCATGGGAAAGAATCTATAAACAGAAAAACAAATACAACGCTTAGAGCCGAATCCAAATGTGAAGAGCGTGTCAGATAGAACCATTTCGTATAAACCGGCTTTTTAGTTGAAAGCGGTACAAGAGAACCAGTTTGGCAAAGGGCCTCTACAGATTTTGGTTGAACATAATAACTTGAACATAGACATCATCTGTTCCCTTCAGCCCAAGGACCCTTTAAGAGAATGAGTCAAAATTACATTTACCAAGTAAGCGTAGTCTTCTGGCTACGCTTTTAATAAGCACTTTTTTAAGGAATCTCACTCAAAAATATGATGAAATACGGGAACCACTGTTTCCATAAATCACCGAAAACCTTAATTATTAGAAAAAATCTATTAAACTACAATTTGCCTAGAGTCTTTTCCTTTCACTTAATATGTTATAGATATAAGGCAAATTACGGATTTAGGTGAACAAGAATGTTGAGTTTACTAAAAACCCCAAGTGAAAGGAGGTGCAATCAAATATGAGATTTTACCCAAAGAAATGTGGAAAAAGAGAAGGATGTAAATGTTTCAAGTGTTGTGAAGTAGAGCGTAAAAAAGATAGTTGGAAAAAAGAATGTCCAGACAAGAAATGGGAAAAAATAGAAGGTTGTAAATGTTTCAAGTGTTGTGAAGTAGAACTTAAAATCGAATGTAAAGATCCTTGGAAAAAAGAATGTCCAGAAAAAAAATGGGATAAAAGAGAAGGATGTAATTGTTTCAAGTGTTGTGAAGTAGAGCTTAACATCGAATGTAAAGATCCTTGGAAAAAAGAATGTCCAGAAAAGAAATGGGAAAAAAGAGAAGGATGTAAATGTTCCAAGTGTTGTGAAGTAGAGCTTAAAATCGAATGTAAAGATCCTTGGAAAAAAGAATGTCCAGACAAGAAATGGGAAAAAAGAGAAGGATGTAAATGTTTCAAGTGTTGTGAAGTAGAGCTTAAAATCGAATGTAAAGATCCTTGGAAAAAAGAATGTTCAGAAAAAAAATGGGAAAATAGAGAAGAATGTAAATGTTTCAAGTGTTGTGAAGTAGAGCTTAAAATAGAATGTCAAGATGACCATTACGAAAAGAAATGGAACTGTCACGAAGAGAAATGGAAAGATGACTACCACGAACAGAAATGTAACTGCCACGAAAAGAAATGGCAAGATGACTGTCACTTTCACGGAGCATTGAATGAAAAGTTAGATGACTTTATCGGCAGACGTGTGGTCATCTTTACAAAAGATACAACGCATACTGAAGGAACAGTGCAAGATGTGAAAAAGGAGTTTGTAGTATTGGTTCCAACGAGGAATTATTCAACATATGAACCAGTACAAGTATTTAGTAATACAAGTGATATTTTACTTGAAGAATTCCAAAAATACTTTATTAGATTAGACGATATTGTTGGATTTGGTAAGCAGCGGGACTAAGACATCAAACGTAGCAAAAGAATGATAGTTGTGAAATAATTTATACAGTTGAATTAGAATCTTTTTCAACAGACATATCTTTAGCGAGACAGACGTTAAAATTAGTTTTATTTAATAATTGAAGTATGAGAGAAAGCGTCTTAATATGAGACGTTTTCTTTTTTTATACAAACATATAATATCAAATACTTTTTTTAAGCTTAAAAGTAACTACACCTAACGTAGTTTTCTTAGTAGCGACAGTACACTTAGAGCCGCATGGGCTCAGAATTATGAAATTGATTTAGTTGATAACTTTAATTACTCTTCGAATCAGGTTTTTAATATGCACACTTGCATTAAAACTAAGCCATTAAACTATGTAAATGCCAGTCATAACTGCAAAATCACTCTTATAAAAAAACGAAAAAATAGAAAAAAACAATCAATCAATCCCTGCTGCCTAGAGAATATTTCACTCTCTTAATAAGTTATAGATGTAAGGCAAATTACGAATTGGAAGGAGAGAGATTCTCTAGACATTCGGACGACAGGAGGTGAAAATGAATATGGGATACAACAAGAAAAAATGGAGAAAACTAGAAGGCTGTGAGTGTTGGCGTTGTCGTGAAGTTGAAGTAGATTGCAAAGGAAAGCATGAGGATGAGAAGCACGAGAGTAACTGTTTCAAGTGCTCAGATATCAATATCAATGTTAACTGTGGTAATGATAAAAAAGATGATGACCATGGAAAAGGCAAGGACCATGACGACAAGCATGACAAAGATAAAGGCGACAAAGTGGAATTCCAGTTTGATATCTCGAACTTGAATGTTGAAATCTTTGGAGATCCAATTGCAGTGCTGCAGGCAGAATTCAATAAAGTAAAGGCTGGAGACAGAATTTCTTTAAGTGGTATTATTGGACTGGATAATGACTCAGATGAAGATGTCACAATGTTAATCACGATACTTCGAACAAGAGAAAATGGATTGAGTAACATCGTCTACACACAATTATTCGAAGTCCATGAAGAAGGGAATAACGATATTACTCAAGAGCCATTTGCGCATGTAGTGGTAGAACCAAATGACATTCGCAACGTGACTTATACGGTGAGAATTCAACGCCTAGAAGGCTTCGTGGATATTTTCCTTTTTGGCCAAAGTACTTTAACAGCTGTACGTTATAGCTAATCAAAGCAATAATGTAGAAAAAGGTGACTTGTAATCAAGTTGCCTTTTTTCTTATTTAAGTCCCTAATAAATATTCACTTGTATTTATAAGTATTCAAACATATAATGACGTATACATAATTATAATAAGAGGTGAATATTTATGAAGTTATTAGAATACGTAAATCTTGAAGTGGTGGAAAGTTTGAAAGGTAAAGATTTGTTAACTTGGCTCGACTTTACATCAATAGAAGTAAAGCAATTGTTAGATTTAGCAACAAGCCTAAAGAGTCTCGCTAAAAATAATTTACATCCTCCACTGCTTGATGGAAAAACGGTTGGTCTCATCTTCGAAAAACACTCAACTAGAACGCGTATTTCATTTGAAGTTGGAATCAATCAGTTAGGTGGTCATGCAATGTATATGCATGCGAGAGACTTGCAGATCGGTCGTGGGGAGCCTATATCGGATACTGGAAAAGTGTTATCAGGTTACATGGACGGCATTATGATTCGTGCCCACTCACATAAAATGGTCGAAGAACTAGCGGATGCGGCAAACATTCCTGTCATTAATGGATTAACAGATCTTTACCATCCATGTCAAGCGTTAGCGGATGTGCTGACGATACATGAAGTGAAAGGCTATTTACCAGGGCTAAAACTTGCTTATGTCGGAGATGGAAATAATGTAGCGAATTCACTTTTAATTGCCTGCGCTCATTTAGGGATTGAAGTATCAATTGCAACACCTAAAGGTTTTGAAATAGATGAAAATATTCTAAAAAAGGCTCAAAAACTGGCAGTTTCAAATGGCACAAATATCATGACAACAAACGATCCAATTGTAGCTGTTAAAAACGCCGATGTCATATATACCGATGTGTGGACTAGCATGGGCCAGGAAGAAGAAACAACTGCGCGACTTCAAGCATTCAAAGGGTATCAAATAAATGATGATCTTGTGATGCATGCAAAATCGGATTATTTGTTCTTACACTGTTTGCCAGCACATCGTGAAGAAGAAGTGGCAACATCCATCATCGATGGTCCGCATTCAGCAGTATTTGAACAAGCGGAAAACCGACTGCATGCACAAAAAGCCATTTTGGCATCAATCTTATCTTAATTTAGAAAATTCCTGAATAATTGTTCAGGAATTTTTTTGTGGAACAAATATATAATGTTAATAATACTTTACTAAATGTTAACTATAGTTTACATTATGAATATAATACATAACACGATGAGGTGAAAGGTATGCTACAAAACCGAGTCAAAGAGCTTCGTGCGCGATTTGGTTTTTCGCAAGGGGAGCTTGCTGAACGAGTGGGGGTAACAAGACAAACGATTGGTTTTATTGAAAAAGGAGATTTTTCCCCATCAATTACGTTGTCCTTGAAAATCGCTAGAGAGTTTCAAATAACTGTAGACCAATTATTTTGGTTGGAAGAGGAGAAATTATAATGAAAAAAGATTTTCGCGTTCAATATCCATTATGGCAAATGGCGTTTATTGTGTTGTTTGGAATTATGGCATTCGGTCTAACAGGCGCTACGAGCGAGCTAGTTAATACTCCTGATGAATTCAGTTACTCACTACAGTTTCCTCCATTGGAGTCAGTAGCTTTGTTTAGCACACTTTTCTTAACCTTATTTTTATTGGTTATTTTTTTCATGAAAATCTCCAAACATAATAAACAAAACCCAACGCAAAAAATCTCATTGTTACAGATTCGTCCATTGGAATATTTGGAACAAGACGAAGGCATGGTTCATATAACGAGAATTGCTGCTCAAAAAGTGTATACGTTCTTTGCTTGGGCACTACCATTTATAGCGATGATTTTCCTAGTATTTGACCTATCTAGATTTTGGATGATTGTCAGCATTTTGTTTCTTGCCTTGATGCAATACTTCATCTATTACATGGAGGTACGAAAACGCCTAGAGGAGGAAGAATGATGTGGGAATATTTTTTAGTGTTTTTGGGAGCGGCAATTCCTTGGCTTGAAATGGCATTGGTCATTCCGCTCGGTATTATGTCAGGATTAAAACCTATTTGGGTGGTCGTCATTGGTTTCATCGGAAATATGGTAACAGTGATGGCTTTAATTATTGGGTATGATCAGTTCAGGAGTTGGCTGGCTAAAAGAAATGAAGGGAAAGAAGGGAAAGAGTCCAAGCGCAGTGAACGTGCGAAGAGAATATGGAATAAATATGGTCTTCCTGAAATGTTAATGCTTGGGCCCATTTTAATTGGGACTCATATTGCGGCATTTATTGGCATGACACTCGGTGCCACCAAACGACAAACTACCATTTGGTCAGTAATCAGCATTGCAGTCTGGGCAGTGGTCTTTGGAATGTTGACAGCCATGGGCTTTGATTTCTTTGTCCGTGAGATATGAAAGACTTAGTTTCAAATGCTTTTACGAAATAAAAAATCTCCCTATATATATAAAGGAGACTTTTTTAATAACGCATACTCATAATGAATGTAAGGCAGGGACCGCCACGTAGACTCCTGTGGGAATAGCTTGAGCTGAAGACCCCCGTAGGTGGCTGAAGCCAAGCCCACGGAAAGCGAAGTGGCAGTCCCTGCCAATTTCTTATCCTTGGAAAGATTGTTCCAAGTTTTTTAATACTGATTCTTTTTCTGGTTCACCAGCTGTTTTCCACCATTTTTCGAAAAATACACCAAGTCCCGGGAGTAAATGTTCTTCGCCTCGTTTGATGGCATCTTCTACGACTTCACGAATCTCAGTAGCACTATTGCCAACCATGTTGGCGGTAATTGCATCTCGAATTTGAAAGTTCATAATCTCTCCTCCTCACACCTCATTTTGTCCGCTACTATCGCCACTTATACATGAATTTGATACACTAAAAAGAAAAAGGCGGTATAACTATCGATGAAACGTATTGAATCATCACAAAATACACAAGTTAAACATTGGAAAAAACTCGTTTCAGTTCGAAAAGAACGTGATAAATCAGGTGAGTTTTTAGTTGAAGGCTTCCATTTGGTTGAAGAATCATTGAAAAATAAAGCAAATGTTTTAGCAATTATTGTTAGAGAAGGTACGACGATTCCTACTGACTGGAATGTCGATGATGTAGACATCATCGAAGTCACAATGGATATTGCGAAAGATATTGCCGAAACAGAGCACTCTCAAGGAATTTACGCTCATTGCAGCCAACAGCTGGCAACGTTGGAGCAACAACAAACTTGGAAAAAACTTCTTTTGGTTGATGCTGTCCAAGATCCAGGTAATGTCGGTACGATGATTCGGACTGCAGATGCTGCTGGAATGGATGCCATCATTTTGGGGAAAGGTTCTGCTGATGCTTATAATCCAAAAACGGTTCGTTCCGGTCAAGGTTCGCACTTCCATATTCCGATTGTAAAAGGTGATTTATCACAGTGGATTCAAACATGTAAAGATCAGGGAATTCCTGTCTATGGCACCTCCTTGGACGAATCGGTGTTATACAACCAAGTTCAACCTCAAGGGCAATTTGCTTTAATCATGGGCAATGAAGGCAGTGGTCTGTCGCCAGAGCTTCTTGTTCAGACAGATACGAACCTAAAAATCCCACTGCTTGGACAGGCAGAATCTTTAAACGTAGCAGTTGCAACCGGAATTCTTTTGTATTCATTAATTCCTCAAGCAAATTGAAGTTGATGAAAAAGTAAATCGTGCGTATAATAGATACTAATTCGATACATGTAAAAGCTGTGATCGGGAAGAGTACATGAAATCCTTTATTTCAGGAAGTTTGCATCAAGACTGTGAGTGCAAACAGTAAAGATTCATCGAAGTTCACCCCGTTAGCTGCCATCAGGACCAGCATATGCTATATGCTGTAAAGGTGCGCCGGTGAAGAGCCGTTAATTCAATGAAGTGATTACGTCTGGATACTCAGCGTAGTAATCAGGGTGGTACCGCGAAAATGTTCCTCGTCCCTTTTATAGGGGCGGGGTTTTTTTATTTTTTGGAAGGAGATGTACACATGCAAGAACAATTACAACAATTGAAAGATGAAGCGATTAGTAAAATCCAAGCCGCTTCAACTGTAAAAGAATTGCAAGACGTACGTGTTGCGTATTTAGGGAAAAAAGGGCCGATTACCGATTTGTTAAAAGGCATGGGTAAACTGCCAGCTGAAGAACGTCCAAAAATGGGTGCTTTGGTCAATGTCGTCCGTGAAGAAGTAACGGTAGTACTCGATGAGCGACTCGTTATTTTAGAAGACGCTGCCATTCAACAACAACTTGAAAATGAATCCATTGATGTGACATTACCAGGTCGTCCTGTAAAAACAGGAAATCATCATCCATTAACTCGTGTAGTGGAAGAAATCGAAGACCTGTTCATCAACATGGGCTATGAAATTGCAGAAGGTCCTGAAGTTGAAAAGGATTACTACAACTTCGAAGCATTGAACTTGCCAAAAGGACATCCAGCTCGCGATATGCAAGATTCATTCTACATTTCAGAAGATATTTTACTACGTACTCATACATCCCCAGTGCAAGCACGCACGATGGAAGCAAAAGGTGGAGAACCCATTAAAATTATTTGTCCGGGTAAAGTGTATCGTCGTGATAGTGACGATGCGACACACTCTCATCAATTCACTCAGATTGAAGGACTTGTTATTGGTGAAAATATTCGCATGAGTGATTTAAAAGGAACGTTATCCGTTTTTGCGAAGAAAATGTTTGGAGACGATCGTGAAATTCGTTTACGTCCAAGTTTCTTCCCATTCACAGAGCCTTCGGTTGAAATGGATATTTCTTGTTTCAAATGCGGCGGCAGTGGATGTAACGTATGTAAAAAGACAGGTTGGATCGAAATTTTAGGTGCCGGTATGGTACATCCGAATGTATTGGAAATGGCAGGATATGATTCGAAGCGTCTGTCAGGATTTGCATTCGGTATGGGACCGGAACGTATTGCGATGTTGAAATATGGAGTGGAAGACATTCGTCATTTCTATACAAATGATGTGCGATTCGTTTCGCAATTCCACCGGACGGAAGTGTAAGGAGGAGATCACATGCTCGTTTCTACAAAATGGCTAGCAGATTATATTGATACAAAAGGGTTGGCTCCGGCTGAACTCGCTGAAAAAATAACACGTTCAGGAATCGAAGTCGATGCAGTTATCGACCGTTCCCACGGCATGACAAACGTAGTAGTAGGCCATGTATTAGAATGCGGTAAGCATCCAGAAGCAGATAAATTATCGATTTGCCAAGTGAATGTCGGAGAAGAAGTGACACAAATTATTTGTGGCGCATCGAATATCGCAGCAGGTCAAAAAGTCATTGTCGCTCGCCCAGGAGCTGTTTTACCTGGTGGCATGAAAATCAAAAAAGCGAAACTTCGTGGCCAAGAATCGAACGGGATGATTTGTTCCCTTCAGGAACTTGCAATTGAAGGAAAGCTTGTACCAAAAGCATATGCTGAAGGCATTTACGTTTTACCTGCAGATACACAAGCAGGCGCGGATGCACTTGAAATTTTAGGTTTAAACGATACAGTTCTGGAATTAGGCTTGACACCTAACCGCGCGGATGCGATGAGCATGTTAGGCGTGGCATACGAAGTCGGAGCTATTCTTTCTGAAGATATGAAGTATCCTGAGATTAACTATTCATCTTCAAATGAAGTAGCTGAAAACGTTCTGAAACTTCGCGTGGAAGACGTGGATGCGAATCCTATGTACGTGGCAAAAGTCGTGAAGAACGTTGTCATCGGTGAGTCGCCATTATGGTTACAACAACGTTTGATGGCTGCAGGTGTACGTCCTCATAACAATGTTGTTGATGTAACGAACTATGTACTAATGGAATACGGTCAACCACTTCACGCATTTGATTACGACCGTTTACAAACGGGAGAAATCGTTGTCAGAGCAGCTCGTGCAGGCGAAAAAATAACGACACTGGATGATCAGGAACGCGAATTACAAGCGCATCATTTAGTCATCACAAATGGTCAAGAATCAGTAGCAATCGCAGGCGTCATGGGTGGAGCTAACTCAGAAGTACATGATGGCACGACAACAGTAGTCATTGAGTCCGCTTATTTCAAACCCGCTTCTGTCCGTCAAACTTCAAAAGATCACAACCTGCGTAGTGATGCGAGTTCTCGCTTTGAAAAAGGTGTGGATCCAAACCGCGTGGAAGCAGCTGCAGAACGTGCGGCTCAACTGATTGCGGAGCTTGCAGGTGGAGAAGTGCTGCAAGGAAGCGTGAAGTTTGATGAGTTGGATAAAACTCAAAAAGAAGTCATCGTATCACCTGACTTCATCAACAACCGTTTAGGGATGAAAATTTCTCTGGAAGAAATGACATCTATTTTAAGCCGTTTGAAATTTGATTTCGAAGCAGCGAATGGCTTGCTTTATATTAAAGCTCCGACGCGTCGCCAAGATATTCAAATTGAAGAAGATATTATAGAAGAAATTGCCCGTATTTACGGTTATGATGATATTCCGATGACTCTTCCTGAAGGGGAATCGACTCCGGGTGGATTGACACCTTATCAAGCACAACGTCGCATTGTCCGTACCTTCCTGGAAGGTGCAGGCTTGCACCAAGCAATTACGTACTCACTGACGTCAAAAGAATTGGCACAGCGTTTTGCTCTTGAGACAGCACCTGTAACAGAACTATTGATGCCAATGAGCGAAGAGCGCAGCACATTACGTCAATCATTAATTCCGCATTTATTGGAAGCGGCAAGCTACAACGTCGCGCGCAAAGCGGATTCCGTGACTTTGTTTGAAACGGGTTCAGTATTCCTTGGTGAAACGTCTGAAGGTCTTCCACACGAAGAAGAACACGTAGCGGCAGTCATGACTGGCAAATGGCTTGACCATAGCTGGCAAGGCGAACGCAAAACAGTCGATTTCTTTGTATTAAAAGGAATCATCGAAGGATTGTTTGCGAAGCTTGGATTAGATCATCTTGTTACGTTTGAACAATCTCAAAAGGATGGATTACATCCTGGGCGAACAGCATCCATCAAACTTGCTGATGAAGTAGTTGGTGTGGTTGGTCAATTACATCCAACCGAACAAAAGAAACGCGATTTGAAAGAAACGTATGTAATGGAAATGAGCTTGGCGAAGTTACTGAATTTCTCATTAGAGCCATTACTATATACGTCAGTTCCGCGTTTCCCATCCATCTCACGTGATATCGCATTAGTGGTAAGCCGCACGCAAGCTGCAGGTGAGTTACAACAGATTATCCGTAGAGCAGGTGGCAAGTTACTGAAAGATGTTCGCGTCTTCGATTTATACGAAGGAGAGAAAATGGAAGCGGGTCAAAAATCCGTGGCATTCTCACTGACTTACGAAGATCCAGAACGTACATTAACAGACGAAGAAGTCGTAAAAGCTCATTCGAAAGTACTTAAAGCACTTGAAGAAGAAGGCAATGCACAGCTTCGAGGATAAATAGAGAAGAGGTAGATTCGACAGTGCTTGGCACTTTAGAATCTACCTCTTTTTCGTATGTGATAATGGAATAAAATGGGTGAAACCGATTATATGGTATTTCATGCCGATTAAACGGACGTGCATGCTGATTAAAAGTCACCCCATGCCGATTAAAAGACCTTTCAAGCCGATTAAAATCTTTTCTTGTTTGCAATCGCCATCGCTTTCCCCGTATTCGCGAAATGTTTTTTCGTAATGGATGACAGAAATTCCTCGCCTTTGCTCAAGTAAATACGGGCTGCGACTTCATCCACTTTGGAGCTTGCCCCTTTTGGAATGGTCACTCCAGCTTTGACACTGAGTTTATCCATTTCTTCTAGAAACGCGACGCGTGCCAATATGGAAGCTGCTGCTACGGAAACATGCAATTGTTCCGCTTTAGTTGAGAAGAGAACATTTTCACGGATGATTTCTTTTTCTGCTTTCACGTGATTGTAGTAAATTCCACGTTCGGCAAACTGATCGATTAGGATGTATTCTGGTTTTTCAGGAGCAATTTTTGAAAGCACATGCTTCAACGCTTGGTTATGTAACAAGGCTTTTATTTTCCCTTGTGACCAACCTTTAGCCTGTACCGTGTTATATTTTTCGTTGCCAAGAATCAAGATACTATGTGTCAAAGCATTTTTTAAATCGGGAGCGATTTTACGCATAAGGTCATCCGTCAGCATTTTTGAATCTTTCACACCAAGGAACTGAATCAGCTCGATTTTATCGGCAGGTACGTAACAAGCAGCGACCGTCATCGGTCCAAAGAAATCTCCGGTTCCGGTTTCATCAGAACCAATCACGGATTTCGATGCGAATCCTTCAGGCAATATGTCTCCTTTTGCGGAACTCACTTTCTTACCTGCTTTCTCATTTAATGTCCCCCAGCGCATCGCTTCTCGTGTAGATCCACTGCCTTGAAATAAAACTTTTCCAGATTTATAGGCGGTAATAGAAGTGTCTGCTAGTTTAGCTGCGAAGACGACGCCTGGCGCGTTACGCTCGATTCTATTATTAGCATAGTGGGAAAATACTTCTTTTAATTGAGTAGGAGATAGTTGAAGAACTTCGTTGGACATGAACACTTTCCTTTCTGTGGCTACTTATTCACATGTACAGGTATTTCATGGTATGATAATTTATAGGATTTTTGATGGGGAGGGTAACCATTGTCAGAGCAACATAAAATACGAGTTTCAGTAGATATATATGGACAGACGTATAAAATGGTTGGTTCGGAAACGAGCGGTCATATGCGTCTCATTGCCTCAATGGTTAACGATAAAATGCGAGAAATCAATTCGCACAATCCCTCATTAGATAGTTCTAAGTTGGCGGTACTAACTGCGGTCAACACAGTTCATGAATATGTTAAATTAAAAGAACAAGTAGAACAACTGGAAGAAGAAATTAAAACGTTAAAGGGTTGAATACATGTTAGATATAATTATTTTAGTATTATTAGCAGCAGGAATTTTTGTAGGTGCAAAACGAGGATTAATCGTCCAATTGATCCATATGACTGGATTCATAATTGCGCTCATCGTGGCCTACTCCTATTATAAACCACTCGCTGAAAAATTTGTGCTGTGGATTCCATATCCGACTGTCGACTCAAGTTCAAGGCTGACATTTGCAATCGACAAATTGGATCTGGATCAAACGTTTTATCAGTTAATTGCATTTGCACTCATCTTTTTTGTTGTGAAATTTGCATTACAGTTGGTCGCATCCATGTTTGATTTTCTTTCATACTTACCCGTACTAGGATTTATTAGTAGAATTGCTGGTGCAATTTTGGGCTTCATCGAATTTTACATATTGTTGTTTATATTAATTTATGTTGTCGCTCTATTGCCAATTGCTCCTTTCCAGAATTTGATTGAGCATTCAAATTTAGCGGAATCTATGCTTAAAAACACACCATTTTTATCAGAAACGGTTAAAAACTGGTGGTATATCTATACTGAATAAGTGACTTCTCTCTTCCTGAGAGAAGTTTTTTTAAAGCCCTTCTTATTTAAATAGTTTTCAAGCGATCATCTATACATTTGTAATAAACTCATTCTGCTATTTCATGAACAAGCATACGTGTTTGTGAACCAATCTGACAGGGGACGAGGGGATACACATGAATAAAAAAATCATCATTAAAACTTTAGAGAAAATTGCTTTATATATGGAACTGAAAGGAGAAAATCCTTTTAAAGTATCAGCATTCCGAAAAGCTGCTCAAGCACTTGAACTGGATGCAAGAAGTCTTGCCGAAATGGATGATGTCACGAAAATTAAAGGCATCGGAAAAGGGACGGCTGCGGTAATCGAGGACTTAATTGAATCGGGGAAATCAACCGTCTTGCAGGAATTGGAAGAGTCAGTACCAAGTGGTCTATTGCCTTTGTTGAAATTGCCTGGTCTCGGTGGGAAGAAAATAGCCAAGCTATACCAGGAACTAGGGGTAGATTCTGCTGAGTCGTTGAAACAAGCGTGTGACGAAGGAAAAGTTCGTTCACTTGCCGGTTTCGGAGCTAAGACGGAAGAAAAAATCCTAAAAGAATTGGAACAATTCGATTCAAGACCGGACCGTTTGCCGATATGGCGTCTAGAAACCGCTGTAACTATAATCGAAGCTGTATTAAGTGGAATCAAGGAAATAGATCGATTTTCTGTGGCAGGTAGTTTCAGACGTGTGAAAGAAACGAGCAAAGATCTTGATTTCATTATCGCGACCAAGGATGTGGTTACGGTTCGGGAAACTTTATTGAAAGCATTGCCCGTATCTGAAATTATTGCCGCTGGAGACACAAAAGTTTCCGTTACGATTGATTATGAAGAATTAATTGATGTAGATTTCCGTCTGGTTGAACCCGCAGCATACACGACAGCTTTGCACCATTTTACAGGCTCGAAAGACCATAATGTGAAGTTGCGTCAGATCGCGAAAGCGCAAGGAAAGAAAATCAGTGAGTATGGAGTGGAACAAGAAGATGGGTCGAATCAAACATTTGAGTCTGAGAAAGATTTCTTCGCTCATTTTGGCCTTCCTTATTTTCCGCCACCTGTTCGAGAAGATTCTAGGGAGTTTGACCGTCAAGAGGAATTGAAAACACTTATTGATGTGAATGACATTCAATCTGATTTGCATATGCACACAACGTGGTCAGATGGTGCGCATTCATTAAGTGAAATGATCGAATCTTGCCTTGCTAAAGGGTACACACATATTGCCATCACCGATCACTCTCATTATTTGCGTGTCGCAAACGGATTATCTCCTGAACGCTTGCGTCAGCAAATGGCTGAAATAAAAGAAATTCAAAAAACATATCCGAACATTAAATTATTGGCTGGAACTGAAATGGATATCCTGCCTGACGGTTCCCTTGATTTTGATGACGAATTACTTGCGGAACTGGACTTTGTTATTGCCTCCATTCATTCAAGCTTTAGCCAACCGCAGGAAAAAATCATGGAACGATTATTAACGGCCATGAAAAATCCTCATGTTGATATGATTGCGCATCCGACGGGTCGTATCATCGGACAACGAAACGGCTATGATCCTGATGTCCATCAGCTAATTAAATGGGCTGCGGAATATGGGAAAATCCTTGAGTTGAATGCAAACCCTCATCGCTTGGATTTGGCGACTGAATATTTAGAGGAAGCACAAAAGCTGAATGTACCGATTGCCATTAATACCGATGCACACAGCATGGATCAATTGCGATTTATGGACATCGGCGTGAAATATGCACAAAAAGCATGGTTGAAAAAAGATATGATCGTCAATACATGGTCCTATGAGAAATTGATAAAATACTTGAAGTAATGGAGGTGTTTTTTAATGATCGCCAAACGCGCATTGAAAACACTTGAATTTGATAAAGTGAGAGAGCAAGTGGCAAGCTTTTGTACATCATCACTTGGCCGTACACATTTGGATTTACTTGAACCTTCCATAGATTTAGATACTGTGGTTAAACTTCTGGACGAAATGGATGAAGGGCTTTCTGTACTACGTGTGCGGGGAAATGTACCGATGGGCGGTATTTTTGACGTGCGTGGACATGCCAAACGAGCTCAAATAGGCGGTATGCTAAGTCCGACTGAATTGATGGAAATTGCCAGCACAATTCGAGCTAGCCGTATATTACGCCAATTTTTTGAAGCAGTAGAGGAATCAGAAGATATTAAAATTCCATACTTCTTAGAACGCAAACAAGCGTTGCCGATTCTTACAGCATTAGAACATGAAATCATTGCTTGTATTGATGACAATGGTGCTGTACTAGACAGTGCCAGCACTCAGCTTCGCACAATCCGTCAGCAATTGCGTGCACAAGAAAGCCGTGTTCGCGAAAAGTTGGAAAGTTACACACGTGGGAAAAATGCATCCAAAATGTTATCAGATTCCATCATAACGATTCGTAACGATCGATTCGTTATCCCTGTAAAACAGGAGTACCGTGGGAATTATGGTGGGATCGTCCATGATCAGTCATCTTCCGGGCAAACGTTGTTTATTGAACCAGATGCTGTTGTGCAGGCAAACAACGAAATTCGTAGACTGAAAATGAAAGAGCAAGAAGAAATCGAACGCATCTTGTTGGCATTGTCCCTGGAAGTGCAGGCTGTTGCTCACGATATATTTGTGCTGGTCCAGATTCTGGGTGAAATCGATGTGATCTTAGCGAAAGCAAAATATGGACAAGCCAACAAATGTACAAAGCCTAGTGTCAATGACACTGGCGTGATTCGATTGGTGAAGGCTCGCCATCCATTGTTAAAAATGGAGGAAGCGGTAGCCAACACGATAGAATTCGGCGACGATATTACTGCGATTGTTATTACTGGACCGAATACTGGTGGTAAAACAGTCACCCTGAAAACAGTGGGGTTATGTACATTAATGGCTCAGGCAGGATTGCCGATTCCTGTATTGGATGGTTCAGAAATAACCGTCTTTGATCAAATCTTCGCAGATATCGGAGACGAACAATCGATTGAACAAAGTTTGAGTACATTCTCATCCCACATGGTAAACATTGTGGATATTTTATCTAAGTTTGATGATTGTAGCCTCGTATTATTTGATGAACTTGGTGCAGGAACAGATCCTCAGGAAGGTGCGGCCTTAGCCATTTCCATTTTGGATGAAGTGCACGGCAGAGGTGCACGCGTGATGGCCACGACGCATTACCCTGAACTGAAAGCCTACGGATATAACCGACCAGGTGTCGCAAACGCCAGCGTTGAATTTGACGTTGAATCTTTAAGTCCGACTTACAAATTGTTGATCGGTGTTCCCGGACGCAGTAATGCTTTCGAGATTTCGAAACGACTTGGTTTGCCACAGCACATTATTAAGCATGCGCAATCATTTACTGGTACAGATCGTCACGAAGTGGAGTCAATGATTGCCTCACTTGAAGTGAGTCGTAAGCAATCGGAAAAAGATGCGGAACAGTCGCATGCCTTGCTCGTGGAATCAGAAAAAATTCAAGCGGATCTGACAACCCAGCTGAAAGAGTTGGAAGAACAAAAAGAAAAACTTGAACAAAAAGCGAAAGACAAAGCACGGAAAATTGTAGACGAAGCGAAACGAGAAGCCGAAAGCATTATCACTGAACTTCGCCATATGCAAAAAAATGCACAACACGTCATTAAAGACCATGAATTGATCGATGTGCGCAAACGACTTGAAAAAGCTGCGCCGGAAAACTCAGTACTGAAAAAGCAAAAGCAAATTAAAGAACGTGAGATGACGCTGACACAAGGTGACGAGGTCAAAGTGTTGAGTTACGGACAAAAAGGAATTTTGCTTGATAAAGTCTCAGACTCTGAGTGGAGTGTGCAAATCGGCATTTTGAAAATGAAGTTGCCTGAAACTGACCTGGAATACATCAAGCCGGAAAAACCGAAACAAACCGTAGCGATGACACATGTCAAAGGTCGCGACACGTATGTAAAACTGGAACTGGATTTACGTGGAGAACGTTACGAAGACGCCATCCTGCGGGCAGAGAAATACATTGATGACGCTGTATTATCCAGTTATCATCAAGTATCCATCATTCACGGAAAAGGCACGGGGGCATTAAGACAAGGAATTCAGCAGTTTTTGAAGAATCACTCCCGCGTGAAAAGTTACCGATTTGGGGAAGCCGGCGAAGGTGGACACGGAGTGACAGTTGTGGAATTAAAATAAGCGTCGGTGGTTGATTGACCGACTTTTCTTCAAGTTGTGAAATAAGTTTTTGAAACCATAATCCGTTTCAAACGTACAAGCTACAAACGTTTAAAGGAGTTAACATATGTTAGGTATGGATTTTTGGCAACACCCATTAGTAGAGACAGCAGGTTATTTCAGTGTGGTCGTGTTGTGTTTAATTTTGACAATGGTCGTATTTGAAATCGTCACGAAATATAAAAACTGGGAAGAGATTCAAAAAGGAAATGTCGCAGTTGCAATGGCGACAGGCGGGAAAATATTTGGAGTTGCTAATATTTTTCGTTATTCCATTGAAAATCATAATTCTTTGCCTGAAATGATGGGTTGGGGTTTATACGGTTTCGGATTGCTCGTCGTAGCATACTTTTTGTTTGAATTTTTAACGCCAAAATTTAATATCGACCGTGAAATTGAAAATGACAATCGATCCGTTGGGTTCATTTCATTATCTATTTCAGTAGGTCTGTCATTTGTTATTGGCGCAAGTATTTCTTAGGAGCGGATTGATTTGGAAAAATTAGCGAAAATTTTGCTCGGGGTCTGCGTTGTTTTTTTCATCGTGGGCATCGTTTATTTATATTTACAATAACTTTAGTAGCATGGGATGTGTAAAATGTCCCATGCTTTTTTCTCATTTTATTGTAAGCGGATTCATTTTTCTCTATAATAAAGAATAGGAATATTCAAACGATTAAAAAGGGGGAAAATAAAATGACGGCAAAACCATGGTTGTCTCAGTATCCACCAGAGATTCCTCATACGCTTTCGTACGATCCTATTCCGGTTCAGGAATATCTGACAAGAGCCTACCGTGATTATCCGGAAAAAGTTGCGATTCATTTTCTTGGGAAAGATTTGACGTACCAAGAACTCTACGAATCTGCGTTGAAGTTTGCTAACTATTTACGTTCACTCGGAATTCAAAAAGGTGACAGAGTGGCTATCATGTTGCCGAACTGTCCTCAAAATGTGATTGGGTACTATGGCATTCTTTATGCAGGTGGTATCGTCGTCCAAACAAATCCGCTTTATACAGAGAGAGAAATTGCTTATCAAATGAAAGATTCTGGCGCTAAAGCAATCTTGTCACTCGATATTTTATTCCCTCGTATTTCAAAAGTAATTAAGGAAACAAATTTAGAAAACATCATTATTACCGGAATAAAAGATTACTTGCCTTTCCCAAAGAATTTAATTTATCCGTTCATTCAAAAGAAACAATACGGATTCTCCGTAAAAGTCGAACATAGAGGCATGAATCACTTGTTCCCGGAAGTGATGAAGGTCGGCAAAGCACAAAAAATAGAAGTACCTTTTGACTTTGAAGAAGATATTGCGATTTTGCAATACACAGGAGGTACAACCGGATTCCCGAAAGGCGTTATGTTGTCCCATAAAAACCTGATTTCCAACGCTTCGATGTGTGATGCTTGGTTGTATCGATGTAAAAAAGGTGAAGAAACGATTTTGGGTATCCTGCCATTTTTCCATGTGTATGGTATGACAACCGTTATGATTCTTTCTGTCATGCTAGGTAACCGAATGGTATTATTACCGAAATTTGATGTAGATTCTGCTTTGAAAACGATAGATAAACAGAAACCGACGTTGTTCCCAGGAGCACCTACCATTTATATCGGCCTATTAAATCATCCGGATATTGCTAAATATGATTTATCCTCCATTCAAGCATGTTTGAGTGGTTCGGCACCATTGCCAGTGGAAATTCAGGAAAAGTTTGAGAAAATAACTGGTGGGAAACTTGTTGAAGGATATGGTTTGACTGAATCTTCTCCTGTGACACATGCAAATTTTGTTTGGGATAATGAACGAATTAAAGGTTCTGTCGGTGTTCCTTGGCCAGATACAGAAGCGGCGATTTTCCAAGTGGATTCTACAGAGCCAATGCCTTCTAGAGAAATAGGAGAAATTTGTGTACGCGGACCACAAATCATGAAAGGTTATTGGAACCGTCCAGAAGATACTGAAAATACAATGCGCGATGGATGGTTATTGACCGGTGACTTAGGGTATATGGATGAAAAAGGATTCTTTTACGTTGTAGACCGTAAAAAAGATATGATTATTGCAGGTGGATTCAATATCTATCCTCGAGAAATTGAAGAAGTTCTTTACGAACATCCAGCTATCCAGGAATGTGTCGCTGTCGGTGTACCTGATCCATATCGTGGAGAAACCGTCAAAGCATATGTTGTATTAAAAGAAGACCAACATGTTACAGAAGAAGAATTGAACGCTTTCTGCAGAGAACACCTCGCAGCATTTAAAGTTCCTAGAATTTACGAATTCAGAAAAGAGTTACCGAAAACAGCAGTAGGTAAAATTCTTCGACGCTCTTTAGTTGAAGAAGAAAAAGAAAAATATAGAGAAGCAAGTGCAACGTCGTAACAATTCTTGACAACGTTTGTACTTCAGTTTAAGATGAAATTGTGAATGAACACTCATTCATAATTTCATCTTTTTTGGTGGTGGTATCTATGAAACGAGACAAACCGAAATTTAAACAAATAATCGACGCAGCCGTAGTAGTGATTGCAGAAAATGGGTATCACCAAGCACAAGTTTCTAAAATCGCGAAACAAGCAGGCGTCGCTGATGGAACCATTTATCTGTACTTTAAAAACAAGGAAGATATCTTAATTTCTGTCTTCCAAGAAAAAATGGGTTTATTTGTTGAGAACCTAAAAAAAATCATAAGTGATGGATCAACATCATCCGAAAAACTATTGAAAATGGTGGAAAATCATTTTCGTGTATTAGCTACAGATCATCATTTAGCCATCGTCACTCAATTGGAACTGAGACAATCCAATAAAGAAATTCGCATGAAAATCAATGAAGTGTTAAAAGAGTACTTAATGTTGCTTGATGATATTTTAATTGAAGGATTGGAAAATGGTGAATTTCAAGAAGAATTAGATATTCGTCTTGCGAGACACATGGTCTTTGGTACAATTGATGAGACGATTACTACTTGGGTGATGAATGAACAGAAGTACGATTTGATGAAATTGGCACCTAAAGTTCATCGTTTATTAATGAGTGGTATGAAATCATAAGTGAAGGGATGGGCTTGTATGGAGTTTTTGAGTTGGACTGTAGAAAATTACGTTGCGAAAGTAACGATTAATCGACCGCCGGCAAATGCGTTATCACGAGCACTTATTCTCGAAGTAAACGAATTGCTGAGTGTTGTCGAGCATGATGACAGCGTTCGTGTCATCGTTTTGCACGGGGAAGGACGTTTCTTCTCAGCAGGCGCAGATATTAAAGAGTTTACTTCAATAAAAACTGGGGAAGAGTTTTCTGCATTAGCTGCAAGCGGTCAAGAAATTTTTGAACGCGTTGAAAGATTCTCAAAACCTGTGATTGCTTCCATTCATGGAGCGGCACTTGGTGGAGGACTTGAACTTGCGATGAGCTGTCACATGCGCATCGTATCTGAAAATGCTAAACTTGGACTGCCGGAACTACAGCTTGGCCTGATTCCAGGTTTTGCGGGCACTCAACGTTTACCACGTTTAGTTGGAATGCCGAAAGCAGCAGAAATGTTGCTAACAAGCGAACCAATCAGCGGATTGGAAGCGGTTCAATGGGGATTGGCAAACCGTGCATATGCGGAAGATGAATTATTAGCCAAAACTATGGAACTAGCAAGTAAAATTGCGAAGAAGAGCCCAGTTGCAATGAAAGCAGCAATAGACATGTTACAATTTGCAAAAACGTACGCTTATGATGAAGGTGTGAAAGCTGAAGCGCAATCTTTTGGAACCGTTTTCGTTTCGGAAGATGCTCAAGAAGGCATTTCAGCATTTATCGAAAAACGCGAACCATCGTTCAAAGGAAAATAATGAAAAGTATTGGGAGGCCTGCAACATGAATATTTATGTGTTGGTAAAACGTACATTTGATACAGAAGAAAAGATTGTCGTTTCTGGTGGCAAAATTCAGGAAGACGGCGCTGAATTCATCATTAATCCTTACGATGAATATGCAATTGAAGAAGCGATCCAAGTCCGCGACGCTCACGGCGGCGAAGTGACGGTATTGACAATGGGTGGGGAAGACGCTGAAAAGCAACTTCGTACAGCTCTTGCAATGGGCGCTGATAAAGCTGTTCTAATCAACACAGAAGATGATTTGGATGAAATGGACCAATTTACTGCTGCTCAAATATTGGCAGATTACTTAAAAGATAAAAACCCAGATTTAATTTTAGCTGGTAACGTTGCAATTGATGGTGGATCTGGTCAAGTTGGACCACGTGTTGCTGACTTATTGGACATCAATTATGTAACAACAATTACGAAATTAGAAATCAATGGAACACAAGTCAATATCGTACGTGATGTGGAAGGCGATTCCGAAGTTCTTGAAACTTCATTGCCATTACTAGTTACAGCTCAACAAGGTTTGAACGAACCTCGTTATCCATCTTTACCGGGTATTATGAAAGCGAAAAAGAAACCACTTGAAGAAGTGGAATTGGATGATTTGGATATCGATGAGGATGATGTAGAAGCGAAAACGGAGACAATCGAAATTTACTTGCCTCCTAAAAAAGAAGCAGGTCGCGTACTGCAAGGCGATCTTTCAAACCAAGTACAAGAATTGGTGCAATTACTTCGCACAGAAGCAAAAGTCGTTTAATCGAATCTGAAGATTTGTAATTGGAGGGAAACACATCATGACAAAAAAAGTAATCGTACTGGGAGAAGCACGTGAAGGTGCTTTACGTAATGTATCTTTTGAAACTATCGCTGCTGCTAAGAAAATTTCAGGCGGCGGAGAAGTAGTAGCAGTTCTTTTAGGAGACTCTGTTCAATCTCTAGCAACTGAAATGATTCATTATGGAGCTGACCGTGCTATCACTGTCGAGCACCCACATTTGAAATCATATACATCTGACGGCTTCAGCCAAGCATTTATGGCTGTTGTTGAAAGTGAAAGCCCGGATGCAGTTGTTTTCGGACACACAGCATTAGGGAAAGACTTATCACCAAAAGTAGCAAGTAAATTAAAATCAGGTCTTGTTTCTGATGTAACTGATATCGAAGGAGAAGGCGCAGACGTAGTATTTATCCGCCCGATCTTCTCTGGTAAAGCATTTGAAAAAGTGAAAATCAAAGACGGTATTGATTTCATCACAATTCGTCCTAACAATATTGAGCCTTTAGCTCACGATGCTAGCCGAACTGGCGATGTATCATCATTATCTGTGGACATCACAAACCTGCGCACTGTCATTAAAGAAGTTGTACGTAAATCAACTGAAGGCGTAGATTTATCAGAAGCGAAAGTAATTGTTGCTGGTGGTCGTGGCGTGAAGAGCGAAGATGGTTTTGAACCATTAAAAGAACTTGCAAATCTTTTAGGCGGCGCTGTTGGTGCATCTCGTGGTGCATGTGACGCTGACTACTGTGATTACTCACTTCAAATTGGTCAAACAGGTAAAGTTGTAACACCGGATCTTTACATTGCAGCAGGTATTTCTGGAGCGATCCAGCATTTAGCTGGTATGTCTAACTCAAAAATCATCGTTGCAATCAACAAAGATCCTGAAGCAAACATTTTCAAAGTAGCAGACTATGGGATTGTCGGTGACTTGTTCGAAGTCATCCCAATGTTGACTGAAGAATTCAAGAAATTGAAAGCTAACTAATCGTGAAATTGACTCCGCCAAGCGAAAGCTTGCGGAGTTTTTTTGTGTTTATGTGAGTTGCTCCAAAATCGCGAAAGTTGCTCCCAAATTTGAAAAGTTGCTCCCAAATTATTGAAAGTTGCTCCTATTTTCGAAGAGTTGCTCCAAAAGTCGGAAGTTGCTTAAAAAAGAGGACATTTGCTCCTGCATGCCACAAGAAAGAATACGTCCAAAGGGAGTTTGGTCGAATTCTTTGTGACAAGTAACCGCTGGAGCAATCTTTTATGCGACAAGTAACCGCAGGAGCACGTATTCTTTGAACAGTGAATTCCACAAGTATGTTTTTTACATACTTGTTATCACACGTAAATCGTGCGACCAGCGTAAATGTGTGTAAAAACAGAGTAAGTGTTGCAAATATTTGTTTTGAAATTGAACAAAAACGGGTACATGATAAATATCGCTTCAGCTTCATTGCTTAGTGTTCATCTTGTTCATTTTGGCTATCAAAAGGTTGAGCAAAAAAGTAGAAGCAGTATTTACCACATGCTATACTACGTTTAGAGTTTGTATTTAGAGGAGGATGTTTTAATATGGCAATTGTACACGGAACAGATCAAAGCTTTTCAAGTGAAATTTCAGACGGCTTAGTATTAGTCGATTTTTGGGCACCTTGGTGTGGACCTTGTAAAATGATCGCTCCAGTTCTTGAAGAATTAGATGCTGACATGGATGGTAAAGTGAAAATCGTAAAAGTTGATGTAGATGAAAACCAAGAAACAGCTAGCAATTTCGGCATTATGTCAATTCCGACGTTAGTACTTTTCAAAGACGGGCAACCTGTCGATAAAGTTGTTGGTTTCAACCCGAAAGAAGCTTTAGCTGAATTAGTTAACAAACACGCATAATTTATAGCTTTTAATTTTTATAGTGTAAAAGACATATTATTAAAACCGGGTACCCATGGGCACCCGGTTTTTTTCAACAGGTGATGATAATGATGAATGACTTAATACAACAGAAATGTGCGATTCTACCTGACCAGCCCGGTGTTTATTTAATGAAAGACCGACAAGGAACCATTATTTACGTGGGCAAGGCAAAAGTTTTGAAAAATCGGGTCCGTTCTTATTTTACTGGAAGTCATGATGGCAAAACGCAACGCCTCGTTCAGGAAATAGAAGATTTTGAGTATATCGTTACGTCTTCAGATATTGAAGCGTTGATTTTGGAACTGAATTTAATCAAAAAGCATGATCCGAAATATAACATCATGCTCAAAGATGATAAAACATATCCTTATATTAAAATAACAGGTGAGAAACATCCGAAATTGATTACAACAAGGATTGTTAAAAAGGATAAAGGGAAATATTTCGGCCCTTACCCGAACGCTTATGCAGCGAGTGAAACGAAAAAATTACTCGATCGGCTTTACCCATTGCGGAAATGTCCGACTTTGCCAGATCGCGTATGCTTGTATTACCACTTAGGCCAGTGTCTTGCACCATGTGTAAAAACAATCGAACAAGATGCTTATCGGAAAATTATTGATGAAATTACCCGTTTCCTAAATGGTGGATACCAACAAGTGAAACATGAATTGACGGAAAAAATGTCATCAGCTGCAGAAAACTTAGAGTTTGAGAGAGCAAAGGAATACCGTGACCAAATCACACATATTGAAACCGTTATGGAAAAACAAAAAATGACGACGAATGATTTTACCGACCGTGATATTTTTGGCTTTGCAGTAGCTAAAGGTTGGATGTGTGTTCAAGTATTCTTTGTCCGCCAAGGCAAGTTAATCGAACGCGATGTATCTGTATTTCCGTTATATCAAGATCCTGACGATGAATTTCTGACATTCCTTGGTCAGTTTTATGATAAACCCCATCATATCAAGCCTAAAGAAGTGTTTTTACCAAGCACCGTCGACTTGCAACTGGCAAATCAACTCCTTGAGATAAAAGTAGCTTCACCAAGCCGAGGCAAGAAAAAACAAATGATCGATTTGGCGACGAAGAACGCCGAAATCGCCATCCGTGAAAAGTTCCAGCTTATTGATCGACAAGAACAACGGACGATTGGGGCGGTTGAAGAGCTTGGAAAAGCAATGGATATTGCACCGCCTCTACGAATTGAGGCATTCGATAATTCACATATTTACGGAGCAGATGCAGTTTCGGCGATGGTATCGTTTATTGACGGAAGGCCAAACAAAAAAGACTACCGTAAATATAAAACGAAAACCGCTGCCGCTCATGATGACTACGGGGCGATGCGGGAAGTTATTCGCAGACGTTATACTCGGGTATTAAGAGACGAATTACCACTGCCCGACCTAATCGTCATTGACGGAGGGAAAGGACAGATGGAAATCGCGCGCGAAGTAATTGAAGATGAACTCGGTTTATCCATACCGATTGCGGGATTGGCTAAAGACGCGAAGCATCAGACATCTTCGTTGTTATATGGCGAACCACCACAAATCATTCCTTTGAAAAGAACGAGTGAAGGTTTTTATTTACTCCAGCGGATACAGGATGAAGTCCATCGATTTGCGATTACATTCCATCGCCAACAGCGTGGAAAACAAACCATTGCGTCTGCTTTGGATGGTTTCGAAGGAATCGGTCCGAAACGAAAAAAAATGTTATTGAAACATTTCGGTTCTGTAAAACGTATTAAGGAAGCTTCCGTGGAAGAGCTGAAACAATCAGGTTTACCATTGCAAATCGCGGAAACCATGTCCGCTTATTTTCAAAATGAGTCATTGTCAAAAGAGTGAGTATATGATATTGTTGACTCACTGAAATTGAATCACTAAAACGATTGTTCGACAAAGAGCTTCTGCTTTTGTTGAACAACCAATAATAAGTGGTGATAGAGGCGCGAAAATCAACAGTAACTTTCTCGAGGATGAACAGATCCTTTGAAGGAAAGCGAAAGGGAAATTCGCCGAAGTTCGACATACTGTTTCTGATGTCGCGCTGGTTTTGCATTGAACAAATGCAGGATTGTCAGAATCTAATCGATTCTGGAGGGCTATCTCACATGGACGCTTCTTTTGAACGTACATGCATGGAGACAGCCTTTCCCGATTACTCGTGGATAGTCTGTCTTTTTTTAGCTTCTTTGGAAATAAGGGAGAGTTTACATTGAGTCGTATTGTTATGAAATTTGGTGGAACATCAGTCGGAAATACGGAAAGAATCCGAAACGTTGCAAAACGAATTATCGGAGAAACTGCAAAAGGCCATGAAATCGTTGTAGTGGTTTCGGCCATGGGCAAAACGACAGATGAGTTAATGAGTCTGGCTGGCGATTTATCAGCTGAACCATCAAAACGTGAAATGGACATGTTGTTGTCGACAGGGGAACAAGTAACGATTGCTTTGTTGACAATGGCACTTCAACATATGGGACAGGATGCGGTATCGTTTACAGGTTGGCAGGCAGGAGTCGGAACGGAATCCGTTCATCGCAACGCACGTATTGAACATATCGATACGATTCGCATGGAACAGGCTTTATCGGACGGAAAAGTGGTAGTTGTTGCCGGATTCCAGGGATTGGATGCGTATGGAGAGATTACGACACTTGGACGTGGTGGCTCGGATACGACAGCTGTTGCAATTGCAGCAGCACTAAGCGCAGACCAATGCGATATTTATACCGATGTTGATGGAATTTATACATCAGACCCACGATATGTGGATGGTGCACGAAAACTGCAGGAGCTTTCCTATGACGAAATGTTGGAACTTGCTAACTTAGGAGCAGGGGTTTTGCATCCTCGTGCAGTTGAATTCGCTAAAAATTATTGCATGCCACTTAGTGTCCGCTCGAGCTTAAGTGAAGATACAGGGACCATATTATTGGAGGAACCAACGATGGAAAAAAACTTAGTTGTGCGTGGTGTGGCATTTGAACCGGAAATCGTAAGGATTACCGTTGGATATGAAGTGCCTTTTAACGGCTCACTCGCTAAAATTTTCACTACACTTGCAAAACATCATGTAAACGTAGATATTATTGTTCAAAGTATTATGGAAGGCGTGCAACCAAGCGTTTCATTCTCCATTAAAAAAGAGGATTTTGCAGAAACCGTTCAAGTATTGGAAAGTAAGAAAACTGAGCTCGGATACCAGTCCACTAATTTTGAAGTAGGCTTGGCCAAAGTTTCGATCGTGGGTTCAGGGATGGTTTCAAATCCAGGGGTTGCTGCCCAAATGTTCGATCGCCTTCGGAAAGAAGGAATTCCGGTGAAAATGGTCAGTACTTCGGAAATTAAAGTTTCGGTTGTTGTGCCTGAAAATGTCATGTTGCAAGCAACAAATGCATTGCATGACGAATTTGGATTAGCTGCAGTTCGAGTGTAAAAACATTTCATGATATGATGGAAGTAGGTTAATAGTTTCATGATCATCATGAGAGGCAGTGAAAGAAATGAACTGGCATATCGTGGAGGATTTAATCAAAAAAGCACAACGTGATGGGCAGTTTGACAATTTGCCGGGAGCGGGAAAGCCGCTGCCACCAGATGAATTTGCCCATTACCCAGAAGATATTCGTATGGTAATGCGCATTTTGAAGAACTCAGGGCATGACGATGAAGCTCAATTCGTAAAAGAAGAAATGAGCGAATTGCAGCATCAAATGAAAAAAGCCACACAACGTGAAAAAACAGAGCTGGAACAGCAGTATAATCAAAGACTTACACAACTGAACCGTATGTTATCGAAAAAAGGAATGAAAACAAATAGCAGTGCCTTTAAACAATATCAAACCGAATTAAACAATCGTTTAAAGTGGGATTGAAAAAAGCGGGCAGACACTCCAATTAGAAGTGTCTGCCCGCTTTCTTGGTTGAAACCGTTGGAAAAGTGTAACCTTGAAGTCACTGAATGGTCGCTCAGTCGGAATTTTTTACGTTGACGTCTGAAAAAAGTGACACGACGTCTGAAAAAAACGCAGTGACGTCTGAAAAAACAGAGTTCACGTCTGAAAAAGCTCAAAAACAGCATGCACCACAAAAGGTGCATGCTGTTTTAGCAGTTAACTTTTTCTTTCAAGTCCCATTTAACGTGGAATTGAACGGCGTTTTTCTTCAGTTGTTTTTCTTCAAAGCATTCAGTCATAAAGCCACCCAATTTTTGTTGCTGTTGAGCAAGAAATCCAGCTTCAAGACGGAAACAACGTTTTTCGATTTGAAGAGCATCCGGGTCGCCAGTTAAGACATAAAAGGCTTCACCCTTCGAAAGTTGTTCTATCTTCAATTGTCCCCATCCAGCTTCCTCGAAAAAAGAAACCGTTTCTTCCATGGAAAACATCTGGAACTTGCGGGCTAGATCTTTTCCTGCCCAATATAAGATATCTTCTTCATGTTTGCCTAAAATTGTCGAAAGTACATGATCTCGAATTAATTCGTAACCAAAAGTGGGTACCTTATTTGCCTCTGTTATTGTCATATGAATCCCGCTTTCTGGCTAAATTGCCTTCAAACTTTTTTAATATAAGAATTTCCATGGACGAGGTAGTGAAAATACTGCAGAATCGAGAATTTACCTGCATATAAATGCCTTATGTAGTGGGCTACCTTGCCTTGACGCTCCCTTATGATGGGAGTACAATAAACATGTCATAATATTGTACCATGATGAGATATGCAGTCAATGTTGCTTTCGTTCTACACGAAGGTCTAAATTTGTCTGTCTATTTTAAAGTAATGAGGGGGGTAACAGTCTTGTCGAAAGATAGTGAATTTTATTTACGCCGGTTGCATTCTCTACTTGGAATTATTCCAATAGGTTTGTTCGTGGCACAGCATTTGGTTATTAACCATTTTGCTACGCAGGGACCAGAGGCATTTAACAAAGCTTCGCACTTTATGGAAAGTTTACCATTCGTTTTATTTTTGGAATGGTTTGTCATTTACATTCCTTTAATGTTCCATGCATTCTATGGTGTGTACATATCTTTTACAGCAAAAAGTAACACACAGCGTTATGGCACATTCCGTAACTGGATGTTTGTTTTACAACGTGTAACAGGAGTTATTCTTGTCGTGTTTATTGCATGGCATATATTCGAGACAAGATTCCAAAAAGCAATTGGTGCTGATGAAGTTAACTTTGACATGATGGCTGATATTTTAGCAAATCCATTAATGTTTGTATTCTACGTGGTTGGTGTTGTGTCTGCAACATTCCATTTAGCTAACGGTATTTGGTCATTCTTGGTAAGCTGGGGTATCACTCAATCACCTAGGTCACAACGAATTTCAACTTACGTGACGATGGGTATCTTCTTAGCATTGACAGTAATCGGCGTTCGTGCACTTCTTGCATTCATGTAATAAGTTTCTGAAATTGCTTGATTACTATTAAAAAGAGGAGTGAGATGAATCATGGCAAAAAGTAAATTGATTGTTGTCGGCGGTGGTCTAGCTGGTTTAATGGCAACAATGAAAGCAGCAGAACAAGGAACAACAGTAGAATTATTCTCATTAGTTCCTGTTAAACGCTCACACTCAGTGTGTGCACAGGGCGGAATTAACGGAGCATTAAATACAAAAGGTGAAGGCGATTCAACTGACAATCACTTTGATGATACAGTATACGGCGGGGATTTCCTTGCAAATCAACCACCAGTAAAAGCATTGGCAGAAGCAGCACCTGGTATCATTCGATTATTCGATCGTATGGGTGTTATGTTCAACCGTACACCTGAAGGGTTATTAGATTTCCGTCGTTTCGGGGGAACAATGTTCCATCGTACAGCTTTCGCCGGCGCTACAACTGGTCAACAATTGCTTTATGCACTTGATGAACAAGTACGTCGCTACGAAGTTGACGGTCTTGTAACGAAATACGAAAACTGGGAATTCCTAGGTGCAATCTTAGATGACGACGGCGTATGTCGTGGAATCATGGCTCAAGACTTGAAAACTATGGAAATTCGTCCTTTCCGTGGTGACGCTGTCATCATGGCAACAGGTGGTCCTGGTATTATTTTCGGTAAATCAACAAACTCTATAATCAATACAGGCTCTGCAGCTTCAATTGTATATCAACAAGGTGCAACCTACGCAAATGGCGAATTCATTCAAATTCACCCGACAGCGATTCCAGGAGATGACAAACTTCGTTTAATGTCCGAATCAGCGCGTGGTGAAGGTGGGCGTATTTGGACATATAAAGACGGTAAACCTTGGTACTTCCTTGAAGAAAAATATCCTAGTTATGGGAACTTGGTACCTCGTGATATCGCAACTCGCGAAATTTTTGATGTGTGTGTTAACCAAAAACTTGGGGTTAACGGCGAAAACATGGTATTCTTGGATCTTTCTCACAAAGACCCGAAAGAATTGGATATCAAGCTAGGCGGAATCATTGAAATTTATGAGAAATTCACAGGTGAAGATCCCCGTAAACTTCCAATGAAAATCTTCCCGGCAGTCCATTATTCAATGGGCGGACTATGGGTTGACTACGATCAAATGACAACTATTCCTGGTTTATTTGCTGCAGGTGAGTGTGATTACTCTCAACATGGTGCAAACCGACTTGGAGCAAACTCATTACTTTCTGCAATTTATGGCGGAATGGTTGCAGGTCCTAACGCAGTTAAATATATGAGTGGACTAAAAACTCATGCTGAAGATATGCCTTCAACAATTTTTGATGCACACACGGCTGCAGAGCAACAAAAATGGGATGAAATTATGTCTCTTGACGGTACTGAAAATGCATATGTCTTGCATAAAGAGCTTGGCGAATGGATGACAGATAACGTAACAGTTGTTCGTTATAACGACCGTTTACAAGCAACTGATGAAAAAATTCAAGAACTTCTTGAGCGATTTAATAATATCAACATTAATGACACTCAAAAGTGGTCCAATCAAGGTGCTACTTTCGCGCGTCAATTGAAAAATATGCTATACTTAGCTCGCGTTATTACTCAAGGTGCATTGTTACGTGATGAAAGTCGTGGTGCTCACTACAAGCCAGATTTCCCAGAACGAGATGATGAGCAATTCATGAAAACAACTATGGCGAATTTTGATCCAGCTACTGGAGCGCCAGTCATTCATTATGAAGAAATAGATGTTTCATTAATTCCACCACGTAAACGTGACTATTCATCGAAAGGGGATTAATAATCATGAACGCAACAGCAACTAAAACCGTCGTTTTTGAGATCCTTCGTCAAGATTCAACGGATTCTACACCTTATTGGGAAAAATTCGAGTTAGATTATCGTCCAAATATGAACGTTATTTCTGGATTAATGGAAATTCGTCGTAATCCAGTAAATACAGATGGCAAACACACAACCCCTGTAAACTGGGATATGAACTGTTTGGAAGAAGTATGTGGAGCATGTTCGATGGTCATTAATGGCCGTCCACGTCAATCATGTACAGCTCTAGTTGACAAATTGGAGCAACCTATTCGCTTAGAACCAATGAAAACATTCCCAGTTGTACGCGATCTTATAGTTGACCGTACACGTATGTTTGATTCATTGAAAAAAGTTAAAGCTTGGGTTCCAATTGATGGATCTTATGATCTAGGCGATGGACCACGTATGCCTGAACGTAAACGTCAATGGGCATATGAACTATCTAAATGTATGACTTGTGGCGTTTGTTTGGAGGCTTGTCCAAACGTAAACACAAATTCAGATTTCATGGGCCCAGCACCGTTATCACAAGTACGTCTTATGAATGCGCATCCAACGGGTGCCATGAATAGAGACGAGCGTCTAAATGCCATCATGGGTGATGGTGGACTTGCAAACTGTGGTAACTCTCAAAACTGTGTTGTAGCATGTCCAAAAGGAATTCCTTTGACAACTTCTATCGCAGCTCTAAACCGTGACACAACGGTTCAAATGTTCAAAAACTTCTTCGGAAGCGACCACATGGTTGACTAAGAAGAACTTAATTTGTCAGCCTCCCGCATTTTTCGGGAGGCTGCTTTTTTGTTTAAAGAAGTGTGCGGGGGGCGTTAAGTTGCTGAAACAGCTTCGAAATCGAAGCGTAGCCATTTTTTCAATCCAGTAATTCCGCCAGAATTAGGAGATAAATGGTTAGTTACCCCTATGAAGGAAGAAGTTGCCCCAATCATGGTAGAAGTTGCCTCAATATCTCATAGTTGCCCCTATCCACACCAATCCCTATACAAATTTCTCCATTTCTATCCATTAAATTCTTTCCTCTTGTAAAGAAACTTTGTTACAATAACATCAACAATGAATCGCCATTCATAAAATATATAAATCAAAGGAGTTATTCATTATGCGTGCATCTTACATCCAAGACCCAGAGCAATGGGCAAGTGGGTTCCAATTTTCAGTACCGGTTCAAGTGCGTTTCAGTGAAACGGATATGTATGGACATCTGAACAATACATATAACTTTTCTTATTTCGAGTTTGCGAGAATTGAATATCTGAAACACATTGGCTTGATGAATGATTGGCTGGATCCAAAAGGGACGACGATTCCGGTCGTCGCGGACTTGCAGTGCGATTATGTTAAACAGGTTTTCTTTGATGAAAAGCTTCAGATTCATGTAAAGGCAGATTCAGTGGGTTCTTCTTCAGTGGATATTCATTACCATGCAACAAACGAAAAAGGGCAAACTGTTTTCACGGGTAGAGGAACAATTGTCCAAATAAGCAAGGCAACTGGCAAGGGTTTTCCGTGGACGGAAGAAGAAAAATCGTTATTCCTACCCAATTAGCCGTCACCGCCTTTTATCTTCTGACATACGTTACAAGGAAGAGTGGATAGGAGGGGCGTATTTTGTCAGAACGAGCACATCATCGTTCATTATTGACCGGACGAGAAAGAGAAATTTTTCAATTGTTAGTGCGTGATTATTCAACGAAAGATATTTCCATTCAACTCAAAATCAGTGAGAAAACTGTGAGAAATCACATCTCGAATACCATCCAGAAGTTGGGCGTATCCGGGAGATCACAAGCAATACTCGAACTTTTACGACTTGGCGAATTAGCACTAGACTGAGTAGGTCTTGCCAATTTCCACAAAAGACGTCACAATGAATACACAAGTAACCGTATTCAGGGAGTGGATTTAGCACATGACAGAGCAAATTTCGAACAAAGAACTTCACCATAACCAGGAACAAGTAGCTTTCCTGGAAAAAGAACTTCGTTATATATCAGGCATTATCAAACAAAAAGGTCGTCAGATTTTAAGTAACTATACGGTAACCCCACCTCAATTCGTTGCATTGCAATGGTTGTTTGAACATGGGGACATGACGATTGGTGATCTTTCGACAAAAATGTATTTGGCATTCAGTACGACGACGGATTTGGTCGACCGAATGGAAAAGAACCAACTTGTCATGCGTGTACGTGATGAGCAAGATCGACGCGTCGTTCGCATTCATTTATTAAAAGAAGGCGAACGCGTGATTGAAGAAGTTATTCAAAAACGTCAAGATTATTTGCAAGATATTCTCTCTGATTTTGATGCTTCAGAAGTGCAGAAGTTGTCGAGCCTTCTTCAAAAACTTCATGTAGAAATGAAAGAGGATTGAGGCGAATCTCGTGAATGCACCCATCGGCGTGATCGATTCAGGTGTTGGCGGCTTAACGGTTGTCAAAGAACTAATGCGACGATTGCCCAATGAACAATTCCTCTACATTGGAGATACAGCGAGATGCCCATATGGACCGCGTTCAGCAACTGAAGTGCGGAAATTCACATGGCAATTGGCGGAAGCACTAAAAGCGCAATCCATAAAAATGCTCGTTGTCGCGTGTAATACAGCAACAGCGGTCGCACTTGAATCCTTACAAAAATATTGCCCGTTCCCTGTCGTAGGAGTTATTTTCCCCGGGGCCCGAGCAGCTATAAAAGCTACAAGACGTTCTGAAGTCTGTATTTTAGGTACAGTAGGTACTATTCAAAGTGGTGCTTACGAGTTGGCTTTAAAGGCTTTGTCGTCTTCATGTCATACTGTTCCACTTGCTTGCCCCGCATTCGTACCACTTGTAGAAAGTGGCGAATATGAAGGTGACTTTGCGAAAGCTTTAGTTGAAAAAACACTTGAACCACTGCAGAATGAATCATTTGATACGTTAATTTTAGGGTGTACACATTACCCGTTATTACAGGATCATATTGAACGGGCGGTTGGTCCACATGTGAAAGTTCTTTCATCAGCCGAAGAAACGGCAGACGAAGTGGACGCGATCCTCAACTATTACCAGAAGCAAAGAGAACACCCAAGCGGGCAGCCGCACATATTTTATACAACAGGTTCCATACCGATGTTCAAGACCATTATTACGAAATGGCTTGAAATCGAAAACCCAAAGATTCAACAAATATCATTTCAATAAAAACCTGGAATTCCTTGAAAGAGGAATTTCCGGGTTTTGATTCGTTTAAAGCATATGTGATACGATAAGTGCGCGAAGGTATATAAGGAGGCAATTAACAAATGAGACATGATGGACGAAATACTAAACAACTGAGACCAGTAACAATCGAGACGGATTATTTGGTACATCCGGAAGGTTCCGTATTAATAACAGTAGGACAAACAAAAGTAATTTGTACGGCAACGATTGAAGAACGCGTACCACATTTCTTACGTGGACAAGGCAAAGGATGGATCACGGCTGAATATTCGATGCTTCCAAGAGCCACAGGTTCACGAACACAACGTGAAGCGTCAAAAGGCAAAATTGGTGGACGTACGATGGAAATTCAACGTCTCATTGGACGAGCTTTGCGAGCAGTCGTTAATCTAGAAGCTTTAGGTGAGCGCACATTGTGGATTGACTGTGACGTGATCCAGGCTGACGGCGGGACACGTACAGCATCGATTACAGGTGCATTTGTTGCGATGACGATGGCGATTGCTAAGTTACAAGATGACAAACAACTTCCTGAATTTCCTGTAACGGATTTTCTTGCTGCGACGAGCGTAGGAATTGATGGTGAACTTGGAGCGATTCTTGATTTGAACTACATTGAAGATTCATCCGCAAATGTCGATATGAATATTATCCAGACTGGTTCTGGTCAATTTGTGGAACTACAAGGTACCGGTGAAGAAGCAACGTTTACAAGACAACAATTGAATGAACTGCTCGATCTTGGGGATGAAGGCATTCAGCAGTTAATTGCCATCCAGAAAGAAGTGCTTGGTGAAATGGCTGACCGAATCAGCCCGAAGCTAGGGGCATTGTCATGAAACAAGTAATTATTGCAACGAAAAATAAAGGCAAAGCGAAAGACTTCGAAGCAATTTTCAACCCGTTTGGTTTTGAAGTTTTAACGCTCCATGATGTGGCAAATGACATGGACGTTGAAGAAACCGGCACAACGTTTGAAGAAAATGCTGTTCTAAAAGCGGAGGCGCTTGCTGAGCGCTTACAAACATTCGTCATTGCTGATGACAGCGGTCTAGCAATTGACGCCTTAAATGGCTCGCCAGGCGTCTATTCTGCTCGTTACGCAGGAGAAGAAAAAAGTGATGAAGCCAACATGCGCAAAGTGTTAACTGAACTTGAAGGTGTAGAAGACGAAAATCGGACTGCTCGTTTTTGCTGCGCGATTGCACTGGCAGGACCTAATATGGAGACGAAGACTGCATTCGGAACGTGTGAAGGCGTTATTGCTCATGAGAAGAAGGGCGAGAATGGCTTTGGTTATGACCCAATCTTCTTTGTGCCGACACTTGGCAAAATGATGGCTGAGTTACAGCCTTCAGAAAAAGCGGCGATTTCACATCGTGGAAATGCCATTAAAAAAATTAAAGCTGAATTACCCAACTTGTTGAAATAAGGTGGCGAGTACATGCGTATTTTAGTAATGAGTGATACTCATGGTGAAACAAAGTCAATTGATCAGGTAAGGCAACACGTCGGCCCAGTAGATGCAATCTTTCATTGCGGGGATAGCGAACTAGATGCAAGTCATGCATCACTGGATTCGGCTTTTGTTGTTCAAGGGAATTGCGATTGGGATTCCTCGTTTCCCGAAGAAGTATTTACTGAAATAAACGGTGTGAAAATTTTTATGGCGCATGGTCATTTATACCAAGTAAAATCGACCATGCTGCCAATCAGTTATCGTGCTCAGGAATATGACGCTGACTTGGTATTGTTCGGTCATTCGCATTTACTGGGTGCAGAGCAGGTTTGTGGCACAGTATTTGTCAATCCAGGAAGCTTAGAATTGCCTAGAGGGCGCAAGGAAAAAAGTTATGGAATCATTGAAAAGTCCCCAGTGAAATGGACTGTGACATTCTTTTCGGATAAACATGAAACGCTAGAACAAGTAACTTTTAAAATTAATGAAAAATAACGTTGACTTTTGGTGGTAGCATTTCTATAATAAGTATTGTCTTTCATTTCTGAAGAGAACTGAAACACACAAGTCTCAGTAGCTCAGCTGGATAGAGCAACGCCCTTCTAAGGCGTCGGTCGGGGGTTCGAATCCCTCCTGGGACGTATAAAGGTTATAATTGAATATATTAATAACCGAAGGGAATCGCTTCAAACCTATGTATTACAGGGTTTGTGGCGTTTTTTTATGTTTAGGAGGAATCATGTGATAGTTATAAAAAAGCTTAGAGTAGGATTTTACACAAGATTTACACAAGCTATTGTTTTAATACAGAAGTGAGCTCCTCAAAGATGCGAGATGTTTGCTCTGAATAGCTCTTTTAACAAGTGAGCATAAGTAGAAGTCGTAATATCAATTGTTGCGTGACCTAATCGTTCAGATCAGACCTTGCTACCATTGTAAAACAGAGCTGTAGTAAATTATAAATCCATGGAGACAATCACGAAGCATTATTCAGAAGTGCCGAACATCAACAGCGTGCTGTACGACATTAAGAGCAAAACACCAGCAACGATTGAGTGGAATTGTTTGAAAAAGTCGAAATGTTTTTTTAGTAAGTAATGTGATATCGACAACAAGTTACAAAGGTATTTTGTTATGTTTATTGTAAAAAAGAGGTAATAACATGTTAAATAATTTTGGCTTATTGGATTGGACAATTGTATTTTTAATTATGGTATTAGTCATGGGTGCTGTTTCAATAAAAGGAGTGGAACATTATAAGGGGGATGAGGATCTGAAAATAAGGTGATTTTTGTTAATCAATAGGAAAATAGAGTGCTTAAATGAATAATTATATATGGGCATTAAATAAGAGCAACTGGATATACTCAGTTGGCTCTTCGCTTTGAATCGAATATTGATTAATTAGTCTCTGGTAATTGGAAGCGGCGGTTTGTGTGTTCTGGTGTTCCTTCGCCAGCAAATTGACTTTTTGGATCTTTCCATTCACGTTTTGCTATATTTAGTTAAACGAATGTTTGTCGAAACCTATTCAAAGGTTCTTCTTTTCTTTCCCATCAGTTCTAGTAATATATCATGTATGACTAATTTGATAGTGATCTTTTGTTTTATTTAATGCTCCTCCATTATATTCAACCCATTTTTCTTTTTCTCGATCTACTGCACGATTTTGCCATTCAAACCACACAAATTCACATTCACTACAATGCGAATCTACACCACTATTATTGTTCCAATCTTTACGTATAAATAAAGTGCTTTTACGACAACTGTAGCAATAAATTACTTTATCATCACTTTTTATAAACATTCTTAACTTCCCCTCCAATATACTATATTTATTGTCTATTATTGGGCTGTTTATTCTTTAACCAAAAATTTTCTTAAGTAAATTGAAAATAATATTAATAGATGTATTAGTATTTCTTAGTTACATTTTTTATAGATAATGAAAAGGTATTAGGTTTAATATGGCAGGAATTAAATTATCAAAATCCAAAAACGAGACTACTAATTCAATTTAGTTTAGTAAAAAAGAAAAACACTCATTCCTTGATAAGGAGTTGAAGTGTTTTTCTTTTTGTTTTCAATATCAATGAAGTATATAAAAATGATTCGTGATCTACTCATTGAAATTCAAACCTATTGATGTCTACTTGAACCTAGCTTAACTAAAAAGAATACAAATATTAATTTGGATAACAACTTTTCCAAGATTAAAGGTAAAGTAGGATAGCAATAGGTGTTATGCTATTATAATTCCTTTAGATGTGTCCAAAATAATTTCCACATTTTTTAATGCGAAAATAGGTAGACTTGTTATTTAAGGATTTTCCACAATTGGATGATGGTATAATAGCGAGACGAGAAATCTGTGTGTAAATACGAAATCAATATCGGAGGTGTTAATATGAATAAAAAATGGACGATTGAAAATATTAGAGATTATGTTAAGAACAATTCAGAGTGTGCATTACTTTCTAAAGAGTATGTAGGATACTCTCAAAAACTATTGTTTAAATGTTCATGTGGAAATAATTTCGAAAAAACTTTGACTAAATTTAAAGGTAGTAATCAGAAGAAATGTCCAAATTGTTCTGAAGTTAAAGCTTCACGTTAATTTCTTTGATATAGAAAAGTTCGCTTATAACTTTACGTTGTCGTTAAATCCCTTCTTATCAAGCAGTGAAATGGTCACATAAAAGTCTTTTATCTTAAAGGCAAAGTGACTTCACTTTGGTAAAGAAGGTTTTTTATTGCAAAATTCGACAAATCGGCATTGTCGAGACAAACGAAGAAGAAGTATAATTCTCCCTAGATGCTTTATGGTTAAAGAAAAGGAGGGAATTTTGTGTTAGAAACTTTGTTACTAAATATCTTATTCTTAATTTTTCCTCTTCTGTTATTCGTCATTTTCTTTGATAATCGCAGACATTTTTATAATACGGCGTTTCTCATTGCCTTTTCCGCAGTCTCAATGATCTTGTGTATGGTGTATCCGATCCATCTGGAAATAGGATTTATTTTTGATTTAAGATACATACCGTTTATTATCGTCGCTCTTTACGGTGGTTATTTGAAGGTACTTCCTTTATATATCGTTTTGAATGTTTATCGTTTTATGATTGGTGGAGAGGGGACGATTCAATCCCTTTTATTTTCAACAGCAATCTTCATGATCGTGCCTTTAATCAGCAAAAAATTCCTTCGAGTAAACACGCAAAAGCGCATACTCATTGGCATTTTGGCTGCATTATTTACAATGGGTCTATATTTGACGACGCTCAGCACATTTTTTGATGAGTTAACGAAGGAATTCTGGTTGTTATCGTTCTTTTCCGTTTCCACGCATGTGTGCGTCATTATCTTGAATTTGTTGATGGTAGAAAAAGTATTGGACAATATTAAAAACCGCGAAAATTTCCTGCATGCAGAACGTCTTCATGTCATGAGTGAGCTTTCAGCAAGTGTTTCTCACGAAATCAGGAATCCGCTTACGGTGACCAATGGCTTTTTGCAACTTTTGAAGGGATCAAAGACGGTTACTTCAGATGAAAAAATGTACATTGATTATTCATTGAAAGAATTGGAACGGGCCGAGCAAATTGTCAGTGATTTCTTGGCATTTGCCAAACCACAATCTGAAAACATGGTGTATTCGAATTTGTATGAAGAATTTAGCTATGTAAAGAATATTCTTATGCCGTACGCGAGAATGAATCAGGTTGATATTCAATGTGAATTTACTAACACGCTTAATTTGAAATACGATAAAAATCAAATGCAGCAATGTCTTTTAAATTTATTTAAAAATGGCATCGAATCGATGAAAGAAAAAAGTGGAACTTTACATATTGAAGTCTTTGATCTCGAGCAAAATATCATCATTACCGTAAAAGATAGTGGGGTAGGAATGACTAACGATGAGATTCAAAAACTCGGGAAACCATACTACTCAACGAAAAAAGAAGGTACGGGGCTAGGCATGCTGATGGTATACGGAACAATCAGTAAAGTAAAAGGGAAAATAGATGTGGATAGTAAAAAAGGAATAGGAACAACATTTACAATTACCATTCCAGTTTGAGTTTACGTCATTCAAAATGAATAAAGCTTATGAAGAAAGGATGTGCTGAGAGGCGCATCCTTTTTTCATTTTGTGCTACTATATACGCAAGAGAAAGGCGGAATCCACATTGCGAAAAAAGTACGGAAAACTTCAAAAAAAAGAAAACATCATTGTCTTTCCGGGCATGGTGGACAGGCTCATATCTGAAGGACTCAAACATGCTGAAGATTTTCAATATGATTTAGCGGTGGATTCAATTAGACAAGCATTGACTTACATAGAAGCTGACGAACAAACGCTAGGTGTATATGCATACTCGTTGTATGAAATCCGGGAATTTGCAGAGGCTAAGACCGTTTGTGAAGAACTTTTGAAATTGGGTCCTACTTATTACTTTGAAACGATGGAGTTGTATGTCACGATTCTCATGGAGCTCCGTCAATTTGGTGAGGTAAAAGAAATTGTTGAATCATTGCTTGACGAAGGCGTTGTTCCTGTCGATAAACTCGATAAATTTGAGCAACTTCTGAAATTGAATGAACGTGTGGCTAAACAAAAAGGTGAAAAACTATTAGAAGATGTGCCGCATAACAACCAGATTGATGCCCGTTTGTTTCAATATGACACGTTTTCAAGATTTCCTGAGGACAAGCAACAGCAACTTTTGGTTGAACTGGATGGGGAAGATCTGACGTCAATTGAAAATGAACTGGTAACGATTATTGAAGATGATTTAATTTCACCGATAACGAAATCCTTCGCTTTGTTGTTAATGGTGCATAAAGGGATCAATCGAAATATATCTATTGAAAAGTTCGGTTACCAAACGGTAGTTAGTCCTAATGAACTTGTGGATCCTTCACAAACATCAAAGGTCGAGTCTGTCCTGAAGTTCACGGAAGAGGAACTTGTTCAAAATCCAACCAAGTTGGAAATGGTCCATGATTTGATCATTCGTCACTCATTTGCAACGTATCCGTTTGAATGGTTTTCGTTCGATGAGCAGGAAGTGGCTGAAGCTTACATAAACTATGTCGCTGGTATGTTGGGTGAAGAAGTGACTTGTGAAGGGGAGTTGTACGACTTGCTTGTCAAGATTGATGTCCTCTTTGAATTGCGAAGCATGTGAAAAAAGTTGAAAGTATGAGCGGGTGTGCTATACTAGAATGGTTGTCAAAATCATAGATAAGAATGATACTAACAATTGAAATTAATGATGGAGGTTGAATATATGTCAGTGAAATGGGAAAAACAAGAAGGTAACACAGGTATTCTAACTGTAGAAGTAGAAGCAGCAAAAGTAAAAGAAGGTTTAGACAAAGCTTTCAACAAGGTTGTTAAGCAAATTAACGTACCAGGTTTCCGTAAAGGGAAAATGCCACGTAAAATGTTCGAGCAACGTTTTGGTGCTGAATCTTTATACCAAGATGCTTTAGATTTCATTCTTCCAGATGCATACGCTGCAGCTGTTGAAGAAGCGGGAATCGATCCTGTTGATCGTCCTGAAATCGACATCGAAAAAATGGAGCAAGGCGAAAACTTGATCTTCAAAGCGACTGTTACAGTACGCCCTGAAGTAACTCTTGGAGATTACAAAGGCATCGAAGTTACTAAACAAGACGCTAACGTAACTGACGAAGATATCGAAGCTCAATTAAAAGAACAACAAACTCGTTTAGCTGAACTAGTTGTTAAAGAAGAAGAAGCAATCGTTGAAGGCGATACTGCTGTAATCGACTTCGAAGGATTCCTTGGAGAAGAAGCATTTGAAGGCGGCGCTGGTGAAGACCACGCACTTGAAATTGGTTCTGGTTCATTCATTCCAGGATTCGAAGAGCAATTGGTTGGCTTAAAAGCTGGCGAACAAAAAGATGTAGTTGTTACTTTCCCTGAAGAATACCATGCAGCTGAACTTGCTGGTAAAGAAGCTACTTTCAAAGTAACGGTGAAAGAAGTAAAAGGAAAAGAACTTCCTGAACTAAACGATGATTTCGCAAAAGAAATCGATAGCGAAGTTGAAGGTATCGAAGCTCTACGTACGAAATTAAAAGAACAAGCAGTTGAAGAAAAGAAAAACGCTTCTGAAGCTGGATTCAAAGATGAGTTAGTTGAGAAAGTTGCTGAAAACGCAACAATCGATATTCCTCAAGCTATGATCGACGCTGAAGTAGATCGTATGTTGAATGACTTCGCTCAACGTTTACAATCACAAGGCATGAACCTTGACCTTTACTACCAATTCTCAGGTCAAGATGAAAAAGCACTTCGTACACAAATGATCGAAGATGCGAACAAGCGTGTGAAAGTTTCATTAACACTTGAAGCAATCGCTGAAGCAGAAGGCTTAACAGCTTCTGAAGAAGAAGTGAATACTGAAATCGAAAAAATGTCTGGTCAATTCAACATGACTGCTGAACAAATTCGTACAGCACTTGGTGGAACTGGCGCACTTGAAAACGATATCCGTATGCAAAAAACAATCGACTTCTTAGTTGAAAACGCTAAAGTTACAGAATAATTTTTATACCTGCTTTTTTAAAACAAGGCGCGGACATATTGCCCGTGCCTTGTTTTGTCTCATACATAGGTAATGTCTGGTGATTGAACCAAAAGATTTATGTTCATGATGAAAAATAATGATCTAAGTTTTCATTAATCTTATTAGTTGATTCTAGTAGGAGAATCTTGTAAGATTGTGGCTTGAATAGGGGTGAATATTTTGTTCAAATTTAATGATGAAAAAGGGAATTTAAAGTGTTCCTTCTGTGGAAAATCCCAAGAACAAGTTCGTAAACTGGTCGCAGGACCTGGTGTATATATTTGCGATGAATGTATTGAATTATGTACAGAAATCGTAGAAGAAGAACTCGGTACAGAAGAAGAAACTGAGTTTAAAGAAGTTCCAAAACCAAAAGAAATCCTTTCCATTCTTGATGAATATGTAATTGGTCAGGAGCGAGCAAAAAAATCACTCGCTGTAGCTGTTTATAATCATTACAAACGCATCAATTCCAACAGCAAAATAGATGATGTTGAATTATCTAAATCGAATATCGTGATTTTGGGACCAACTGGTAGCGGTAAAACGTTACTAGCTCAAACTCTTGCACGCATTCTTAATGTACCATTCGCAATTGCGGACGCGACATCATTGACTGAAGCTGGATATGTTGGGGAAGATGTTGAGAACATTCTTTTGAAATTGATTCAATCTGCTGATTACGATGTTGAGAAAGCTGAAAAAGGCATTATTTATATCGATGAAATTGATAAAGTTGCCCGTAAATCAGAAAACCCATCAATTACGCGTGATGTTTCAGGTGAAGGTGTACAACAAGCACTTCTGAAAATATTAGAAGGCACAGTTGCAAGCGTTCCTCCTCAAGGTGGACGTAAACACCCTCATCAGGAATTCATTCAAATCGACACGACAAACATTTTGTTCATTGTCGGTGGAGCATTTGATGGTATTGACCAGATCATTAAACGTCGTTTAGGTCAAAAAGTGATTGGATTCGGTTCGGATCCGAACAAAAAAGATCCTGATGAATCTTCATTATTATCACAATTGATTCCTGAAGATTTATTGAAATTCGGATTAATCCCGGAATTCATCGGTCGTTTACCGGTATTGGCAAGCTTGGAACAGTTAAACGAGAGCGCTTTAGTGCAAATTTTAACTGAACCTAAAAATGCATTAGTGAAGCAATATCAAAAAATGATTGAATTGGATAATGTGAAATTGACATTCGAAGATGACGCATTGGTCGAAATTGCGAAACTTGCAATCGAGCGTAAAACAGGTGCACGTGGACTTCGTTCAATTATTGAATCTTTAATGTTAGATGTGATGTATGAATTACCTTCACGTGAAGATATTATAGAGTGTGTCATTACGAAAGAAACAGTAACTGAGACTTCAAGTCCTAAATTGGTTTTGGAAGACGGTACTGTACTCGATCAAAACGATGAGAAAACTTCAGCATAAATTGAGTTATAAAGAAAAGCTGGCTTCGATCGTGCGTATGCATACGCGCAGCTCGGATGTCAGCTTTTTCTTCCATATGTTTGATTTATGGTGAAAACGGACAAAATTGGACGGAGGTGACTTTCCACATGTCAAAGAAAAATGAAGAAAAAATTGTTCCATTATTACCTTTACGTGGTTTGTTAGTATTTCCGACGATGGTGTTACATATTGATGTAGGTCGTGAACGTTCTGTTGCAGCATTGGAACAGGCTTTGTTGACGGATAACATCGTCTTCCTGGCTACCCAAAAAGAAATGAACGTCGAACAACCTGTTGAAGATGATCTTTATGGAATCGGGACGTTAGCTCATGTCAATCAAATGATTAAGCTGCCTAATGGTACAATTCGTGTCTTAGTTGAAGGTTTGGAACGTGCTACGTGGTCAAGTTACACAGAAGGCGACAATTACGCAACTGTGGCCGTTGAATCTGCACCTGACGACACCGAAAAAACGCCAGAACATGAAGCGTTAATGCGTATGCTTCTTCAGTATTTTGAAAAATACTCCAAGCTCTCGAAAAAAGTTACGTCAGAAACATATGACACGGTATCAGACATTGAAGAGCCTGGTCGTCTAGCGGATATGATTGCGTCTTACTTGCCACTTAAAATAAGCGGAAAGCAAGAAGTACTGGAAATGTTCGACGTAAAAGAACGTCTGGAATGGTTAGTCAATCGACTGCACAATGAGCAAGAAGTGCTGGATATGGAAAAGAAAATATCTGCACGTGTGAAACAGGCGATGGAACGTACGCAGAAAGAATTCTACTTGCGGGAGCAGATGAAAGCGATTCAAACTGAACTTGGCGATCGTGAAGGGAAAACAGGAGAAGTTGCCGACCTTCGCAAGAAAATTGATGAGTCAGGAATGCCAGAGTCCACGTTGAATGTGGCATTAAAAGAATTGGATCGGTATGAGAAACTACCAGCTGCCGCAGCTGAAAGTGGCGTTATCCGCAATTATTTGGATTGGTTGGTCGCTATTCCATGGACAGATGCTACTGCAGATCGATTGGACATTAACCACGCAGAAATCATCTTAAACCGTGATCATGATGGACTGGAATCAGTAAAAGAGCGTGTGCTTGAATACTTAGCAGTTCGCCAATTGACGAAGTCATTGCGCGGACCGATTCTTTGTTTGGCTGGACCTCCTGGTGTAGGGAAAACTTCGCTTGCCCGTTCGATTGCAGAATCATTAGGTCGTCAGTTCGTGCGCATATCCCTTGGTGGAGTTCGTGATGAATCAGAAATCCGTGGACATCGTCGTACGTATGTAGGCGCAATGCCTGGACGTATCATTCAAGGAATGAAGAAAGCTGGGAAAATCAACCCAGTATTCTTGCTGGATGAGATCGATAAAATGTCGAATGATTTCCGTGGCGACCCTTCTGCAGCAATGCTTGAAGTATTGGATCCTGAACAAAACCATAATTTCAGCGATCATTACATCGAAGAAACGTACGACCTATCGAACGTGTTATTTATTGCAACAGCAAATGATTTGAGTACGATTCCTGGACCACTTCGAGACCGCATGGAAATTATATCGATTGCGGGCTATACGGAAATGGAAAAGCAATCGATTGCGAAAAACCATTTATTGCCGAAACAATTAAAAGAGCATGGATTGACAAAGTCCCAGTTACAGCTTAAAGACGATGCGATTCTTGACTTGATTCGCTACTATACACGTGAAGCTGGTGTTCGTAGTCTAGAACGTCAAATTGCTGCGATTTGCCGTAAAGCTGCCAAACAAGTCGTATCTACTGATAAAAAACGCATTGTCATCAAAGCCTCTTCTTTGGAAGATTTAATCGGCAAGCACAAATTCCGTTATGGACAAGCCGAAACGGAAAATCAAGTAGGTGTCGCGACCGGACTGGCTTACACCACAGTGGGCGGAGATACACTTCAAATTGAAGTATCGCTTTCACCAGGGAAAGGCAAGTTGATTTTGACAGGTAAATTAGGCGATGTCATGAAAGAATCTGCTCAGACAGCTTTGTCTTTCGTTCGATCGAAAACCGAGTCATTAGGACTCGATGCGAATTTCCATGAAGCTCACGATATTCATATTCACGTGCCTGAAGGTGCCGTTCCAAAAGACGGTCCTTCAGCTGGAATTACAATTGCCACGGCACTTGTATCTGCGTTGTCAAAACAACCGATTCGACGTGAAGTGGGCATGACGGGAGAAATTACATTGCGAGGCCGTGTGTTGCCAATCGGTGGCGTGAAAGAAAAAACATTAAGTGCTCACCGTGCTGGATTAACCACCATTATTTTACCGAAAGACAATGAACGAGATATAGAAGATATACCGGAAAGTGTGCGCGAGGACTTAACATTTAAATTTGTCTCGCATGCTGACGAAGTGCTGAAAATAGCACTAGAAGGAGGCGGCGTGCAATGAAAGTGCATAACGTAGAATTGGTAATCAGTGCAGTACGACCAGAGCAATATCCGGAAGATGGTTTTCCGGAGTTTGCTCTTGCTGGTCGTTCTAATGTAGGAAAATCTTCATTTATTAATAAAATGATAGGCCGCAAGAGTATGGCGCGTATTTCATCAAAACCGGGGAAAACACAAACATTGAACTTCTATAAAATTGAAGAGCAATTATTTTTCGTCGATGTCCCAGGATACGGCTATGCAAAAGTATCGAAAAGCGAACGTGAAGCATGGGGCAAAATGATCGAAACGTATATTACGAGTCGTGAATTATTGAAAGCAGTTATTCAGATTGTGGATCTTCGTCATCCACCATCCGATGATGATTGCATGATGTATGATTTCCTTAAGTATCACAACATTCCTTGTATTGTCATTGCCACAAAAGCGGACAAAATCCCGAAAGGCAAATGGGAGAAGCACAAGAAAATGGTTCGTGACGAACTTGACATGGAAGCACATGATACGATGATTCTATTTTCTTCTGAAACAGGTCTCGGATTTGATGCGGCATGGGCAGAAATCGAGCGTCGTATGGTATTAGAAACAGAATAGAACGGTTACACTCTCTAGAAAGCGTTGAGCTTTTTAGGGAGTTTTTTTATTTGAATTTTGTATGGAGGACATGTTTCAACAAGTTAACTAACGCCTGAGACGTGTTTGAGCGATAAACCCTTCTGAGCGATCAATTGTCAGAATGAGCGATAAATCTCTGGAGTGAGCGATAAACCCAATATGAGCGTTAAATTTCTCACAAACCCTATCGAGGCATAAAATGCGTTTCATTATCCAAGTAGACTAGCCAATGAAACGGTGTCTACTATCCAAACAGTAGCGCAGCGAAAACAAAACCATTAATTCTTTAAACCTGAATGGGAGCCGTTCCGCTAATTCGCTCCAGGCTCTTTTCTGTGAGTGACGGGTACTACATAGTTTCTACAAGTTAACTTGGCGGTGAGATGTGTTTGAGCGAATTATCCTCCGTATGAGCGATAAATTTTTCAAAACTAATTGGAAAGGACAATTGGAGGATTGAACAAACAATCTAAGAGGTATAATTAAGGTTGTTGAGATTTTGTGCAACCTAGATTGGCAAACTGTCTACCTGGCAGTCGATTCTGTCTACCTGGAACCGCAAACTGTCTACCTAAAACGCGATTCTGTCAACCTGGAGCAACATTCTCTCCAATTCACATCACCATTCTCAGATAATTTCGCCTACGAGCAAATCCATTGTATGCTACCTGGCGTTTTGTTACACTTACATTATAATTATTACAAAGTAGCGAACCAATCAGCCTTGATTTCATAGCTTGTTCACATTTAGAACCTTGATTTTAAAACCGTTATGCTATAATAAAAGGCATGAAATAGAACGTGAGAGGTGTCATGAAGCCATGCATACCATCGTAGTGGGTGTTAATTATCGTACAGCGCCGGTAGAGATTCGCGAACGATTGTCCTTCGTAGAGTCCGAATTACCGCAGGCGATGCAAGCACTGCAAGAGCAGAAAAGCATATTGGAAAACGTGATTGTCTCTACATGTAACCGCACCGAAATCTATGCGATTGTCGATCAGTTACATACGGGACGTTATTATATAAAACAATTTTTAGCCACTTGGTTCAAGCTTCCGATTGAATCGTTTTCATCGTACCTATTCATATACGAAAATGATGGGGCAATGGAGCATTTATTCCGCGTAACAGCTGGTATCGATTCAATGGTTCTTGGAGAAACGCAAATTCTTGGACAAGTTCGTAAAAGCTTCCTGGAAGCTCAAGAGCGCGGAACTACTGGAACTGTGTTCAACCAATTGTTCAAGCAATCGGTGACACTTGCTAAGCGTGCGCATGCTGAAACAGCAATCGGTGAAAATGCCGTTTCCGTTTCTTATGCTGCGGTTGAACTCGGAAAGAAAATATTTGGTTCATTGAAGCAAAAGCATGTGGTTATTTTAGGTGCAGGGAAAATGGGTGAACTGGCGATTAAGAACCTTCATGGAAGTGGAGCGGGGAAAATCACTGTCATCAACCGTACTTTCGAAAAAGCACAATTACTTGCTGAGAAATTTGATGGTCAAGCTAAATCCATGCAAGAACTTCAATGTGCATTGCTAGAAGCAGACATTTTGATTAGTTCTACAGGATCTACGGATTTCGTCATCGACTTAGAGTTGATGCAATTTGTGGAACGTCTTCGTAAAGGAAAACCATTGTTCATGGTGGATATTGCGGTACCGCGTGATATGGATCCGCGCATTGGCGAGCTCCCGAATGTATTCTTATATGATATCGATGACTTGCAAGGCATTGTTGAAGCGAACTTAGCAGAACGCCAGCGTGCAGCTAATGACATTATGTTGATGATTGAACAGGAACTTGTCCAGTTCAACAATTGGCTTGGCACATTGGGTGTCGTACCTGTCATTTCAGCACTTCGTCAAAAAGCATTGCAAATTCAATCGGATACAATGCTCAGCATCGAAAACAAAATGCCTGACCTAACAGATCGTGAACGCAAGATTTTAAGCAAACATACTAAATCGATTATTAATCAATTGTTAAAAGATCCGATCCTGCAGGCAAAAGAACTTGCGGCTTCATCAAATTCACAAGAACAACTGCAATTATTCCAGCAAATCTTTGGAATTGAAGAAGAAGTACAACAAGAAAAACAACGTCAAATGATGGCTGCCAAACAACAGCTAGAAGTTGTTGAAGAAAAAAAGCAGGTAGTTAATCCAGAGTATTCATATTAGTTCATGTTAGGAGGCGTTTTCGTATCTGTATGGTAAACTATACATGCGAAAACGCTTTTTTACGTCTCAAGCGAAAAGGGGTAAGGTAGTGGCGGATTTGACCATGACAAGGCTGCATGAAGGAATGGTTATCCTCTACGCAATCAGTCTTGTATTTTACTTCATTGATTATTTAGATAAAGATTCAAAAGCTCACCGCATTGCATTTTGGCTACTCGGCATTGTGTGGCTATTGCAGACGGTTTTTTTAGTCCTTTATATAGTTGAAACGAAAAGGTTTCCGATTTTGACTTTATTTGAAGGCATTTATTTTTATGCCTGGTTATTGATCTCGTTATCCATCGTGCTTCATCTTACATACCGAGTGATGGTGCCCGTGTTTTTCTTGAATGTCATCGGTTTCATTTTCATGACGATTCATACATTTGCACCGGTTCAGATTGAACGCTCACCAGTTGGGGAAACACTGATATCAGAGTTGTTATTCATCCATGTGACTTTTGCGATTCTATCATACGTGGGTTTCTCGTTATCATTCGTCTTTTCGACGTTGTATCATATTTTGTATCGATTATTGAAGAGAAAGAAATGGACAAAACAATTCGGGAAACTGCCTTCTCTTGATCAAACGGAGAAAGGGATGACGATTTCAATCGTCACAGGCATTCCATTCCTGCTTGTCAGTCTGATTCTTGGTCTGCAGTGGGGGTACGTTACACTCAATGAATTCTCGCTATTTGATGTGAAAATCGTTGGATCGTTCATTTTATTATTTGTATACGGCTATTTATTTTATCGACGGAAAAAAGGAACACTTCATGGTACAAGTTATGCATGGGGTCATGTTTATGCATTCCTTCTTGTATTGGTGAATTTCTTCCTGGGAAGTCGATTGTCCGAGTTTCATTTCTGGAACTAAAATTAAACTAATCGAATAAATGGGGTTGTTATTGATGAGAAAAATTATTGTAGGTTCACGTAGAAGTAAACTGGCTTTGACACAGACAAACTGGTTTATTGACCAAATGAAACAAGCAGGAGCACCATTTGAATTCGAAGTAAAAGAAATCGTCACGAAAGGCGATCAAATTTTGGATGTTCAACTTTCAAAAGTTGGTGGTAAAGGATTGTTCGTAAAAGAAATAGAACAAGCTTTATATGATAAAGAAATCGACTTTGCAGTGCACAGCATGAAAGATATGCCTTCGGAATTGCCGGAAGGACTTGTCATCGGTTGTATTCCTCCACGCGAAGATGCACGCGATGCATTCATTTCAACGGGTCATGTGAAATTCATGGATTTACCTGTTGGAGCTATAGTTGGGACAAGCAGTTTACGTCGTTCGGCTCAACTATTAATGTTACGTCCAGACCTTGAAATCAAATGGATTCGCGGTAATGTAGATACACGTTTAGCGAAACTTGAAACAGAAGAATACGATGCGATTATTTTAGCTGCAGCTGGCCTGAAACGTCTTGGATGGAGCGAAGATGTCGTAACGGAATACTTATCTACTGAAGATTGTCTTCCTGCCGTTGGTCAAGGTGCTTTAGCAATTGAATGTCGTGGAGATGACGTGGAGTTGTTAGGGGAACTTGGCAAACTGACACACGAAGAAACGTGGAGAGCGGTTTATGCGGAACGAGCATTTTTACATGCGATGGATGGCGGTTGCCAAGTGCCGATTGCCGGTTTTGCAACTGTTGAAAACGGAGACGTTCAATTTACAGGTTTGGTCGCTTCACCAGATGCTGATCAAGTTTTTAAACAGTCTTCAACAAACGTTGAACCTGAAACTGCAGGGAAAGAAGTGGCGAAGATATTAAGCGAGCAAGGTGCTTATGATTTGATTCAGCAAGTAAGACGCGATTTAAATGTCTAATAAAGGTGATTTGCAAGGACGAACGATAGTCTTTACAGGTCAGCCTAAGTCAGAAGAGGTGCTTCTTGAAGTCGAGAGATTGGGAGGGGAATCAGTCGTATTCCCGCTCATTCGGACGCAAGAAGTATCGCTTCAAGATGAATTATTTATCAAAAAGCTCCACACATATGAATGGCTGATTTTCACTAGTCAAAATGCTGTGGTTGCATTCGAACAAAAATTAATGCGAAATGGTATTCGTATAGATGTTTTGCAGAATAAAATTGCGGCAGTCGGCAGTAAAACTTCTCGTGCATTGGAGCGCATCGGATTTCAGGTGAGCTTCATGCCAACGACGTTCAGTGCAGACGCATTCGTTCAACAATTTCCGTTGGTAGCTGGTCATTCAGATTCTTGTTTGTTTTTACGAGGATCACTGGCTAAAGCTACGATTAAAGACGGCTTGTCTCAAAATTTGGACGAATGGACCGTATATGAAACCCTGCCGGATCTGACTAACGCTAAAGATTTAAGTGACTATTTAATACTACAACCGAATGTTATTGTTGCATTTGCGAGTCCATCATCAGTAGCGGTTTTCGCACGTGAGATTGCTCCGAAAACCGATTGGAACCAACTGACGATCGCGGCAATTGGCCATGTGACTGCATCTGCATTAAAGAAACAAGGTGCACCTGTTCATATCATGCCAACAACGTACACTTGGCTTGCACTCGTTCAAGAAATTGCAATTTGAAAGGATGAGAAACAGAAATGAAAGAACTTCAATTTAACAGACACCGACGCTTGCGTCACAGTGAAACATTGCGTGCTATGGTACGTGAAACAAAATTACATACTGATGATTTAATTTATCCGATTTTCGTAGCAGAAGGCGAAAATATCAAAAATCCAATCGCTTCAATGCCGGGTGTTTTTCAGTTCTCAATAGACCAATTGGGAGCAGAAGTGGATGAAGTAGTATCACTTGGCATTCCTTCGGTTATTTTATTCGGTATTCCACTTGAGAAAGATGCAGAAGGAACGCAAGCTTACCATGATCATGGCATCATCCAGGAAGCAATTCGTTTTGTAAAAGAACGCCATCCACAATTGGTTGTTATTGCCGATACTTGCTTGTGTGAATATACCGATCACGGTCATTGCGGCATTATCGAAAACGGGAAAGTTCTGAACGATCCGACACTGGATTTATTAGCTCGCACGGCAATTGCGCAAGCGAAAGCAGGAGCGGACATTATTGCACCGTCAAATATGATGGATGGATTCGTAGCGGCAATTCGTTACGGATTGGATGAAGCAGGCTTTTCACATCTCCCAATCATGTCCTATGCAGTGAAATATGCTTCGGCTTATTACGGACCATTCCGTGATGCGGCAAACAGCACACCTCAATTCGGTGACCGCAAGTCGTATCAAATGGATTTTGCGAACCGCAATGAAGCAATGCGTGAAGCAACTTCTGACGTCGAAGAAGGCGCAGACTTCTTAATTGTAAAACCGGCACTATCTTATTTGGATATCGTACGTGACGTAAAAAATAACTTTGACTTACCAGTTGTTGCTTACAATGTAAGTGGCGAGTATGCAATGGTCAAAGCGGCAGCTCAAAACGGCTGGATTGACGAAGAAAGAATCGTCATTGAAACACTTACAAGCATGAAGCGCGCAGGCGCGGATTTAATCATGACGTACCACGCGAAAGATGTGGCTCGTTGGTTGGGGGCGAAATAATGGGACGTTCTTATGAAAAATCAAAACAAGCATTCAGTGAAGCGGTGAAATTAATGCCAGGTGGCGTTAACAGTCCGGTTCGTGCATTCAAATCGGTTGATATGGATCCTATTTTCATGGCAAGTGGAAAAGGCGCAACCATTACGGATATCGATGGCAACGATTATATCGATTATGTACTTTCATGGGGACCATTGATTTTGGGTCACTCTCATCCTGACGTCGTGTCTGCTATTCAAAAAGTGGCTGAAACTGGTACAAGTTTCGGTGCGCCTACAGTGGTTGAAAATGATTTGGCTAAATTAGTGATGGAACGCGTACCTTCAATCGAAATGGTACGTATGGTTTCTTCGGGTACGGAAGCAACGATGAGTGCACTTCGAGCAGCACGTGGCTATACTGGTCGCAATAAAATTCTGAAATTCGAAGGTTGTTACCATGGCCACGGCGACAGCTTGTTGATTAAAGCGGGTTCAGGCGTTGCTACACTAGGTTTACCTGATAGCCCAGGCGTTCCTGAATCGGTTGCGAAAAACACGATTACGGTCGCTTACAATGACTTAGAAAGCGTACGTGCGGCATTTAAGCAGCATGGCGATGACTTAGCGGCGATTATCGTAGAACCAGTGGCAGGAAATATGGGCGTCGTAGGTCCACAACCTGGCTTCCTGGAAGGTCTACGTGAACTGTCGACTGAAAACGGAACGGTTCTTATTTTTGATGAAGTCATGACAGGCTTCCGTGTCGGCTACAATTGTGCACAAGGACACTTCAACGTTACACCGGATTTGACTTGCCTAGGGAAAGTAATCGGCGGGGGACTGCCTGTAGGTGCATACGGTGGGAAACTTGAAATTATGTCTCAAATCGCACCAAGTGGTCCGATTTATCAGGCAGGTACACTTTCAGGAAACCCGTTAGCGATGACAGCAGGACTGGAAACATTGTCCCGTTTAACACCTGAAACGTATGAACACTTCAACAGATTAGCGGATCAATTGGAAGCTGGCTTCCGCGAAGCTGCATCAAAATATCACATTCCACACACAGTAAATCGTGCGGGTTCTATGATTGGCTTCTTCTTCACGGATGAAACGGTTACGAACTATGACGTGGCGAAAACGTCTGATCTTCAATTATTCGCTAAATATTATCGTTTGATGGCTGAGGAAGGCATTTTCTTGCCACCTTCACAATTTGAAGGCATGTTCCTATCAGCTGCTCATACGACTGAAGACATTGCAAAAACGGTGGAAGCATTCCATAAAGTTTTCAAGCAACTAGCTTAATGTAACTGTCCTGGTACTCAAACGAGTATCAGGGCTTTTTTCAATGGAGAAAGGTGTGGTCTTGTTGCAAAAGTCTTGGATTGTATTACGTACATTTATTATCGCGGCATCAGCTGGGTTTTTATTTGACTCGGTCGGCATCTTTTTGCCGTGGTTGCTCGGGCCGATGGTGTCATTGCTGCTATTGCGGCAGTACACAAAATTGGAATTTGAGTGGCCGAGAATCTATCGACAAGTAGGTTTAATTTTTCTTGGAATTCAAATCGGCTCTTCGTTTACCAAAACATCGATAGAACTCATGTGGTTTGATTTTCCGTTAATGGTTCTAATGACGTTTTCTATCGTAGGTGTTGCGTTACTGCTAAGTTACCTATTTTTGAAAATATCAGGGGAGTCTATTGCCACAAGTGTGTTAGGTTCACTGCCAGGCGGGTTGTCCCAAATGGTATTGCTGAGTGAAGAAGTGAAATCGGCGAATTCAACCATCGTGACGTTGATGCAAACGTTCCGGATTTTTGTTGTCGTAACGGTTGTCCCTTTTCTGACGGCTTGGATTCCGAAAGGGAGTCATTTGAATGAAGGGACAATGGCTGTGTTGCCGACATTTAATGTCATGCATTTTGTTATAGCAGTCTTACTCGGCACTTTCTTTTTTATAGTGATGAAAAAAACACATTTTCCATTACCTGAACTGATGGCACCTATTTTATCGATGGCCATTGTGCAGTTCGTGACAGATCATCCAGTTGTCGAAGTGCCTGCTATTGTGTTGATTCTTTCTCAAATCTTTGTAGGTGCACATTTAGGGTTGCAACTCGAAAAAGTTCGAGATCAATTGTCTATACGATTGTTCAGTGCTATTGTGCTGACAAACTTGGCTCTCATTGCATTTTGTGGATTTATCGCGTACATACTAACAAGAATTCATTCAGTTAACACGTTTTTAGATTTCTTTATTAGCGCTGCGCCTGGAGGCATAGCCGAAATGTCCATTACCGCACTGGAAACAGGCGCGGATTTGTCGACCGTCACGAGTTTTCATTTATTCAGGATATTCTTTATTTTGTTAATTGCAGGACCTGTGATGACGTACGTCTTGAAAAAATGGATGAAAGCTTAGTGTGTTAGTTTATTAATTTTACTGGCTCAATAAGTTAACTTGTCATTGAAACGTGTTTGAGCGATAAATGCTTTTGTATGAGCGATAAACCGTCAGAATGAGCGATAAATCACCAGTATGAGCGATAAATATTTCACAAATGGTTTTTTTAGATCATACACGTTTCACTAAACTAGTTAACTAGATGAGACAAGCACAAGACTCTTAATCAGTGTATGGACACTTGAACTCATTTGTTTCCAATCATAAAGGCTCGTTCTCTTGCATAAAATCTTTCACATAGCTTTGTGAAGGAGGACAAGAAGTGAATCAAGTTAACTGGAAGCTTCAAGAAGTTTTTTATTTCCCAGAAAGTTTTGGGGTACCGACAAATGCTGCACGTATTGAGGTCAAGCCACAAGTAGAGTTTCAGCAAGTTAATGGCGTAAGTAGTTTATATGGTATTTACCATATCTCGGCACACGTAGCTTTCCAACCAGGTGAAGGTGCACATCACGGCACATCAGAATGGGTTTCAATCGAGGACTTGGATATGAATGGGGAAAACGGATATTTTGAATATGCAGTGCCTTTATTCGTTGAATTGCCACCAACCTACGTGCATGGCAAAGTAAAACCGGAAATCCATTTGTCTGACGTTAATGCCTTTGTTACGGATGAAAATGCATTAAAAGTTGAATGGAATGTTACTTGCACGTATGAATTTACTGAACCACAGGAATCCTCTTCAGTAGAAGTTATTACGGCGCCTGCCAATTCCACTTCCGAGGAAAATCCTGAAGTTAAAGAAAATCTGCCCTTCTTCTTACGTGATTTAAAAGACGCCTATTCCGTTTACGAAGTTAAATGATGTCTTTTTGAAATAAAAATAAGATCCCAATCAGCAAGCATAGCAGCAAGAAATCGAAGGTCGTTGGGATGAAGATGGTTCGGATTAATTCAAAAACCGTGATTGGCAAAATGATGTCTTTGCAGTAGAAGCGGGTTCTTCGCAGCCATGGTGGAAGCAGATAGGGATTATATCCTCTTCTCATTGAAATTCCTCCTTTCAAAAATACTTGACGGGTTGTCGTGCAGTCCTATACAATAATCTCATCTTGGAAATACAATATGTTACAAAACTAAATAATGATGCATTGATTGGGAAGAGTAAAATGGTGCTGTTTTCACAAGAGAGGGAACATTTGGTGAGAGTTTCCGTTAACACACATTTGAATGTCGCCCATGAGCAGTTTCTGTGAACGATCCAGTAGCAGAAACCGGTTAAAAGCCGTTATATAAACTTGAGAGCGTGATGATTATTTTGTCATCTGCGAATAAAGGTGGTACCGCGAACAACTCCTTCGTCCTTTTTGTGACGACTGGAGTTTTTTTGTATTCAAAAAAGGAGGAATAGAGGATGACTGAACAACAAACCACACAACTTCCAACGAAATATGATCCGAAGTCCATTGAACAAGGACGCTACGAATGGTGGCTAAAAGGGAAATTTTTCGAAGCACAACCTGAGAGCGGGAAAGAACCTTACACCATCGTAATTCCACCACCAAACGTAACGGGTAAATTACACTTGGGCCATGCATGGGATACGACACTGCAGGACATTTTAATCCGCATGAAACGCATGCAAGGCTATGATGCACTTTGGTTGCCAGGAATGGACCATGCAGGAATCGCAACACAGGCGAAAGTGGAAGAGAAACTTCGTTCTGAAGGTAAATCACGTTACGACTTAGGGCGTGATGAATTTGTGAAAGAAACTTGGAAGTGGAAAGAAGAATATGCAGGTCATATTCGTACGCAATGGTCAAAACTTGGTTTAGGTCTAGACTACTCTCGTGAACGTTTCACACTCGATGAAGGCTTATCAAATGCCGTTAAAGAAGTATTCGTGAAGCTTTACAACAAAGGGCTAATTTACCGCGGCGAGCGTATCATCAACTGGGATCCGGCTACGAAAACCGCTTTATCAGATATCGAAGTAATCCATCAAGATGTACAGGGTGCTTTCTATCATATGCGATACCCGCTAACGGATGGCACGGGTCACATCGAAGTTGCAACGACCCGTCCGGAAACGATGCTTGGGGATACAGCAGTTGCCGTTCATCCTGAAGACGATCGTTACAAACACTTAATCGGCAAAACTGTAACGTTACCAATCGTAGGCCGTGAAATAAAAATTGTTGCTGATGATTATGTGGAAATGGATTTTGGAAGTGGTGCGGTTAAAATAACGCCAGCCCATGACCCGAATGACTTTGAAATCGGTAACCGTCACGACTTAGAACGCGTGTTAGTGATGAATGAAGACGGCACCATGAATAAACTAGCTGGCAAATATGAGGGCATGGATCGTTTTGAATGTCGTAAGCAAATTGTTGCTGATCTTCAACAAGCTGATGTTCTTTTCAAAATTGAAGAACATTCGCATTCAGTTGGACATTCTGAGCGTAGTGGTGCGGTTGTTGAACCATACCTTTCAACTCAATGGTTCGTGAAAATGCAGCCACTTGCTGATGAAGCGATTAAAGCGCAACAAGGTGAAGACAAAATTGAATTCGTACCAGAACGTTTTGAAAACACTTATTTACGATGGATGGAAAACATTCACGACTGGTGTATTTCACGTCAATTATGGTGGGGTCATCGAATTCCTGCTTGGTACCACATTGAAACAGGTGAAATTTATGTTGGACATGAAGCTCCTGCTGACATTGAAAACTGGAAACAAGATGATGATGTACTGGATACGTGGTTCTCATCTGCATTATGGCCGTTTTCAACAATGGGTTGGCCGGACGAAACGAATGAAGAATTTAAACGTTATTACCCAACAAATGCATTAGTTACAGGTTACGACATTATTGCGTTCTGGGTTTCACGTATGATTTTCCAAGGACTTGAATTCACAGGAAAACGTCCATTTGATGATGTATTAATTCATGGATTAGTAAGAGCAGAAGATGGCCGAAAAATGTCGAAGTCTTTAGGTAACGGGATTGACCCGATGGATGTTATCGATAAATATGGTGCCGATGCACTGCGTTACTTCTTATCGACTGGTTCATCACCAGGGCAAGATTTACGTTTCTCAATCGAGAAAGTGGAGTCCGTTTGGAACTTTGCCAACAAGATCTGGAATGCTTCACGTTTTGCCATGATGAACATGGAAGGCATGAAGTTCGAAGACATCGATTTAAGTGGGGAAAAATCAGTTGCAGATGCATGGATTTTGACTCGTTTAAATGAAACGATTGATCAAGTAACGAAACAAGCAGAGAAATATGAGTTCGGTGAAGTAGGTCGCTCTCTTTACAACTTCATCTGGGATGATTTCTGTGACTGGTACATTGAAATGGCAAAACTTCCATTACACGGTGAAGACGAAGACGCGAAGAAAATGACGCGTTCAGTATTGGCATACGTTTTAGACAACACAATGCGTCTATTACATCCATTCATGCCATTCATCACGGAAGAGATCTGGCAGAGCCTGCCACACGAAGGCGAATCTATTACGATTGCAGCATGGCCAACAGTTAATGAATCATTGACAGATAGCCAAAAAGCTTCAAGCATGAAATTGCTTTCGGACATCATCCGTTCTGTACGCGCAATCCGCGCAGAAGTTCAAACGCCGATGAGCAAAAAAGTACCGTTATACATCTCGGCTAAAGACACAGAAACTTTAGCAGTACTAGAAGAAAATGCAATGTATTTAGAGAAATTCTGTAACCCGGAACCATTGGTATTGGGTCAAGGAATTGAAGCGCCAGGACAATCGATGTCGAGTGTCGTTTCGGGTGCAGAACTGTTCTTACCATTAGAAGGCTTAATCGACGTAGCAGCTGAAACTGCACGATTAGAGAAAGAGCTGGAGAAATGGGCAAAAGAAGTGAAGCTCGTAACAGGCAAACTTTCAAACGAACGTTTCGTTTCAAAAGCTCCTGAAGCAGTTGTTGCTGAAGAACGCGCGAAACAACTGGATTATATTGAAAAACACGCAACCGTTGAAAAACGTTTGGCTGAATTGAAGAATCTATAATTTGAATGTCTCAAAAGCTTAGGCTTTTGGGACATTTTTATTTGGAGAGAGTTATGATTGGAAGTTGATAATATATTCAATAATGAAAAGCTTTTCAGACAAAAAAATTTCATTAGTCGCTAGAAATAATTTCATATCTTTTCTGTAATTGAACATGATAGAATAGAGTGAATTCTCAGATGTTCTGAGAGTATTGAGTTTGAGGAGTGACCAAATGTGTTTACATCAGTTGATAAAGTAATTGAATACATATATTCCATGGATCAGAAAACGGAGCGAAATGGTCGATTGAGCCGTATTACGGCAATTTTAGAAGTCCTCGGAAATCCACATCAAGGATTCCGTTCTGTTCACATTGCAGGGTCAAACGGTAAAGGTTCAACTTTGAATGCCCTTAAAGAAATATTGATTGCTGAAGGACTGCAAGTTGGAAGCTTCATATCTCCTCACCTTGAGAAAGTGAACGAACGCATCATGATGAATGATGTAATGATTACAGATGAACAATTTATCCAATATATGAACGAAATCTATCCATTATTGCAAAAAGGTCAAGTGGGAGATGGGTCGAACTTCTTCGAAATCTTGACGGTTATTGCGTTTATGTACTACAAAGACATGAAAGTGGATATAGCTTTAATCGAGACAGGAATCGGCGGAAAGTTCGATTCAACGAACGTACTGACACCATTAATTTCTGTTTTAACGTCGATTTCGCTTGACCACACACAAATACTTGGTGACACGGTTGAAGCCATTGCTGAAGAAAAAGCAGGAATCATCAAACAGCTTGTACCTGTAATCAGTGCAGTAAAAGACAAACAGGCAGTTGCGGTAATTGAGAAAAAAGCCGAGTTGGAGCAAGCGCCGATCTATCAATTATATAAAGATTTCCTAGTTGAAAATGTCACGCAGGAAATCAACCAACAAAGTTTTTCTTATCAATTGAACACTGTAAAACTGAATGATCTTTCCCTAAAAATGATGGGCCATCATCAAGTTGAAAATGCATCGCTTGCTGTTACAGCTGCTTTATTATTAAACCAGTACTACGGCTTCACGATTTCTGAAGAAAGCATCCGTCAAGGGCTAAACATTTCTAGTTGGGCAGCACGTTTTGAAGAAGTATTGCCAAACGTCATTATTGATGGTGCACATAACCCGGCTGGTATGGAAGTGCTCATTAAAACCATTCAGCAACGCTACGAAACAAAAAATATTCACGTCGTTTTCACGGCTCTGCAGGATAAAGACATTTCTTCCGTCCTTAATATGCTGGATGAAATTGCAGCAAGCATAACAGTCACGGAAATTCATGTGAAAAATGCTGCAGCAGGTAAAGATATCTTTGAACAGACAAATCATGCTGAAAAGCAATTAACATTAAACTGGCAGGAAGCGCTGGAAGAAGCCTTACTAAAAGTAGATGATTCAAACGTCGTCCTTGTTACCGGCTCTCTGTACTTTATGTCACTTGCACGCCCTTATTTAAAACAAAAAGCACAAATGAAAGTACTTTAATATGTGACCCTGCCTTTATTGTGAAGGTGGGGTTCTTTTCTCGTTTAGGAAGGAGAAGCAAAATGATTCCGAAATTTAATGAATACAAAGAACGCTTTCGAATAGAAAGCAAAAATACGATAGAGCCTGGACTTGCTGCCATTACAAATGCGCTTGATAAAGTAGGGAATCCACATCTGAAACTCAAATTTGTTCATGTTGCAGGCACAAATGGCAAAGGTTCTACCATTAGCATGATGAATGCAATGCTCCAAGCCCAGGGCATTAAAACGGGATGCTTTTATTCGCCTTGTTTCATGGATGTGCATGATCAGATTCAACTGAATGGCGAGTTTATCTCATCCAGTCAATTGGATGAAGCTTTTGGGCGAGCAAAAGAAGCAGGACTGAGCGGAATGTTGACGGATTTCGAACTTTTAACAGTCCTTGCATTTCTAGCTTTTGAAAACTTCCAACCTGATATCGTGTTGCTAGAGACAGGGATGGGGGGCAGGTATGACAGTACAAATGTCATTTCACCACTCATTTCCGTGATTCCAAGCATTGCACTGGAGCACGAACAATTTTTAGGAAACACAATTGAGAAAGTGGCTACTCACAAAGCAGGAATCATCAAAACTGGCAGTCCGGTTGTTATTGGTCCTATGGAAGTTAAAGCTGAAGAAGTACTTGAGGAAGAAGCGAAGAGAACCCAATCTCTAGTTTGGAGTATAAATAAAGATTTTTCATTTAAGAATGGGCTGTATGAGGACAATGAGGGTCATCATTTCACGAATCTAGCCGTCCCGCTAAAAGGACCACATCAGATGAACAACGCAGCTCTTGCCATTCGAACTGTGCTTTATGTTGCAGAAAAGCTTGAAGTGAGTATCGATGAAAGAACTTTACGTAAAGGTTTGAGTGAAACATTTATTCCTGGAAGATTTGAAAAAATAACGGAGTATTTATATTTTGATGGGGCTCACAATCCTGCCAGCGCTCGAGCTCTTGTTGAGACGATTAAAGAAAATTTTCCTAATACACCCATTCATTTTTATATTGGCATGATCAAAGGAAAAGATAGTGAAAAAATACTGCGAATTTTTGAAGAAATTTCATCGAATTTTACATTTGTGGATTTCGATGATGAGCGCGCAATGCCTTCAAACGCATTGTCGAAAATAAGCGAATCAAATAATGTATCAGAGACAAAAGACCTACTCCGTTCGCTCTCAAATACAATTTCAGAAAAACAAGTGACTATAGTATCGGGTTCGCTTTATCTCTTGTCTGGCGTGCGTTTAAGGGCTATTGAAATGTTTAAAATTATTTGAAGATAAAAGATGACAAAACTTTCTAATTTTGATACGATGTAAATCGTACTAGATAAATTGAACCATAGATAAGGGGGCGCATATGGACATTTCTAAACGAACACAACGATTAATTTGGGCCATATGGGTTCTTGTTGTTCCATTTGGACTATACTCTCTTTATCAATTTGCGACACCCAGTGAAATCAATTGGCCTGTCTTATTGGGGTACACTGCGTTAGCCATTATAACGACTTACTTTCCGTTTAAAGTAGCTGGGACGACCTTATTTTTAGTTCAATGGATCAACCTCGCCATATTCCTGAAATATGGAGTTTTCGTTGATGCTATCGTCATGCAACTGGCCATTATTCCTTTGATTATGCAACTGAAGATCGGGTACAGTGACTTTTATCGCGCACTCTTTAACTCGTTTATGTTTTTCATGGTATCTGCCATCAGTGGAGTTTCGATCCTATTAATGGGCTATCAGGTCGGTACATTAAACTTTCAAGATATTATTTTATTTGGCTGTATCTATCAAATTTTAAATACGTTTACTAACCATGTCATTTTGCACTTTTACTTAATTTTAACAAAGCAAGAACATGAAGGTTTTTTTGGGCAAGATTCTATTTGGGATTACGCAGGACTGATTATCACATTCCCATTTGGCATTATGCTTTACTTATTAATTGAATATGTGGGTCCTGTTGCATTCTTGCTTTTAGGCATTCCATTCCTGATCATGACGTTCCTTGTTCGGTTATACAGTAATTCCGAACGCGTCAATGAGGATTTGAATCAAGCAACTGAAATCGGTCATGAACTCGCGGATCGACTCAGTGTAGAAGCAATTAAGGATTTGTTTTTATCGAGAATCAGTAAAATGTTGCCCGTTGATTATTCCTACATCATTGATATAGACCAAGGCAATATGTACTTCTTGAAGTCGATGGAAAAAGATATTAACGTTGATATCTATCAATCACACGAGGAATTATTGAAAAGTATTGCTGGAATCGTTTATAAAAAGGACAAGTCCATTTTATTTAATAAACAAAAGGAATGGCGTAAATCAAGTTCGGATTTTCTTCCAATGGATGCAGAAAGCATCATATCTGTTCCAATCAGTAGGAATCAAAAAATGGAAGGCATTTTCGTTATTGCATCAAGGAAGAAATATGCATTTGAAACCTATCAGTTGCAAATTATCAGTTTGCTATGTTCGTATTTTGCAGTATCACTTGAAAAAGCACGCTACGTACAAGATGCTGTTTCAAAAAGTGAACGATGTGGCTTAACTAAGTTATATAATTACCGTTACTTAGATCAGCAACTCGAAATGAATATGAATCAATTGCTCAATGGTGAACTGCGTCAATTGTCTTTACTGATGATGGACATTGACCACTTCAAATCTATTAATGACGCATATGGTCATCAGAGCGGAAACGATATCCTCTTTGGATTGGCCAGACTGTTGGAAAAAGAACTGGGTGACTCTGGTATTATTGCAAGATATGGCGGTGAAGAATTTGTCGTCATCCTGCCAAACTACTCCAAACAACAATCTTTGGAATTGGCTGAAGAGTTACGCGAGAAAATAGAATCAACGCCATTCGAAATTCAAACAGATTTAGCTGATCAACCGCTATTATCATTAGTAAATATCACAATAAGCATTGGCGTCTCTACTGCACCAGAAGACTGCGACGATGCCATGGCATTGATACGAAATGCAGACAGAGCATTATATATCGGAGCAAAACGCGAAGGTCGAAATCGTGTTGCGGAATATGTGAAATAGAAAAAGGGCTGAGAAAATCAGCTCTTTTTTTCGTGGGCTTTAATAAGAGAGTTATTATAGTATAAATATAATGACAATTCTATTAAAACAATACATAATACGTATAAAGAACATGAAATGAGTAGATTTATATGAAAATTTCTCCAAATCTTTCAAAACAATCTGGTTTGACACTCGTCGAAGTTTTGGCAGCACTTGTTATAATGGGAATCGTTTTCATAGGAATCATGACTGTATTTCCGCAAATGACGTTATTTAATGCGAAAACGGAAACGAAGTTAGACACGATGAATATTGCAAGACAGGAAATGTCGGAGTTTATTGAAATTAGTAAAGGGGCATTAACTCTTGTTCCAGATTCTGACCCTAATCCTAATGTGCCTCCATACCTTACAATACCCGTTGACCAAATCGAATCCGTGATTAAATTGCAATTTCCAGGAACGACTATAAGTAAAAACCGTGTCTTAATGGATGATACAACAACCAACACAGATGATTACACTTCATTTATTTTTAATAGTACGGTTAATGCAGGACAAGAATTTAAATTCGAAATTCAAGTATTCGATGTGCCTGATCTTGCAGGAACAATTTCTTTATATAAAACCATTCTTAAAATTTACACTCTTCAAGGTCAATTGAGTAGTGAAACGTATGGCTATATCGAGGTGACTCCATGAGAAACTATTTTAAGAATAACCAGGGAATAACCTTAGTAGAGTTAATTGCAGCTCTTGCTCTAGTTTCTATGGTTGCGATATTAATCATGACCACCTTGGGTATTGGGTTCAAGCATTCTATTGCTGAAGCTAATAAAACTTCGACACAACAGGAAGCAAATTTGATTGTTTCCAAATTGTTGAATACCCACCGTACAGGGGATTGTTATTTTATTCGAGACAACTCAGGTAGAATAGAAATTGCTCCTGTCTCTAATGATTTATGTACAAGTCCAGTTGATCAGTCCGCCCTAACTTTTAACCCCATTTCAGATTCGAAGTTTACTGTTTCAATTAGCAGTCCAGAACAATTAGTTCAACCGACTCGAGATGATTATACATTGGTCGCCGAAATAGCTTATGAAAAAGCTGTCTATCAAGTAAATACAAAACTCACAAGATATAAAACAACTAATTGAAGAGGAGGGGTAGAATGAAGTATGTAAACAACCATAAAGGTTATGCTTTGTTACTTGTTCTCTTATTAGTTGTTTTTTTTGTTGGTTTATCAACAGTTTTTGTTGCCGCATCTTTTAATAATGCCAAGCAGGAAACGACCGTTGACGTCCGAAACCAGTCGGTGGTCGCAGCTGAAATGGGTGTGAAATATAATATCAATAATCTATTGAATGAAATAAAAATATTGAATCAGGATTATAAGAATTTCATGAATTCCAGTCTGAATACATTAGTAGATAAAGCAACGGAAGTTACCACTGCAAAAGATAACAACTTGCCACTGCCTACAGGAATGTCTACTGCAGCATGTAATGTGTTTTATTCCAGTGTCCACATTAATGCCTGGATTGATTGCGAAACAAAAGAAATTGAAAATGCAGGAATAGAGATGTATACATCTGAAGTAAACCGTGTTTATACAGACTTAGCTCCTCAAGAAAATAAAATAGATTCAAAAACGAAATATGAATTGATGCCACTTGCAATAAATCCAGTTTTTAATGAGGCAAGTAGGCAAATTGTAATTCCTCTGGCTGTCTTAGGTAAACAGAATACTTCCGCTAAAACATTGAATGCTACATTGATCATCACCATTCCAGATCATACTTCCGAAACAAATGATATTGTAATCAAAACGATTTTAAGTGAAAAAGAAACAGTGGACCGTATATTCATTCCCCCTAATGACAGTACGTCCATTTGTCCAGCGCAAGCAAGCGCAATGATGTCAGGTGTCTGCAAATATACGGGGACCCATCTTGAAAGTTATTTAGCCAGTCTACCAGATCCTTCGAAGGTAAGTATCAAAGTAGATGATTTATGTTATGCAGTGGAAGATAAGACCAAGTGTAATTTAAACAGTTTAGATGGTAGTGGAGGGACGGTATACATCAAACCTTCAAATCAAACACTCAATGTAGATAACTTGAATAATTTGCAGGACATTTCCATGTACGTAGATGGCGATTTGATTATTAAAAATAGTAACTCAGCCAACAACAACACAATCGTAAGCCGATCCTACTCATTCCACGTCAGCATGAATTTGACGAATAGTAATCTAGTTGTTTTGGGCAATGAGGACAAAACCGGTTTTATAGACTGGAAATCAACGGGGAAAAGTGTAACTGTCTCAACAAACTCTAAGATGTGTATAAATTTGAATGGAATAAGCTTGGCGAATTCTTCTGATTTAACGAATCCTTCTATATTAAGCGGCAATGGAAAACTAATTCTATATCCAGGGCGAATTGATATGGTTAAATTACCTGCAGCCGTTGAAGGGAAAATTATTTACATGAATGATTTTGTAGCTTTCCTAAATGAATGCAATGTAAATACTGCAGGTTTGCCAGAAGGACATTCAATGAAACAATTTATTGACAGCACGACTGAAATTGAAGCGACAGTGGATTATGGAAATTAAAAGAAGAGAGTCGAATAGCTCGACTCTCTTCTTTTTGTGCTTTTTATACTATAAGGCATGACAAATTACTTAATAAGTATGATAATAGAATCAATCGGTATTAAAACGTTATACCAAAAGGCTCTTCGGAGGTTGTCGGAAAAATGAAAAAAATGTTGAATGAAAGAGGATATGCTCTTTTAATAGTTTTATTTACCATTATAATATTCTTAAGCATGTCAGCAGTATTCATGGGTGCTTCACTGAACCATGTTACTCAAGAGCAGACGGTTGATAAAAATAATCAAGCGGTAGTAGCTGCAGAGCTCGGGATTAAATATGTGGATAGTCATATGCAGAATCAAGCTGAAATTTTATATAAAAAGCATTTAAGTGAATTAAAAACTGCTGTAAATAATTTGAAAAATTGCAATGGGAATTTCCAAAATAGTAATTGCAAAACCCAATCAACAATTGATTCGTTAATTTCTCAACAAATAGCAAAGTATCAAGTGGATCTAGCGTCTTATTATCAATCTTTCAAGACAATGGATAAGGAAATTATTGAAAACAAAGTGGACTATTCCATTTTAGATGCTTCAATTGGCTCGGTACTAGAATCAACTGAGATTGAAGGTGTAACGTATTATAAATTACCTTTTTCAGTAGAAGGAAATACAAATCAAAAGCCTGCTGTACTAAAAAATGAACTTCTGCTTCCTATGCCAACCTTTGTGTCCAGTATTACATCTATTAATAATCCAATACCGGTACCTGAGGCATCCAACTCTTCAGAGTTAAATAACTATTTATTTACACCGCCAGCTTCAGAAATTAATTGTACGGATATTATTAAGCCTTTAAAAGAAGGGACGATTTGTCGTTTATTTGGGTCAAAGTCGATTTCATCTGTTTTAGGAAATTCACAAGCTTCAATTGATTACAGCAAAATTACAATTATCGCAGATGATATTCAGGCATCTTTTTGTCCAGGAGGTAGTTGTATATCAGGATATCCTAATCTGAAAGTGTTTTCGAGTAAGGATATTTCAATCGATCAAATCAAACCATTAAGTCAAATATCATTATTTTTAAATGGAATAATCAATATTGATACGAACGGTAATAATTATGGAGGTACAGCAGTTATCAAAGGTGTAAACTCAGAAAATCACTTCAAAAATATTCGTGGTACTGTTTTTATAACAGGAGATAACAAGTATCCGATCCCAATCAAAATTGACAAACATACGGATGCAAAATTTGGTAAGTTGTGCATTAATTTAGACGGGATAGACGTTGCAAATAGCTCTTTTGAAGTGAAAAACGGGAATTCCAAGCATGATAATGTTTATTATTATACTTCTAATTCCTACAGGCAGGTTCCTGACGCCCAAAGATTTTCAGGGACGTATAAAGATTTCGTGGATTATTGTATTGGAACTATCAATATTCCTATACCTCCACCGGTAAAGGAAATTAAGGCAACTTATATTGAAAAACACAGTGATTTAAAAATGAACGTTAAGTACAAACCATAAGAGGTGAAACATGATTAAATTTCTTATTCTTATTCTGCTCGCATTCATCGTGTTTCCAATCGTCATATTAGTCTTGAAAGTAGATATAAAAACTAAGCTAATGTTTCTTGTTGGTGGTTTCGTCATAGCGCTATTTGGCTTATTGGCACAATCAACGCTTAGTCTCTATTATTCTGTATTAATTATGCTAGGTTTACTGTTTGCAGGATCGGTTGTGTTAACAAAACGATTAGAGAATGAAAAATTGAAAGACGAAGAGTTACATTTATATGTGCCCAAAACTATTAAAGAAGCAATAGAAAAACCTTCGGAAGCATATGTTGCAGCAACTTTACCAACACCGAATGGTCAATCTGGAACTGATTCTCAAGTTGAAGACTGGTTAAAACCTGCGAAAAAGGAGGACCAATAAATGAACAATAAATTATTTGGTACGACTTTTGCAGCTCTTCTTGGCTCAACTGTTTTATTTTTTGGTGTAACTCAAGCGGGAACATATGTCATTAATGAATTGGTCTTCTCTTCAGAAGAATTTGGGGAACAAACTTACATAGGTCCATATGATGTTTCAAATTTGCCTGAAAACAAAGCTGCTGTAACCGTGCAGACAGGTGTTAAAGGTTGGTTCGATCAAGCGATTGTTCAAATAAAATTGCAAGACGCAGTTGTTCCTTTCCCGTTGGAAGCTGTTCAATTCAATACGGATCAAACGTTGACAGACGCTCAAGATGGTGCGAAAAATGAACTACAATTTGATGTGACGGAAGAATCCGTAGGTACATTCCTGAATCAACAATTTTCTCCTATGGTTTTCAATGATGAACAAATTTCTACTGTCACTAAGACAATTCGTGAACAACTTGCTGCTGGACTTAAAAATCAAACCATCGATATCACAAGCACGTTATTGACAAGTTCAACTGTCGAGACGGCTGTGACTAATGTGACGTTCAACAATATTGAATCGTCAGCAGGTATTCGTAATTTAATGACTGCGCTCAATGGATACACAATCAATCCAAAGTCTACTTTTTCAATGCTGGAATTTATCGAAATGAATGATTTAGGGATTTTAACGGAACAAGATTTAACGACTGTCGCATCAATTCTATATGCCTCAGTTCTGCAAACGAATTTCGGGGTGGATGAACGTAGTATTGGGCCTATTATCCCTACCGTCGTGCCACTTGGTTTTGAAGCCTCTATCAACCGCGAACTTGGAGTTGACTTTGTATTTACAAACCCAAACGCAACTGGCTTTACAATTAATCTTAATGGAGTAGGGACAGGTCTGAATGCGAGCCTTACAGGATTTCCTTTTGTTTATCAATATGAAACGACAATCAGTGACAAACAAGAATTCCTACCGAAAACTATTAAACAATTCAGCTCATTCGTTGAACCAAATACGGTTCGTGTAAAAACGCAAGGTGAAAATGGTGTGCAAGTTGCAGTACTTAAAAACATAAGTTCAGGTTCTGCCATAATTGAAACGAAAGAAGTTTCGATGGATTTTTATCCACCTGTTCATAAAGTAGAAATTCATCCGTTGACAGTCACGGCATCTGAAGCTAGCCCAGGAGATGGTACATCGACCGATGGGTCTGGGATTCCTTCCGATGGATCAACGGGTACATCAGGTAATTCTGGTACGACGGCAGGTGGTTCAATACCTTCTACAGGAGCTGGAACAGGCACTGGCACAAGTAGTGGAGGAACAGGGACAACGGGAGATGGATCTTCGACAGGTAGTTCACCAGATACTAATAATGGGTCTTCTACTGGTTCTGGAAGCGAAGATGATTCTGAACCACAATACGACAAAGGTGGAAATATCATTCCACCAAGCAAGTAATAGGGGGCGTGCAACTTGATTCGAAAAAGACTGGGTGACTTACTAGTTGAAAATGGTTTGATCACAGAAGACCAATTAACGAATGTGTTGCAAAAAAAACCACGTGAAGAGAAACTTGGGGACGCACTTTTGCAACAAGGAATTATCACCGAACAACAATTGCTCGAAGTACTTGAAATTCAACTAGGTATTCCGCAGGTTCAGCTATATCACTACCCATTTGAAGCAAAGTTATTTAATATGATTCCGAAAGACGTGGCCAAACGCAGTTTGATCGTCCCTCTGAAAGTAGAAGGAGACAAATTATATGTAGCCATGAAAGACCCGATGGATTTCATTACGATGGATGATTTGCGTCTCATTACCGGATTTCAGATCATACCTGCGATTGCATCTAAGGAAGATATATTAAAAACCATCAATAAATATTACGAAGAAGAATCGTTTGACGATTTCCTAATAGATCAAGCTTCTGCCGTTGATAAACAGGAAGAACTGTTGGATATCGATGCACCAGTTGTAAGAATCGTAAATCAAATTTTATCTGCTGCCGTTACTCAAAAAGCGAGTGATATTCATTTCGATCCTCAAGAAACAAGATTATTGGTTCGTTTCCGAATAGACGGAGTATTACATGACGAACGGACACTTCCGAAGTTAATGCAAGGCATGGTCACCGCACGTGTAAAAATCATGTCAAAACTCGATATTACCGAGCATAGAGTGCCTCAAGATGGTCGTATCAAAACCAATGTGGATTTCCGTCCAATCGATTTACGTGTCTCTACATTACCAACGGTTTATGGTGAGAAAATTGTTATGCGTATTTTGGATTTATCCAACAATCTTACCGATATTTCCAAACTTGGTTTCAATGAAAAGAATTATGAACGATTCATGAAAGAAATTGCCAAACCAAATGGGATTGTCCTGATTTCAGGGCCAACAGGTTCTGGTAAGTCCTCCACTTTATATGCAGCGCTCAGCTACTTGAATGATGAAGAAGTGAACATCATTACGGTAGAAGATCCGGTTGAGTATCAACTCGAAGGAATCAATCAGATTCAAGTAAACTCGAATGTCGGTTTAACGTTTGCGGCTGGTCTTCGTTCGATTCTTCGACAAGATCCAGATATCGTCATGGTTGGTGAAATTCGAGACAAAGAAACCGTCGAGATTGCAATACGAGCTTCTTTAACTGGTCACTTAGTATTAAGTACAATACATACAAATGACTCAATCGCTTCCGTCACACGCTTGATGGATATGGGTGTGGAACCGTTTTTAGTAACAAGTTCGGTTAATGCTGTTGTAGCACAACGTCTTGTGCGTCGAGTTTGTCGTGATTGTGCAGAAAAACAAGAGCCGACGATTCGTGAAATTGATATTTTCCAGAAACGTGGACTCGATATCCAAACCGTTTCACGAGGAAAAGGATGTCCATCGTGTGGTATGACGGGCTACCGTGGTCGGATGGCCATTCATGAAGTGTTAATCGTTGACGATAAAATCAAAAATGTCATCAACTGTGGTGGTACTGCAGCGGAAATTCGCGAAATTGCCCAAGCTAACGACACGATCTTCTTAATTGACGACGGACTAATGAAAGTAAGAGAAGGCAAAACGACAACGGAAGAAATTCTGCGTGTTGCCCTCCAAGATTAGGTGAGAAAATGAGAGAATCAGTAGATATTTTATTGACAAATGCGTTTCAACAAAAAGCATCGGATATTCATATAACCGTTGGCGTACCTCCTGTATTTCGTGTACAAGGGGAACTTGTAAAGTTCGGATCCACGCCTATCACTCCGGAAATGTCTAGGGAAATGGCGAAAGCAATTACCCCTGATAAATTATGGGATACATTTCTTGAACTAGGCGAATTGGATTACTCACACGTAGTTGAAAATGTAGCACGTTTTCGTGTAAATGCCTTCCATCAAAAAGGAAAAATATCCATTGCTTTCCGAACTATTCCGCAAATTATTCCAACAGTAGAGCAATTACAAATGCCGAACACGTTGAAGAAATTAGCTGAAACAAAGCAAGGACTTATTTTAGTGACAGGTCCAACCGGGTCGGGGAAATCCACGACATTAGCTTCGATGATCAAACATATGAACACGGATATGAACTTGCATATCATCACACTGGAAGATCCGATTGAATATATGCACGAGCATGGGACAAGCATTATCGATCAGCGAGAAGTCGGTTTCGATACAAAATCATTCTCAAATGGTCTACGCGCAGCATTGCGTCAAGATCCAGACGTTATTCTCGTTGGGGAAATGCGTGACTTGGAAACAATCAGTATTGCAATAACGGCTGCTGAAACTGGTCACTTAGTTTTAGGTACTTTACATACATCCAGTGCCGCATCCACGATTGAACGTATTATTGACGTGTTTTCGCCCGAACAACAAGCACAAGTTCGTACGCAGCTTGGTGGCGTGTTGAAAGCTGTCATTAGTCAACGATTGATTAAAACTGCAGATGGTAAAGGTCGTCGAGCGGCAACTGAAATTTTAATTACGAATCCAGCCATTTCGAACTTAATTCGCACGGCGAAAGTTCATCAAATTCCGAACGTTATTCTAACAAATCGTGCTGCTGGTATGCACATGATGGCAACTTCCGTAAAAGAATTGGTAGAGTCGGGTCAAATTACACAAGAAGCGGCACAACCGTATCTTGAAGGGGACGAGCATTAATGGCACGCTTTCAATATATAGGTCGTGACCGTAAAGCCGTCCGAAAAGGAATTGTCCAAGCTGCCAACCAACGAGAAGCGATCATGAAACTTAGAGATGACGGCATCCGAATCACTGAAATAAAACAAATGGCAGAAACGACTCTACAAAAAGATATCGTCATAGGAAATCCCGTCAAACGTGAACAATTCATTATGTTTCTTCGTCAATTCGCCACATTGATGCGCGCAGGTGTAACGATTGTTGATTCTGTTGGCATTCTATCTCAACAAGTAGAGTCAAAAGCTTTACGTCGTGCATTGGTTGAAATTGCTGATGAATTAAAAAGCGGTAAATCGCTGTCTGAAGCGGCTAGAAAATTCCCAAGAATATTCGAACCTTTAGTAATCAATTTATTGCAAGCTGGTGAATTAACGGGGTCGATTGATGAATCCTTGGATCGGTTAGCTACGCATTTTGAAAAAGCATATGCGACCCGTCAAAAAGTAGTTTCCGCAATGACCTATCCGGTTATTGTTGCGGTTTTGGCAATAGGTGTTGTCATCTTTTTGTTAACGTCTATCGTTCCAATGTTCGTTGATATGTTTAGTGATTTTGGAGGGGAATTACCTCTCATCACTAGATTTGTTATGGGCGCGAGTGATTTTGTACAAAATTATTGGTATGTATTGATTGCTATTGTTGTGATATTCGCAAGTGGATTATGGCTTGTGCGAAGAGATGAAAAGGGGCGTTATATGCTCGACTCTCTATTATTGCGTATGCCAATTTTCGGTAACATCTTGAAAAAAGCCGCCCTGGCGCGAATGACCAGAACATTGAGTTCGCTATATTCTAGTTCAGTTCCTATTTTGACTGCACTAACTATGGTTGAACGAGTAGTAGGTAACGAAGTGATTGGGAAAGTGATTATTAAATCTCGTGATGGACTTGAAAGAGGAGAATCGATGACGGGACCGATGATGGGCCATTGGGCTTTTCCACCGTTAATTCCCCATATGATTTCAATTGGAGAACAAACCGGGGCTCTTGATCACATGTTAGAGCGGGTAGCGGAATTCTATGAAAAAGAAGTCGACGCGGAAACCGACAAGCTAAAAGCGATGATTGAACCTTTAATGATTGTTTTATTAGCGGGACTTGTTGGTACTATTGTTTTGGCAATCTTATTGCCTATGTTTGGACTTTTTGAGAATGTGGACAATATGTAAAAAGTTAAAATTAATATATTAAAAATGAGTAGAAAGTCTATTTTTCTATATATTTCGACATATAAAGGTGCTATTATAAAATGGTACTGGTATAAGTACCATTTAATAGAAAAAAGGGAGGCTTACAGAATGAGAAAATTCATTCAAAACAAATTAAAAGAACAAAAAGGTTTAACATTAATTGAGCTTCTAGCAGTAATCGTTATTTTGGCGATTATTGCGGCAATTGCTATTCCGGCAATTGGGAATGTTATTCAGAATAGTAGAAATGGTGCTGTAAAATCTGATTATCAAAATGCATTAGCAGCTGCAAATGTTTACTTCACTGAAAATAACAGTCCTAATGGAACAATTGTTTATGTTGGTACATTGGCTGGGAAGGCTATGACTACTCCTGCCATCGCAGCTCCTTCAACTTCATATTTAGAAGATCAAGGTAAGTTATTAGATAATGTTGTTATTGAAAAGGTACAAGGTGGAAACAGAATCTCCGGTTCTGCAGATTTGGATGGCGATGGTACAAATCCTGAATATACAATAGCAACAACTTTTAAAGGACTAACTAATACTCAAATTAGTAAAATTTCTAATTCTAGTTTTATTGGAACTAAAACAGCAACACAATAATATCATGGAGCTGATTCTATGAATTTCACACCTTCGTTCCTAAACAAACGCTCACGCGTGGCGACGGTTACAATTGAAGAAGATGCGATCCGAATGGTGGAAGTGAAGTCAACGACTCCTTTGCATGTAGTATGTGCAGAGGAGCGTTCTTTGCCTTCCGGCGTTGTGACGGATGGCAAAATTGTGGACGCGGATACGCTGATGTCGATTTTAGGCGAGGCCGTGGAAGAATGGAAACTTTCCCGCAAATCTGTTCGGTTCTTAGCACCTGACGAATATGTGATCATCCGCAAACTCTCATATCCTCCCGACGTTCGAAGGGATGAGTTGAAAGGCCACTTCTTTATTGAAATTGGTTCGACGCTTTATTTACCGTTCGAAGACCCCGTTTTCGATGTAGTCCCTTATACTGCATCAACTGACACGAAAGAAGCGATATTAATTGCTTCAAAAGAAAGCATTTTAAATACATATGAAGACGTTTTTGAAGAAGTTAAAATGAAACCCATTGTAGCTGATATTGGACCACTCGCTCTATATCGTTTGGCATATTCTCAAAACCCCTACACTGGTGAAGAACATATTCTGCTATTGGATATCAAAAACGAAAATTATACTGTATCGATTTTCCATCAACATTTCCCTCTATTTATGCGTCCAGTAGAAGTCGCGGAGCCTGATGATTCGAATTTCTTTAGTGGTGCACAAACATCTAAAATGGATTCGCTCATTTCTGAAATCGAAAAGCTCATCAATTTCTATCGCTACAATATGAACCAAGGAAATGAAGGGATCACCCATATTTTGCTTAACGGTGAAATGGTTGGTTGGGAAGAGTTGTTGCGGAAAATGGAAAACCGTTTTGATGTTCTTACTTCGACAGTAGTTCGTGAAACGATTTATTTAGAAGATGGAAAAGCCATCCCGATACGCTTTAATCGAGCACTCGGTCTTGCGTTGAAAGAGGTGTAAAGATGTTAGTCGATATTAATTTACTGTCCGAAAAAGAACGGGACCGTCCTGCCTTTATCGTGGCTGGCATCTTACTTATTTTCATCGGATTGGTCGTAGGGCTTGTCTTATATTTCCTAGGAAATTCTTATGAGAACAAACAACAAGTTTTTATAGCCCAAAGCCAAAAAGTTGCTAGTCAGCAAGCTGTCATACAAGAACAGATGCTGACGACGGAAGCACTGAATGATATTCAAAAGCTCCAAAAAACTGTTGATTGGGCAGAAGCATATCAATACGATACGTTACCGTTAATTCGAGAACTTACTTCACTTCTTCCTGAACGTGGCTTTTTCATGAACTTTTCATTCACATCTCCAAGTGAAGCTCTGATCGATGTTCAGTTTGATACATCCCGTGAAGCTGCATTTTATTTAACTCAGTTAAAATCGTCAGACTTGATCACAGCTGTGACATTATCGACTCTTACATATCAACCGTTGGAAGAGGGAGCGGACGCAGAAGCTGATGGTACTGCAACAACAGTTGAGCCGGTTGAACCGGTTATGCCACGTTATTTGGCTTCCTACTCAATTACTTTCTTAGATACTAGGATGCCAGCAGAAGGAACTGCGGTTCCAGTTGATCCAAATGCACCTCCTGTGGAAGGGGAAACTCCAACAGAAGGCGAAGCACCTGTGGAAGAACAGCCAACTGGAACTCCTGCAACGGAAACACAGCCTCCTGCAGATGATGCACAAGGAGATGATCCCAATGAGTAGTCTGACCCGTAAACAAAAAGAAATCGGCTTGATTGTATTATCCAGTTTATTTTGTATCGCAATTATTGCCTATTCATATTTCACTTTCTTTTCTCCTAATAAGGAAAGTTTAGCTGTTGCTGAAACGACGCTAACAACAGATCGTCAAGTATTGTTTGCATTGGAACAACAACTTGCGGATCAGCCAGAAATTCCAGTCGCCAGTTCGCTTGAATTGCAAAAGAAAGTGCCTGTTGATTCATTAACTGAACTTGTGTTACTGCAAATTGAGAAGGCGGAAGTGGTCTCGCAATCATTAGTCCAATCTGTAGGCTTTACAGAAGGACCATTTGTCATTGAAGCTCCTCCGGAAGGGGTAGAAACACTTCAAGAATTACTTGTGAGTTTGTCGATTGAAACTCCTACTTATACCACGTTAGAGTCTTTCATTGCCGAACTTGAACGATTGGATCGGATTTTAATCATTGACTCCATTCAGTTTAGCTCTTTAGGTGAAGTGACAACGGCTGATCAAGAAGATGAGAAACTGCAATTGAACCTAACATTCTCGGCATTTTACCGACCTGACCTAACCGAGCTTCTCGAAGAAAGTCCGAAAGTCGATACGCCAGCACCTGCAGATAAAGTGAATCCGCTTCCTGCGAACAATGGCATTGACACAGGTGAAGTAGTTGTAACAAGTGAAACTGAAACGACAAGCATTGAAGGACAAACTACTGAAAATGACGCTGAGGAAGAAACGACAACCGAGTCAAACTCTGTAACCAGTAACTTTGAAACTCAAACCTACACGGTTCAACCTGGTGATACTTTATACTCCATTTCGATAAAATACTACGGTGATCGTTTTGGCGAAGAGTTAATCAAACAAGCAAATGGACTAAAGACAGATAAAGTATTGGCAAATTCTACACTTATCATTCCAAAATAACCTGACAAAACTGGAGAGCGTACGTTGCCTCCAGTTTTTGTTTGATTGAGAGGCATTTATGGTCATTTTATATACAACTTTATTTTTCATATACGGACTTATATTTGGTTCATTTTTCAATGTCGTTGGATTGCGTGTGCCTAAAAATGAATCAATCGTCTCGCCACCTTCACACTGCACGATATGTGATCGACGCTTGACGATTAAAGATTTGGTACCGGTATTTTCATATGTATTCCTAAAAGGAAAATGCCGTGGTTGTGGCACGAAAATCAGTTGGATTTATCCAGTGATGGAATTAGTAACGGGGTTATTGTTTGCTTTCGCGTTCTATAAACTCGGTTTCTCAATGGAATTAATCGTAGCAATCTTGTTTATTTCCATGCTTGTAATCATCACGGTTTCGGATTTTGCTTATATGCTCATTCCAGATAAGGTTCTCTTATTTTTTAGCGTACTATTAATTGTTGCAAGATTCTTATCGCCACTTGAGCCTTGGTGGGACAGTATCATTGGGGCGGCAGGAGGGTTCGGGATCTTGTTGCTGATTGCCATATTGTCGAAAGGCGGCATGGGTGGAGGTGACATCAAATTGTTTGCTGTGATCGGTCTCGTTCTTGGGATGTTGCCGACACTGTTAACATTATTCTTGGCTGCTTTTATCGGCGCCATCGTTGGAGTCATTCATTTACGTCGTTCAAAACAAGGACGAAAAACGCCAGTGCCTTTTGGACCGTCCATTGCACTCGCTGCAATCATTGTCTATTTTTATGGCCAGGAAATACTCGACTGGTATATGAATTTGTTATTTTAACTCGAAAACTTTTTTGGACAAGCCGACACCGGTCTTGTCTTTTTTTATTGCCCACATGGTAGCTTTAAAGAAAAACGGGGTGATCAAGTGCGTTTTTCAAAAACATTCTCAAAGTTTTCATACACATTGGCAATCATACATGGTTTTCTTATCGGGGCTGTTTCGATTGGCATATTCGCGATTTTTATTCAGTGGCAAGACATTTCAACTACAGCTGAAACGCCAGTGACACCTGCAACGACTGAGAAGCCTGACAAAGTGGAAGTGACGGCACCGGCAGATGTAACGACACCGACTCAATTTTATGCGAAGCAACACGGTGTATTTACTTCAGCAGATGGTGCCACTGCATTGCTTCAGTCGAACCCAGCCATGAAATCTGCAGCCATTGTCATTACGGACGGCAAATATTATGTATGGTCTGCCGCGAGCACTGTGGAAAGTGAAGTGAAAGTGGAGGGAAGCACTGAATCATTCGTAAAACCGTTCAAGATCAATTCATCCGCTTGTACCGAACAGTCGATGCAAAAATTTCCCGTTTTTCTGGCAAATCAAGACCCGGCAAAATTTAATTTTGCGGGCACTGAAAATGAAGGGGCAAAACCGAAGGACTGGGATTCCAATATCACTGCTATATCAACCCTTTCGAAGGATTTTAATGTCATTCGGGTTCAATTGTTATCACATTATTTCGCACAAAATGACTGCTTGAAAATTGAATTATCGCCGTCTTAAAATGGTTAAAATGAAATTATTGCCCTTTCGACACATTTTTCAACTATGGCTTCGTTCTGTATGATGTCAAAAAGGAGCTGATTTCATTGGAATTTAAAACGACAAAACCGCTTATTTTAGCATCTGCTTCACCAAGGAGAAAAGAACTGCTCTCACTGATTGGCGTACCATTCGAAGTGAAAACGATGGAAGTGGACGAGAACGCCATTTACGGAGGATCGCCATCTGAACTCGTTTGCAATATTGCCATGGAGAAAGGCTTGTCCGTCGCTGAACGTAATCAACACGCCATCGTCATCAGTGCCGATACCATGGTTTTTATTGATGATGAGCCCCTTGGAAAACCTGAGAGTGCAGAAATGGCAAAACTATATTTACGCCGATTGTCCGGTCGAACACATACTGTGATTACCGGAGTGGCTATTTATTTCGAAGATATTTGCAGTGTGTTTTTCGAAAAGACGAAAGTCACTTTTTATCGACTGTCGGACGAATGGATCGACAGTTATGTAGCGAGTGGGGATTGTTTTGACAAAGCAGGAGGTTACGGAATCCAAACTGTCGGTGCTTTGATGGTGGAACATATTAATGGTGATTACAATAATGTAGTGGGCTTGCCGGTGGCGGAACTGTATCGCGAACTGAAAAACCTACAGTTGATTGATTTGAAATCAGCGGGAGCGCGCCATGATCACTGAAATGAAACCATCATTAATGATTCGTGATGTCCATGCCTCTGACCGTCCACGTGAACGATTGATGAACCAAGGTGCCGCTGCACTGTCCAATCAAGAACTGATTGCTATTTTACTTAGAACGGGCACGAAGCAGGAATCCGTCCTGCATCTAGCGAATCGGGTATTGACGTTTTTTGAGCAATTGCATGAGTTGAAAAATGCCACAATCGAAGAAATCATGTCTGTAAAAGGTATCGGTGAAGCAAAGGCAGTTCAGTTACTTGCAGCGGTCGAACTTGGAAGAAGGCTTGCGCAACAGCAAACAGATGGAAAGTTTACGGTACGTTCACCAAAAGACGCTGCTACATTTTTAATGGCGGATATGACATCTCTTAAACAAGAAAATTTTGTCGTGCTTTTCATGAATGTCAAGAATCAAGTGTTACATAAACAAACCATTTTCATTGGCAGTCTGAATGCGAGTATTGTACACCCAAGGGAAATTTTTAGGGAAGCCGTAAAACGTTCGGCTGCCGCGATTATTTGTGCGCATAACCATCCTTCCGGAAACCCGTCACCTTCACCGGAAGACATTGAAGTGACCAAGCGAATTCAGGAAGCTGGACACATAATGGGGATTGAATTACTCGACCATGTGATTATCGGGGACCATCAATTTATCAGTTTGAAAGAAAAGGGTTACATGTGACACTGTGATTTTCTCTTTTTATCCGTTATAATCAAAGTTATGGTTTAAACTAAGCTAAGATTAACTGGCTAAGGATAGAAAGGAAGAACATAACGTGTTTGGATTTGGAGCAAAAGATGTCGGGATTGACCTTGGCACAGCAAATACTTTGGTATTTATTAAAGGAAAAGGGATCGTTTTACGCGAACCTTCAGTAGTCGCTAGAAATACGAATAATGGTGACATCGTTGCAGTCGGTAACGATGCTAAAAATATGATTGGTCGTACACCAGGTTCGATCGTGGCGATTCGCCCGATGAAAGATGGCGTAATTGCGGACTTCGATATTACAACATCAATGATTCAATATTATTTAAAAGAAGCAATGAAAGCTTCAGGCGGTTCATGGAAAAAGCCGAATGTCATGATTTGTGTTCCTTACGGGATTACTTCAGTAGAACGTCGCGCAGTTATTGATGCAGCTCGTCAAGCAGGCGCACGTGATGCAGTGACAATCGAAGAACCATTTGCAGCGGCAATCGGTTCGAACTTGCCAGTTTGGGAACCAACAGGCAGTATGGTCGTTGATATCGGTGGTGGTACAACTGAAGTCGCAGTTATTTCCCTTGGTGGGATTGTAACAAGCGAATCAGTTCGTGTTGCTGGAGACGCAATGGATCATGCAATTACAAGTTACATCCGTAAAATGTACAACTTAACGATTGGTGAACGTACGGCTGAAGCAATCAAAATGGAAATCGGTTCAGCTAGAGTAATAGATAACGTTGAAAAAATGGAAATCCGTGGACGCGATTTAGTGACAGGTCTTCCAAAAACAATCGAAATTTCTTCTGAAGAAATTGCAGAAGCACTTCGTGAGTCAATCGCAGCGATTATTGACGGCGTGAAAAAAACATTAGAACAAACTCCTCCAGAATTATCTGCAGACGTAATGGAACGCGGAATTGTGTTAACTGGTGGTGGGGCTTTACTTAAAAACTTGGACAAAGTAATTAGTGATGAGACAAGCATGCCTGTCTTCATTGCAGAGAATCCATTGGATTGCGTCGCAATTGGTACTGGAATGGCGCTAGATCATATGAACACGATTCGCCAACATTCTAAACACTAAGGAGGACCGTTCCAATGCCACATTTTTTTTCGAATAAGCGTTTGATATTATTGCTTGTCGGGGTGATTTTTCTTGTGGCATTGATCAGCTTCTCTCTCAGAGATCGTGATAATGCGTCGTTACCTGAACAAATTATTAAAGATGTCGTTGGTTTTGGGCAATCGATTTTCTCAAAACCAACACAGTACATAACAGGTGTTTTCGATAATGTCGATGCTTTGTTAAATACTTACGATGAAAACAAACGATTGAAAGATCGTTTGGAAGAATTCGCGAAATTGCAAGCGGAAGTCAACGATTTGGCATCCGAGAATTCTAGGCTTCGAGACATCGTAGGCAAGCAGGACGATCTCAGGGAGTATGAACCGATTCAGGCAACTGTAATCGCAAGAAATCCTGATCAGTGGGAAGAAAAAGTAATTCTCGATAAAGGGGAAGTCCATGGAGTTAAAAAAAACATGGCCATCCTTACGGCACAAGGGTTGATTGGGAAAGTCGTTTTGACAACACCATTCACTTCAACCGTAGAACTTTTATCCACTCAAAATCCGAACTATCGTGTATCTGCAATGGTTACGGGTGACACAGAAGTATTCGGTTTAATAGAAGGGTACGATGATGAACGTAAAGAACTTATTTTAAAACGAATCGATTCCAATATTAAAATTGAAAAAGGTCAGAAAATCATGTCATCTGGACTAGGCGGGATTTTTCCTAAAGGGATTTTAATCGGGGAAATTACTGAAGTTTCGACAGACGATTTCGGGCTGACTAAAATGGCATACATCAAACCAGCGGCAGATTTTGCCTTGCTTGATCATGTCATGATTGCAAAACGAACGATGACAACAGTAGATGGTACAGACGGTGATAACAGTACGGCGGACGAAGATGAGGATGCCTCATGAAGCGAATGATCATTCCAGCCATTGCGGTCGTGCTGTTTTATCTTGAACCGGTGTTCGGATTGTTTTCTCCCCTCGATATCAGTGGGGAGTATCGTTTTTTAATCCCTCGTTTTCTCATCATGTATTTAATATTCATTTCCATCTACTATAGTCGCAATCGCGCGATGTTGTATGCATTACTTTTTGGGCTCTTGTATGATGTGTTCTTCATTGATATTATTGGATTGTATTCTTTTTTATATCCATTAATTTGTTTAATTGCTAGTTTTATTGTGAAATTCATTCATCAGCATCTGATCGTGACAACTACTTTGTCGCTAGTATTGGTTGCCGGTCTTGAATTCGCACTTTATCAATTCTTTTCATTGATCGGGTTAACGGATATTTCGCTTGCCGTATTTGTACGCGAACGGTTAATACCAACAATGATTGCAAATTCAATTTTCTTAGTGGTGCTCGGCTGGGCATTTAAATACGTAATCAATGCACGCTTGTTGCAGCGATTAAATCAGCCAAATTGATTCTACGCGTGAGGTGACGCATTTGACGACGAAAAAGCAACTAGTCTACATAAAAGGAACAAAAGACGGTCTAGTGCTTCGGCTTGATGATCAAAGCGCATATGCCGAACTGGTGGAAGAACTAAAACGCAAAGTATCGGACGAAGGCATTGATGGACAAGCAGAGGTATTGCTGCAACTCGGCAACCGCTATTGTTCAGAAGAGCAAACGAAAGAACTGATTGCGAGCGTGCACACGTCTCCGCATTTACGTGTTTCACGAGTGCAAAGTGACGTTATTTCAGTAGAAGAAAGCAACCGTCGCATATTAGAGCGTCAATCTGAAACATATGTTGGCATCGTTCGTTCTGGACAAGTTGTTCGGGCGGAAGGCGACTTAGTCGTTGTTGGAGATGTTAATCCGAACGGCAAAGTAATTGCTGGAGGAAATATTTTTGTTCTCGGCCGTTTAAAGGGAATTGCCCATGCGGGGGCGAATGGTAATAAAGAAGCAGTAATTGCTGCCTCTTGGTTGGAAGCAACCCATCTGATGATTCATGAAGCACTTGAAATTATGACCGATGAATTGACCATTCTTTCAGAACAACCAGAAATGGAATGCGCATATTTACATGCCAATGGCTTTATCGCCATTGATAGATTGCAAGATCTGCGGTTATTAAGACCGCAATTATCTACATTTAAAGGAGGAAGCTAATGTGGGAGAAGCTATCGTAATTACTTCAGGTAAGGGAGGCGTTGGTAAAACAACGACAACTGCTAACCTCGGGACTGCATTGGCACTTCAAGGCAAGAAAGTTTGTTTAATCGATACCGATATCGGCTTACGAAACCTTGACGTTGTGCTTGGTTTAGAAAACCGTATTATTTATGATTTGGTGGATGTTATTGAAGGACGTTGTAAAGTCCATCAAGCTTTAGTAAAAGATAAACGTTTTGACGATAAGTTATTCCTGTTGCCTGCAGCTCAAACGACGGACAAAAACGCGATTAACCCGGAACAAATGAAAGAGCTTGTGACGGAATTAAAACGTGATTACGACTATGTCGTGATTGACTGTCCAGCAGGTATTGAACAAGGATACAAAAACGCAGTTGCCGGAGCCGATCGTGCAATCGTTGTCACAACTCCTGAAATTTCAGCAGTGCGTGACGCGGACCGTATCATCGGCTTGCTTGAGCAAGAAGATATTGCACCGCCTAAATTGATCATTAACCGTATTCGTCAACATTTGATGAAATCCGGTGATGCTCTCGATGTCAATGAAATCACGACGCATCTATCTATCGATTTGCTGGGTATCATCATGGATGACGAAAATGTCATCACCTCTTCCAACAAAGGGGAGCCAGTTGTCATGGACCCAACAAACCGTGCAGCTCTAGGCTACCGCAACATTGCCCGCCGTATTCTTGGCGAATCTGTTCCATTAATGTCATTGGAACAAGAACGCAAAGGCATGTTCTCGAAAATCAAATCCATTTTTGCTAAATAAATTATCTGAATCCCCCACTTTCATATCGAGTGGGGGATTTTTTTAGGGGGAGATAAGACTGAATAATTTGAAAACGTATCAATTGAGTGTTTTGAGAATGTGTGTGCTGCATTCGAGAGCTGGTGAGGTAAGAATAACGGAAGGTGAATATAGGACAACTAAAGCGGGTTTTGCTGGAGAAGAAAAAGTCATCCAGTTTTTAAAAGAAGCTCGTTTGTCTAAGGAAACGCTTGTTTTTCGGAATGTGTTAATGGACGGAACCCAAATAGATATTCTTGTGGTTAATCCAAAATTCATTTGCGTCTTGGAAGTGAAAAATATAACGGGTGAATTATTCTTCAGTGTAGTCAACAAGCAATTTTATCGCTTGAATAGAGATGGCCAGAAGGAAGGAATGCGTAATCCAGAGTTGCAACTGCAGCGTGCAGTCAACGTACTGCAAAGGCGTCTCCACAGTAAAGCGGTTGATTTACGAGTGCGGGGAATGATTATTCTAGCGAGTCGATCCGGGATCGTTGTTGAATCCCCTCAATTATTCCCTGCCATTCCGATAGATGCACTGACAGATAGATTAGAGAATATGGAAGCGACGAGTGTCGATTTATTAAGTAATGATGACTTGAAGATAGTAAGGAAGATGATGAAGAGAGAAGCGGTCAAAGTTCAAGATCGTCAGATATTCGAAAGACTGAACATTGATGTTCGAAATTTACGACGTGGTGTGAGGTGTACAGAGTGTTTCAGCATTGGAATGAATCGTACATATTCGACGTGGATTTGTGTTAGATGTGGATGTCGTGACAAAGATGCACATTTTGCTAGTTTGCAAGAGTATCAACTGTTATTCGGACGGGAAATTACCAGTAAAGAATTGAAATGGTGGCTAGGTATTGATGACCGTTTTCTAGGATTGCGAATTTTGAACCATGCACATGAATCATATCAATTCGGTCCGAAGAATAGATTATATTTATTGAAGTTTGAACCATGGAGATTGGAGCAGTTTTTAGCTTCCGAAATGAGTAAGCGTTAACGGATTTTGGTGAGTTGCTCCCAAATTGAGAAAGTTGCTCCAAAACTATCAAGAGTTGCTCCCAAATCACAAAAGTCGCTCCCAAATCTCCATTGTTGCTCCAAAATCCCCAGATTAGTAGAAATAAACCGAACAAGCCCTGCATATACTACCCGAAAAGGGGGGCTGCAGCATGAAATCTACAAGTAAATGGATCATCGCATGCATATTTACCATTGGTATTATCGCAACAATACAAATACAGGAACGAAATGACCAAACTTCACAACTTCGCACTCTATTTACGGAAGGGAAAGACATCCAAATGGTTCGCGAGTTCGTACTCGCTCAGTTTCCAACAAGCTCGCAACCAGAAATTATACCAGTAAGTGCTACTCCCCAAAGAGACCCTATGATTCCAACAATGGCTTCCTACGAATCTATGCAACCGTATGAAGAAGGCGTGCTTGTTTCCTATGATACCTTGATTGAGGTTGTCGCTCGCGAAGATGGGATCATTCTTTTTACAGGTCATACCCCACATACAGGAAAAACGATGACAGTCCTTTATGATAGTGGGGATACTGTAACATATGGATTTGTTGAAAACTTTTCTAATCTACCTTATACAGCGGTGGCGGCCAATGATTTAATAGCGGAAGTGAAGCCGGGTTCCATGTTTGTGAAAGTGGAACGTGACGGAGAATTTCTTGAACCGACAGCGATTAAAGAATGGATGAACGATGTACTTCAATAAAATTCGCATGCATCCCATTATGATCCCGATTATTATTTATCTGATTGCTACTGCGCAACTCGCGCATTACAGCATCATTTTTGGCTCCTTACTGATTCATGAGTTGGGGCATATTGCGGTGGCAAAATGTACGGGCCTTAAAATGACCAGTTGCACCATTCTCCCGTATGGTGGCGAAATAAAAATTAAGAATCTTCATTTGGCTCCTACTCATCATCAGTGGCTCATTGCGATTGCTGGGCCACTGGCAACCGCGGTTCTTTATTTACTTGCCCAACCTTTCCAATTTCCTGGACAGGCTTTTTTTAATGAGGTCCAGTTGACCATATTAGCATTGAATTTGATTCCAATTTTGCCGCTGGACGGCGGACAGGCATTGAAAGCCATATTGTCAAAACGTTATCATGAGACGTTATTAGCGCTGTCTATCAGCATTTCAACGCTCTTGATTTTGGTGACATTTGAAAAACTTCACCTGGCCTTGATTTTCACATTCATCGTCTTACAAAATATTCGTTCTTGGCAATACCGAAAGTATGAAGAAGCTTTCTATAAAATTGTAACGAAGCAGTTGACGCTGCCTTAGCATTATGGTAAAGTTTTAATGTTATTGTTTGTAGCACCCGTGCTACTACAACCGCTCTGAAGAGGTTTAAGCATCTGCAAAGATCACCTCATTTAAGGCGAGTCTGAGTCTAAGAGGAGGTGCAGTAAAATGTACGCAATTATCGAAACTGGTGGTAAGCAAATCAAAGTTGAAAAAGGTCAAGAAATCTTCATCGAAAAATTAGGTGTTGATGCTGAAGACGTTTTCACATTTGACAAAGTATTATTCGTAGGTGGAGACAACGTGAAAGTTGGAGTTCCTTTCGTTGAAGGAGCAACAGTAAAAGCTACAGTCGTGAAAAACGGCCGCGGTAAAAAAATCACAGTTTTCAAATACAAAGCGAAAAAGAACTACCGTAAAAAACAAGGTCATCGTCAACCATACACAAAACTTGTGATTGATTCAATCAACCTATAAGATGTGTGACCGATGATAACTGTAACGATTGAAAAAGATCAATCCAATCACATTCATTCTTTTGAAATGAAAGGCCATGCAGAATTTGCTGAGCATGGAAAAGATTTAGTTTGTGCAGCCGCAACCGCTGTTTCTTTTGGAGCAGTCAATGCAATAGCTGAACTTACAAAAGTCATTCCAAACGTGAAGCAAGGACAAGACGGCGGGTTTCTCAAAGTCTCGTTTCCGCAGGATCTGGTTTCAACTTCGAATGAACAAGTGCAATTAATTGTACAAGCGATGATTGTTTCTTTACAAACGATTGAACAAGATTATGGACAATATATAAAAATAACCTTCAAAAAGTAGGGGGTGAAACAAATGATGTTAAGATTAGATCTTCAGTTTTTCGCATCGAAAAAAGGAGTAGGTTCGACTCGTAACGGACGTGACTCACAATCAAAACGCCTTGGCGCTAAACGTGCTGATGGTCAAATGGTTTCAGGTGGTTCAATTTTATACCGTCAACGCGGTACTAAAATTTATCCAGGTGAAAACGTAGGCCGTGGTGGAGATGACACACTTTTTGCGAAAGTTGACGGAATCGTACGCTTCGAGCGTTATGGCCGCGACAAGAAAAAAGTTAGTGTATATCCTGTAGCTCAAGAAGCTTAATTCAAACAGCCAAAGGACTGCATAACTGCAGTCCTTTTTCTTTTTCTCAAAAAACTGTACAAAAAGCGTATTCAATCAAATATGTTGCCTCTTAAATGTTGAAAACTACAACGGATTGATTTCAAGCGTATTACGCTTAACTTAAATGCAACAAAATCACTTCATTTCTTGGTATACTTAGGAAATGAGACTAGCATAATGGAGAGTGTGTGACGTATGACCGGAAAACCGTTTTCAGTAAATGAGGCATTGCGATTCGCACGCCATGATTTTTTGAATCAGTTGCAACTGATCAAAATGAATATTGATCTTGCACGACTGGAAGACGCGAAGGCGGCAATAGATCACTACACGACAGAAGTTAAAGCTTTTTATGAACTTTCTAAGTTGAATTTACCATTCACAACTGAATGGCTACAAACGGCCAATTGGCGTTTTCCTGGATTTCAAGTGAGTATTACAAACACTATTGATTCCAAATGCGATACATTGTTTGATGAACAAATCCAACATGTACTCGAAGAAGCAACGAACCTGTTACATCGACAGTTAGATCCGTTTACAGAACAGCTTTTGCACATTCATATTGTGTGTAACCCGACCACATTTAAACTGACGTTTGATGCGAGCGGTAAATGGCATCCTATTCAGAAAGAACTTTCGAAAGTACCACAAGTTTCACTGACCCATGAATGCAAAACGACCAAGAACTGGCGTTTTCATATAGAAGAAAGCAAGGAGGGATAGTCAATGTTTGTCGATCACGTAAAGATATTCATTAAAGGCGGAGATGGCGGCGATGGTATGGTCGCGTTCCGTCGTGAGAAGTATGTACCCGATGGTGGTCCTGCAGGTGGCGATGGCGGCCGTGGAGGGAATGTAATCTTTGAAGTGGAAGAAGGATTGCGTACGTTAATGGATTTCCGTTACAAACGTCATTTCAAAGCAGACCGTGGCGATCACGGACAAAGTAAAGGAATGCACGGACGCGGAGCGGGCGATTTAATCGTTAAAGTTCCACCGGGCACAGTCGTAATGGCTGAAGAAGGCGGACCAGTATTAGCTGATTTAGTTGAGCATGGTCAAAGAGCGGTTATTGCAAAAGGTGGACGTGGAGGACGCGGAAACATCCGCTTTGCAACACCTCAAAATCCGGCACCAGAGATTTCTGAAAAAGGTGAACCAGGACAAGAAATTGAAGTGGTTTTAGAGCTTAAAGTTTTGGCTGACGTAGGTTTGGTTGGATTCCCGAGTGTTGGAAAATCTACTTTGCTATCTGTCGTATCAGCAGCGAAACCAAAAATTGCAGCTTATCATTTTACAACAATCGTTCCGAATCTTGGAATGGTTGAAACAACGGATGGCCGTAGCTTTGCAATGGCCGATTTGCCAGGTCTTATTGAAGGCGCAAGCCAAGGTGTAGGTCTTGGTCATCAATTCCTTCGTCATATCGAACGTACACGCGTAATCGTACATGTTATTGATATGTCAGGTATTGAAGGACGCGATCCTTATGATGACTATATAACGATCAATGAAGAGCTTCGTCAATACAACTTACGTTTGACAGAACGTCCACAATTGATTGTAGCGAACAAAATGGACATGCCTGATGCAGAAGAAAACTTGGCAGAATTCCGTAAGAAATTACCGGAAGATGTGAAGATCTTCCCAATTTCAGCACTTTCACGTAAAGGCTTGAATGAACTATTATTCGCTGTAGCTGATTTATTGGAAGTGACAGAAGAATTCTTGATTCATGAAATGGCAGCAGAAGAATCAGACAAAACGGTTCTATACAAACACCAATCTGAACGTGATGGTTTCGAGATTTCACGTGATGATGATGGCGCTTATGTTTTAAGTGGTTCATCAATCGAACGCTTATTCAAGATAACCGACTTCTCTCGTGAAGACTCAATTCGTCGTTTCGCTCGTCAACTTCGTGGTATGGGTGTTGATGAAGCATTGCGTGAACGTGGTGCGGAAAATGGCGATACAGTAAGACTTCTTGAGTTCGAATTTGAATTCATCGAATAGAAAGTGAGGATGGACATATGAAAGACGTATCTGAACAACGATATTATTTAGTGCGTGAAGATGTGTTGACGGAAGCGATGCAAAAAACACTTGATGCCAAGCAGTTATTGCAAAGTGGAGAAGTCGCTTCGATTTGGGACGCGGTAAAAAAAGTCGACTTATCACGGAGCGCATTTTATAAATATCGGGATGCCGTCTTTCCTTTCCACTCCATTGTTCGTGAACGTATTTTAACAGTGTTTTTACAACTGGAAGATCGCAAAGGAACGCTTGCCACGCTATTAAATACAGTAGCTGAAGCACAGTGTAATGTGTTGACGATCCATCAGACAATTCCGATTCAAGGTCGTGCCAATGTGACGTTGTCGCTTGATGTAACCGCAATGAATATGCAATTGGATGATTTTATTCAACAACTGAAACGACTGGACTTTGTGGAATCAGCAGAAGTCATCAGTTCCGGCGCATCTTAAGGAGTGTCTTGCATGGTAATCAAAGATTGGGAATCTCGTGTGGCCTATTTGGGGCCAGAAGCATCGTTTACACATCTAGCGGCAGGAACTGTCTTTGCAGGGGAATGGCTTATGCCTTACGCGACCATCCCGGAATGCATTGAGGCAGTGGCAAATGGGGAAGTTGAATTTGCCGTAGTGCCACTGGAAAATGCACTCGAAGGCTCGGTACCTTTAACAATTGATTATTTGTTTCACGATGTGGAATTGCATGTTTCGGCAGAAATTTTGTCCCCGATCGAACAACATTTTATGGTGCATCCGGCGCAAGTGGGGAATGGACATGATATCGAAATGGTTTATTCACATCCACATGCCCTGGCACAGTGCCATAAATATTTGTATTATCGATTCCGTGGAGTACCTTTGGAACAGACGACATCCACTGCAGCCGCAGCGAAATATGTAGCTGAAAATCCAGAGCGTACAATTGCGGCAATCGGCAATGAGTTTGCTGCCAAGAAATATGGATTGACCATAGTGGAACCGAATATTCATGATCTTCATTTCAATCATACACGGTTTTTTGTTCTTCAAAAAAACAACATCAAACTTGATAAAAAAGGTCATGACAACTCGCCAAAAACAACACTCATGATTAAATTGCCTGTAGACGATAGATCAGGTGCGCTGCATCAAGTCTTGTCAGTATTTTCATGGCGACAGTTGAATTTAAGCAAAATTGAGTCTCGCCCTTTAAAAACAGGACTTGGCAACTACTTCTTTATCATGGATGTTCTCGATGATGAACAATCCGTCATGATGCAAGGTGCAAAAGAAGAACTGCGTGCTTTAGGGTGCGAAGTGAAATCTCTTGGTACTTATTTTACATACAAAAAGGAATGACCGCGGATCACGCAGTCATTCCTTTTTTTAACGTAGCAGATGAGTTTTGGAGCAACTTTTCGAAAATGGGATCAACTTTCACTGGTTTTGGAGCAACTTTTCGAATTTGGGAGCAACTTTAACGATTTGGGAGCAAATAACCGATTTCCACCTAATTAATGTCAACCTTCATCCGCCAAATAGCCCTTACTCCGCATTCCTTCAACAGCAGCTTCCAAAAATTCGTCAGAAGAGGCAGCTATCAAATGTAAATGAATCCCGTCCGTCAATTCAGATAAATAACTTGCGCCAGTTTCTTTTACGCGTGCCAAAAATAAATCGACTTCGTGTCGGTTCGAAACCATGATGGAGGCAGTAATTTCTCCGTAAACAGAGTGTTCGACTGTGACATTTTTGACTGTAACACCCGCATCAACCAATGTGTACAATTCATCCTGCGCATCCGCAGGTGAATGGACGCAGGCGATTTGGCGTTCAGACGCATGGTTTTCACTTGAATTCTTCATATATACGTATCCTTGACTCGTTGCCAAAATCGGTTCATTCCGTGCTTTTAATAAAGTCATGTCCCCAACGATCACTTGGCGGCTGACCCCTGCCTGTTTTGCTAATTCGGTGCCTTTGATTGGCTCAGAAGCTGCTTTTAGCAAGTCCAATAATTGATGACGTCGTTCTTCTCCTAATAATTTCTTCAACGCGATCCCGTCCTTTTCATGCATATCTATAGCACGTGTACTCATAGTTTATCATGTACAGCAATAATGTGACCAAATCAAAATGTGATTCATAGGATACATAGATGAAAGGGGGAATTATTTTGCACGTACATGTTGTGCAAAAAGGAGATACACTGTGGAAAATTGCAAAGCAATATGGTGTATCTTTTGATGAAGTGAAACGTTTGAACGCGCATTTGGCAAATCCTGATTATATCGTCCCCGGCATGAAGATTTTCGTGCCAACGAAGACGGCAAAAACACAGGAAATGATGGAGCATCCGTACAACAATAATCGACCTGTTAAGAAAATGAAGGAGGAATACACGAAGGAGCCTGCTCCGAAAGCGATTCCTCAACCAGCACCACCTATTCAAAAACCTACCATGAAACCAGCACCTCTTCCGATGCCACAACCGCAGCCAATGCCACAACCAATCAATCAACCAATCAATCAACATTTAACGAATCAAATGATGCCTCCATATATGGGCATTCCATACGGATGGATTCCAGTACCTGATATGGATGTTCATCTGCAAGTGCATTTACCACCGCAAGCAGCACCAGCGCCTGCACCAGTGCCACCTCCTAAAGCGATGCCAGCACCAGTACCGCCTCCAAAAGCGATGCCAATGCCAGCACCGGTTCCAGTACCAAAGGCATCGGAAGTTCCTGAGGCACATGGTTGGCAATTACTAGATTCCAGTTCCTTGACTGAATCATCACTTGAAGTACCGCCACTGCCACCTCAGTTCTATCCACAGCCACCTTGTGGCTGTGGGGCACCGCCGCCACCACCATGTGGATGCGGAATGCCTAAGCCATGTGGTTGTGGTAGACAGAATTTTGGGCATCAGCCGGGATATGGGCAATACCCATATCCGAATCAAATGCTAGGTGCACAGGAAAATAATCAAATGATGCCTCAGAACATGATGATGCCGCAACAAATGATGCCTCAGCATATGTCTCCATTCATGGCTTGCATGCCGTGTCATATGTGGCCCGCTCCACAAGGGCATAGGGGTTATCCGAATCCCGTTCGCTACTATTAAAGAGTGGAAAAAGGGCATTACGTTCAATTAAAGCCAAATGTGTGGAAATGGCAAATTGGACCTCATGCGTATTCATTAAAAAAATATGAATATGAAATAGATGCAGACAAGATTCGATATATACATGAACAATTAACAAAAGCGGGTGCGGATTTCATGGTTCCAATCGAACCATATCCAGACGCATTCGTAATTCAGCAGCCGTGGATTGAAGGTGGTAAGAAAGTTCAATTCAATCAAACGGAGGATCGAAAAAAATCAATTGAAGTGCTCCATCAACTGCACGCTACTAGAAATCAGGTAGCCTGGCAGAAGTCCGGTCTATTTCAAGAGATTGATTTGAATCGGAAGTGGGCTCATCGTTTGGAAAAATGGAAACAAGTTGAGCCCTTTCTGATACAAAAACTCGGTTCTTCCAAAACCCAGAGAATTACGAAGCTTGCCAAAGATTCTTTAGCTCAGCTGAAGCCAATCAAACGTGAAAACGTAACTCTGCTGCATGGAGATGTTGTTCATCATAATTTTGTGCGTGATCATAAAAACCAGATGTACATCATTGATTTTGATCTGGCCTGCATAGGACCAGCTGAGGTGGAACTTATTCTATGGTCTCACCGGGTATTACCGCACTTTGATTATGATTTAAATGCACTTATTAATGAACATCCTTCTCTTGCCAATATCGATTGGAACTATTTATTATTTCCGAATGAATTGATGCGCGAGTGGCTGTATGCGACGACTTTGTCAGATCTTCAACTACAAGGATTCTTACCGAAGTTGAAAAAATTCACAAACAGTGCATTGAAGCGGATGCCGCAGCTATGGGAAGATTGTGACCGTTTGACGTAAGAGAACTTCACAAAAAAACAGCACCATTGATGACGTCATCAGGGGTGCTGTTTTTGTTTTATTCTTTTTCGTATTCTGCGCCTTGTTCCTCTTGGATTTCCTCCGTTTTTTTATCTTCATCATGGTTACTGTGCAATTGGTTGTATTGCAATGTTTTGCTGTTCAATTCGTTTATTTCACCTTGTTCGTTTTGATTGTTTTGCTGATTGTTTTGATGTGTGAACGTATTATTATTTTTCTCCATCGTTAACGCCTCCAAGTTTAGTATTTTAAGATGTTGAACTTCTTTTCCCATCCACAATTAGATTGAAACATTTTCTTTCAACCATTCAGGGCAAAGAACTTAAATAGAAGCAGGGAATAACGTTTTTGATTCCTCTGTTTCTTCCTGCGAACATCCGTTTTATATGCTATAATCAGTACGTTGAATGTGAGGAGAGACTTTAAATGTACGATTACATAAAAGGTTTGGTTACCCGTGTGACACCGGAATATATGACTCTCGAACAACAGTCAATAGGGTGGCAGATTTTCACGCCTAATCCTTATGCGTTCCGTGTATCATCAGAGCCGCAACAAATATTTACGCACTTACATGTTCGTGAAGATGCACAACTGCTTTTCGGATTCGTTTCGCTTGATCAGCGTGAACTGTTTCGCAAGCTGATTCAAGTATCAGGCATCGGTCCAAAAGGCGCATTGGCTATTCTGGCAAGTGGACAACCATCACAGGTCGTTCAGGCGATTGAACGTGAAGATGAATCATTTTTAGTGAAATTTCCGGGTGTCGGAAAAAAAACGGCACGCCAAATGATTTTGGATCTAAAAGGGAAACTTGGTGATTTATCGATCGATTTCGACATGCCAAGCGCAGAAAATGAACTTCAATTATTCCCGGAAACGTCAGGAAAACACGAAATTGAAGAAGCATTATTAGCCCTTGCGGCACTCGGCTATTCAGAACGTGAATTAACCAAAGTGCGTCCGCAATTAGAGGCATTGCCAGAAGTATTGGATACGGAAGGCTATATGAAAAAAGCATTGCAGTTGTTGTTGAAACTCAGCTGATGAAAGGAGGTCAACGTCATGCAAGAACGGGTGATTTCGAGCGGTGTCTCAGAGTTTGATGAACGTTTTGAACAATCGTTGCGTCCGCAGTATTTGTCTCAGTACATTGGACAAGATAAAGTTAAGAACAATTTAGACATTTTTGTAAAAGCGGCCAAAATGCGTGAAGAGAGCTTGGATCATGTCCTTCTGTATGGACCTCCAGGACTTGGTAAAACCACATTGGCTGCCGTCATTGCGAATGAAATGAGCGTTAATATTCGCATGACGAGCGGACCGGCAATTGAAAGACCAGGTGACCTTGCGGCAATTGTCAGCTCGCTAGAACCAGGAGATGTGCTTTTCATTGATGAAATCCATCGTCTGAATCGCTCAATCGAAGAAGTTTTATATCCGGCGATGGAAGATTTTTGTCTGGATATTGTCGTTGGGAAAGGGCCAACTGCACGTTCTGTAAGGCTCGATTTACCGCCGTTTACGTTAATCGGTGCCACGACAAGAGCTGGCGCTTTATCAGCCCCGTTAAGGGATCGATTCGGCGTACTGTTGAGACTGGATTATTATGACAATCAGGCATTGACTGAAATCGTTTCCCGCAGTGCGAAATTATTTGATGCGGAAATAGACTATCCTTCTGCCGGTGAGATTGCCAGCCGTTCACGTGGAACCCCACGAATTGCTAACCGTCTGCTGAAGCGGGTCCGCGACTTTGCCCAAGTCAGAGGAAATGGTACCATTTCGCTTGAAACCGCTCAAGAAGCACTCGAATTGTTGCAAGTGGATGCATTGGGACTGGATCACATCGACCATAAATTGATTTTGGGGATGATCGATCGTTTTCGTGGCGGCCCAGTTGGACTCGACACCATCGCTGCTAGTATTGGTGAAGAATCGACGACAATCGAAGACGTGTATGAACCGTACTTATTGCAAATCGGATTCTTACAGCGTACACCTCGTGGCCGTGTCGTTACGAAACTCGCTTATGACCATTTTAACCTCCCTTACTTTGAGGAATAATGATTAAAGGAAGTATAAGAATGCAAGTAGAAGATTTTGATTTTCATTTACCAGAAGAATTAATTGCACAAACACCGCTTGCCGACCGAACTTCGAGCAAGCTTTTAGTTTTGGATAAAGACAGCGGGGAAGTGACGCATCATACTTTCAAGCATATTGTCGATGAATTTCAGGCAGGAGATTGCCTAGTCCTGAATGACACACGTGTGCTACCAGCACGTCTGATGGGCGTCAAGGAAGAAACGGGTGCAAACATCGAGCTGCTGTTATTGAAACAGACGGAAGAAGATGTATGGGAATCCCTTGTAAAACCAGCAAAACGCGTCAAAATCGGCACCGTCGTATCTTTTGGTGAAGGTTTATTGCGTGCGGAATGTGTTGGGGAAGCCAATCATGGGGGAAGACTGTTCAAGTTCACTTATGACGGCATTTTCTATGAAATCCTGGATCAACTTGGTGATATGCCATTGCCTCCATACATTCGCGAAAAATTGGATGACAAAGACAGATATCAAACCGTTTTCGCAAAAGAACGTGGTTCTGCAGCAGCACCAACAGCGGGCCTTCATTTTACGGATGGCTTACTGGATGAAATACGTGCAAAAGGTGTGGAAGTGGTGTTCATTACGCTTCATGTTGGTCTTGGAACTTTCAGACCTGTCAGTGTCGATTCAATCGATGACCATGAAATGCATTCTGAATTTTACCGTCTTTCTCAGGAAACGGCTGATACAATCAACCGAGTGAAAGAGTCTGGCGGACGCATCATTTCAGTCGGAACGACGTCCACACGTACACTTGAAACGGTAGCGAATAAATTTGATGGCAAATTGCAGGAAGATAGCGGTTGGACATCCATTTTCATTTTCCCAGGGTACGAATTCAAATGCATTGACGGCTTGATTACGAACTTCCATTTACCGAAATCAACACTCGTGATGTTGGTCAGTGCACTGACATCCCGCGATAAAATTCTGCATGCTTATGAGCAGGCAGTGAACCAGAAATACCGATTTTTCAGTTTTGGAGATGCGATGTTTATTCGCCCCTCCGCTAATCAGAAAGGAGTTCGTGCATGACAGCGATACGATACGAACTAATAAAAACTTGTAAACAAACAGGAGCACGTTTAGGCATTGTGCATACACCGCATGGTTCATTTGAGACACCAACATTTATGCCAGTCGGTACACAAGCGACAGTCAAAACAATGGCACCTGAAGAATTAAAAACGATGGAAGCCGGCATCATTTTGAGCAACACGTACCATTTATGGCTGCGTCCAGGCCACGAAATCATCAAAGAAGCAGGCGGTTTGCATAAATTCATGAACTGGGATCGTGCAATATTAACGGATTCTGGTGGCTTCCAAGTGTTCAGTTTAAGCGAATTCCGTAAAATTGAAGAAGAAGGCGTTCATTTCCGTAACCATATGAACGGCGATAAGCTATTCTTGAGTCCTGAAAAAGCGATGGAAATTCAAAATGCATTGGGCTCGGATATTATGATGGCATTTGATGAGTGCCCGCCTTTCCCTGCGACACGTGAATACATGAAATCAAGTGTGGAACGTACGTCACGATGGGCTGAACGTTGCCTGAACGCACACGCGCGTCCTGAAGACCAAGGATTATTCGGGATTATCCAAGGTGGGGAATATGAAGATCTTCGCCGTCAAAGTGCTGCAGACCTTGTTTCAATGGATTTCCCGGGTTACGCAATCGGTGGATTGTCTGTAGGGGAGCCGAAAGACATTATGAATCGTGTGCTTGAATTCACAACACCATTCATGCCTTCCAATAAACCGCGTTACTTAATGGGTGTCGGATCTCCAGATTCTCTAATCGACGGAGCGATCCGCGGCGTCGATATGTTTGATTGTGTATTGCCAACACGTATTGCACGAAATGGTACATTGATGACGAGTAACGGTCGTTTGGTCGTCAAAAGTGCTAAATATGCCCGTGACTTCGGACCAATCGATGAAAACTGTGATTGCTACGTATGTAAAAACTACTCACGTGCATATATTCGCCATTTAATCAAAGCGGAAGAAACATTTGGTATTCGTTTAACTTCGTACCACAATTTGCATTTCTTGATGAATTTGATGAAACAAGTTCGTCAAGCCATCCTTGAAGATCGTCTTGGAGATTTCCGCGAAGAATTCTTCGAACAGTACGGATACAATAAACCGAATGCAAAAAATTTCTGATTCTTGTATACTTGATGTAAAGGTTGTTTGAAAAGTATGTATTTAGATGCTTCTTTTTGGACATGCGCTTATATAGAGAAAGGGGGAAATTAAAGAATGGATACATTAATCGGCTTATTGCCTATTATTTTGATGTTCGTGGTGATGTGGTTTTTCATCATCCGTCCAGCACAAAAACGTCAAAAAACTACAGCTTCTATGCAATCTAGTTTAAAACGTGGGGATCGTATTGTAACAGTAGGTGGCCTTCACGCGTTGGTAGACGCAGTGGATGACGCAACTGTATTTGTGACAGTTGCAGACGGCACTCGCCTTCAATTCGAGCGTGCAGCAGTTGCTCGCGTATTGGACGCTTCTCCAGCACTATAAGAAAATCAAAACCTGTTTTCCGTAAAAGGAAAACAGGTTTTTTTGTATATTGCGTTGTTTTTTCTCTCATACTTAATAGAAAAAGGGGATGCGTATGAGTGAACTATTAGTTGTAGCATGGAGAACCATCTTTCTCTACCTATTAATTCTGTTTATTTTCAGAATCATGGGCAAGCGGGAAGTCGGCGAACTGAGCTTGATGGACCTAGTCATTTTCGTCATGATTGCAGAAGTTGCCTCATTTGCGATTGATAATCCACAACGTCAGTTGTTTGAATCCATTCTTCCCATGATTCTTTTACTTTTGATTCAGCTCGGGACATCCTTTTGGTCCTTGAAAAGTAAGAAAATCCGTGATTTAATCGATGGTGATCCATCCGTCATTATCCGTAACGGAGAAATCATTGAATCCGAGATGCGCAAACAACGTTACAATTTAGATGACTTGTTTCAACAGCTTCGAGAGCAGCAAATAGGCTCCATCCAGGATGTGTCTTATGCATTTCTAGAGCCATCGGGAAACTTATCCGTGTTCAAAAACGATGGAGATCATCCAGTATTGCCGCTTATTGTAGATGGGGATGTACAGGAATCCCATCTGGACTTAATCCAACAAGATAAAGAGTGGCTGCTCGATGAACTGAAGAAAATCCATATTTACGATCCCAAAACCGTATTCTACTGCAGCTATGAACGGGAGAAATTATATGTTCAAATGAGAGAACGTTTTAAGTCTTCTTGATCAACTTGCGAAGGAGTCGGACATCTGAGAAACGTAGCTGTCCAAATACCAGCAGGCCGAGGAATAACAATGTTGCAGTAACCATACTATCTGCCACCCACGGCATTTCACCTAAAGGCCAAATGACTGGACGAAGAATTGTGACGACAATAAACAGTAAATAGGGAAGTGCGAAAAATGTGAAGCCAATTCCGGCTTCTTTTTTTTGTCTGAGTGTAGCCATATGTAAAAAAGATGTTAAACATACACCGAACCCGATCGCTAAAATCGCACCTTTTTCTTCCACTCCAGGTTGGGAAGCTAACACAAACATCACGAATAATTTACCGAGCCCGCCGTAGATTGAATTCATCATCGCGGCTTTTGCCTCATGCATGGCTTGAAGAATCGCATGGAGAGGACTTTGGATGTAATAGAAAAAGAATACTGGTGCAAGCAAAGCCATATACCCTTTTCCTTCTGTTACATGGAAAAGCACGCGGACAATGTGTTCACCGTGCAAGTAAAAAATAGTAGCGGCAAAACAACCCGTTATGGCCGACACGCGCATGGCAAGTGATACGCGTTCCTGAAGCATTCCTTTGTTGGAGCGGGCTCTCGCGTCACTGACAGCTGGGACTAATACGATGGACAGGGCGTAGGGTATAAACGCCGGGAATAACAATAGAGGAATAAAAACGGCAGAGATTAGACCGTATAAATTGGTCGCTGCAACTGCCCCGATTCCTGCCACAGAAAGTGCCTTAATAAAGACAATCGGTTCCAGGAACCATGTAAACGAGCCGAACAATCGACTGCCTGCAGAAGGCAATGCCACTTGCAAGATAGGTGAAATAGGATAATCGACTTCTTTTTCTTTTATTGTTTTCACTCGCTTGTACTTCCACCATAAATAAAGGAACGCGACGATTTCAGCAATCAGCGCCATGGTCATGGCTGCCGCTGCAGTTGCAGCCGGACTAGATTGATTGACCACGTATGGCAATAGCCACGTGACCAGTCCTATACGGAAAAATTGCTCAATCAATGACGACCAGGCAGTTTCCTCCACTTTGGCAAGACCTTGAAAGTAGCCTTTTAATATTCCTGCATAAGCGGAGATTGGAATCGTAATCAAACCGATAATGAGCGTCTGGGCAATCGCTTCATTTTCAAGTAAATTTGTTGCGACAAATGGAATTGTGAAATATAACGGTGGTCCAAAAAAGATAATGGACAGCCAAGTCAGTTTCCACACTTTGCGCATGAGGGCTTGTATTTCTGCATGTTTTTTCCCTGCATACAGTTCTGCTGTTATTTTGGCGACGGCAATTGGCAATCCAAGCTGGATCAAGGATAAGAAGAAAATAAAAGCGGGGTAGGCTGCTGAGTAAATACCAACCGCTTCTTCACCAGCGATTCGCACAAATTGAATGCGAAAAACAAAGCCAAACAATTTGGATAAAAAAACAGCGCCCATTAATACCATCGTTCCACGTAAAAATGTCGACAATTCTGCCACTTCCTTCTCAAGTCAAAGAAATTCGTATACAATATTCGTATGCGAAAATAACGATGCTTAAAACCGAAGAAGAGGGAAGTGTTTCGATGAGTGTTAAGTATGAAGAATTATTTGAACTTGTGCGACCAGCATTGGAAAGTAAAGTAGCCGAATTTAAGGTGTACAATTACAACTCTGTCACGGAGGGGGACATCTGGAATTATTGTATTAACAAAAAATGGCGAAAACGTGACATTCAGGAAATGCGAGTCTCTGAAATGGTAAATGATATTTTGGAAACTTCACCAGCACAGTACATGACACACACTCAAATTGAAGACTTCAGAACCTCAAATTGGTTCTCGGAACTCAATCAGGGCGAACTTCGAGACCTAATGAATACGAATGTTAAAGCATCAATGCCAAAGTTTGTTTTTGTTAAATCGTCAGAATCTTAAGGACATTTGACACGTAGCGTGACGTGTTTCATAATAACCATGTTGCGCTTTTTTTCGAGAATGGTAATTTTAGATTGCCATTTGACTAGTTGAGGAGGAAGTTTACATATGAAAACCAGAGGCCGAATTATCGCATTTTTATTACTTATCGTAGTATTTGCGGCTTCCATCAGCACAACCGCTCAATCGGTTGTCAAAGATATTAAACTAGGTTTAGATTTACAAGGTGGTTTTGAAGTTCTCTATGAAGTTCAACCATTGAAGGATGGACAGAAAATTACAGAAGATGTGCTTGCTGATACAGCAGAAGCTCTTTTAAACCGTATTAATGTACTTGGCGTCAGTGAGCCAGTCATCCAGGTTGAAGGCGATAATCGTATTCGTGTGCAACTTGCGGGAGTGGAAGATCAAGAATCCGCTCGTGAATTGTTGTCAACACAGGCAAATTTATCTTTCCGCGACGTTGAAGACAAATTAATGTTGGATGGATCTGATTTAAAAGAAGGTGGGGCAAAAGCGACATTTGATGATAAGAGTCGTCCGATGGTCACGCTTGAACTGAAAGATCCATCTAAATTTGCAGATGTGACTCAAGAAATTTCTCAAAAACCATATGGTTCAAATTTATTGGTTATCTGGTTGGATTTTGAAGAAGGCGTGGATTCTTTCGCTGCTGAAATGTCAAAAGAGAAACCTAAATTTGTTTCAAGTCCTAAGGTAGATGCAAGAATTAACTCTAATAATGTTCAAATTAGTGGTTCATTCACAGTTGAAGAGACAAAAAGTTTAGCCGGCGTTTTAAATGCAGGGGCATTACCGGTTAAATTGGAAGAAGAGTATTCTACTTCAGTCGGTGCTCAGTTCGGTGAAAAAGCCTTGACATCTACGATTTTTGCTGGAGTAGTAGGGACGATACTAGTTGCTTTATTTATGCTACTTTATTATCGTTTGCCAGGTTTGGTTGCAGTTGTTACATTAGGAGTCTTCGTTTATCTAAACTTACTAGTCTTTGAACTAATTAATGGTGTTTTGACATTGCCAGGTATCGCAGCAATTATACTGGGTATTGGTATTGCAGTAGATGCAAACATCATCACAGCTGAACGAATAAAAGAAGAAATACGTATTGGTAGGTCTATTAATGCAGCATTTAGAAACGGTGCAAAAGATTCGTTTTCTGCTATTTTTGACTCCCATATCACTTCATTATTGGCATCTGCCGTATTGTTCTATTTTGGGACAAGTTCAGTTAAAGGCTTTGCGATTACATTAATCATCAGTATTTTAGTTAGTTTCCTAACCGCTGTATGGGGATCACGCATACTTTTAGGCTTACTTGTAAATAGTGGATTCTTCAATGGCAAGCCTTGGTTATTTGGGGTTAATAAATCAACGATACATCATGCGGATGAAAATTATAGTGCATTGGATTTGCCAACAAAATTTGATCGATTTGATTTTGTTAAATCACGTAAAAAATTCTTTACAGCGTCCATAGCTTTCCTTGCGCTTGGGTTGATTTTACTTGGGATTTTCCGCTTGAATTTAGGAATTGATTTCTCAAGTGGTACACGAGTTGAAATCCTGTCTGAAGATGCATTGACAAAAGAGGAATTAATCACTTATTTGGAGTCGATTGATCATCCTTCTGAAGATGTTGTCATTTCAGGTGATAAAAAAGAAATTGGCGTTATTCGATTTAAAGAAGAATTTTCACAGCAAGAAATTAATAAATTGAAAGCGTCGATCAGGGATGAATATGGTGCTGAACCTAACATCAGCACGGTTTCTCCGACTGTCGGAAAAGAACTAGCGAAAAATGCAGTATATGCATTAATATTTGCTTCAATAGGAATCATCATCTACACGGCATTCCGCTTTGAATGGAAAATGGGGATATCTGCGATATTAACTCTTTTATATGATGCCTTCTTCATGGTGGCGGTATTCAGTATTTTCCGTTTAGAAGTAGATATTACCTTTATCGCAGCAATCTTGACTATTGTGGGTTACTCGATTAACGATACCATCGTTACATTCGACCGGATTCGTGAAAACATGAAACGTTCGAAGAAAATCGAGACAGAGGAAGAACTTGCAACGATTGTTAATAAGTCACTTCGCCAAACACTTGGACGATCCGTTAATACGGTTTTAACCGTTGTCATGGTTGTAGTCGCATTATTGTTATTCGGTGCAGAATCCATTCGAAATTTCTCGCTCGCTTTACTTATCGGATTAATTTCCGGTACGTATTCTTCAATCTTCATCGCGGCACAGCTTTGGTTCGTGTTCAAAAAACGTGAATTGAAAAAACGTGGAGCAATTGATGTTGAAGAAGATGAGAACAAGAAAAAATGGGGTTCTGACGAGCCTGTCGTATAATAGTTTATAAATAATGAGGAACAGGGTATAGATAAACTATACTCTGTTCCTTTTTTTGAGTATTATGAAACAACCACGTTTCAACAATTAAGGGGGGAAACTGATGAAATTACAATGGTCTTTATTATTCGCACTTATTTTCGCAGTGATTGTTGCCATTTTTGCCGTAGTAAATGTGGATGAAGTTCCTGTCAATTACGTATTCGGCACTGCATCATTGCCTCTTATTTTAGTTATTTTAGGATCAGCCTTACTCGGAGCTTTAGTAAGTGGATCCGTTGCCATTTTCCGTTCGTTCGTTTTGCAACGTAGAGTCAGACAACTTGAAAAAGATAACACAGCAAAAGAGTCGCTGATTGCAGCACAACAAAACGAAATCTCGGCTTTGAACAAAAATGAACCTATTCGTTACCAGGACGCACATTTGGCTACTCAAGCTAAGCAGAATGGTGAAACAGTTGTCGATACACCATTAAGCAAGAAAGATATTAAAAATGATACAAATGCTAATGTCCGTTCAACAAGTTAAGATAAACGAAGCGCTCCTAGCGAGTGCTTTTTTTGTGGGCAAAATATGAATGGTGGCTCAGTTGTACAATTCGCAGATTTAGTTGGACAATATGGACATTTAGTTGGACAAAAGAGAGGTTTAGTTGGACGAATCGCCCTTTTAGTTGGAAATGCAAATTTAGTAGGCTTGTAGCGAACTCCAAAATGATATTAGACTCTATGAATTACATAGAAGCCTAGATACGTTATAATGGTATGTATGAGGAAGTGACTAAAAAATGATTGAATCTAAAAAAAGATGGCGTCTGGAAAGACCGGATGAACAAATCGTTCAACATTTAAAAGAAGCATTAAATATACCAACCGTATCTGCGAAACTTCTAGCGTCTCGCGGATTTTCTGATATAAATAAAACAAAAGCGTTCTTAAATATGGACGAATCATCGATGCACGATCCATTTTTAATGCATGACATGGATAAAGCGGTGGCTCGCATCAAAAAAGCAATTGCCGATGAGGAAATGATTTTAGTGTACGGTGATTACGATGCGGATGGTGTGACGAGTACTACAGTAATGATGTCTGCTCTTCAACAACTGAATGCCCATGTCACATTTGCCATTCCGAATCGATTCGTGGACGGCTATGGTCCAAGTGAACGACTATTTAAAGAAGCATTCGAAGATGGTGTAAGTCTGATCATTACAGTGGATAACGGAATATCAGGGATTGATGAAATACAAATGGCTAAGGATCTCGGGATGGATGTTATCGTAACCGATCACCATGAAGCTGGTGAAATTTTGCCACCTGCAGATGCCATTATCCATCCAAGACACCCTCAAGGAAGCTACCCTTTCGGTGAACTGGCTGGTGTTGGGGTTGCGTTCAAAGTAGCGCACGCATTACTCGGGGAAGCACCGAAAGAATTGTTAGAACTCGTTGCGATTGGCACCGTAGCCGATCTTGTCTCTTTGCATGATGAAAACCGTTATTTTGTGCAGGCTGGCGTCAAACAGATGCGCATATCGAAAAGACCGGCAATAAAGGCACTGTGCCAGATTGCAGGCACCGAACAAGATCAAATCAACGAAGAGACGATTGGTTTCTTATTTGGTCCACGCATTAATGCCCTTGGTCGCTTGGCTGATGCCGGCCCTGGTGTTGAGATGTTTTTAACGGAAGATGCAATTGAAGCGGCTTCGCTTGCTAAAGTTTTAGATACGCATAATAAAGAACGTCAAGGCATTGTCAGCCTGATGACGGAAGAAGCGATCGCCATGGTTGAATCAGGCGAATTAGGCAAAGACCCACGGGTGATTGTTGTGGCAAAAGAAGGCTGGAATCCTGGCGTCGTCGGAATTGTGGCGTCCCGTTTAGTTGAAAAGTATTATCGACCGACCATCGTTCTTGGAATGGATCCAGAAAAAGGGATTGCAAAAGGATCCGCGCGCAGTATTGAAGGGTTCCACTTATACAATGAACTTGCTAAAAACCGTGATATTTTGCCTCATTTTGGTGGACATCCTATGGCGGCGGGAATGACTTTGCCTTTGGAGAAAGTCGGAGATTTACGTAGTAGGTTACTACAACAAGCCAATGAGGCATTAACAGAAGAAGACTTACAACCGATTCAGCAAATCGATATTTCCATCAATCTTGAAGAAATAGATTTGACGACCATTGAGTCGTTGAAACAACTCGGGCCATTCGGTATGGACTTTCCGAAGCCGATGTATTGCATTGAAAACGTCAATATCGCTTCTATGAGAAAAATAGGTGCCAATCAAAATCATGTGAAAATGGAACTTGCGGATGGTCCATTGACGCTCGATGCGGTCGGATTCAGTAAAGGACATCTGGCTGATGAAATGACACCTGGTGTCGCTGTGTCGTTTATAGGTGATTTGCAAATTAATGAGTGGAATGGTCGCAAGAAACCCCAATTTATGATTGAAGATGCGAAAACAGATGAGTGGCAACTGTATGATATTCGGGGGATTCGACAAGTCAACCGCTGGAATCAGATGATCCAACCTGACAATGCTCTTTACCTAGCATTCCATCAATCGACAGTTCAGCATTTTCAATCGTTACTAAACGTTGACATTACATTGATATCCGAAGGTCAAACATTACCAAATCCAAAATCCTATATTGTTCTGCTTGATATTCCGCAAAAGGAACAACTGTTGGAAACAGTTTTGACACATGTACTATCGAAACGAATCTATGCTCATTTTTATGCGCCAGAATCAACGTATTTTGAGGGGATGCCTAGTCGCGATCACTTTAAATGGTATTATGGATTTTTAGCAAAACGGCCATCATTTGATTTGCAACAGCATGCGAAAGAGCTTGCCAAACACAAAGGTTGGAGCGAAAGTACACTATTTTTCATGACAGAGGTGTTTTTTGACCTTGGTTTTGTTAAAATAAACAATGGACGAATTGACTTGCAGGAGACAGCAGAGAAACGCGATCTTACGGAGTCGACGGTATATAAAATGCGCGAGCAACAAATGCAGCTTGAACAAAAGCTTTTATACGCGCCATATATGGAATTAAGACAATGGTTTGATGCCCGCTTAGTCGAGCAGACCGTTCCTGAGGAGGAGCAAGTATGGATTTAAAGCAATATGTAACAATCGTGGAAGATTGGCCGAAACCAGGTATCCGTTTTAAAGATATCTCAACAATCATGGATAATGGTGAAGCTTACAAATATGCAACAGATCAAATCGTGGAATACGCGAAAGAAAAGAACATAGATATGATTGTTGGTCCTGAAGCACGTGGATTTATTATCGGGTGTCCAGTCGCTTATGCAATGGGGAAAGGGTTTGCTCCTGTTCGTAAAGAAGGGAAATTGCCTCGCGAAGTGATTCGCGCAGAATATGACCTAGAGTATGGAACAAACGTTTTAACAATGCATAGAGATTCTATCAAACCAGGTCAACGAGTTATGATTTGTGACGACTTGCTTGCTACTGGTGGAACTGTGGAAGCAACAATTAAACTCGTCGAAGAGATGGGTGGAGTAGTTGCAGGTTGTGCATTCTTAATCGAGTTGACTTATCTTGATGGACGCGAAAAATTAAAAGGCTACGATATTTGCACTTTAATGCAATATTAAGGTTGAAAAAAGATGAACTTGCCGAGTTCATCTTTTTTTTATACGATAAGAAATTAAAAGTTTTTCATATCCTTTAGATTTTCTATATTTAGCTCCAAGGGTCAGAAACGAGAAGTTTCGCCTTTCATCCTTACAGAACGGTGTCGACCCTAGAGTGACGCTTTGCGCTTTTCTTTTTTAAAAAGTGTGTTGATTTTTTGAATGACCATATAATAAAAGACAACATCTTGTAGCTTTTAGGGTGCAAGATGTGTTTTTCTAATATACAATAGTCTTTACATATATTCGAAAGTGAATGGAGTCTGGTGATTCGACATGGCGAAAGACCAAATATTTACATCTGAAGAAGTGTTCGCAATTGTCGCTACGTACATGAACGACAAAAACGTGAAATTTGTCCAAAAGTCGTATGAAATGGCGGAGTATGCTCACCGAGAACAGTTCAGAAAATCAGGAGAGCCTTATATTATTCATCCGATTCAAGTAGCGGGGATACTGGCACAACTACAAATGGATCCTGCAACAGTTGCTGCAGGTTTTTTACATGATGTCGTAGAAGATACTGACATCCATAGAGATGACATCGTTCGCGAATTCAGTGAAGAAGTGGCGATGCTGGTAGAAGGTGTCACCAAGTTAAGTAAAATTAAATTTATGTCTAAAGAAGAACAGCAAGCGGAAAATCACCGTAAAATGTTCGTGGCTATGGCGCAGGATATCCGGGTCATTTTAATTAAATTGGCGGATCGACTGCACAATATGCGCACATTGAAATTCCAACCAGTGGAAAAGCAAAGGCTTAAAGCAAGTGAAACGCTGGAAATTTTCGCTCCCCTGGCACATCGACTTGGGATTTCCACAATTAAATGGGAACTTGAAGACATTTCGTTGCGCTATTTAAATCCCCAGCAATACTACCGCATCGTGAATTTGATGAAACGAAAACGCAATGAGCGTGAAGATTATTTGAACAATGTAATGGTTGACATAAAAAGCGAGCTCGAAGATGTTGAAATCGAAGCTGATTTGTATGGTCGACCGAAACATATTTACAGTATCTATAAAAAAATGGTTTTGCAAAATAAGCAATTTAACGAAATCTATGATTTGCTCGCCGTACGAATAACAGTCGAAAGTATTAAAGACTGTTACGCTGTTCTCGGTATAATCCATACGCTATGGAAGCCGATGCCTGGACGTTTCAAGGATTATATTGCAATGCCCAAACAAAACTTATACCAGTCACTTCATACAACCGTGATTGGTCCTCAGGGCGATCCTTTGGAAGTGCAGATTCGCACAGAAGAAATGCATCGCATCGCTGAATTCGGGGTCGCTGCACACTGGGCTTACAAAGAAGGCAAAACAGTGGAGTCTACGAATAAATCAGTTGATTCGAAGCTGACTTGGTTCAGAGAGATTTTGGAGTACCAGAATGAATCTTCGAATGCGGAAGAATTTATGGAATCACTTAAATTCGACTTATTCTCTGATATGGTTTATGTATTTTCTCCAAAAGGGGATGTTATGGAGTTACCGGCAGGTTCGGTTCCAATCGATTTTGCTTTCCGCGTGCATTCCGAAATCGGCAACAAGACCATTGGAGCGAAAGTTAACGGTAAAATGGTACCGCTGGATACGAAGCTTCAAACAGGAGATATTGTAGAAATATTAACTTCTAAGCAGTCATTTGGTCCAAGTCGAGATTGGCTTAAAATCGCCCAATCATCACAAGCCAAAAATAAAATTAAACAATTCTTCAAAAAGCAAGTTCGTGATGATAATGTCCACAAAGGTCATGAAATGATCGAAAAAGAAATAAAAGCGCAAGAGTTTGATATTAAAGAAGTATTAACGAATGAAAATATTAAACGTGTATGTGAAAAATTCAATTTCACGAGCGAAGAAGATATGTATGCAGCGGTTGGGTTTAATGGCATTACTGCTCAACAGGTCGTGAACCGTCTGGCAGAAAAAATGCGCAAAATCCGTGATCAGGAAGAAGCTTTAGAGAAAATCACGAAAGAAATGCATACGCCGACCATCCGTAAAGCGACCGAATCTGGCGTAATTGTCAAAGGAATAGACAACTTGCTGATTCGCTTGTCCCGTTGTTGCAGTCCGGTTCCGGGAGACGAAATCATTGGCTTTATTACAAAAGGTCGTGGCGTTTCGGTTCATCGAGACGATTGTCCGAATGTGCAGGATGCAACTGGCAACGAACGCTTGATTGATGTGGAGTGGGGTCAGCCACTGACGTCAAATCGCAAAGAATATCAAGTAGATATTGAAATTTCTGCGTTCGATCGACCTGGTTTATTAAACGAAGTCATGCAAGTGGTAAATGAGGCCAAAACAAATATCTCAGCAGTCAGCGGTAAAGCGGATCGCGATAAGATCGCAACAATTAATATGACGATTATGATTACAAATATTGGACATTTGCACAAAATTGTTGAGCGGATAAAACAAATTCCGGATATTCATTCCGTGCAACGAATGACGAATTGAGGGTTCAGTTTTGAAAGTCGTACTACAGCGAAGTTTAGAAGCAAAAGTTGAAGTGAATGGGGAAGTCACCGGGCAAATCGATAAAGGTTTCGTTTTGCTCGTGGGCATCACCCACGAAGATACTAAAGAAGATGTGCGCTATGTCGCCGAAAAAGTCGCGAATCTTCGTTTATTTGAAGATGAGAGTGGCAAAATGAACCTATCCATATTTGAAGCGGGTGGCTCGGTTTTATCCGTTTCCCAATTTACGTTATACGGGGATACGCGAAAAGGCAGACGTCCGAGCTTTAGTGAAGCAGCCAAACCAGAAATTGCGAAACCCCTCTGGGATTTATTTAACGAAGAACTTCGTAATCTGAATCTCCATGTCGAAACTGGCGTATTTGGCGCAATGATGGATGTATCATTAACGAATGACGGACCAGTAACATTGATTGTAGAATCTAAATAAAGTTAAAACACCCTTTTTCTAAACGAAACCATATTATATGGTTCGTAGAAGAAAAGGGTGTTTTTTCTTACCTTATATATTATTAAACAGTATGGAATTCCACTATCTTAAAATCATAGGGCTCTAGTTGAATCAGTGGGAATGGTTCGCTCACTATTTCTTCATCTGTCCAAAGATTTTTCAATGTGTTGTTTTTGATCTCAAAGGGAACTTCGTAGCTCTGCGTTGTATTTGTTGGGTTGAGCAAAACGAATATATTGCGGTTGTCCAAATACTTTCGGAAAATGACAAGATTCGTGTCAACCCAGTTCATGAACTGGAACTGACCATTATTCGCGAGCAGTGGATGTTGTTTTCGTAAAGAAATACACTTTGTCAAATGGGAGAGAAGATCCGTATTCTGCTTCTCTTCGTCCCATTCCATGCAAGCTCTACAGCCAGGATCTTTTCCACCGGTCATGCCAACCTCATCTCCGTAATACATACATGGAGAACCGATGAAAGTGTACATTAATAAATAAATTAGTTTCACCCGTCTTATGTCGTCCTGACACTCTGTGAGGATTCTAGGCGTGTCGTGGCTACCGACTAAGTTAAAAGTGACGTCCATCACGTTATTCGGGTAGCTTTGGACCACAGAAGACATTGCATCCATGAAATCGATAGCGGACATATTCTGACTGGCAAACAATTGCAATACATTAGTAGTAAAGGGATAGTTCATTACAGCATCAAATTGATCACCGTATAGCCATGGCATGGAATCGTGCCATACTTCGCCTAAAATGTAAACATCAGGTTTTTCATTACGGACAACGTGGCGAAACTCCCGCCAAAATTGGTGATCCACTTCATTTGCTACATCTAAGCGCCAGCCATCAATATTGAATTCTTTTATCCAATAGGCAGCAACATCCAGTAAATATTTTTTGACTTGTGTGTTTTGTGTATTCAGCTTTGGCATTTGAGAGACAAATGCAAATGCTTCGTAATTTGGACGTTCACCATTCTGCAAAGGTAGGCTGTGTGGATAAAACCAATCAACGAATTCCGACTCACTCCCTTTTTCTAACACGTCTTGGAATGGAGGGAAATAAAAACCACAATGATTAAATACAGCGTCCAACATCACTTTTATCCCACGAGCATGGCACGAATCTACCAAACTCTTTAAATCCTCTTTCGTACCAAATTGAGGATCAATTGAAAAGTAATCGATCGTGTCATATTTATGGTTGGTTGGTGCAGTAAAAATCGGTGTGAGGTAGATGCCGTTGATACCGAGACTTTCCAAGTAATCAAGTTTTTGCTCAATTCCTTGCAAATCACCACCAAAGAAATTGTTTGCAGATGGTTCAACTTTCCCCCATGGCTGAACGTTTTTCGGATCGTTTAATTTATTTCCGTTGAAAAAACGATCTGGAAAAATTTGATACCATACTGTATCTTTCACCCATTCTGGAGGGTTAAATAGCTCAGAGTCATGAAGGTAGGGAAAACAAAAATAATAGCCAGAATCATAAATGATATCTTCATAAAATCCTTTTTCAGTGAAGATAACACGTTCATCATTTGAAAAAAGTTCAAATCCATATCGAATTCTTCGGTGGGGAGGATTAATTTTTACTTCCCAGTAATCGAATAATGCATCTGTTGCGCTTAAGGAAAGATCAGCTCGTTGAACAATCCATTTCTCGTTTTCCCAAATATATGGATCGCCATAGATTAGCTCAATCTTTTGGATGTCCTCTTTTTTGGTACGTAATCTGATGCAAAGCGTGTTCTTTTCCATAATAAAAGAGTAATTATTCCCCGGACGGTGAAAAATAGCCGAACGTTCCATTAGAGCACCACCTTTTAAGTATTTTTAATTAAAAACTTCGATTCAGATTAACAAAACAATTTAACCAATTCAATCCCTGTCTAATTTTTTCATCTTAAAAAGGAAATCTACATAAAATAAAAAAATTTCCTTCAATGATTGCAAAAAATAGTTATTGTAAAATTAGAAACAATCATTATAATTAAGAATATATTTGTGCAATCGCTTTCACAAGTTTAAAAGATTCGAAAAAGGTCAAAAACACGATTGTTATTTTTTATTAAATAATGATAGCGTTTTCATTTTACGAGTTTTTAGTTTTGTGCAAACGGTTGTATAAGTGAGTGTTCAAAAAGATATTAGGAGGGTCATGATGAAGAAAAATTTATTATTAATGATGCTTGTTCTTTTGTTAGCTATGCTAGCTGCTTGTGCACCTGATCGTGCAGAAGAACCAAAACCATCTGACGGTAAAGACGTAGCTGAAGAGCCAAAACCAGAGAAACTTGTTATCTGGGAAGATGTAGATAAGAGTAAAGATTGGTTACCAGCTGCAATCGAATCTTTCGAAAAAGAGTATGGAATCAAAGTTGAATTTAAAGAGTTGAACATGGCTGACAAAATCCGTGATCAATTACGTCTTGACGGTCCAACAGGAAATGCTCCAGACGTAGTAACTCTTCCACATGACCAAATCGGTCAAGTTGTAACTGAAGGACTTCTTCAAGAAATTAATGTAGATGATTCAGTATTGAAAACATACAGCGAATCTTCAATTACTGCTCAAATGTATGATGGAAAACTTTACGGTTTACCAAAAGCAACAGAAACACCAGTACTTATTTATAACAAAGCTTTAATGGAAAAAGCTCCTGAAACAATGGATGAGCTTTATACATTCTCTAAAGATTTCACAAAAGATGGAAACTACGGCTTCCTAGCACTTTGGGATAACTTCTACTTTGCACATGGTGCAATTGCAGGTATGGGTGGATATGTTTTCAACGAAGGTGCTGAAGGTCTTGACCGTGATGATATCGGTCTTAACAATGAAGGCGCAGTAGAAGGTGCTGCTTACATTCAAAAATGGTACACAGAAGGATTATTCCCTAAAGGTATCATCGGTGAAACTGGCGGCGCTGCAATGGACGGATTGTTTAACGAAGGTAAAGTTGCTGCTGTTATGAACGGACCTTGGGCATTCCAAGGAATGAGAGACGCAGGAGTTGACATCGGAATTGCTCCAATGCCAACACTTCCAAACGGAGAGCCTGTTAAAACATTCATGGGTGTTAAAGGATGGCATGTAACGAAATTCACGAAAAATCCTTACTGGGCAACAAAACTTATCGAACACTTGTCTAACGATGAAAACTCGAAAGCTCGTTTCGAAGCAGTATCTGAAATTCCAGCTAACGTAGCATTAGTTGAAGATCCAATCATTGCTGACAATGAAGGCGCTAAAGCTGTAGCTGTTCAATCTCAATACGCTGTTCCAATGCCAAACATTCCAGAAATGGGCGAAGTATGGGGACCAATGGCTTCTGCACTTCAAACTGTGGCAACAGGTAAATCTGAACCACAAGCAGCTTTGGACGAAGCAGTTAAATCAATCAAAACGAACATCGAAACAAATCACCCAGCGAAATAATTTTTGCTGAATTCGTCACTCAAGTTATACACCGATGCTTGAAACTCGCGCCGGTTACAACCACCTGCCAGATCCGCTTCAGTGGGTTTGGTTGAGACTTGAGTAACGTATCACGCTGATATCAAGATGCTGGAAAAAGTCATGGGCGGTACCCTCTATCATGGAGGGTATGGCCTATCCTTTTATTTATACTAATAATTTCAGTTTTACAGAAAGCATACTATAAGTATTGAAAACAACAATTACCGATTGTGATACATACTCAACACTTTCTTCTATGCTGAAAAAAGGAGGCACAAGCCCGAATGGAAGGTTTAACAACTGCTACTCATCATCGAAGAAATGCCACTCTGCTCTCCATCATTCCTGGATTCGGTCAATTCTATAACAAGCAATTCATTAAGGGAATGGTCTTTTTAATATTAGCGGCATCTTTTGCCATCGTCTTTTCCGAATTTTTAGGAGTGGGCTATTGGGGCATTGTCACGTTAGGTGAAATTCCTGGACTCGACAATTCAGTGTTCCTGCTAATCGATGGCATCATCGCATTGATCATCACAATCATGGGCCTGTGCGTGTATGCGTTTAATTTGTATGATGCATACCAAAACGGGAAGAAACGTGATTTAGGTGAATCCGTAAATTCCGTTCGTCAGCAATACCATAATTTAATTAACAACGGATTCCCTTACTTAATGATTTCACCAGGATTCTTCCTCTTAATTTTTGTCGTCATTTTCCCAATCTTATTTGTTATCCTTTTGGCATTTACAAATTATGATCTTTATCATTCACCTCCAGGCAATCTAGTTGACTGGGTTGGATTCCAGAACTTTATCGATATCTATAAGTTGGATATTTGGAGAAAAACATTCTTTGCTGTATTAGCTTGGACGATTGTTTGGACTTTTGGTGCTACCACTTTCCAAGTAGCTTTAGGGATTTTCCTTGCAATCCTTGTTAATCAAAAGGATTTAAAAGGTAAAGCAATGATCCGTACCATCATGATTTTACCTTGGGCGGTTCCATCGTTTATCACGATTTTGATTTTCTCAGGAATGTTCAATGAATCATTCGGTGTCATCAATAAATCGATCCTTCCTTTAATCGGGCTCGAAAGCGGTCTGCCGTGGATGACGAATGAACTTTGGACGAGATTAGCGTTAATTATGATTCAGACGTGGTTAGGATTCCCGTTCATATTTGCCATGACAACAGGAGTATTGCAATCAATTCCAGATGAATTGTATGAAGCGGCAAATGTTGACGGTGCGTCCATTATGCAAAAGTTCTTTTCAATTACATTGCCGTTAGTGTTGTATGCGACGGCACCAATTATCATTACGCAGTATACGTTCAACTTCAATAACTTTAACGTTATTTTCCTATTCAATGGAGGAGGTCCTGCGATTCCGAGTCAGAATGCGGGGGGTACTGATATCCTCATTTCTTGGATCTATCGTCTGACTATGACCAGTGCACAATACGGAAAAGCGGCTGCGGTAACTATGATTCTTTCAATCATTGTCATTTCCGTTGCGTTATGGCAATTTAAACGAACGAAATCTTTCCAAGAGGAGGATATGATGTAGCATGAGTAATAAAAAAAGCAGAATCATCCGACTCACGTTATCCTATTTAGCTATTTTAGCGATGGTTGCCATCGTAGTGTATCCATTGCTTTGGGTTATTGGGTCATCTTTTAATCCAGGACAAAGTTTATCTGGGTCAAAAATGTTCCCGGAGAATCCAACATTTAAACATTACGCTTTCTTGTTTGATACAGAGAAATCCAATTACCTTCTTTGGTATTGGAATTCCATGAAAATCAGTGTTATTACAATGGTTTTGACCGTTATCTCAGTGTCATTTACAGCGTATGCCTTTTCACGTTACCGTTTCTATGGAAGAAAGAACGGCTTGCTGACATTCTTAATCTTGCAAATGATTCCTAACTTTGCAGCTTTGATCGCGATTTTCGTATTAGCGATTCGTACAGGATTGATCGATACACATTTAGGATTGATTCTTGTATATGTTGGTGGGCAAATACCGATGAATACCTATTTGATGAAAGGTTATTTGGACACCATTCCAAGAGAATTGGATGAATCGGCAAAAATGGATGGTGCAGGGCATATGCGCATTTTCTTCCAGATTGTGATGCCACTTGCTAAACCAATAATTGCGGTTGTTGCATTGTTCTCTTTCATTGCACCATTGGGTGATTTCATTCTTGCACGAATCTTACTGCGTGATGATCAGAAATTCACTCTTGCGGTCGGATTATACGAATTGGTTGCCAAGCAATTTGGTAATGAATTCACTAAGTTCGCAGCAGGGGCAGTATTAGTAGCAATCCCAATCGCGATTCTGTTCTTAATGTTCCAAAAGTATTTTGTATCTGGATTGACAGCGGGCGGGACAAAAGGGTAATAAACAAGTTTTTACCAATACGTTTTGTCACTGTTAATGAAGATTGTTAATTAATAGTGTTGGAATCTGCTAGACTCCTGCAGTTAGTCATCGCAAAATGATAATTCGAGGCAACACGGGAGCACATTCTTCCACAATCAAAAACATTAAAGCCTTAATTTAAAGGGGGAGCGGGGAATGAGGAAAGTATTACACTCACTCATTTTAATTCCGTTTCTTCTTTTTTGCGCATTTCCTGTAAGTGCTGTTGAAAAAGAAGAACGAAAGTGGCAGGATGAGTCCATTTATTTCATTATGGTTGATCGCTTCAATAATGGAGATACTGCAAACGATTTTGAAGTGAATACCGCTGACCTTAGGGAATATCATGGGGGTGATTTCAAAGGAATTACCGACAAGCTCGATTACATTCAAGACATGGGTTTCACGACAATCTGGCTGACACCGGTTTTTGATAATGAAGCAAAAGGTTACCATGGATATTGGATAAACGACTTTTATAAAACCGAAGAACACTTCGGCACGATGGAAGAATTTAAGACACTAGTGGATGAAGCGCATAAACGGGATATGAAAGTCATCCTGGATTTTGTGGTCAACCATGTGGGACCTAACCATCCTTGGGCCGAGGATGAGCAAAAAAAAGATTGGTTTCATGAAAAGCAGCCAATACTGAACTGGGACAACCAAGAGGAAGTCGAGAATAATTGGTTATACGACTTACCCGATTTTAATCAGGAAAACGAAGAAACGCGAAAATATCTTTTGGATACCGCAAAATGGTGGATTGAAGAAACAGACGTGGATGGATACCGATTGGATACAGTCAAGCATGTACCAAAAGATTTCTGGACTGATTTCTCCAAAGAAGTAAAGTCTGTTAAAGACGATTTCTATCTGATGGGGGAAGTTTGGCATAATGACCTTCGAGTGGTTGCAGCTTATGAAGAAACAGGGATCGATGGGTTTGTAGATTTCCCGCAAAATGAACAATTGCGAACGACTTTTGCCAAACCAGATCAAAGTCTCGGTTGGTTATTCACTTCATTGGATCGCAATAAAGCTTTTTACAAACGACCAGAGCTATTAGGTAATTTCATGGATAACCATGACATGAGTAGATTCACTCGGGACGTTTTACAAAATAAGCAGAATCCCGTTACTAGGTGGAAATTGGCCCTTACTTATATTTATACTGCTCCTGGCATCCCAATTGTCTACAATGGATCGGAAATTGCCATGGATGGTGGGGAAGATCCTGATAACCGAAGAATGATGGAGTTTGATGGTGACAAAGAGTTGATCACGTATCTTTCGAAACTTGGGAAATTGCGCAATGAACACTCTGCCCTTACTAGAGGAGAGCTTGTTCAGTTGCATGAAGCGAGTGGAATGGCTGTTTACAAACGCATTTATCAAGATGAAACAATTGTCGTTGCCATTAACAATACATCTAAATCGCAAACGGTGAAAATCAATAGTAAAGACATTGCTGACGATAAACAATTGACAGGGTTATTGAGTGACATGCAGATCAAAGAGAAAAGTGGCCAATATCAACTGACGATTGATGCAGAGACCTCGGAAATATTTACAGTTTCAGAGAAAAGTGGAATGGGAATGTATCCGATTGTCATTGCAGCATGTGTGATTTTGGTAAGTCTATTAGCGTTTTACGTATTAAGACGTTCCAAAAGAAAAATAACCAATTGAATTTTCATTATTGAGTAAATTAATACGCAAATAATCGTTATAATAGATTTATATGAAATGTTGGTTAAGAAGTTCTTAAAGAGAGGATGAGGAGCTTTGGCCATCACAATCAAAGACGTTGCCAAACTATCAAATGTGGCACCATCAACCGTGTCGAGGGTCATCGCGAATAACCCTCGAATCAGTGAAAAAACAAAAATTAAAGTAAGAGCAGCAATGGATGAGCTTGGTTATCATCCAAACTTTATTGCGCGAAGTTTAGCCAATCAATCAACGAGAGTCATTGGATTGGTTTTGCCAAACTCAACAGATGTATTCTTCCAGAATCCATTTTTTCCAACAGTATTACGTGGGTTAAGTGATGGTGCTAATGAGCGGCATTATGCTTTGCAAATCAATACTGGAAATACAGATGAAGAAATTTATGACGGGGTTGTCCAAATGGTTCAGGGCGGCCGAGTAGACGGAGTCATTCTTTTGTATTCACGTATTGAAGATAAGGTCTTGAATTATTTGAGAGAAAGAAAATTTCCTTTTGTCGTAATAGGGAAACCGTTTAAGGATGTTGATCAAATTACATATGTCGATAACGATAACTATAAAGCGACAAAAGAAGCGACGCGATACTTGCTGAGCTTAGGGCATAAACAAATTGGCTTTATTGGTGGAGATTTGAACTTCGTAGTAACGGTCGAACGATTACTCGGATTTGAAAAAGCTTTGCGTGAAGCTGGGTTGCAAAGCAACGACGATTACATTATTCACAGTCAGTTTTTACGTGAAGGTGGACAAGAGGCAATAGGGAAGCTCATCAACTTGAAAGAACCGCCTACTGCTTTGGTAGTGGCTGATGATTTAATTGCACTGGGTGTTCTGAATACATTATTGGAAATGAATATTTCCGTCCCTGAAGATATGTCGATTATCAGCTTCAATAATGTGCTTTTCACAGAACTGTCTCATCCGCCTTTGACATCAGTCGAAATCAATATTTTTGAAATTGGCTATCAGGCAGCAAAGAGCATGATTCAACTTTTGGAAAATCCAAATGAACCCGTAAAAAGGATTATCGTGGACCATGAAATCATCAAACGACTTTCATGTTCGAAAAGCGTCAAAAATATCAGTGTTTTATAAGAAATTAATAAAAACAAGAAGCTCGTCCAAGAAAAATTGGACGAGCTTCTTGTTTTTATAATTGATCGTCGAAATAATTGACGACGCCATTGTAGATGCCGAGTGAAGCTTGTTCCCTAAAATGTTCAGTCGTCATGGCACGTTCCTCGGAAGGATTGCTGAGGAATCCAAGTTCTATCAAGATGGCTTGTTGACGATTTTCGCGCAACACGAGATAGTTTCCAGGCTGGGCACCGCGGTCTCGCAAGGAAATTTTATTTCCAAGTGCTCGATGAACACTTTGTGCAAGCCCTTTTTGGTAGCCATGCATGTAATACGTAGTGAAACCATTGATTGAGCTGCTGTCAGTTGCATCATAATGAACACTGATAAAAGCATCCGCAGCCAGCTGATGCCCGATTGCCACGCGTTTCCTTAAGTCAACATAAACATCAGAGTCACGTGTCATCACGACATTTGCTCCTGCAGCACGTAGCTTGCTAGCCAGTAATTCAGAAGTTCGAAGTGTTATGCCTTTTTCGTCAGTTCCTCGTGCACCTGTTGTTCCATGGTCATTTCCACCATGTCCAGGGTCAACAACTACAGTGAGTCCATTTAATGTACCTTTTTTACGTTTAGCCTTCGCCTGTTGTTGCTGTGTTTCTTTTTCTGTTGCATCAGTCGAGACAACCCAATTGGCCACATAACCTTTTTTGCCATTTGGGGTATTTACTTCGTACCAGTCACCAGATTGTCCAATCGTTTCAAATGATTCGCCAGCATTTGCTCTATACACGACTCCACCTGAAGTGGAAGGTGTGGAACGCAAATTTGTACCGTTGTACACAATAAAGATATTTTTCGTAGATGTTTTTTTACTTTGTTGTTCAGTTTTCGGTTTTTCTGAAGTTGCAGCAGCTGCAGTTAAAGTCCCATAAAACGAATAGACCCAACCATGTTTTTTGGATGAAAGTTCAATTTTAACCCAATTGTGCTGTTTTTCTACAATTTTATAACGTTCTCCTTTATTGACTGTGACAACTTTTTTTGCCGTTAAGTCCGGTTTGGAACGGACATTTAAACTATTGACAGAAACTTCGAAGTGATCGCCATTCTTCGCACTTTGTTTAGATGGTTTAGAAGAGTTAGCTTGAACCGTTATGTATTCTTTTGATACAAAACCTTTAACTTGATTAAATGAAATTTCTGCCCATTTTCCTTGTTCAGACAATAAAGTTGCTTGATCGCCCGCAGAAAGCTTAGTAAGGACCGCGGCATCAATGGAAGGTTGAGATCGGATATTCAGCCTGTCAACCTTGGAAATGACAAGTTGTCCCGTTTGCTTCTTCTTCTCGCCCAATTGTTTTGTATACCAAGATGCTACCCAGCCCTCAGTCGTCCCTCGACGGACTTTTAACCAATCACCTTGCTCTTCAAGCACCAACATTTGATCGCCCATTTTCAATGAAGCAATAATCGGATAGGCAAGTCCCGGACCAGAACGCAAATGTAAGTTTGATACAATCGACTGGACATTTTGACCTTCAGCTTGTATAGATGAAGGTAGTATAAGAGATAATAATAAAAATAGTGCTACAAGTATTTGCCCATTTTGTCGAAGTTGAAATTTTCTCATAAAACCCCTCCTTTTGTACATTGTAAAGACTGTTGACAGAAAAAACTATACCTTTCTGAAAAAAGGTTGACATCTCAAACGACAGTCATTAAGATAAGGTATAATCTGAATCAAACAAATTGCCAATGACCAAGAAAGTAGCTGTTTAAAACGCTGTTAAGAGAGGGAAAGACGTGGCTGAAATCTTTCCTACAGAAGCACTCAGTGAACAACACTTGATAGGTTTTTCGTCGAAATACCCATGCGGTGCAGTAGGCGAAAACGGAACCGGTCGTTATCCGGACTTGAGAGGACACATGATTTTCGTGTCAATTAGGGTGGAACCGCGGAAGCTAACATTAGCTCTCGTCCCTTGCGTTTATGCGCAAGGGGCGGGAGCTTTTTATATTGTTAATGAAAGGAGCCATTAATATGTCGATTAATGTGCCAAGAGGAACAAAAGATTTACTGCCAGGTGAAACGGAAAAGTGGCAAGCTGTCGAAGAATTAATTCGTGACACTTGCAGATTGTTTCAATACAAAGAAATACGTACACCTATTTTTGAACATACCGAACTGTTCACACGAAGCGTTGGGGATACAACGGATATCGTACAAAAAGAAATGTACACATTTACCGACAGAGGCGACCGCTCATTAACTTTGCGCCCTGAAGGAACAGCATCAGTCGTACGTTCATTTGTAGAAAACAAGTTATTCGGGTTGCCAAATCAACCGGTTAAATTATATTACATGGGGCCAATGTTCCGATACGAACGTCAACAGGCTGGTCGCTATCGCCAATTTGTCCAGTTCGGCATTGAGGCAATCGGCAGTAAAGATCCTGCGATTGATGCAGAAGTCATGGCGCTTGCGATGAATGTGTATAAAAAAGCAGGGTTGAAGAAAATTAAATTGGTCATCAACTCTTTAGGAGATACGGAAAGCCGTCAAGCTCACCGCGATGCACTAATCGCCCACTTCGCTCCGCACATCGAAGAGTTTTGCAAAGACTGTCAAAATCGTCTACAAAAGAATCCTCTTCGAATTCTTGACTGTAAAGTGGACCGGGAAAATCCTTTAATGGGGACAGCTCCTAAGTTACCTGATTACTTAAATGAAGAATCAGCAGCTTATTTTGAAAAAGTAAAACATTACTTAGAGATCTTAGCTATTAAATATGAAGTCGATCCAAATTTAGTGCGTGGTCTTGATTATTACAATCACACGGCATTTGAAATCATGAGTGAAGGCGAAGGTTTTGGCGCCATCACAACTTTGGCCGGCGGAGGACGATACAATGGTCTCGTTGAGGATCTTGGTGGACCAGATGCGCCGGGAATCGGCTTTGCAATGAGTATAGAACGATTATTGCTTGCGTTAGAAGCAGAAGGACAGACATTCACAAATGTAGATTCGCTAGATGTTTACGTCGTAGCTATGGGTGAAGCAGCGAAAGACAAGGCAGTCTCGTTTGTCTCGCAACTTCGTCAAAATGGCATTACAGCTGAAATGGACTACTTGGACCGTAAAGTAAAAGCACAAATGAAATCGGCAGATCGCTTGAACGCTAAATTCTCAGTCGTTATCGGTGATAATGAACTGGAAACGGGCAAAGTATCTTTAAAGTATTTAACTAATGGGTCCCAGCAGGAACTAACATTTGAAGAAATCGTTGAACAGTTTGAAGAAATCGCAACTAGAGCAATGGAGGAATTAGCATGACAAAACGTACACATCCATGTGGAGAAGTAGCAGAACAAGCAATTGGTCAACAAGTGGTATTAAAAGGATGGGTACAAAAAAGACGTGACTTGGGCGGATTGATTTTCGTGGACCTTCGCGACCGTTCTGGAATTGTACAAATTGTTTTCAACCCGGATATTTCACAAGAAGCATTGGCTGTCGCAGACAAATTGCGTAACGAGTTTGTTGTTGAATTAATCGGGGAAGTCGTCGAACGTCAAGAATCACAAGTAAATCCGAACATGAAAACGGGACGCATCGAAGTACAGGCATCTCAAGTGACGATTATAAATGAAGCAAAAAATCCACCATTTGCAATTGAAAACCAAACGGATGTAAGCGAAGACTTACGCTTGAAATATCGTTATCTTGACCTTCGTCGTCCGGTTATGTATGAAACGTTTAAAATGCGCTCTGAAGTAACTAAGTCCATACGTCGTTTCTTGGATGAAGAAACATTCCTAGAAGTAGAAACACCGATTCTTACGAAATCGACACCTGAAGGAGCACGTGACTATTTGGTACCAAGTCGCGTACATGATGGGGAATTTTATGCATTGCCTCAATCACCTCAATTATTCAAACAAATGTTGATGGTGTCAGGATTCGAAAAATACTACCAGATTGCTCGTTGTTTCCGCGATGAAGATTTACGTGCGGACCGTCAACCTGAGTTCACTCAAATTGACATGGAAATGAGTTTCATGTCAATGGAAGATATTCTGGAAATGAATGAACGAATGATGAAAAAAATGATGAAAGACGTCAAAGGCATTGAGATTGAAACGCCTTTCCGACGTATGAAATATACAGAAGCGATGGAGCGTTTTGGCTCAGATAAACCAGATGTTCGTTTTGGTCTTGAGTTGCAAGATGTGTCAGCTTTAGTCGCTGATTCTTCATTCAAAGTTTTTGCAAGTGCAGTTGAAAATGGCGGCCAAGTAAAGGCAATAAATGTCAAAGGTTCAGCTGACAACTACTCACGAAAAGACATCGATGCGTTAGGCGAATTTGCGGGTCGTTACGGTGCAAAAGGTCTTGCTTGGTTAAAAGTGGACGCTGAAGGATTTAAAGGTCCGATTGCGAAATTCTTTGAAGGAGAAGCAGGCGAGAAGTTAGCGCAAACGCTTGAAGCTGAAGCGGGAGATTTACTATTGTTTGTTGCTGATAAAAAATCGGTTGTTGCAGATTCTTTAGGAGCTCTTCGCATGAAGTTAGGAAAAGAACTACAACTGATTGACGAAAGTCAATTTGCATTCTTATGGATTATTGACTGGCCTTTATTTGAATATGACGAGCAGGATGGTCGATACTATGCAGCTCATCATCCATTTACAATGCCTTTCGTGGAAGACATTGAATTAATGGATACGGATCCTGCAAACGTTCGTGCGCAGGCCTATGACTTAGTGTTAAATGGTTATGAGCTCGGCGGAGGATCACTGCGAATTTATGCACGTGACGTACAAGAAAAAATGTTCAGTATTCTTGGTTTCTCTCAGGAAGAAGCGACAGCACAGTTCGGATTCTTACTGGAAGCATTTGAATATGGGACACCACCACACGGCGGTATTGCGTTAGGATTGGACCGATTAGTCATGTTATTGGCTGGTCGCACAAACTTGCGTGACACAATTGCCTTCCCGAAAACAGCTAGTGCCAGCGACATTTTGACGAAGGCTCCAAGTCCTGTTTCGGAAGAACAATTAAAAGATTTATCATTGGCTATCAGTATTCAGAAAAATCTAAAATCGGAAGAGTAAGAGGCTTGAAATTCTAAAATAGATATGATAGGATACTTGTAACACGAATCCTGATGTGTTCGTTAATTGCCAATCGCTTTTGACCGAACAATAAAATCGTCGGGAATCCTCCTTTTATAATGGCTAACATGCCCCCAGGGGACGTTATAAGTTGTAAAGTGGATACCCACCTGCTGTGTGCGGGTTCAAAACGATACGCTTCATAATGACGGCACGATTGGGATTCGTCATACCTTACGTATAACCCCTCTAGCTTGTTTTAGGCTAGAGGGTTTTTAATGAGTCTAATTCCTACTAAAACGATATAGATTGCGAGGACATCAAATGTTACACCAATTTTCACGAAATGAATTAGCGATCGGCACTGAAGGCGTCGAACTTTTAAAGAACACCACCGTTGCCATATTAGGTGTTGGAGGCGTAGGTTCGTTTGCAGCTGAAGCATGCGCGAGAAGCGGCATCGGCAAGATTATTTTGGTCGATAAAGACAATGTGGATATTACAAATATCAATCGTCAATTAGTCGCTTATACATCAACTGTAGGACGCTCGAAGTCCGAGGTTATGAAGGAACGAATTCTGGATATTAACCCTGCCTGTGAAGTTCATGATTTACACATGTTCTACACAGAAGAAACGTATGAAGAATTTTTCAGCCACAACTTGGATTATGTCATTGATGCATCCGACACCATCATCTACAAAATCCATTTGATGAAAGAATGTTTAGCTCGTGGCGTTAAAGTTATTTCAAGTATGGGTGCAGCAAACAAAACCGATCCGACACGTTTTAAAATCGCGGATATTTCAAAAACGCATACAGATCCTTTGGCAAAAGTGATTCGTACGAAACTGCGTAAAGAAGGAATATATAAAGGCATTCCAGTTGTCTTTTCGGATGAAAGTCCAATCGTGGTCAGAGAAGATGTCGTCGAAACGGTCGGCAAGCCTGACGCGAAGATTCGCAAGACAAAAATGCCACCATCATCAAATGCATTCGTGCCGTCCGTTGCCGGTTTAGTGGCAGCAAGCTGGGTCATTAATGATATTACAAAAGAAATTCCGGTAAAACGTGTACGTTCTTAATAAATGAGTGAAGGCAACCCTTTGAAAGAATGAGGGGTTGTTTTTTTGATGGGTTTGTTGTGGAGGGGGAAGTGATTGTGGCAACAATTCGTTCGATAGTGGCAACTTTTCCTGATATTGTAGCAACTTTCATTATGATTGTAGCAACTTTTCTGGATATTGTAGCAACTTTCCTGTTTGCGGGCAACTCACCACATAAAAAAGACCTGAAACGCTCACCGGCGATTCAGGTCTTCTTTCCTTTAAATGATTCCAGCTTCTGATAAATTCCCGCGAGTTTCTTTTCTTCTCCCGCAAGCACTGGGTCATAAAACTTCGTACCGATTAAATTGTCCGGTAAATACGTTTGATTAACCCAACCACCAAATGATCCGATCGGCGTATTATGTGGATACAAATAGCCTTCGTGTCCGAGTGCGGCAGCTCCAGCGTAATGGGTATCTCTCAAATGGCTCGGGATATCGCCAACTTTTCCAGCGTGTATCGAAGCAATGGCAGCGTCAATCGCTTTATACGCTGAATTGGATTTCTCTGATAAACACATTTCCACGACGGCGTTTGCCAAAGGGATGCGTGCTTCAGGTAAGCCCAGTCGCTCGGCAGCCTGAATGCTAGCAAGGACATGTGGACCAACAGAGGGGTTCGCAACGCCGATATCTTCGTACGCCATGACGAGAAGGCGTCTTGAGACGGCAACCAGATCGCCATTTTCAAGTAAGTGGGCTAAATAATACATGGCTGCATTGACATCACTGCCGCGCACGGATTTTTGTAATGCCGACAATAAATTATAAAAATGCGAGCCTTTCTTATCCCCGAAAACGCCGATACGATCGACCAGGTTTTGTACCATTGCATCATCCACAATAGTGACGCCATCTTCTTCATCGGAAGCTGAAACGACCGACTCGAGAATCGTGAGTGCTTTTCGTGCATCTCCGTTAGCGGCTTCCGCAATTTTTAGTTGCTGTTGTTCAGACATCTCAATCTTCTGTCGACCGAGACCTCTCTTTTCATCCTGCAAAGCGCGTTGAATCAGCACCATTAAATCCTCAGCGGTTAAACGTTTTAATTGTTTAATTTCACCGCAACGTGAACGGATGGCGGGATTGACATCATGAAACGGGTTTTCCGTTGTTGCTCCGATCAATACAATTGCGCCGCTTTCCACATGGGGGAGCAGTGCGTCCTGCTGCAATTTATTGAATCGATGGATCTCATCTAAAAATAACAGCACTTTTCCAGTTACACGTGATTCTGCCACAACGTCTTCGACATCTTTCTTGCCTGAGCGTGTCGCATTGAGTGCGATGAACGGAAGATTGCACGTTCCGGCAATGGCATAAGCTAGAGAAGTTTTGCCAATTCCCGGCTCACCGTATAACAACATGGAGGGAACGTGGCCATTTGTAATCATTTTATATAAAGGTGTATGTTTTCCGATGATGTCTTGCTGACCTGCGATTTCATCCAATTTTTGCGGTCTCATTCGATAAGCAAGGGGTTCGTTTTGCATCATGAGTACCTCCTAAATTCGTACATTTGTTCTCTAGTATACGTGTTGCTGTATGAAAAGTCATTTCACAGGCGATTGGTCGGAAATGTGATATACTATGTAGATGAATTTTAAGGATTATACGGGGTGAATAACGTGAGAATTTCGACAAAAGGTCGTTACGGCTTAACGATTATGATAGAGTTAGCGAAACAATTTGGAGAAGGACCAGTACCTCTCCGTCAAATAGCAGCAGACAATGATTTATCAGAAGCTTATTTAGAACAATTGGTTTCTCCACTCCGTAATTCGGGTCTCGTTAAAAGTGTCCGTGGAGCACATGGTGGATACATGCTTTCAAAACCACCTCATTTAATATCTGCAGGGGATGTAATCCGTGTGCTGGAAGGGCCGATTCAACCGGTCGAAGGCATTGAAAACGAAGCACCTCCGCAACGGGAATTATGGCTCCGTATTCGTGATGCCGTTAAAACGGTGTTAGATACAACTACTATTGAAGATTTAGCCAAATATAGTGATACGTCAACTGATGATGGCTACATGTACTACATTTAAGTGCTGTTCAAAAAATCTCAACATTAAAGGTTCTTTGAACATCCTTTATAAAGGAGTTCGACATGAATAGAATTTATTTAGACCACGCAGCGACTTCGCCTGTGCATCCGCAAGTGATCAATAAGTTGGTCGAAACGATGGAGAAAGCTTACGGTAATCCTTCAAGCATCCATGCAACTGGTCGGGAAGCCCGAAAAGAGTTGGACCATGCCCGTACAGTATTAGCAAACAGCATTGGCGCAAAAGATCAGGATATCATTTTGACGAGTGGTGGGACGGAAGCGGATAATTTGGCGATTTTCGGTACGGCTTACGCACGCAAAAATCTTGGGTCACATATTATTACGTCTCAAATTGAGCATCATGCCGTTTTACATGCCTGTGAAAAGCTTGAAAAAGAAGGTTTTGACGTAACTTATTTACCTGTCAATAAACAAGGGCAAGTGTCGATCGAAGACTTTAAACAAGCATTACGTGACGACACCATTTTAGTGACGATTATGCTAGGTAATAATGAAGTTGGCTCCATTCAACCGATCGAAGAAATCGGTCATTTGTTGAAAAATCACCAGGCAACATTCCATACAGATGCTGTACAAGCATACGGTTTGATGCCGATTTCTGTTGAAGATCTTCATGTGGATTTATTGTCTGTTTCATCGCATAAAATCAACGGACCTAAAGGAATCGGATTCCTTTATCAGCGAAAAGGAACAAAATTGTCACCACAACTATTTGGTGGACAACAGGAACGCAAACGCCGTGCTGGTACGGAAAATGTTCCAAGTGTACTGGCATTCGCTGAGGCAGTATCGATTGCGCAACAGACAATGGATGAAAAACAAAAATTGTACCACCATTTCAAAGAAATCATGATTTCCATTTGGAAAGACAAAGGAATTGCATTCCAGTTTAACGGCAATGTACAATCGACTCTTCCGCATATTTTAAACGTTAGCTTTAAAGGAACAGATGTAGAAGCACTTTTGGTCAATTTGGACATGGCCGGACTTTCTGTATCAAGCGGCTCCGCCTGTACAGCAGGTTCAATTGACCCATCTCATGTTCTGGTTGCAATGTTCGGCGAAAATGCAGATGAACTTCGTAATTCGATCCGCTTCAGTTTTGGCTATGGTGTAACAGAAGAAGATATAACGGAAGCTGCGACGAAAACTGCTACCGTATTAAATAGACTTGTGAAATAAATGTAGAAAAAGGTGAAAGAAATGCAACAACTAAAAAGCCCTGCAGAAACACGTGTCGTTGTCGGCATGTCGGGCGGCGTTGATTCGTCCGTTGCAGCATATTTATTGAAAGAACAAGGGTACGACGTCATCGGGATTTTCATGAAAAACTGGGATGACACCGATGAAAACGGTGTGTGTACAGCGACTGAAGATTATGACGATGTAATCAAGGTCTGCAATCAGATCGGTATTCCGTACTACGCAGTGAATTTTGAAAAACAATACTGGGATAAAGTGTTCACTTACTTTTTGGAAGAATACAAAGCAGGCAGAACCCCAAATCCTGATGTAATGTGCAATAAAGAAATTAAATTCAAGGCATTCCTCGAGCATGCGATCAGTTTAGGTGCCGATTATTTGGCAACCGGACATTACGCACAGGTCAAAGATGTGGATGGAGAAACTCAACTTCTTCGCGGACTCGATAACAATAAAGACCAAACATATTTCTTGAATCAATTGAATCAGGAGCAATTATCGAAAGTGATGTTCCCAATTGGTCATCTCGAAAAGAAATTGGTGCGTGAAATCGCTGCTGAAGCTGGATTAGCAACCGCAACGAAAAAAGATTCAACAGGCATTTGTTTTATCGGCGAACGGAACTTCAAGGAATTTTTGAGCCAATACTTACCGGCACAGCCTGGTAATATGGTGACAATGGGCGGGGAAGTCATGGGCCGTCATGATGGTCTAATGTATTATACAATCGGCCAACGTCATGGATTGGGCATTGGTGGAGCTGGAGACCCTTGGTTTGTTCTTGGGAAAAATCTTGAGAATAACGAATTGCTAGTGGGTCAAAACATCCATCACGAAGCGCTATTTTCTGATCAATTAACAGCAGTAAATATGAGCTTTACAACGAATGCACAAAAAGACAAAACATTTTCATGTACAGCGAAATTCAGATACCGTCAGGAAGACGTTAAAGTTGAAGTAGAATTGACGGGAAATAACGGAGCGATTATTACTTTCGCAGAGCCTGTACGTGCAATCACACCTGGTCAAGCTGTTGTTTTATATGACGGGGATGTGTGTCTTGGTGGCGGAACAATTGACGAAGTCATTAAAAACGGCGAGAAATTGACATACGTCGGCTAATGAACAAGGAGTGAGAAGATGAAAGAACTAGAACTTGGCATTGCAGCCATTCAAAATAAAGATTACGAACAAGCAGTGGTGCATTTCAATAATGCAATTGAAGAGGAACCAAATAACCCTCTTGGCTATATTAACTTTGGAAACCTATTGGCACGCATGAATGAAACAGAACGTGCTGAACGCTTCTTCCAAAAAGCCATTACATTGGATGATCAAGCGGCGACAGCATTCTATGGATTAGCTAATTTATATTACGAGCAGGAACGTTATGAAGAAGCGGCGAAGCTTTATGAGAAATCAATTCAGTTTGGTATTCAAGGTGCCGACGCTTACTTTATGTTAGGAAAATGTTTCGAACGTTTAGGAAATCCTAAACTTGCATTGCCTTATTTACAACGTGCAGCGGAACTAGAGTCAACAGACGTTCAAATTCGTCTGTCTTACGGCATTGGGTTAGCAGCTCTTGAAATGTTCAAGGAAGCTGAACCAGAATTTATGTATGTCATTCATGAAGACTTGAACAATGCAGATGCTCACTATAATTTGGGTGTGTTATACGCTGTTTCCACTGAACGTACGGATGATGCGTTGTATCATTTAAAACAGGCGTATACGCTGCAACCTAATTTTGATCAAGCACGTTATGTGTATGACATGATTGCATTAAGAAATTAACCAATTCAGGAGGCGACAGCTTTGCCAAATCAAATCGATTTATTTCAACAAGAACCGATGTATATTACAGGCAAACCTGTCGTCACCATTTTTCATAATTCCTCTAACTTATTCACCATCGTAAAACTTAAAATCAACGAAACAAACTCTACATATGAAGATAAAGAAATCATTGTAACCGGTTATTTCCCTCCTTTGATGAATGAAGAAACATACCGCTTTACAGGCCAAATTAAACAGCATCCAAAATACGGGACACAGTTTCAAGTGGAAACATTCGCAAAAGATGTGCCAGAGACCGAACAAGGCATCATTCATTATTTATCGAGTGACTTATTTCATGGAATTGGTCGAAAAACGGCCGAAACCATTGTCAAGAAGCTAGGAAAAGATGCAATCCGTCTCATTTTAGATGATCCAGAAGCACTTGATGCCGTACCGCGGTTAGCGAAAGAGAAAAAAGAAACGATCCGGATGACGCTTGAGCAAAATCTTGGTTTGGAACGAGTCATGATTCAATTAAATGAATGGGGTTTTGGTCCTCAACTTGCGATGCGAATTTACCAGACTTACCGTGAAGAAACGATTGAAGTGTTGATGAAAAACCCGTTCCGTCTCATTGAGGATGTGGAAGGTATTGGTTTTCATCGCGCGGATGAGCTTGGTTCCAAACTAGGCATGACTGGTAAACATCCTGACCGAATCAAAGCGGCTGTTTTCCACTTGTTGAATACTGCTTCCCTAAGTGAAGGGCATGTTTATTTGCATGCGGAGCATATTTTGCCGAACGTCAAGCAATTACTGGAGTCAAGCCAATTTGAAGAAGTTCCATACGATGCTATTTCGACAGCATGTATGGAACTGGTTGAGGAAGGAAAACTGGCTGGCGAGATGTCTCGTTTTTATTTGCCATCTCTCTATTTTTCTGAAGTTGGCATCGCCTCCAAACTGGAAACGCTGATTCACGAACAACAGGAACGAACGGGCTTTCCAACGTCTGAAATTCGCAAAGCTTTAGGCGAAGCGGAAGAGAGACTTGGGGTTTCTTATGCAGAGACGCAAATCGCGGCCATTGAACTCGGAATGAACGCTTCCGTCATGTTGCTGACCGGAGGACCTGGTACAGGGAAGACCACCGTTGTCAGGGGACTTGTCGAAGTTTACGCTGAATTGCACGGATTGACGCTCGATCCAAAAGAATACGCTAAAAAACAGGAGCCTTTTCCGATTATTTTAGCGGCACCGACTGGCCGTGCAGCAAAACGTTTGAATGAATCTACTGGTCTTCCGTCCATGACCATCCATCGTTTGCTCGGTTTTACTGGTCAGGAAAAAGAAGAAAAAACAGAACGCGATATTAAAGGAAATCTCATCATTATCGATGAAATGTCTATGGTCGATACATGGCTTGCCCATCAATTGCTAAAAGCAATTCCTGAAGGAGCACAAGTGATATTCGTGGGTGATCAGGATCAATTGCCTCCTGTTGGACCAGGTCAAGTCTTGAAAGATTTGCTTGCATCTAAACGCATTCCAACGGTGGAACTAACGGATATATATAGACAATCTGCAGGTTCATCCATTATCGAACTTGCACATCAAATGAAAAAAGGGCAATTGCCTCCGAATCTAATTGATAAAACAAGTGATCGATCGTTCATAAAAGCAGGTCCTGAGCAAATCTCTAAAGTGGTTGAACAAGTCATCAAAAGTGCTTTGGCTAAAGGCCATACTATAAAAGAATTGCAAGTGCTGGCACCCATGTATAAAGGTCCTGCAGGCATTGATGCACTCAATAAAATGATCCAGCAAATGGTCAATCCAAATGATACGAAAAAGCGTAAGGAAATTGTTTTCGGTGAAACGACTTATCGAATTGGCGATAAAGTACTGCAACTTGTCAATCAGCCGGAAAGCCAAGTGTATAACGGCGATATGGGCGAAGTCATCAGTATCTCGAAAGCCAGCGAAAATGTCGAGAAACAGGACATGTTGGTTGTATCTTTCGAAGGGATTGAAGTAACTTATCAACGGAATGATCTGGGACAGTTGACGCTCGCTTATTGTTGCTCGATTCATAAATCGCAGGGCAGTGAGTTTCCAATCGTCATCATGCCGGTTGTCCGCAGTTACATGAAAATGCTAAGACGAAATTTACTGTATACAGGGATAACACGCGCTAAAAACTTTCTCATTCTTTGTGGGGACGCAGATGTCTTCAAATTTGGTATCGAGCGCAATGATGATCTTGCGCGTCTAACCTCACTGAAAGAACGATTAAGTGAAGAGGCAGTGCCTGTTACTGAACCGATTGTCGAGGATGAAAGCAGTGAAGTTGTGAGTGAAGTTGCTGATGAGAACGAAAAGGAAATTTCTTTGACAGCTTCGAACCATTTGACGATTCATCCTTTAGTTGGCATGAACGGCACCACTCCTTATGACTTTTTAGAAAAAGCTGAATGACGCGTATGTAAGTTAAATATTGAGTAGAAGTTGTATATGGAAATCAGGCAGGGACAGCCACTTCGCTTTCCGTGGGCTTGGCTTCAGGTATAATTCAATTAATGTGACGGATGATACTCCGTAAAACAGCTGCGCTTTTCGCCTGCTTGTGCCAAACTAACTCGAACTAAGCGTTCGAGTAGTTTGGCACTTCTCTTTTCCCGCTGGAGTCTCTGCGGTTTTTCTCCATATCTCATAAAAAGAAGAAAGAGAAAATTTCCATTTGGAATGAGTTCGAAATTAGGAGATAATTGGATAGTTGCAACCAAATCTCGAAAGTCGCAACCAAATTAGGAAAGTTGCAACGAAATCGGTAAAAGTCGCAACCAAATTAGGAAAGTTGCAACGAAATCGGTAAAAGTTGCAACCAAATTCGAAAAGTTGCAACCAAATCAAAAAAGGTAATCTCATTTTTGAAGAGTTGTTCCAAAACCCTTGAGAAACTGATCCAAATCTGCTCATTAGTTGTAAAATAAAGTTACTAAATCAATTTTAAATGAAAAACGATACTATATTTGCCATCAACATCGATTTCCAGAGAGCGAAGACAAAACAATTCCCCAACATATTGTGACTTGTAGAAAATGAAAATTGAAAAGAGGTGTGCGATGATAAAAGCAGTTATTTTCGATTTTGATGGGCTGATTATTGATACGGAGACTATTTGGTATGAAGCATTTAAAGAAGCCCTCAGTCAGTTTGAGGTAGACTTGAGCATTGATCAATTTGCGTTGGTCATTGGCACGGATGATACGGTCTTGAATCAATACATGATGGACAATTTAAAAGAGTCGACAACTATTACTGAAGTCCGTGAAATAGCACTTAATCTATTTCACGAAAAAATTGGACAGCCTATTTTAAGAGAGGGAGTAGAAGATTATTTAATTGCCTCTAAAGAAGCGGGGCTAAAAATTGGATTGGCTTCAAGTTCAGAAAGAAGTTGGGTAGAAAAGTATTTGAAGCAGCTTCACATTCTTCCTTATTTTGAAGTAATTAAAACAAGAGATGATGTAACATCCGTTAAACCGGATCCAGAACTATATTTGCAAGCCATCCAAGCATTAGGTGTGAAACCAGAAGAAGCAGTAGCATTTGAAGATTCCTTAAATGGATTGAAGGCGGCTCGAGCAGCCGGCTTGAAGTGTGTAATCTTCCCGAATCCGGTAACAACCAATCTTGCTTTTGAAGATTACAGTTTAAGGTTTTCTTCGATGGCGGAACGACCTTTGCTGCTAATCCTTAAAGAAATAGTGTAATAACTGTCTATGGTACAGGCTCAACAGCAGTATTTTTTCGTATACTTAACAAAAGGCATTTGACACAGCCGAATTTGTTTTTTATAATTCAAACAAATGAATGAAAACGTTGATGGAGAAAGTACATTTGTGAAGCTTGTAAAAGAAAGAGGTTCCTTGGCTGAAAGAACCTTCAAGTGGATGTTATGGAAAGCTACTCCTGAGTGCAGCTAATCACTGCCGTGAGCCGCGTTAAGGCATAATCGAGAGACAGCAAATTCGTTTGCTGTAACTAGGGTGGTACCGCGAATTGAAGCCTTCGTCCCTTTTTTAGGGATGAGGGCTTTTTCTATTGTCTAAACTTCCAGGACCAGCTCTTCCCGCAAGCGCCAGCAGGCTTCTCGACTCACGACTCAAAAGGTCAGTGTCTAGTTTTACAGGCCATTCCGCTTTTAAGCTCTACATCTTCGTCTTCGGATTCAGATGTTTCAGCCCCTGAGTCGGATAAGAGCGACCTGTTCAACATTTCATGGTGTCGAGCTGAACATGCGCTTTATGCTTTCTAATATAAGGAGGAATACTTAATGAAAACTGCAGCAGAAATCCGTCGTATGTATTTGGACTTTTTTATTGAAAAAGGTCATGCACTGGAACCAAGCGCACCACTAGTACCAATTAACGATAACTCACTACTTTGGATCAACAGTGGTGTAGCGACGTTGAAGAAATATTTTGATGGACGAGTGATTCCTGACAATCCACGTATCACGAATGCACAAAAATCAATTCGTACAAATGACATTGAGAATGTCGGTAAAACAGCTCGTCATCATACGTTCTTTGAAATGTTAGGGAACTTCTCAATTGGTGAATACTTCAAAAAAGAAGCAATTCACTGGGCATGGGAATTTTTAACGGACAAAAAATGGATCGGATTTGATCCAGAATTGTTATCCATCACAGTTCACCCAGAAGATGAAGAAGCATACGCAATCTGGAGAGACGAAATCGGTATTCCAGAAGCTCGTATCATTCGCTTAGAAGGGAACTTCTGGGATATTGGGGAAGGTCCAAGTGGTCCTAACTCAGAAATTTTCTACGACCGTGGCGAAAGCTATGGCAACGACATGACGGATCCAGAAATGTATCCAGGTGGGGAAAATGATCGTTACTTAGAAATTTGGAACTTGGTGTTCTCGGAATTCAACCATAATCCAGATCACACGTACACACCGCTTCCAAAACAAAACATTGATACAGGAATGGGTCTTGAACGTATGGCTTGTGTCGTACAAAATGTTCCAACGAACTTTGATACAGATTTATTCATGCCAATTATTCGCAAAACTGAAGAAGTATCCGGTAAAACTTACGGCAATGGTGGAGCCGATGACTTAGCGTTTAAAGTGATTGCTGACCATACACGTACAGTTGCTTTTGCAATTGGTGACGGAGCACTTCCTTCAAATGAAGGTCGCGGCTATGTATTACGTAGATTATTGCGCCGTGCAGTTCGTTTTGGTAAAAACCTAGGAATTGACCGTCCATTCATGTTCAACCTAGTACCGATTATCGGCGAAATCATGAAGGATTTCTATCCAGAAGTAGAAGCTAAACAAGACTTCATCATGCGTGTAATTAAAAATGAAGAAGAACGTTTCCATGAGACATTACAAGACGGTCTTGGCATTTTGTCTAATGTCATTTCGACTCAGCAAGCAGCTGGTCTTTCAATCATTCCAGGCAGTGACGCATTCCGTCTATATGACACATACGGTTTCCCTGTTGAGTTAACGGAAGAATATGCTGAAGAAGTTGGCATGACAGTTGACCATGAAGGTTTTAAAGCATCACTGGAAGCTCAACGTACACGTGCTCGTTCAGCTCGTAAAGATGTTGATTCCATGCAGGTGCAGTCAGAAGTGTTAGGGAATATTAAAGAAGAAAGTCAATTTATTGGCTACGATACGACGGCAGTTTCATCAAAAGTCCTGGTAATCGTTAAAGATGGAGAGCGTGTCAACCTTGCACAAGAAGGCGATGAAGTAAAAGTCATACTTGATCAGACTCCTTTCTATGCAGAAAGTGGCGGACAAATCGCCGATCACGGAAATATCGAGAACGATTTATTCAAAGGATTTGTGAAAGACGTTCAAAAAGCACCAAACGGACAAAATCTTCATACTGTAGTGATTGAATCTGGAGAACTTTCAGTTGAAGCTGACGTAACTGCGACTGTTGATCAGACACAACGCAAGTCTACAGTCAAAAATCATACAGCGACACATTTACTACACCAAGCGTTAAAAGACGTGCTGGGTACACATGTAAACCAAGCTGGTTCTTATGTTGGTCCAGATCGTTTGCGATTTGATTTCTCTCATTTCGGCCAAGTAACGAAAGAAGAATTGCTGACGATCGAACAACAAGTGAACGAGAAAATCTGGGAAGACATTCAAGTGGTTACCGGCTATCATGGAATTGACGAAGCGAAGCAAATGGGTGCAATGGCATTGTTCGGTGAAAAATATGGCAATATCGTACGAGTTGTTTCAATTGATCGATATTCACTAGAGCTTTGTGGCGGATGTCACGTAAGCAACACTTCTCAAATCGGTTTCTTCAAACTTGTTAGTGAGAGTGGAATTGGTGCAGGTACACGCCGAATTGAAGCTGTAACAGGAAAAGCAGCATACCAGCTTGTAAAAGAAGAAGAGAGCATCTTAGAAGAGGCGGCTTCTGCTTTAAAAGCAAACTCAAAAGATGTTGTGGCTCGCGTGCAAGGCTTGCAACAGGAACTTCGCCAAGTTCAACGTGAAAATGAATCATTATCTGCTAAAATCGCCAATAGCCAAGCATCTTCCATTTTGGAAAAGGCACAGCAAATCGATGGTGTGACAGTATTGTCTGCTCGCGTTCAATCAAAAGACAACAACCAGCTTCGTCAAATGATGGATGATCTTAAAACGAAAATGACTGAAGCGGTTATTGTGCTTGGAGCATCTGAAGGTGATAAAGTAATGTTGATTGCCGGTGTTACAAATGACTTAACTGGCGGAAAGTATCACGCAGGGAATATTGTGAAACATGTTGCTGAACAGTGCGACGGCAAAGGTGGCGGTCGTCCCGATATGGCAATGGCTGGTGCGAAAGATTCGTCGAAACTTGATGGAGCGTTACAATCTGTGTATGATTATGTCAAATCCGTTTAATAAAAAGTTGAAATCGGTTATACTGAACAAGTAACGAAAATATGCTTGTACAAGACAATCAGATTTTACTCCGAAAGCGAGGTGCTGATCATGAGTTCATTTGACAAGACAATGAAGTTTAATTTTCCGGAAGAGTCCATGGAACAAGAAGTGAAGCAAGTTATGCTTCATGTCCATTCGGCGCTTGAAGAGAAAGGGTATAACCCAATCAATCAAATTGTCGGCTACTTACTTTCGGGTGATCCGGCATATATTCCTCGCCACCAGGATGCACGAAATTTAATCCGTAAGCTTGAGCGTGATGAAATCTTAGAAGAGCTTGTAAAGTTCTACATCAAGAAGAATAACGAGGCATAAGTTATGAGAGTAATGGGCTTGGACGTTGGGACGAAAACTGTTGGTGTCGCAATTAGTGACGCTTTCGGTTGGACCGCCCAAGGGATTGAAACCATCAAAATTGATGAAGCGAACGAAAAATTCGGTATGGAACGTATTGCCGAGTTGATGAAGTTGCATGAAGTATCATCGTTTGTGGTTGGATATCCGAAAAACATGAATAATTCGATCGGACCACGCGCCGAAGCTTCTGAACGATATGCGGAATTGTTGCGTCAAACATTTGAAAAACCCGTTTTTCTATGGGACGAACGTTTAACAACATCCGCTGCGGAAAAGATGCTGATCAGTGCAGACGTCAGTCGGAAAAAACGCAAAGAGGTCATAGATAAAATGGCCGCAGTTATGATTTTACAAGGCTATCTAGATAGTCAATCTATTAAGAGGTGATTACACATGGACCACGGTCAACAAAACATTACAGTAGTAGACGATAACGGTAACGAACAACTATGTGAAGTACTATTTACATTTGAATCAGATGAGTTCAGCAAATCTTACGTACTATACTATCCACTAGGTGCGGAAGAAGATGAGAACGAAGAAATCGAAATTCACGCTTCTGCTTTCACACCATCTGAAGACGGAAAAGATGGCGAATTAATGCCGATCGAATCTGACGAAGAGTGGGCTATGATCGAAGAAATGTTAAACACTTTCTTAGAAGAAGAAGAGGAAGACGAAGAGTAGAATTAATTTCAAAACACAGCCTGCCCCCGCATGGGACAGGTTGTGTTTTTTTGATTCTATTAACTAAACTGTATAGTACATACAAGAGAGTGCATTAACGATGAGTAACCGCAGGATTAGCACTTTGCAAGAATGAGACCCCCAAGTAAGTAGTTTTTATCCTTGTTGGCATATGCGGAGCATGAAACTAGCGCAAATATATGATAACCGAATTATAATGGTAAGCACGTATCATATTAGTAGAGGAAGCGATCCTATTAGGTAGAATGATGAATATACATTCTGCCTTTTTCTTTTTGATAATAATCTTGTATAATAAATGTCAGATAGAGGGGGTTAACCCGTGGAGAATGAAACAAAAAAAGATATTATGTTTAAACGCATGAAGGAAAAGAAAAAAGAAGTGAAAATTGTCAGACGTATCGTGCTTGCAATCGTTTTGATTGTATTGATTGGTGGAGGAATTACAGCTTATAGTGGATACAAGTATGTAAAAAGCGCATTGCAGCCAGTCGATGAAAAATCGGAAGAAATCATTCCAGTCAAAGTCGAAATTGGTTCGAACCTCGATTCGATTGCAGCGCTACTTGAAAAGAATGAAATCATTAAAGATGCGCGTATCTTCAAATACTATGCGAAGTTCAATAATGAATCAGATTTCCAAGCAGGTGATTATGGCTTAACCAAATCGATGACTTTTGACGAATTAATTGAAAGTTTGAAGTCCGGTAAAGTATACCGTGAACCAATCTTCTCAATGACAATTCCTGAAGGCCGTACGCTAGAAGAAATTGCAACGCGTGTGGAAGAAAAAACATCGTATACGTCCAAAGAATTCTTGGATCTTGTCACAAATCCGGATTTCATTGATCAGATGATTGCCAAATACCCAAATATCTTGACGGAAGACATAAAAGGTCCGGATCTTCGTCATGCATTGGAAGGGTATCTATTCCCGGCAACCTATTCTTATTATGAAGAAAATCCTTCTTTAGAATCCATTGTCGATCAAATGTTGAGTAAGACTGCAAACACAATGGCACAATACACAGACCAGCTTGCTGAAGAACAAAAATCTGTTCATTGGTTGTTAACATTTGCCTCACTGCTAGAGGAAGAAGCAACAGCAGATACAGATCGCGAAATGATTGCAAGTGTTTTCAATAACCGCATGGAAGAGAAAATGCCTTTGCAGACAGATCCAACTGTTCTATATGCCTTAGGTGAACATAAAGACCGCGTGTTGTATGATGATTTAGAAATCGATCACCCATACAATACGTATAAAATTCAAGGATTGCCACCTGGCCCGATTTCCAATCCAGGAATAAAGTCTATCGAAGCGGTTCTGAATGCACCGGAATCCGAGAATTTTTATTTCCTTGCTGATAAAGAAGGTGTCAATCATTTCTCGAAAACGTATGACGAACATTTAGCGAAAATTGAACAATATTTACGATAATCGTGACAAGATTGTCACCATTATCGCAGAAAGAAAGGAAGGCTATCGCTTTCCTTCTTTTTTTATGATAAGATTGGGTGTAATTTTTGTGCGTTAAAGGAGTCAGATTGGACATGGAAACTTCACAATCCTACATTACTTCACATATTAAGCAACGCCAATCTTTCCTATCGAATATGGAACAATTCGCCAAAGAACAGCATATTCCGATCATGGAAATTGTAGCGATTGAATCACTTCTTCAATTTCTCCGTCTGCAGCAACCGAAATCCATTTTGGAAATCGGTTCAGCCATTGGCTATTCAGCCATCCGAATGGCACTGGCTTTACCAGAAGCAGTCATGACGACTATAGAAAAAGATGAATGCCGTTTTCAATTGGCTTCAATCTATGTGAATCAAGCTGAATTGACGGAAAGAATTCAACTTTTACAAGGCGATGCACTGGAAATAGATACAAACAATTTTAAACTTGGTCAGTATGATGCGTTATTTATTGATGCTGCAAAAGGTCAATATCAACGTTTCTTTGACAAGTATTCACCACTCGTTCCTAGCGGTGGTGTTATTTATTGTGATAACATGCTCATGCATGGTTTTACGGAAATTGATATTCAAGACGTACCTAGAAGAAAACGTACGATGGTTCGTAACTTGCAACAGTTTACGTCATGGCTAATGAATCATGAAGAATATGAAACGACATTCCTGCCAATCGGTGATGGAATTACGATCAGTATAAAGAGGTGACTCGCATGAAAAAACCAGAATTACTTGTGACTCCGCAGTCTGTGATGCATCTGGAACAATTGATTGAAGCTGGAGCAGACGCGTTTTTAATCGGGGAACAACAATTTGGTCTGCGATTAGCAGGGGAGTTTACGATTGATGATATTGAAAAATCTGTAACTCTTGCACACGCTGCCAACAAAAAAGTATATGTTGCAATGAATGCGCTTTATCACAATGACCGTGTTAATGCTTTACGTCCGTATATGGAAAAACTTGAAGCTATCGGAGTTGACGGCATAACATTCGGAGATCCGGCCGTTGTCATGGCAAAACGTGAAGGTGGAATTAAAATCCCGCTTCACTGGAATACGGAAACGACTGCAACAAACTGGTTCACTGCCAACTACTGGGGAAGACGCGGCGCCAATCGTGCTGTGCTGGCTCGGGAGTTAAGCATGGAAGAAGTTATTGAAATCAAAGAAAACGCAGAAGTGGCTGTGGAAGTACAAGTTCATGGTATGACCTGTATGTTCCAGTCGAAGCGCTCTTTGCTTGGAAATTACTTTTTATATCAGGATAAAGCAATGGAAATCGAAAATCGTTCAAACAACAAGAACATGTTTTTACATGATAAAGAACGTCACAACAAATATCCTATTTTTGAGGATGGCAACGGTACGCATATTTTCAGTCCGAACGATATGTGCCTTATTGATGAGTTGAATGAGCTAATTGATGCAGGAATTGATTCGTTTAAAATCGACGGCATTTTGCAAGAAGCTGACTATGTGACAAAAGTGACAGATCTTTACCGTCAAGCTATTGATGCTTATATGGACACACCAGATAAGTACGACCAAATAAAAGATGATTTACTAACGGAAATTGAAGAAATGCAACCGTCACTTCGACCACTCGATACCGGCTTCTTCTTCAAAGAAACCGTGTATTAAGGAAGGGGAGTATTAGCATGGCATTGCTTAGACATGACCGAATTAGTGAAATCATTGATGGCAAACGCGTCATTGTTAAAAAGCCAGAACTTCTCGCTCCTGCAGGAGATCTTGAAAAGCTGAAAATCGCAGTTCATTATGGTGCAGACGCGGTGTTTATTGGTGGCCGCGAATTTGGATTACGTTCAAATGCGGGGAACTTTTCAATAGATGAAATGCGGCAAGCGGTTGAGTTTGCAAATGGCTATGGTGCGAAAATTTACGTTACGACAAATATTTTTGCACATAACGAAAATATGTACGGTCTGGCTCAATATTTAAAAGATATTGAATCAGCAGGAGTGACAGGCATTATTGTTGCAGATCCATTAATTATTGAAACTTGCCGCCTGGAAGCACCGAAACTTGAAATCCATTTAAGTACACAACAATCCTTATCCAACTGGAAAGCTGTCCAATACTGGAAAGATGAAGGTTTGCACCGTGTCGTCCTTGCCCGAGAAACGAGTGGAGACGAAATTGAGGAAATGAAAGAAAAAGTCGATATTGAAATCGAAGCGTTCATTCATGGAGCCATGTGTATCGCTTACAGTGGACGATGCACGTTGTCGAATCACATGACAGCCCGTGATTCAAACCGTGGTGGCTGTTGTCAGTCTTGTCGATGGGATTATGATCTGTATCAAGAGAACGATGGCAAGCAGGAACCTTTATTCAGTGAAGGTGATGCACCATTTGCCATGAGTCCTAAAGACTTAAAATTGGTCGAATCCATCCCTCGCATGATCGAGCTGGGAATTGATTCACTGAAAATTGAAGGCCGCATGAAATCCATTCATTATGTTGCAACTGTGGTCAGCGTATATCGAAAAGTTATCGATGCATACTGTGCAGATCCAGAAAACTTTGTGATAAAACGCGAATGGCTTGAAGAACTTGAAAAATGTGCGAACCGTGATACGGCAACTGCATTCTTTGAAGGCGAACCAACATTTGAAGAGCAGATGTACGGTGTCCATGGAAGAAAAACGACAACGGACTTTATCGGTCTTGTGCTGGACTATGATGAAGAAACGAAAATGGTTACTTTGCAACAACGAAATTACTTCGTAAAAGGGCAAGAAGTGGAATTCTTCGGCCCGGATATTGAAAATTTCCGCATGATCATTACAGAATTATGGGATGAAAAAGGGAATGAACTGGATGTTGCACGCCATCCGTTACAAATCGTTCGTTTCAAATCTGACATCCCCGTACGACCAAATAACATGATGAGAAAGGAGCTTGTACGATGACATTTAAGCGCCCGCTTGTTATTGGTATTGCTGGTGGCTCTGGTTCAGGGAAAACAAGTGTTACCAAGGCAATTTATGACGTTTACAAAGAAAAAGCCGTTGTAGTAATCGAACAAGACTACTATTATAAAGACCAAAGCCATTTAGAATTTGAGGAGCGTCTTACGACAAACTATGACCATCCTCTTGCTTTCGATACAGATTTATTAATTGAACATATACACCAACTTTTAAATCGTAAAGCAATCGAAAAACCGGTGTATGATTATGCAATTCATACACGTGCAAACGAAACGATTGCTATTGAACCACAGGATGTTATTATATTGGAAGGTATTTTGGTTCTTGAAGACGAGCGCTTGAGGGATCTGATGGACATTAAATTGTTTGTCGATACGGATTCGGATTTACGCATCATTCGTCGGATACTACGTGACATTAATGAGCGTGGACGTTCAATCGACTCGGTTGTCGAACAGTACATTTCTGTAGTACGTCCGATGCATAACCAATTTATTGAACCGACAAAAAGATATGCAGATATCATTATTCCTGAAGGCGGCCAAAATCAAGTTGCCATCGATTTAATGGTTACAAAAATTAAAACAATTCTTGAATCTGATATCATTGTGTAATATGATTGTGAAAGACTGACAAAATTATCTAAATACTTAGCCGCATATTCATAAGCTGCGAGACATAGTATTTTTATGAGTTAGCAAGTAGTTGAAGGAGTGAAATACATTGTCAACAGAAAAACAATACCCTATGACTGCTGCTGGAAAGCAGAAATTAGCGGACGAACTTGAATTCTTAAAAACAGTTAAACGTAAAGAAGTGGTAGAACGTATTAAGATTGCTCGTAGCTTCGGTGACTTGTCCGAGAACTCAGAGTACGATTCTGCAAAAGAAGACCAAGCATTCGTTGAGGGACGTATCTCAACTTTAGAATCTATGATCCGCAATGCGGTCATTATTGAAGAAGACGAGCAAAACAACCACATCGTATCCCTTGGAAAAACAGTTTCCTTTATTGAAATTCCAGACGGTGATGAAGAGACATACACAATCGTTGGTTCAGCGGAAGCAGATCCGATGGAAGGTCTTATTTCAAATGACTCACCAATCGCGAAAAGCCTGATTGGCCGTTCCGTTGGAGATCAAGTTAAGGTACTTACTCCTGGCGGCGAAATGGACGTCAAGATTGTATCAATCAAATAATTTTCAAAATCCGCTCCTGTATTTGGGAGTGGATTTTTTGTTTTTTGTGGGGAATAGTAATTAGGACGTAATACGAAATTGGTTCGTTACTGAGGAATTGGTGAAGTTGTTCCAAAAACTGTAAAAGTTGCTCCCAAATCACGAAAGTTGCTCCAAAAAATTTAAAGTTGCTCCCAATTCACAAAAGTTACTACAAATTCACAAAAGTTGCTCCAAAAACCCAAAAGTTAATCCAAATACATTTCCAGATCCAAAATTTAGCCAAGACCACATCCAAATGAAACATTTCCTTAACACATTCGTCTAAATTGTCATCAACATTTATGGTATCATGCTGTATATAAGGGGGAGTACGCATATGGCAAATACTCAGCGTCGATATACCTCAAGAAGTAATCGACCAAAAAAACCAAGCTCGAACACAATATTAAATGCACTTATAGGTCTTGTAGTCGTCCTTATTATCATTACTGCCGGGTTTATTTTCCTAGGCAACGATAAACCAGAAAAAGCTGGGAAAGATGATAGCACGAAAGATACGGAGTCTGCAGAAACGGCAGATGGCTCGCAAGAAGAAGATGTAGACCCTGAAGACCAAATCGGTTCAGAACAAATTGCTGAAGAAACTGCAGAAGAAACTGAAGACAGTGAATCGACTGAAGAAGAAACAGCAACTGAAGATGAATCTACAACTACTGAAGATTCAACGACAGGTGGCACTGTCACTTCAACACCTTCTGATGACCCACTTGTATCTGAACGCATCGTCAACACAGCTTGGAAACCGATAGGAACATCACAAACAGGTGAACATACGTCGGTTTATTCCGAAGGTCATGTGGACTGGGATGAAAAACTAAAAGCTATTGCCTATACAACGGGATTATCCGCAGATAACATGATTGTTTGGCAAATTCAAAACGGTGGAAGTCCTCAGAAATCCATCGGTGTTGTATCATCTAAAGATAAAAAAGAAAAATATCGTGTCTATTTAGAGTGGGTGGATGGCGAAGGCTGGAAACCTGTAAAAATGGAGACTTTGAAAACATTGGACGGCGCCTATTGACTTTCGGCGCCGCTTTTATTATTTTTAGGGAAGTGTTTTTGCACGATACAATAAAAAACAGTATGGCATCAAGTGTTTTTAAAAACAGAGAAGAGGCGTAAACGATATGAAAATAGCAGTAATTGGCGCAATGGAACAAGAAGTTGAAGCGTTACGTTTGGCAATTGAAAATCCACAAACAACTGTCATCGCAAACAGTGAATTCACTGAAGGTACATATGCAGGACATGAAGTGGTCTTGCTAAAAAGTGGAATCGGTAAAGTAAATGCAGCAATGTCGACGACGATTTTACTTCAACAATTCAAACCGGATGCAGTGATCAATACAGGTTCTGCTGGCGGATTTGACGCTGAACTGGAAGTGGGAGCGGTTGTCATTTCGGATGAAGTACGTCACCATGATGTGGATGTAACGGCATTCGGCTATGAAATGGGACAAGTACCCCAGCTACCTGCAGCATTCACAACGGACGCAAAACTTCGCAAGCTAGCTGAAGAGGCTGTGGAAGAATTAGGCCAGCATCAGTTTGCAACTGGACTCATTGCTACAGGAGACTCGTTTATGAACGATCCTATACGCGTTGAGAGCGTGCGTACACATTTCCCTCACATGAAGGCTGCGGAAATGGAAGCGGCTGCTGTTGCGCAAGTGTGCCACCAATTCGACGTACCATTTGTCGTTATTCGTGCGTTGTCGGACATTGCAGGAAAAGAATCCTCAATTAGTTTTGATGAATTCCTTCCGACAGCTGCAAAACATTCGACACAAATCGTTTTACACGTTATCAGTAAATTATAAGCACGTTTCCATGTTAAAATAGAGATTGATTGTTGGAGGCTCTTTCGATATCCAGTGAATCGAGAGAGTTTTTTTCATGTTTAAACAATTGATACAGCTTGACGAGCGCTCGCTTTTCAATGCGGGAAACGTAACTTCTTGAAATATTCAATTGCTTGGCGATCTGTTTTTGTGTCATCGGTTCAAATTGGTGCAACCCATACCGGCGCTCAATAATTTCAATTTCGCGTTTTTCTAATTTGTCCAAATGTCGATAAAGTCTTGCCATTTGTTCTTTTTGTTCCAGCGTTTGTTGGGCAGTATCTTCGTCAGTTTGAAGAAGATCGGTAATTTGGAGTGAATGGCCATCCTTATCTGTGCCAATCGGTTCGTAGAGTGAGACATCTTTCTGAACTTTTTTCTGGGAACGCAAATGCATGAGAATTTCATTTTCTATGCAGCGGGCGGCGTATGTGGCGAGGCGGGTCTTTTTATCAGGAGTGTAGCTTGCGACGGCTTTCATTAAACCGATTGTACCGATTGAAATGTAGTCATCGAGTTGTTCATGTTTTGGATGGAATTTTTTGACGATGTGCGCGACAAGTCGCATATTTCGTTCAATCAATTCGTGTTTGGCTTCCTCATCACCGGTTAGGCAACGTTCAACATATATGGCTTCTTCTTCTTGGGATAGGGGCTTTCTAAATGCCTGACCTTTCAAGTAACCTAAGACTGCTGGAATTTCAATCCATAATTGCAGGACAGCAGACAATAAACCACTCATGATGATGTGCACCTCCATGTCGTCTTTTGTCACTATATGTGAACGACATAAAAAGCATGAAAAAAACGACCACAATTTGCGGTCGTTACACTTTTTTTAATGTAAATGTACTAATCATTAATATAGCCAGAATAAGCACGAGGAACATATAAAAGACTGGTGCAAACAGGGACAATCCAAAATAAGAAAGCGTCAATATCGTACCGGCAGCGGTGATCGGGAGACCAGTAAAGTAGCCATTCGAATCCATGATATTGAAACGGGCCAAACGAAAAGCACCGCTTGCAATATAAATGATGGTGATGACCATTCCAGCTGTTCCAAATTCAAATAAATCAACCATGTATATGAGAATCGCAGGGGCAACGCCGAATGAGATAATATCGCTCATGGAATCGAGTTGTTTTCCAAGTTCCGATTCTTGACCTAGTTTACGAGCGACCATCCCGTCGAAACGATCCAGTAACGCTGCGATAAATATAAACAGAACACTATAGCTATAAGATTCGTTTAATGTGGTCATTATGGAAGCACCACCAAAGGATAAATTCCCGATGGTGATCATATTTGCTGCATGGGCTTTCATTTTCTTGATTGTGTGATCCACTCGATGCATTAAAAACAATGGACGACACTCCTTCTTGTGTAAAGTATTAGTTCATTATACTTCTTTCAACTAAAAAAAGGTAGAACATATTTAGAACAGGTGGGATAATGTGAAACAGAAAATTTACCAAACACTTATTGAACTGACGAATGGCAAGTGGTCTTCGATGGCTATCCAAAAATTCGCTAAATCGTCCTTGAGTCGCAAAGTGATTCCATCTTATATACGTACATACGGAATACAAATGCACGAAGTTTCACAATCTATCGAAACTTTTCCTACTTTGCATGATTTTTTTATCCGCAAAATTGATGCACAGCATCGACCTATTGCACAAGGTGAAATGGAAGCTGGGAGTCCTGTTGATGCAAAGGTTGAATCAATTGGTTCGATTTCATCCACCGGCACTTTTTTAGTGAAGGAAAAGTCATATACCGTGACGGATTTGGTTGGAAATGTGGATTTGGCATCACAATATGTAGGTGGAACCTATATGGTTTTTTATTTAAGTCCTGCTGATTATCATCGTATTCATAGTCCAGTCAACGGTCATGTGAAAAAACAAATGACACTCGGGGAAAAATCCTACCCTGTAAATCAGGCTGGATTGACTTATGGAAAAACGCCAATCAGCGGAAACTATCGACAAGTTACCCATTTGGTTTGTCCAAATCAAAAAAACTGTGCAGTCATTAGTGTGGGTGCCATGTTTGTGAACTCAATCGAAATGACAAACACATCACGGGACTGGATCAAAGGCGAGGAAATCGGTTATTTCACGTTTGGTTCTACTGTCGTTTTGCTTTTTGAAAAAGACGCATTTCAACTGGATTCGTCCATTACTCCTGGAAGTCGGGTACGAGTGGGTGAGAAAATAGGGAGTATGTTATAATCATTAGAGAAAAATAGGTTGAACGGAGTGTGTCACGGTGTATAAAAAATTTTTACCGAGCGAATTTGTGAAAAGTGTTTTCGACATTTCGCCAGAACGATTGCTTGATAAGGGAATCCGAGGAATCATTACGGATCTGGATAACACGTTAGTTGAATGGGACCGTCCAGATGCGACGCCCAAACTTGTGAACTGGCTGAAAAGTATGAAAGACGCAGGAATTCAGGTAACGATTGTTTCGAACAATAGCGAGATGCGCGTGAAATCATTCGCAGATCCACTTGGTATTCCTTTTATTTATAAAGCACGTAAACCGATGGGTAAAGCCTTTCGTAAAGCGCTTCAATTAATGGACGTGAAACGTGAAGAAGTAGTAGTGATTGGCGATCAGCTGTTGACGGATGTTGTCGGAGGCAATCGCATTAGATTACATACGATTTTAGTATTGCCTGTCGCAAAATCGGACGGTTTTTTCACTCGTTTCAATCGATTGGTTGAACGTCGTATTTTTAGAGCATTAAAAAGAAGAGGTTATGTAACTTGGGAGGAAGAAGTTTGACAACTATACCAACATGTATCGGATGCGGTACTCAAATACAAACACAAGATCCAAAAGAACCCGGATATGCACCACAATCTTCGTTGGAAAAAGAAGTAATCATTTGCCAACGTTGTTTCCGTCTGAAAAATTATAACGAATTGCAACCTGTTTCTTTAACAGATGATGATTTCCTTCGTATCTTGAACAGTCTTGGCAATGAACAAGGTTTGATCGTGAAAATCGTTGATATTTTCGATTTCAATGGGAGCTGGTTGCCAGGTTTGCACCGCTTTGTTGGGAACAATCCAATTTTACTTGTGGCGAACAAAGTGGATTTATTGCCTAAATCAGTGAAGAAACATCGCGTTATCCAGTGGTTACAACAGGAAGCGAAGAAGTTAGGATTGAAACCAGTAGATGTCATGTTAGTCAGTGCCCATAAAGGGACAGGCATGGTAGAGGCAATGGAAGCGATCGATCGTCTTCGTGATGGCAAGAATGCATATGTAGTTGGTTGTACAAATGTCGGAAAATCGACGTTCATCAACCGTATCATCAAACAAGTGACAGGTGAAAAAGAAGTAATCACAACATCACATTTCCCTGGTACAACACTTGATTTAATTGAAATTCCTTTAGATGACGATCAGTCACTTTTTGATACGCCAGGAATTATCAATCACCATCAAATGGCGCATTTTCTTGACTCATCTGAATTAAAATGGATCACACCTAAAAAAGAAATTAAACCTAAAATTTTCCAGTTGAATTCAGGACAAACTTTATTCCTTGGTGGGCTTGCACGATTTGATTTCATTCAAGGTGAACGAGCGTCATTTACGGTTCATATTTCGAATGACTTAAATATTCACCGTACGAAACTTGAAAATGCGGATGCTTTGTATGCTGAACATCTTGGTGGAATGCTTGCACCACCATCAGCAGAATTCAAAGATGATTTCCCGCCACTTGTTCGTCACGAGTTTTCTGTTAAAGCAGGGAAGACGGATATTGTGTTTTCCGGTCTAGGCTGGATTACTGTCAATCAACCGAACGTCGTGATTGCAGCGTATGCACCTAAAGGAGTAGAAATTCAAGTTCGTCCATCATTGATTTAGGGGGCGGCTGAAATGAAAAAATGGTATGCAGTCATTGGGGATCCCATTTCCCATTCGATGTCACCAAGCATGCACAGCAAGTGGTTTGCCGATTTATCAATCGATGCCACGTATATTCCGTTGCATGTAAAAAGAGACAGGCTCGTGAATGCTGTCCAGTCACTTAAATGTTTAGGGGCGAGCGGTTGGAATGTAACCATTCCACATAAAGAAACCATTATCCCTCTACTGGATCGCATGGATTCGACAGCTACCTTGATGGGGGCTGTCAATACGGTCGTAGTGGAAGAGGATGGTTCCCTTACAGGTTATAACACTGATGGCATCGGTTTTGTCAATTCGCTAGAAGAGGCGATGGGGACAAATCTGAAAGAGCTGCCAATTTTAATTATTGGTGCCGGTGGTGCAGCAAGAGGGATTGCATTCGCTCTGAAAAGTCAAGGATATAAACACATTTCTTGTGCCAACCGTACAATCGATTCTGCCAAACGATTAATTGACGATATAGAAGGTGATCGTGCGTTGTCACTTTCACAGGCTGAATCACAACTTGCACTGTTTCAAATCATTATCCAAACAACGCCTGCAGGGATGAAAACATCTGATGTCGACATGCCAATGTCGCTTGAAAATGTAACATCTTCAGCAATTGTTGCGGATATTGTGTATAATCCATTATTGACGCCTTTTTTGGCGGAAGCAAAAGATCGAGGAGCACGTTGTTTAAATGGCGTTGGGATGTTTGTACATCAAGGAGCATTCTCATTTCAAAAGTGGACAAATCGCAAACCTGATACGAAACAAACGATAGAGCAAGTCGAACAAACACTAGGAGGTCCACATGTTAACAGGTAAACAAAAACGTTTTTTACGTAGTCAAGCACATCATTTATCACCTATTTTCCAAGTTGGAAAAGGCGGAGTAAATGAACATATGCTTAAACAAATTCAAGAGGCTTTAGAAGTTCGTGAATTGATTAAAATCAGCATTTTGCAAAACTGTGAAGACGATAAGCAAGAAGTGGCGCAAGCTTTGGCAAAAGGAACAAAAGCGGAACTTGTTCAATTAATCGGCTTGACGGTCGTTTTATACAAAGCTTCTAAAAACAACAAAAAAATCGAATTGCCGACAAGAGGCTAACGATGAAAAAGGTGTGCATTTTTGGCGGGACTTTCAATCCTCCACATATTGGACATTTAATCATGGCAAATGAAGTGTTTCATGCACTGGATTTCGATGAACTTCGATTCATGCCGAATGCGAAGCCACCTCATAAAGAAACATCGCAACTGGCAAGTGGTGAGCAAAGACTGCAGATGTTGAAGCTTGCTACCGAGCCATTTTCATATTTTCAAGTGGAACCGATTGAGATTGAAAGAGGAGGTTTATCGTATACGTTTGATACGATGAATGAACTGAAATCCCACGAACCGCAAACACATTTCAGTTTTTTGATTGGTGCCGATATGATTTCTTCTTTGGACAAATGGTATAAGATTGATGAACTGGTCGAAGAAGTCCAATTGATCGGTGTTCGACGTCCAGGATATGATGAACGTTCTGATTATCCTGTGACATTAATCGATGCACCGTTAATTGATTTGTCCTCTACCACGCTGCGCAATCGGTTCAAAGAAGGAAAAGATGTATCATTGTTACTGCCAGAGAATGTACAAACTTATATTCGTCAGGAGAAATTGTATGAATAGAGATGATTTGATTAATGCTATACGTACACGGATGCCTGAGAAACGAGTTGTGCATACTTTAGGAGTAATGGAAACCGCCATTCGATTGGCGAAAGTATATGACGTATCTGAACAAGATGCTGAACTTGCGGCTATTTTACATGATGTCGTGAAATTTGCAGATAGGGAATGGATGAAACAAACCATTGTCGAACAACAGATGGATCCGACCCTTTTAAATTTTCATCATGAATTGTGGCATGCTCCAGTCGGCGCATACGTCGCTCAACAGGAATTTGGTGTGTCAAATCAAGATGTTTTAAATGCGATTTGCTACCATACGACTGGAAGAGCAAACATGACAAAACTTGAAAAAATACTTTATTGTGCAGATATGATAGAACCGAATCGAAATTTCCCTGGAGTCGATGAATTAAGACAACAGGATGAACAAGGATTAAATGAGCTAATGAAAGCTTGTGTTCAACGTTCGATACAATTTTTAATGCAAAAAAATCAACCGGTATATCCGGATTCCATTCATTGCTATAATGATTTGGTTACACGAAAGGAAAATGACTGAATGACAGTTCCAACATTATTAGAGGTTGCTTATAAAGCAGCAGATGACAAACGTGCAGAAGATATCGTCGTATTGAATATGAAAGGTGTATCTTTGCTGGCCGATTATTTTATTATTTGTCACGCAAATTCTGACCGTCAAGTGCAAGCAATTGCAAGAGAAATGGCAGATCAAGCAGGCAAATCAGGTTTTGATGTGAAACGATTAGAAGGCTTTGACGCAGCTCGTTGGGTATTAGTGGATATGGGCGACGTAGTTGCACATGTATTCCATAAAGATGAACGCGCATTTTATAACTTGGAACGCTTATGGGGAGATGCACCAATCATCTCTGTAGACTTAGAAGCGTAATGTCTAGTTATAAAGAATTTGCACACATTTATGATGCCTTAATGACCGATATTCCTTATGACAAATATGTTGATAAGGTTGTTTCAAGTGTTGAAAATGTGAATGGGAAATCTTTATTAGATATTGGTTGTGGAACCGGAGTCCTGTCTGCGAAATTTGCAGAACAGGGTTTTCTTGTTCAAGCAGTCGATTTGTCCGAGGAAATGCTTGCGATTGCAGTTGACCGTTTTCAAAAACAAGGTCTTGCTATTCCATTGTTCCATGTCTCCATGACGGATTTGGACGGGTTCGAGGAAATCGATGTAGCTGTTCTATCGATAGATTCGTTGAATTACCTTGAGGATGAGGAGCAGGTTTTGCAAACGTTTAAAGGCATTTATGAATCACTTGCAGTTGGTGGACAACTATTCTTTGATGTACATTCTGTTTATAAAATGGATGAATTATTTTTGGATGGTCCATTTACATATGAAGATGAAAATGTTGCCTATATATGGCACACAGAGCCAGGCGAGCAACCTCACTCTGTTTATCATGATTTAACATTCTTTATGCGAAATAAAAGTGACTCATATGACCGGTTCGAAGAAAGTCATTATCAACGGTCGTTTGCAATAAGCGATTATTTGTCATTCTTACAGCAAACAGGATTCTCAAACATAGAAATTTCTGCAGACTGGACGAATCAGTCGCCTGAAGAAAACAGTGAACGAATTTTTTTCCATGCAATTAAATAATATTTTCGACTCCGATTCACATAAAACTTTCCAATAATGAGCAATTCGTTTATAGTATGGATAACTCCATAAGAATTGCTCCCTGTAGGAAAGGATGACCCAATCTGATTCCCACATGGATGAAAAAACATACAAATAAAGTTGCGTTAGCAGTTATAGGAACCATTTTATTTGTCTTATTGTTTAAACCATTTTCAAACGAGCCGGCACCCCCACTTGCCAATACGCTCGACACTATTCAAACCCCCAACATAAAACCAATTCCAACTGAAGAACACAATGAAACAGATGAACCTGACAAAAAAATGACTGAAGTGGTTGTGGTCGATATCAAAGGACAAGTCCTTGTACCAGGCGTTTATACTTTGCCTGAAGGAAGTCGTGTACGGGATGCTATTCAACTTGCTGGCGGTATTTTGCCATCCGCTGAAGAAAAAGCTTTAAATCTAGCTGCGAAATTAATAGATGAAATGGTCATTTATGTCCCTTTGATCGGAGAAACGGAAGTACCAATTACGATTCCGTCCACGCCAGATTCATCTTCAACAAAATCGACGATTATCAACATCAATTCTGCAGATGAAACGACCTTAATGACACTTCCTGGGATTGGTCCTTCAAAGGCGAAGGCCATACTTTCCTACAGAGAAGAAAAAGGGCTTTTTAAAACGATTGAAGAACTGAAGGAAGTTTCTGGAATCGGTGATTCGACATTCGCTAGCCTGAAAGATTTCATTTCGATTAAATAAAATCGTATACAATTGACGTTTGAAACGTGTTCCTACTAAACTAGATATGAGTTTATAATCAGGGGGCGTTTTTATGGAGCGAATAACATGGGACCAATTCTTTATGGCACAAAGCCATTTACTAGCACTTAGAAGCACATGTACAAGACTGGCGGTAGGGGCGACCATCGTTCGGGATAAACGAATCATGGCAGGCGGTTATAATGGTTCCATTTCAGGTGGCGATCATTGTATCGATCAGGGTTGTTATGTTGTGGATCACCATTGTGTCCGTACGATTCATGCGGAAATGAACGCCTTGCTCCAATGTTCAAAATACGGCATTTCGACAAATGAAGCTGATTTATATGTGACTCATTTTCCATGCCTTCCATGTACAAAATCAATTATTCAATCAGGAATTCGACGTTTATATTACGCGAAAGATTATAAAAACAATGAATATGCGATTCAATTACTTGCCCAGGCAAATGTGGAAGTTGTGCATGTGCCATTTGATGAGCGAAAAATCGATTTCTTAAGCGACCAGAAAATCACACTGTATTTGGATATGCTTCAAAAATTAAGGGAAAATGGTGTTTCTGCAGAAGAACTGGCTTCATACGAAGCGCAGGTGAATGAGTTATTTGGCAAAACCATTGGCAACAACGTTTAATTTATTTAGCCTTCTCAGCCATTGTTTCAACAATCGCGGCTTTTGGCTACACCCAACTACTTTTAATACATGCACCACTTATTTTATTATTTGTCCGTAATCGATTTACGATATTTTTTTTATTAAGCTATGTAGCTGTAGCCGTTTTTTTCTTTATGCATGCACAAGACAAGATGTCGATCAAACCAGATGAGATTGCTCACGAAGATATTTTTACCTGGACTTCGACTTATACAATCAATGGCTCAAAATTAAGAGGATTTGCTGTCAATCAGCATAAAGAAAAGTGGTATTTGACCTACTCTTTTGAATCTGAAAAAGAGAAGGTCTCTTTTCTGAATCAGTCTTTGACAGGTGCAGCTTTCTTGATGAAGGGTCAAGAAACCGAATTGCCGTTGCCTGCTCATGAATATGGTTTCGATATGCACACCTATTTAATAAGCCATGGGGCTGAAGGAATGTTGTCGATCATCTCAATGAAACAAGTCTCACAGCCGGAAGGAGTAGCCGGTTGGATTGCCCAGCAGCGGTTTCAAATGGAAAAGCATATTGAACTTCATTTTCCACTTTCACTTCAAGCAGAAACCAAGGCGCTTTTACTTGGTTCGAGAGATGATGTGGACCCACAACAAAGCCGAGCCTATCAAATACTTGGTATCACACATTTATTTGCTATTTCAGGACTGCATGTGGCATTCCTGACCTTTATTTTTTACCAATCGCTTCTGAGACTGTCAATCCGAAAAGAAGTCGCTGTGTGGTGTTTGCTGATCTGTTTGCCAGTCTATGCTAGTTTAGTAGGGGGAGCTCCATCTGTGTGGCGGGCGGTGGGGGTGGTAGAAATACTATTACTCTCAAGACAGTTTCATATGCGCTTGGCAATACAGGACGCTTTTGCCATCAGTTTACTTCTATATATTTATTTGCAGCCAGGAGTGTTGCTTCAAGTTGGCTTTCAATTGTCGTATGTGGCAGCCGCTGTATTGCTATTTTCTTCACCTTTTATACAAGTTCAATCGACAGTGTTCAAGCAATCTTTCTGGATTACATTTCTTTGTCAGATCGGGGTTGCACCGATTCTTCTTTATCACTTTTATGAAATATCTCTTTCCTCTTTTGTGGTTAATCTTCTGTTTGTACCGCTCTTTTCCGTCATTATTTTACCTATTAATCTAGTGCTATTTCTATTTACGTTCATCCTCCCGTCTTTAGCAGATTTCCTATTCATCCTATATGAACCTTTAAGAATGGCTCTCACCACCTTCATTCTGAAACTGGCTTCCTTGCCTCATCAGTTGTGGAATCCCGGCAAATTATCAAACTGGCAAATGGTACTTGCATTTACAGGTGTATTTGGTACATTTTTTGTTCTTGAGCTTCAATACTCTTTTAAACGTCTCGCGTTGACATTAGGTTTACCGGTTATCATCATACAGGGTTCACTTTATTTCGACTCTGCAATCGAAGTAACGTTCCTGAACGTTGGTCAAGGAGATGCAACACTAATTGAGCTCCCGCACCGTCAAGGAACCATTTTGATTGATTCAGGAGGATTATTGCGGTTTGATCAAGCTGCTTGGAAACATTCTGGCAGCCCTTTTGAAATGGGAAGGGAAGTTATTGTGCCTTTTCTGAAAGGACGGGGCATTCATACGATTGATACATTTATATGGACACATGCGGATAGTGACCACGTTGAAGGGGCCGAAGAAATACTGGAGGAAATGAATGTAAGAGAAATACATGTAACGCCTGGAGCTATTGCCGAAAATTCATTGCAACAAGCTTTACAAACAGCATTGACTAAAAATATTCCGGTCAAAGAAAAAATGGCGGGGGATGGTTTTCAAATTGGTGATTCTCAATTCACCTATTTATCACCACAAGATACTATGTACGAAGGCAATGATGATTCTCTCGTCCTCTATTTAAAACATGACTTGTTTACAGCATTGTTTACGGGAGATTTAGAACAAGATGGAGAAGAGGATTTACTGAAAAGTTATGCAGAATTGCAATTTGTCATGTTACTAAAAGCAGGGCACCATGGCAGTAACACATCGAGCTCCGAGGCATTTTTAGATAAGCTTCAACCTAGACTCACCATTTTCTCAGCAGGTCAAAACAACCGTTATGGGCATCCAAGTAGTGAAGTGGTTGAGAGATTCAAGGACTTTCATTTGCCAACGCTAACGACTGCTGATGTAGGCTCCATACATGTCCGCTATGATAAACGAATAATGACTGTACAAACGTCATACGAAAAAAGCATAAAAAAAAGAGACCTTTCAAAATGAGAAGTCTCTTTTCTTGCTTATTTTGTAATGAAGTCAATTACAGTCGCAATGGTGAAAATCGCTGCAAAGAAAACAAAAGATACAACGAAACCAATACCCGAGTCAACCACATCGTTACGTCTGGTTTGGACATTCTTTTCAAATTCGTTCATTGCTACCCCTCCTAATTCAAATTAATTATAAGTGATTGCTTCGGAAAAATCCATAAACAACAAGTTTTTTTCAGTGATTTCAAGTGAATGACACATTTTGTTCAAACACCTGTGGTTTTTAATTTCATGTATAATGAAAGGGAAGGTGTGTCAGAGGAGGTTCTTTATGTTCTCAAGTATTTGGAAAAAAATTCAACACGGTGAATTCAGCCCGATTTATTTGCTTGTCGGCACTGAGCATTACTTTTTCGACGAAACGATCCGTCGTCTGAAAGAATCACTTAATCAATCCGGGGAAACGGATGTCCTGGTCTTTGATTTAGATGAAGTGCCCGTTCAGCATGTAATAGAAGAAGCGGATACCATCCCGTTTTTTACAGATCGTAAATTAATTATCGCCAAAAATGCCTCATTTTTAAAAGCGACAGAAAAAGGAAAAGAAAAAATAGATCATGATTTAAAATCATTTGAAAATTGGGTTCAGCACCCATCTGAAACAGCAATCACAGTTTTTATAGCTCCTTATGAAAAATTGGACGAGCGTAAAAAAGTGACAAAACTGATGAAGGATAAAGCTCTGTTACTGGAAGCGAAACCATTGGAAGGAAATGATCTAACCGTCTGGGTGCAATCAATCGTTTCGAAGGAACACAAAAGCATGACGGCAGATGCCATAGCCCGATTGATTGAAACGGTAGGACAGGACTTAGTCCAACTTCAGTCAGAATTACATAAGATGGCAACCTATATTGGGGAAGAACCCGAAATCACTAAAGATGTCGTGGAATTGTTGATGACGCGCACATTGGAACAGGATGCTTTCCAGTTGCTCAATGCGTATCTGCGCGGAGATACAACAACGGCATTGTCAGTCTACCATGATTTGTTGCGTCAAAAAGAAGAACCGATCATGTTGACTGCATTGCTCGCGTCACAAATTCGCCTCATGTCGAATGTTCGCTATCTACAAAAGAAAGGCTACCATGCGCAGGCAATCGCGAAGCAATTAAAAGTCAATCCGTACCGAGTCAAACTGATTGTCGAAAGCAGACAGCAAGTAGGGGAAGAACGATTACTCGAAGTACTGCATCGACTTGCAAGTGCTGACTATCAATTGAAAACCAGCAGCGGCCGTCGTGAACGTATCCTGGAATTATTTTTAATGAATCGTTTATAAATAAATGGACTTGAATCGCATTATTAAAAGCGAATCAAGTCCGTTTTTTTTATTGGAGGCTATGTTAAATGTTGCTGTTGATATTCCGCAAAACAGCTACGCTTTCCGCGGGCTTGCGCCGAACTAACTCGGACTTAATGTCCGAGTGGATTTCAGCACTTCGCTGTTCCCGCAGGAGTCTTCGCTGTTTTGCTTCATATCACTAAATCGTAAGTTAAGTCATTTCCCTGTTTACTATAATGATTGTAGTAGAATCCGGCGACTCCAGCGGAATCAGCGTGTCTAAACTAGACCCCACAATGAGCATCGCGAATGAAGAGGCTAGTGGACCGCCCGCGGAAAGCGTCCGCATGGAACGTAAATCAACAATCTCGTTTAACTGAGCTTTATTGAAAAAGGTTCCATAAAATTTCACGTCTGAGAATATTTCATTGACGTGTGAAAAAATGAAGTCCACGTCTGAATAAATGGACATGACGTCTGAAAAATAGTCGTTCACGTCTGAAAAATAAATTCTGCATCCAGTAAAAGTCAAAAAAAGACCAGATTCGGCAATCGAATCTGGTCTTTCATATAATTACGCTTTTTTCATTAACTGAGCTTTTTTACGAGCCGCTGTGTTTTTATGAATTAATCCTTTAGAAGCTGCTTTATCTACTTGCTTGATAGCAGATTGTAAAAGTTCTTTTGCGTTTTCTTCGTTGTTAAGAGAAGCATTTTCAGCTTTCTTAACTGCTGTACGCATTGTAGACTTCGTGTGAGAGTTTTGTGCGTTAGCAGAAGCATTCGTTTTTACACGTTTGATCGCAGATTTGATGTTTGGCATATCTTTCACCTCCTATAAAAGGTCCGAGATAAAGAGATTCTCGAGTTTAAGCGTTTTTGCGCATTTATGGCGCTATTTGCTTTAAGTATTAGATCAGTAATATCAATACAACAAGCATTATTTTAACAAACCAAAAATTAAATTGCAATAGATTCACGCAAAGAATATTTACTTGACACCTTGGGCAAACTTTTTTTGAGGTGATTTAGATGGAATTACGTAATTTAATGCGGACGGATTTAATTGATGAAGCAACCGAAGTGGTTCAGCATCGAACAGAAAAAGAGAAAGATACATTGTATGAAACGCCAGGAATTCAAATGAATGAAGAACGCAAAGGCCGTGTTCATATAACCCATATTGAAACCGATGAAGAAGGGGCAACGTCGATTGGTAAAAAAGCAGGGACGTATATTACGTTATCGGTCCCCACATTGACAGCTGAAGACGACGAAGGTTTCAAGGAACTAGAACAACAATTTATTCAATCACTGGAAGATATTCATAAGCAACTGAATTTTACTGCACAATCCAAAGTTCTTATTATTGGGTTGGGTAATCGGACGATTACGCCGGATGCAATTGGTCCTTTAGCCATTGACCGTTTCCATGAAGAAATGTTTCATTTTCCATTCGAAACAGGACAAGTCGTTTTTTATGCACCAGGAGTAACAGGTCAAACTGGTCTGGAAACAGGTGAGTTTGTCAAAGCGATTGCAGAGCATGTCAAACCGGATTTAATTTTGATTATTGATGCGCTGGCAGCTAGAAATCAAGACCGCCTCTGTAAAACCATTCAGTTGACCAATACCGGGATTCATCCTGGTTCAGGTGTCGGGAATGCACGTAGTGAAATCTCACACGAATCGTTGGGTGTTCCTGTCACTGCAATCGGTGTACCAATGGTTGTAGATGCGCCGGTGCTAGTTGTTGACGCAATTGAGACGGTATTCAAAGTGATTTCTGCCCAAATTGGGGAAACCACGAAACCTTCTTCTGCACTATCTGTGGGATCTTGGTTGAGAAGCACAGATGAACCCGTCAATGTTGAAGCCATTAAACCGATTTTCGGTGAATGGGCAGGCTGGTCGAGCGATGAAATCCGAGCGCTCTTACAAGAAGTATTGCCTCCTCATCATCAACAATTATTTGTAACACCAAAAGAAACTGATACATGGGTGGTAAGGCACGCAGACATGATTCAAGCTGGTGTTATGAAGTGGCTTCAAGAGGATATTTTTAGTTCTAACCGACTCTAGTCCTACGTAAGTTGTAGGAGGAGGGGTGAACAATGCGCAAAACATTGCAGAAAGTCATGAGTTTCTATCTATTTTTATTTTTAATGCCAATATTAATGATTAAACTCCCCATGCTCGCCTTTGGAAGCAATGCAACTGAAAAGGTTGAAACTCAACCAGTAGCGTACGCAGCAAATGTAACGAAAGAAATCACAAATGAACCGACAAAAGAAATCACAGTGAATCCAACAGCTAATCCCATTAATGTTTTGTTGTATTTCACACATATTCAGGAATCGTATCAGCCGATCGTTGAAAAGAAATTAGGTCTGAAAGAAGTTAATTATCACCCTACCGCCAACATATCAAATGTAGGTGACCTTGTCGTCCAACATTTCAGTTTGAATGGCGATACGGTCGATGTGCTGGAATTTGACAATATGAATCGTATGCAAATTACCGGCGCCTATACAAAAATCCGACCATATTTGCAAAAGCAATTAGCCGACAATCACTATGATGTTCTATTAGATATTCATCGTGATTCCATCAAACGCGAAAAGACAACAACACAGTTTAACGGGACGACATATGCAAGAATGTCGTTTGTTGTAGGAGCTGAACATGCAAACTACAAATTGAATGAAGCCTTTGCAAAAGCAATTTCCAATGAAGTGAATGGAATGGTTCCAGAAATCTCCAAGGGTGTATTGCAAAAAACCAGAGATACTGGGAATGGGGTTTATAATCAAGATCTTTCAAGCCGCTCACTTTTGGTTGAACTGGGTGGAATTGAGAATACGGAAGAAGAAATCAATCGGACCATTGCCATCCTGACAAAGGCAATTTCCAACTTCTTTGAGGAGACGTCTGAAACCTAACATTGAAGAAAGACTTGTTCACTGCTATAATTCTAGATAGTTTAATTAGGAGTGGACATTGCATGAATCGAGAAGAACGTAACAAACGTCAACAGAATATCCGAAATTTTTCAATTATCGCCCATATCGATCACGGTAAATCAACTTTAGCCGATCGAATTTTAGAACAAACAAAAGCATTGACTTCAAGAGAAATGAAAGCTCAACTTCTCGATTCAATGGATTTAGAACGTGAACGTGGGATTACAATCAAGTTGAATGCTGTTCAACTGAACTATCGCGCAAAAGATGGCGAAGATTACACGTTCCATTTAATTGATACACCGGGACACGTCGATTTCACATATGAAGTATCCCGAAGTTTGGCTGCCTGTGAAGGGGCAATTCTCGTTGTAGACGCTGCGCAAGGAATCGAAGCGCAGACGTTGGCTAACGTTTATTTAGCGTTGGACAATGAACTTGAAATTTTACCGGTCATCAATAAAATTGATTTACCGGCAGCTGATCCAGAACGCGTTCGCGGAGAAATTGAAGAAGTTATCGGTCTTGATGCTTCTGAAGCAGTTCTTGCTTCCGCAAAAGCTGGAATTGGGATTGAAGAAATCCTGGAACAAATCGTTGCTAAAGTGCCCGCTCCAACTGGAGACCCTGAGGCACCTTTAAAAGCACTTATTTTTGATTCCCTTTATGATCCTTACCGTGGTGTAGTAGCTTATATACGCGTAATGGAAGGAACGGTCCGCCCTGGGGACAAAATCCTCATGATGGCAACCGGAAAAGAATTTGAAGTGATTGAAGCGGGTGTGTTTACGCCTAAGGCAACACTTCGTGACGAATTGACTGTAGGAGACGTAGGTTTCCTAACAGCATCAATCAAAAATGTTGGAGATACACGTGTAGGGGATACAATCACACATGTTGCAAATCCTGCTACTGAATCCTTACCTGGTTACCGTCGTTTGAATCCGATGGTGTACTGTGGTTTGTACCCAATTGACACGTCAAAATACAATGACTTACGCGATGCTTTGGAAAAACTGGAGTTGAATGATGCAGCGTTACAATTCGAACCCGAGTCTTCTCAAGCGCTTGGATTTGGCTATCGTTGTGGATTCCTTGGTCTTCTACATATGGAAATCATTCAAGAACGTTTAGAGCGCGAATTCAATATTGATTTGATTACGACTGCTCCAAGTGTAATTTATGATGTTCATATGACAGATGGTCAGATTAAAAAAGTGGACAACCCGTCAATGATGCCGGATCCACAAAAAATCGACCGTATTGAAGAACCTTACGTAAAAGCTACCATCATGGTGCCGAACGATTTTGTTGGTGTGGTTATGGAACTTTGTCAAAAGAAACGCGGTAATTTCATGACGATGGATTACATCGACAAAACGCGTGTAAGTATCATTTATGAAGTGCCATTATCTGAAGTTGTTTACGATTTCTTTGATCAATTGAAATCAGGGACGAAAGGTTATGCGTCATTTGATTATGAGTTGATCGGATACAAACCTTCGAAACTTGTGAAGATGGATATCCTATTGAACGCAGAACAAGTGGATGCTTTAAGCTTTATCGTGCACAATGACTTTGCTTACGAACGCGGAAAAATTATTGTTGAGAAATTAAAGAAATTAATTCCTAGACAACAATTTGAAGTGCCGATACAAGCAGCAATCGGACAAAAAATTGTCGCACGTTCGACAATCAGTGCCATCCGTAAAAACGTTCTTGCTAAATGTTACGGTGGAGATATTTCTCGTAAACGTAAACTTCTTGATAAACAAAAAGAAGGTAAGAAACGTATGAAACAAGTAGGTTCAGTTGAAGTGCCTCAAGAAGCGTTCATGGCTGTACTGAAAATGGATGAAGATTGATTAAAATATGGTTGTTAATGGAGGCTACTAGTTGGCCTCCTTTTTCTATAAGAAAGAAGGAAATGCCATGATTAAAGGAGCTTATATTCACATTCCTTTTTGTCATCAAATATGTCACTACTGTGATTTCAATAAAGTATTCTTTAAAAATCAACCCGTCGACGAGTACATAGAGACGCTCGGGATGGAAATGAAGATGTTTGCTGAAAAATATAAAGAACATTTACATATGGAAACCATCTTTCTAGGTGGTGGAACGCCAACCGCATTAAGTGCGGACCAATTAGAAAGATTGTTCGAGCTGATTAAACAGTATTTACCGATGCAGTATGTACAGGAATTTACTTCTGAAGCAAATCCGGATGAATTGACCCATGATAAATTAGTGGTCATGAAAAACAACGGAATTAATCGTCTTAGTTTGGGTGTCCAAAGTTTTGATGCGGATATATTAAGCCGATTGGGCCGGACGCATTCTAACGAACATGTATATAAAACGATTCAGATGGCGAAAGACATTGGCTTCACGAATATTAGCATTGACTTAATGTATGGTTTACCTGGCCAAACGATGGATCAGTGGAATTTTACTTTGCAAAAAGCTTTAGAACTGGATTTGCCGCATTACTCCGCCTATTCATTGATTGTAGAACCAAAGACCGTTTTTTATAATTTAATGACTAAAGGCAAGCTGATTTTACCAGGTGAAGATCTAGAAGCTGATATGTATGGGGTATTGATGGATGCTATGGAATCAAAAGGTACTCAACAATATGAAATCAGTAATTTTGCAAAGCCGGGGTTCCATTCAAAACATAACAACTTATATTGGGACAATGTAGAATACGCAGGATTTGGGGCAGGGGCTCATGGTTATGCTTTAGGAAATCGATATGCAAATATCGGTCCGATCAAAAAATATATGGACGCACTATTAAGTGGTGAGTTCCCGATAAATTCTACACACGAAGTGACAGCTGTTGAACGTATGGAAGAAGAAATGTTTTTGGGCTTACGAAAAGTGTCAGGAATTGATAAAAAACTGTTTCAAGATAAATTCGGCAAATCACTGGAAGAAATGTATGGACAAGTAATATCCAAACATATGGATACTGGCTCAATAATTGATACTCATGAGTGTGTCGCTTTAACTCGAAAAGGAAGATTTATCGGAAATGAAATTTTCCAATCTTTTTTAATGGAATAAATAATCGTATCCGTTGACTTTAGTCAACGGATTTGATAATTTATGTATGAGTATTAGCACTCACAAGTGATGAGTGCTAACAGAGGTGATAATCATGTTAACGAACCGACAATTGCTAATACTGCAAGTAACAGTTGATGACTTTATTCAGACTGCTCAACCTGTGGGATCAAGGCAACTATCTAAAAAAGAAGAAGTGCCGTTCAGTCCTGCTACGATTCGAAATGACATGGCTGATTTAGAAGATTTAGGTTATTTGGAAAAAACGCATACGTCGTCTGGTCGAATTCCTTCTGAAAAAGGGTATCGATTTTATGTTGATCATTTGCTTACGCCTCAACTTGCATCTTCAGATGACATGCAGCAAATTCAATCTGTCTTCCACGAAAGAATTACAGAGACGGAACAAGTCATTCAGAAAACGGCCATGATTTTGTCCGAACTGACGAGCTATACGTCGATTTTGCTGGGACCTGATGTACGCAAACACCGAGTTAAACGATTCTCAATCGTTCCTTTAACAAATGATTCGGCAGTCGCAATTATTATTACTGATTCAGGTCATGTAGAAAATCGATTGTTCCAATTGCCTCAAGGGCTGACAGCATCTGATATTGAGAAGATGGTAAACATTTTAAATGAACAGCTGACCGGTGTTCACTTGCATGAACTTCAACGTGTGCTAGAAAAAGAAACGGCCGCTTTATTAAAACAGCATATTGGTCGTTACGGTGAACTCATGGCTTCATTTGGCGCTGCTATCTCAAGCCCACATGAAGAAAAAGTATTCTATGGCGGCAAATCGAAACTGCTTCATCATCCAGAATTCAGTGACCTTCATAAGGCACGGGGTTTAATTACAATGATGGATCAGGCAAATCAAATTTCATCTCTGTTTTCGCCGAACCAAGCGGGTATTCATATTCGAATTGGTTCTGAAAATAACTTGATGGAAATGGAAGACTGCAGTGTGATCACAGCATCTTACACCATTGGGGAAGAACAAATGGGCTCCATTGCTATTATTGGCCCAACAAGAATGGATTATCGACGAGTCGTCACTTTATTGGATGTGATGAGTGGGGATTTGTCTCGTGAACTCACACGCATTCTGCGTGGCTCACGATAAAGAAGGAGGAAATAAACGTGTCGCAATCTGAAGAAAAAGAAGTTGTCTCAAACACGGAACAAGAAACCGTGGAACCTTCTGAACAAGCAACTGGTGTTGAAGAAGAACTAGCAAACCAGGAAACAAACAGTGACGAGCCAAATGAGCTCGAATTGTTACAAAAACAATTGGATGAAGAAACAAACCGTCATTTGCGTTTGCGTGCAGACTACGAAAACTTTAAACGTCGAGCACATTTAGACCGTGAAGCTGCGGATAAATATAAAGCACAGAACTTGCTTTCAAACTTATTGCCAGTACTTGATAACTTCGAGCGCGCGATGCAAGTTGAATCAGCTTCGGAAGAATCACAATCATTGCGTAAAGGCTTAGAAATGGTCTACAAGACATTGGTTGAAGCTACTGAAAAAGAAGGATTGCAAGTAATTGAAGCAGAAGGCGTTGAGTTTGATCCTAATTTACACCAAGCAGTTATGACGGATTCGGACGACTCAAAAGAATCTGGCATCGTGTTACAAGAGTTGCAAAAAGGGTACAAGTACAAAGATCGCGTACTTCGACCTACTATGGTAAAAGTGAACGAATAACCTAACTTTCAAACATCTAGGAGGAATAATAGAATGAGTAAAATTATCGGTATTGACTTAGGTACAACAAATTCATGTGTGGCAGTTCTTGAGGGTGGAGAACCAAAAGTAATTCCAAATCCAGAAGGTAACCGTACAACTCCATCGGTTGTAGCATTTAAAAATGGCGAACGCCAAGTTGGGGAAGTAGCGAAACGTCAATCAATCACAAACCCAAATACAATTCAATCAGTTAAACGTCATATGGGTACAGACCATAAAGTGAAAGCTGAAGATAAAGAATATACACCTCAAGAAGTTTCTGCAATGATTCTTCAATACCTAAAAGGTTATGCAGAAGATTACTTAGGTGAAAAAGTAACAAAAGCTGTTATTACAGTACCTGCTTACTTTAATGATGCAGAGCGTCAAGCAACTAAAGATGCTGGCCGTATCGCTGGTTTAGAAGTAGAGCGTATTATTAACGAACCAACTGCCGCAGCACTTGCTTACGGTTTGGATAAAATGGATCAAGATCAAACAATTTTAGTTTATGACCTTGGTGGTGGTACGTTTGACGTATCGATCCTTGAATTAGGCGATGGCGTATTCGAAGTGCGTTCAACTGCTGGTGACAACCGTCTTGGTGGAGATGACTTTGACCAATTATTAATGGATTATTTCGTTGCTGAGTTCAAAAAAGAAAACGGCATTGATTTATCTAAAGATAAAATGGCTACACAACGATTGAAAGATGCAGCAGAAAAAGCGAAAAAAGATCTTTCTGGTGTAACTTCTACTCAAGTTTCATTGCCATTCATCACGGCTGGCGAAGCAGGTCCTCTTCACTTAGAAATAACTTTAAGCCGCACGAAATTTGACGAATTAACTGCTTCTTTAGTAGAACGTACAATGGTACCAACTCGTCAAGCATTAAAAGATGCTGGCCTTTCACCTTCACAAATCGACAAAGTTATTTTAGTTGGTGGATCTACTCGTATCCCAGCGGTACAAGAAGCAATCAAAAAAGAAACAGGCAAAGAACCACATCGTGGCGTTAACCCGGATGAAGTAGTAGCAATGGGTGCTGCTGTTCAAGGTGGCGTATTGACTGGAGACGTTAAAGACGTAGTACTTCTAGACGTAACTCCACTATCACTTGGTATCGAAACAATGGGTAGCGTGTTCACGAAGTTAATCGAACGTAACACAACAATTCCAACATCTAAATCACAAACATTCTCGACAGCAGCAGATAATCAACCAGCTGTAGACATTCATGTTTTACAAGGTGAGCGTCCAATGGCAACTGACAACAAAACTTTAGGTCGTTTCCAATTGGCTGATATTCCACCAGCACCACGTGGCGTACCTCAAATCGAAGTTACTTTCGATATCGATAAAAATGGTATCGTAACAGTTAAAGCGAAAGACTTGGGAACTCAAAAAGAACAAAATATCACGATTCAATCAAATACAGCTTTAACTGACGAAGAAATCGATCGTATGGTGAAAGAAGCGGAAGCAAATGCTGAAGCGGATAAAGCGCGTAAAGAAGAAGCTGAATTGAAAAATGAAGCAGATCAAATGGTCTTCATGACTGAAAAAACATTAAAAGACTTAGAAGGCAAAGTTTCTGAAGAAGAGAAGAAACAAGCTGAAGATGCAAAAGACGAGTTAAAAGCGGCTCTAGAAGCTGGCAACTTAGAAGAAATTCGCACGAAAAAAGACAAGCTGAATGAAATCGTTCAAGCATTGACTATGAAAATGTACGAACAAGCTGCTGCTGAAGCTCAAGGAGCAGAAGGCGCTGAAGGTACTAAAAAAGATGATGGTGTCGTAGACGCTGAATTCGAAGAAGTAAACGACGATAAATAAGAAAAGCGGAGCTAGGTGAACATGGCCGATACCGGCGCTGGAAAGTCCGAATCGGAAACTCCGTTTTCGAATGAGGGCTTGAAGCTTAGGTGCGGCCAACCTAGCGAGCTAGACAGTAAGAATTTGAAGAGGAGGAATATACTCTCTTCCCTTCCTTACAACCGAAAAAGTCAAAGTCTGGAATACCGACTTTGGCTTTTTCAATGTCTTTGGCATTGCGGATAAACGCGTGTTACAATAGATGCTATCCCGCAATATGTTGTCATATTTTTTTGAGAAAAAACGACAACTAATAGCTCGAATGGTTGCGACAAATACACTGAAAATGCAGTTTTTTATGAAAGTTTGATCAGGAGTGTGACGAATGAATAAACGAGATTACTATGAGGTACTTGGATTAACAAAAAGTGCTTCAAAAGAAGAGATAAAAAAAGCGTATCGAAAATTGTCGAAACAATTCCATCCCGACATTAACAAAGAGGCGGATGCAGTCGATAAATTCAAAGAAATAACAGAAGCATATGAAGTGTTGAGCGATGATCAGAAAAAAGCTCAATATGATCAGTTCGGTCATGCTGGCCCTAATCAAGGATTTGGTGGATTCGGAGGCGGTGGAGACGGATTCGGATTCGATGACATTTTCAGTTCATTCTTTGGTGGTGGAGGATCACGTCGTCGTGACCCAAATGCCCCGCGTAAAGGCGATGATCTACAGTATTCAATGACCATCGATTTTGAAGAAGCTGTCTTCGGCAAAGAGACTGAAATTGAAATTCCAAAAGAAGAAACGTGTGATACTTGTCACGGAAATGGTGCGAAACCAGGTACATCACCTGAGACTTGTCATCACTGTCAAGGAACTGGCCAGTTAAATGTGACCCAAGATACACCTTTCGGACGTATGGTGAATCGCCGTGCGTGTCATCACTGTCAAGGTACAGGTAAGTTAATTAAAGATAAATGTTCAACTTGTCATGGTCAAGGCAGTGTGAAAAAACGCAAGAAAATTAAAGTCACAATTCCTGCTGGTGTTGATGATGGTCAACAATTGCGAGTTTCCGGACAAGGGGAGCCAGGCAAAAATGGCGGACCAGCTGGCGATTTATATGTAGTGTTCCGCGTTAGACCTCATGATCGCTTTGAACGTGACGGAGATGACATTTATTTCGAATTGAAATTAACTTTCCCTCAAGCATCTTTGGGCGATGAAATTGAAGTGCCAACAGTAAACGGTAAAGTGAAATTAAAAATTCCAGCCGGAACACAATCAGGTACGACTTTCCGCTTAAAAGGAAAAGGCGTGAAGAACGTTCATGGTTACGGAATCGGTGATCAACACGTAGTAGTGAAAGTGATGACGCCATCTAAATTAACTGAGAAACAAAAACAACTGTTAAGAGATTTTGCTGAAATCAGTGGCGACATCCCTGAAGAACAAAGCAGTTCATTATTTGATAAAATCAAACGCACGATAAAAGGTGACTAAGGAGTTGACGCAGGTGAAGTGGTCAGAGCTATCCATTCATACGACGCATGAAGCGGTAGAAGCAGTTTCGAATATCTTGCACGAAGCAGGAGCAAGCGGTGTTGTCATTGAGGATTCAGAAGAGTTCGCACGAGAACGAGAGGATCGATTCGGTGAAATTTATGCTTTGAATCCAAATGATTTCCCGACAGAAGGAGTAATTCTGAAAGCTTATTTACCTGTTACAAGTTTTTTAGGTGAAACAGTCGAAGAAGTGAAGCTCGCGATCAATAACCTGATCAATTACGATATCAACATTGGCGAAAACGTTGTGAAAATTAGTGAGGTCAACGAAGAAGAATGGGCAACTGCATGGAAGAAATACTATCATCCAGTGAAAATTTCGGAACGCTTTACGATTGTGCCTACTTGGGAAACATACGAACCGGTTTCAACAGATGAATTGATTATTGAACTGGATCCGGGAATGGCATTCGGTACAGGAACTCATCCGACAACCGTCATGTGTCTTCAAGCACTTGAGAAGACCGTAAAACCTGGTGACTATGTTACAGATATCGGCACTGGCTCGGGTGTCTTGGCAATCGGTGCAGCTTTGCTTGGAGCAAAACATGTGCATGCACTTGATTTGGATGAAGTAGCTGTGCGTTCTGCTAAAATCAATGTCAAACTGAACAAAGTTCAAAAAACGACAGATGTAGTCCATGGCAACTTACTGGATACTGTCAAAGAGCCATCTGATGTTGTTGTGGCGAATATTTTAGCTGAAATCATCATGTCCTTTACTCAAGATGCATTCAAGGTCGTCAAAGAAGGCGGATTGTACATTACTTCAGGAATCATCGGAGCGAAAAAAGACGATGTAAAGCAGTCACTTGAAGCGGCTGGCTTTACGATTCAAGAAGTCATGATGATGGAAGACTGGGTAACAATCATTTCTAAGAAACCAGTGAAGGAATAAAGGATCGATGCAAAGATACTTTATTCAAGAACCATTTGTTGATGAAATGGCTGTCATATCTGGTGAGGATGCCAAACATATTCAAAAAGTTATGCGTATGCAAGAAGGCCAATCCATCATTATTGTTTCTGAAGGGCAGGCTTATGAAGCAACAATTGAACGTTTCGATGGACAGGATGTCCGGGTGAAAAAATCATTGGATGCGTTGCGCTCAAACGAGCTGTCTATCCAAGTAACAATCTGTTGTGGCTTACCAAAAGGTGAAAAATTGGATTTGATTACGCAAAAAGCAACGGAACTTGGGATGCATGAACTCATTCTGTTCGAAGCGGAACGTTCTATTGTGAAATGGGACGCTCAAAAAGGCAGTAAAAAACAGCAACGTCTACAAAAAATTGCAAAAGAAGCCGCAGAACAATCTCACCGGAATGTAGTTCCGAGCATTCAAGATATTGTGACTTTTAAGCAATTACTTCAGATAACTGAGAAATACGATGTATGTTTCGTTGCAGATGAAGAAGACGCGAAGCTGGAAAAAAGAACTCGTTTTGCTGAAATATTATCAAAAATGAATGGTCAGCATTCTATCTGTGTTGTATTTGGACCAGAAGGGGGATTGTCCCGAACTGAAATACAAGCATTAATGGAGCGGGGATTCCAATCCATTTCATTAGGGCCGCGTATTTTGAGAGCGGAAACTGCTCCTTTGTATGTACTATCTGCCATTTCATATGAATTTGAATGAGAAGATTAAATCTTGGTTATGCTAAATCCGTGGATTAGCGCGATTGATCGAACCGGTCAAAGACTTCGTCATCAAAAAAATCCAGTACATTTCGGTGTACTGGATTTTTATTGCGAATAGGAAATTATCTGTGGAGATGTGTTTCTTTTAATGTAGAATCGTTTTTAACGCGAATAATGCAGTAATTAGCGCGAATAGCATCTCCAAATTCGCGAAAAGACCATTTCACAATTGGCTTTATGCCAACTTTATGTGATTTTTAGTGAAAAGCAATGACTATCATGGTAAAATGAAGAGGTACGGACAACTTCCGAAAGGGTGAAACCATTTTGACTACAAATATTGCGTCAATGATCGATCATACATTATTAAAACCTGAAGCTACTAAAGAGCAAGTGGAAAAACTTTGTGCAGAAGCAAAAGAATACACATTTGCATCTGTTTGTGTAAATCCAACTTGGGTAAAAACATCTGCTGAACTTTTAACAGGAACTCCTGTAAAAGTTTGTACAGTAATCGGTTTCCCACTTGGTGCATCTACACCTGAAACGAAAGCATTTGAAACAACGGATGCAATCAATAACGGTGCTGGTGAAATTGATATGGTATTGAATGTGGGCGCTTTGAAATCTCAAGACCTTGATTTAGTAAAACGCGACGTAGAAGCAGTAGTTAATGCTGCTAAAGGGAAAGCAATTGTGAAAGTAATTTTAGAAACTTGTTTGCTAACTAAAGAAGAAATTAAAGTTGCAAGCCAATTGTCTAAAGACGCTGGAGCTGATTTCGTTAAAACATCTACTGGTTTTTCTACAGGTGGAGCAACATTTGAAGATGTTGCATTGATGCGCGAAGTAGTTGGACCAGACCTTGGTGTGAAAGCATCTGGCGGCGTTCGTAGCTTGGAAGATGTTCAAAAAATGATCGAAGCAGGGGCTACACGTATTGGTGCAAGCTCAGGAGTTCAGATCATTCAAGGGTTAACTTCTAACTCAGACTATTAATTATCGAGAACGTATTGACCAAAATGATATGATACGATATAATTTTGGAGTACATAACACTAGGTTATGTATTGACGTGTGTTCGGAGGGAGGGAAAGAGAGATGTCAAAAACTGTCGTTCGCAAAAACGAATCGCTTGAAGATGCTCTTCGCCGCTTCAAACGTACTGTTTCTAAAAGTGGAACAATACAAGAGGTAAGAAAACGCGAGTTTTATGAAAAACCAAGTGTAAAGCGTAAAAAGAAATCAGAAGCTGCGCGTAAGCGTAAATTCTAATTTAATCTTTACGTAATCTTGAATCGCGATTTTCATGGGTACAAAGCGTAAAGCGTAAAAAGAAATCAGAAGTTGCGCGTAAACGTTAGTGATCAATTCCTTTAATCCCTACGTTCATAACACGTACTACTTGATGACTAAAGAAATTCCATATGTAAGCCGAGAAATCTACGGATTTCTCGGCTTATTTTATTTTCCCTCTAATATGAGGAGACGTATGTTTTATACGACTTACATTGAATGGACGGAACGTTGAAAGTGGATGAAAATTATTTTTGACTGGATGGAATCTTCCTCGGGACGGAAAGACAAATGCACTTGATCATAACTCACTTATAAATCTTCGCAATTTCACACTAAGTCACAAACTTTAAAACTATCACTCAATGCCCTGCTATTTTTCCACATTATTTTTTTCTTTATGAATCTTTTTTCCTGTTCATCCGTACATACTATAGAAAGCCGAATTGTTACATAGATAAGGAGGGGCGTTATGAGGTGGACGCGGTTCGTAAGTGGGTATTTACTGCTTTTCATTTCCATTCTATTAATCTTGCCTAGCTTGCCCGTCAACGCATCGGAAATTTACCGGATTCCTATAACGGATGAAGTGGAAAAAGGTCTTTATGCCTTTTTGCAACGTGCTTTTGAAGAAGCAGAAGAAGCAGATGCTGATGTTGTGATTTTAGACATCAATACGCCTGGTGGATTTGTGGATTCTGCTGAAAACATCGCGAAGTTAATGGATGAAACGCCATTGAAAACGGTCGCATTTATCAATCAAAATGCGTTATCAGCCGGTGCTTTTATTGCCTTGCATGCAGATGAAATTTACATGGTGCCAAGCGGACGTATCGGAGCTGCAAAAGTAATAGATGGAGCGGGGAACGCTGCGGAAGAGAAGGCCAATAGTGCTTGGTTGACATCGATGAAAACAGCAGCGGAATCATCCGACCGTGATCCTCTCTACGCTTTGGCGATGGCAGATGAATCTATAGACTTACCAGAATACCGTGCGGGAGAAGGGAAACTTCTAACGTTGTCAGCTACTGAAGCTGAAGAAGTTGGCTATTCTGAGGGAACTGTTGCTTCATTCGAGGAATTATTGAAGGAATTGGAGCTGAATAAAGCTAATGTTACTTCAGTAAATGAAACTTTTGCTGAGAAAGTAGCGCGCTTTGTTACGGATCCAATTATTGTTCCCATTCTTTTATCGATCGCAAGTTTAGGATTGGTTGTTGAATTATATTCACCTGGATTTGGTGTGGCTGGAACAATGGGATTGACTGCGATTGGACTATTCTTTTTCGGTCATATGGTTGCGGGGTTGGCAGGTTATGAATCCATTATTCTATTTGTCATTGGAGTCGGGTTTATAATAGCTGAGCTGTTCCTCCCTGGTGCGGTTGCAGGTATTATAGGGGCAGCATTAATTATCGGTAGTATACTTCTTGCGGGGGGAAATGTGTTCCACATGGGAATTGCCGTGTTGATCGCATTGATTGTCGCAATTGTAGGAATGGTGATACTTATGAAATTTTTTGGAAAGAACCTCAAGCTGTTCAATAAAATTATTTTGAAAGATGCCACGGATACAGAACATGGTTATGTTTCTAACGTCAACCGGTATGAATTATTAGGTAGAATGGCTGTAAGCATGACACCACTCCGTCCTTCTGGAACAATTATGCTGGATGGTGAAAGAATCGATGCAGTCACTGAAGGTGGTTACGTGGATGCAAATAAAGTTGTAAAAATTATCAAAGTTGAAGGCTCCCGTACAGTTGTCCGGGAAGTCAAAGAAGAGGAGAATGAAGCATGATTGAAGGAATTACTGGAAGCACAATCGGCATTATCATTGCCATTATAGCCGCATTCATACTACTGGCTATATTCATGACGTTTGTACCTATTGCGTTATGGATCTCGGCATTGGCAGCTGGTGTACGCATCAGCATATTTACATTAGTGGGGATGAGATTACGACGAGTTATTCCACAACGCATAGTCAATCCATTAATTAAAGCTCATAAAGCAGGACTTACCGTCTCAATTAATCAACTAGAAAGTCACTATTTAGCGGGTGGTAATGTTGACCGAGTTGTAAATGCATTAATCGCCGCTCATAGAGCAAATATTGATTTGCCATTCGAACGTGCAGCAGCAATTGACCTTGCAGGCCGTGATGTACTGGAAGCCGTTCAAATGTCTGTTAACCCGAAAGTGATTGAAACGCCGTTTATTGCCGGTGTAGCTATGAATGGTATTGAAGTGAAAGCAAAAGCACGTATTACTGTTCGTGCTAATATCGATCGTCTAGTTGGTGGTGCGGGTGAAGAAACAATTGTAGCCCGTGTAGGTGAAGGGATTATCTCAACAATTGGTTCTAGTGAAAATCATAAAAGAGTTCTTGAAAACCCAGATATGATTTCTCAAACTGTATTATCAAAAGGTCTTGATTCTGGTACGGCTTTTGAGATTTTATCCATTGATATCGCGGACGTTGATATCGGTAAAAACATTGGTGCCGAACTTCAAACAGAGCAAGCGGAAGCTGACAAGAAAATTGCGCAAGCTAAGGCTGAAGAACGTCGCGCAATGGCTGTAGCTACTGAACAAGAAATGATTGCCAAAGTTCAGGAAATGCGTGCAAAAGTAGTTGGAGCAGAAGCAGAGATTCCTTTAGCTATGGCAGAGGCTTTACGTGAAGGAAATATCGGAGTTATGGATTATATGAATTATAAAAATCTACAAGCAGATACAAGCATGCGCGATTCAATCAGTAAAATGGGTGGCGATAAATCTAAAACTGATCTAACTAAAGATTAACCTGAATCAGTAGCCCTTTAAGGAGGGATTCGACAGTGGAACCAATCATTTTTGCGATTCTTGCATTTGTTATTAGTGCGATTTTCAAACGGAAAAATGCAAGTGATGATGGTGGGAAAACAAAACCATTTCTGCCTCAATCGCCAAATCAACAATCCATGAAAAAGCTTGAAGATTATGCGAAAGAAATATATGGAGATGTGCAAAAACAAATCTCTGAAAGACAGACCCGAACAGCAACAAAACCTGAAGTGATCCAGCAATTGAAGCAAGTGAAAGAAACTGTTTTGCCGGTTAAGGAAAAAGCGAAAACAGCTCCAACATTAGCTGCTCGTCCAGGAAGACTTTCCTTGCACCAGTCAAAAGAAGACATCAGAACGACATCTTCTGATTCAATTTCACTGGTACCGTCTTCAGAAAAGGAACTGCTTCAAGCGATTGTTTTTTCTGAGATTTTAGCTCCTCCAAAATCGAAGCGTTAACTCATGACCTCCAATCTGTCAGCATATGCTGATGGAAAGGAGGTCTTTTATTGTTAAACAATCATCTGCAATTGACCCCATTTATCCATATTGATGACTTTCAATCTATTCGTGTGAATGGACCCTTTGAATTATTGTCACTCAGTCCTCATTCATGTCAGTTAAAGGGACAAGGATTTGCTTTGACCATAGAATCAGGCGAAACGATTATTTCCACCATGAATGAAGATGAAGTCACAATCAGTGTTCGAGATTTAACCAAACTGGAACTACGAAAATTGGATATGGTCTAATGGCATCTTTAGAAAGCCGTCGAAAAATCACTTGTCAATTAAAGCCCCATGATCAAACATACTCATTTCTTCAAGCTTTAAAGCTAAATAAAGTTTACATAATAAAATTATCTACAAATAAATCAGGAACTACTTTTATGATTTATGAAAAAGATATTCCGAAGGTCCGTAAAATCAGAAAGAAGTACAGAATATCAATCCATTTCTCTCGACCAGATCATTCAAGCGTACTTCAATTTCATTGGTCAGTGCTCGCAGGATTGTTTGGATTCATTTTAGTTCCATATATCTGTTCTTTATTTTTATGGCAAATATCAATTGAAGATGAATCAGATGAACGGCAAGTGAAACTCGAACAGGAACTACATGAATTAAATGTAATCGAAAGAAAGAGCTTGAAATCACTGGTCCCGGATTCTGAAATTCGCCAAGTTATTTTAGCAAACAATCACGATCTTTCCTGGATTCATATTAAACGTATCGGAGCAAAAATGCATATTACTTCTGTTCCCGCTCCTGTGATTATCCGTGATCAAGTAGATGAAACCGCACCTTCGAATTTGGTGGCTCTGCGTAAAGGCGTCATTACCCATTATGATCTCCGCTCAGGAGAGCGTTTGATACCATTACATGAAACGGTAAAAAAAGGAGATATGTTAGTAACGGGGATACTGAAACAAGGAAATAAAAATTTAATTGTTGGGGCAGAGGGGCAAGTGTTTGCCGACTATTGGCTTGAAATGTCTTTTCAATTACCAACAAAAATTATCTATGATAAGTTCGTATCCGAAGAAGTGAAAATTCTACAAGTGTCTAAGCCATGGAAAGCTTTCAAAAAAGAGCAAAGTGTAGAACATCTGATTGAAATATTCAAAAGTGTTTTCCGGGTAGAGCGTAATACAATTGTTGAAAAATCTTCAGTGACTGTAAATGAACAGTGGATTAAAGAAGCATTTTTGCCCATGTTAAGAATGAGAACAGCATCCAGTTTGTCATCAAATGGAAAGATTAAGGATGAAAAAGTTTTACACATGACCTGGTCAAATGATACAGTAAAAGGGAAAGTACTGTATTACATGAATGATAATATTGCAGGTAAAAGACCTATACATCAAGGAGACTGAGAATGCAGGAAGAACTATATACGGAATTACACGTTCAAGATCCAAATGAAGCCATCTTACTGCTAGGAATTTCTGATGGCAATATGAAATTAATTGAACAAGAGCTGGGCGTTCAAGTGATCACCAGAGGCGAAGCGATTCGTCTTGTAGGGGATGTCGAAAAGCGTGCGGTTGCTAAACAACTGATCGAACAACTATTAAAAGTTATAAAAAAAGGAATAAATATTAATCAACGTGACGTAAGTACGGCTATTGAAATGAGTACTGCTGGAACTTTAGAATATTTCGCAGAATTGTACGATGAAGAAATTGCGCGTAATGTAAAAGGGAAAGCGATTCGTGCTAAAACAATCGGTCAACGTGAATACATTCATGCCATTCGCCATAAAGATCTGGTGTTTTGTATTGGACCTGCGGGTACCGGGAAAACCTATTTGGCAGTCGTGCTTGCCACTCAAGCATTAAAAAATGGTCATGTTAAACGCATTATCTTGACCCGCCCTGCTGTTGAAGCAGGCGAGAGCTTAGGATTCTTACCAGGGGATTTGAAAGAGAAAGTAGATCCTTATTTACGTCCTTTATACGATGCTCTTCATGATGTGCTCGGAACAGAACAAACTACGCGCTTTTTGGAAAGAGGAACGATTGAAATTGCGCCTCTCGCTTATATGCGTGGACGTACACTAGATGATGCATTTGTCATTTTGGATGAAGCTCAAAATACGACAAAAGCTCAAATGAAGATGTTTTTAACACGATTGGGCTTCGGCTCGAAGATGGTGATCACTGGCGACAAAACGCAAATCGATTTACCGCGAGGTGCAGAATCCGGCTTGAAAGTAGCCGAGAAAATTTTGCACAATGTCAGTGGCATTCACTTCCAAATGCTCGAACAAGGAGACGTTGTACGTCATCCTCTTGTCGCAAAAATTATCCATGCATACGAAGAACAGCAGCCGGAATAAGGCTGCTGTTTTTTTTACTTTAGCTCTTGTTAATATTTTCTGTTGTTTAATTTACATCAGTAGACTCAAATTTCGTATGGGCCACCTTTTAGTTTGAATACCACATGCTTGCAGTTCTCCCTCATCACACTCTAGTCAAGTCAGCTGAAAATATGAGTATGCTCTTTTTGAAACTTTAGAGTTTTGGAGCAACTTTTCCAAAATAGGAGGAACTTTCATTGTTTTTGGAGCAACTTTTCAAATTTGAGAGCAACTTTCACTGGTTTTGGAGCAACTAACCAATCCACCACAAAACATAAAAAAAATAACCTTAGAAAAACTATATTAAACAAGTAATCTTACATTGAGTGATTAGCTTCGATGTATTGTATTTCTTGAATCTTTTACAATAGTCGGTGTAATGATAGAAAATTCTTGATATGATAGTAGGTAGAAGATGGGGTGATGCAGTGGACAGCTGGGTTAAGAAAATGCAGTCACTAGTGGGCTACCGAACATTTACAGTTTTAACGATTGTTTTAACAGGTTTACTCCTTTTTTTACTACTCATAAATGGAGTCAGACCCGAAAAATATGATATAAAAGAGTTTCATTTATCAAACGATACAATTCGTTCTATCAAAACGGTTGAAGATCCTGTGAAAACGGAAGAAGAGCGTCAAAGAGCCGCTTCAGAAGTTACAAGTGTTTACCAATTTTCCGAAGAAATTGGCGAAAATCGTGCAGCGATTGTTACGTCAGTAATTGATTATGTTTTGGAAGAAAAAGCAGAGTCAGTTGAATCGTTAGCTCCGATAGAAAAGCAAGTAAATGACTTGAAGGAAAATCTCAATGTACTGGAAACAGATGGCGAAGGAATTCGCTTTACAGATGGCGCTTTGGTTTCATTACTCTTATTGGATAATGAATCTTTAATCAATTTAAGAGATTCTCTCACTGCTTCCATCCGCGATATTATGAGTAAACCGATACGTTCGGAGCAAGTGGCCAATGCTAAAAATGAAATCGAAAGACGCATCCGCGGAAATTTGGAAATACCGGAGAGTGTGTTGCCAACAGCGGTATTAATTGGCCGATATAGCATTAATGAAAATGAAACATTAAATGAAGAATTAACCGAAGCACGAATTGAACAGGCCAGAGCAAGTATTGAGCCAACCCGGATTCTCCAAGGACAAGTAATTGTTCAGGAAGGCCAGATTATCGATCGGGAAGTGTTTCGCCAACTAAAACTTCTAGGAATGCTTACCAATCAATCTTCAATGAAACCAATTCTCGGACTTATTCTTTTTATTTCGCTTTGTATGTGGCTACTACATATTCAAATGACAAAATGGCGTGCCAGTAAAGAAGAAAGGCAACGTGCCCTTCTTGTGGTCATGCTGATTTTAATTATGTCGGTTATCGGGATGAAATTAATTAGTTTAGTTTCGGATAACTTTGATGTTTCAATCGCTTTTCTTTTCCCAACCGCATTAGCTCCAATGCTTGTGCGTTCATTGATTAATGAACGCTTTGCCGTTTTGATGGCTTTTTTAACTGCAGCAATTGCAGGAATCGTATTCCAAGAAGGTTATTCCGTCGTTCTTCAAATGGAGATCGCTCTTTATCTTTTGTTTGGTGGACTTGCTGGTCTATACGTGATTCAAGGAGCGGAAAAACGGTCACACTTACTGCAAACGAGTTTAAGCGTAGCGGTTGTCAATTTTGTTTTTATGGCTTTCTATTTATTAATGACCCAATCAGACTATGGAGTCAGCGAATTGTTGTTTTACGGCATTGCCGCTATTACATCAGGTCTTTTATCCGGTGCTTTGACCATCGGAATGTTGCCATTCTTTGAATCAGCTTTCGGTTTAATTTCCACGATGAAACTGATTGAGCTATCGAATCCGAATCATCCATTGTTGAAAAAAATCTTAACGGAAACTCCAGGAACCTATCATCATAGTGTGATGGTCGCAAATTTGGCTGATGCAGCCTGTGAATCCATTGGGGCTGATGGCTTACTAGCACGAGTCGGGTGTTACTATCATGATATCGGAAAAACAAAACGCCCTGGATTTTTCATTGAAAATCAAATGAGTCACGCCAACCCTCATGACTCATTGCCCCCAGAAACAAGTCGGGATATCATATTATCCCACGGAAGTGATGGAGCGAAATTACTGCAAAAACACAAAATGCCGAAAGAAATCATTGATATTGCGGAACAACATCATGGCACCAGTTTATTGAAATATTTTTACTATAAGGCAAAAGAGGAAGGGCAATCTGTCAATGAAAGAGATTATCGTTATGCAGGTCCTAAACCTCAGAAAAAAGAGACGGCCATTATTTCCATTGCAGATAGTGTGGAAGCGGCAGTCCGTTCCATGAAGCATCCAACAGCAGAAAAAATACAGGAAATCGTCCATTCCATAATTAAAGACCGATTACATGATGGGCAATTCGATGAATGCGATTTAACATTAAGAGAACTCAAAACCGTGGAACGCGTTTTGTGTGAAACGTTGAATGGTATTTTCCATTCTCGAATTGAATACCCCCAATAAAGGAGCACACATATGCATTTAACATTAGATTTAATCGACCAAACAGAATCGTTATCAACGGAAAACCTGGAAATGATTGAAAAAATGTTACATCACGCCGCTCAGGCTGAAGGAATTGAATCAGGCAGCGAGTTATCCGTAACATTCGTGAACAATGAAGAGATTCAACAAATCAACCATGAATATCGAGGGAAAAATGTGCCGACAGACGTCATATCATTTGCTATGGAAGAATTAGGCGAAGGGGAAATGGCAATTGAAGTGGAAGGTGTACCACGTATGCTAGGTGATATCATCATTTCAGTTGAACGTGCAAAGGAACAGGCAGCCGATTACGGTCACAGTGAAGAAAGGGAATTGGGATTTTTAGCAATCCATGGTTTCCTTCATTTGCTTGGTTATGATCATATGGAAGTGGATGAAGAAAAAGAAATGACAGAAAAGCAAGAGGCGATTTTACAGTCCTTTGGATTGCGACGTGAATGAAAAACAATAATTTCATTTCTTCATTTAAATTTGCATTTGCTGGACTCATTCACGCCAGTAAAAATGAGCGGAATTTTCGATTTCATTTACTCGCCACAATTGTCGTGATTTTAACGGGTAGCTTTAGTCATTTATCAACAATTGAATGGATTGTATTGATTTTATGTATTTCAGGTATGTTGAGTCTTGAATTAGTCAATTCTGCTTTGGAAAGAGTGGTTGATCTGGCTTCTCCGGATATTCATGTTTTAGCTAAGCTTGCAAAAGACATGAGCGCCGCTGCAGTCCTTGTATTTGCCTGTGCAAGTGCTATAATCGGAATACTCATCTTTTTACCTAAGTGGATGGAAATTATTAATTGAGGTGTTTAAATAGTGGATAAATTACAAGTGATGGAAGAATCAAAAATCGCACGCGAAAACGCGTACGTACCATATTCTAAATTTAAAGTAGGCGCTGCTTTATTAACGAAAGAAGGCAAAATATTCCACGGCTGTAACATTGAAAATGCATCATTTGGCATGACCAACTGTGCTGAGCGCACAGCAATCTTTAAAGCGGTTTCTGAGGGTATTCGCGATTTTGCTTCACTAGCAGTCGTAGCTGACACAGAGGGCCCTGTATCGCCGTGTGGAGCTTGCCGTCAAGTGATTGCCGAGTTCTGTGAGCCAAACATGCCTGTTTATCTGATTAACTTAAAAGGTGATTTACAGGAAACGACTGTTGCTGAATTGTTACCAGGTGCATTTTCTCCGGAGGATTTAGCGAATGCTGGAAACAAATAAAGGGTTCAAATCGGGATTCATTTCAATCATTGGTCGTCCAAACGCTGGAAAATCAACATTCTTGAACCGCGTAATTGGGCAAAAAATTGCGATTATGAGTGACAAGCCACAAACGACAAGAAATAAAGTTCAAGGTGTTTTAACGACGAACACAGAACAACTTATTTTCATTGATACTCCTGGTATAAATGAACCTAGACATAAACTAGGGGATTTTATGCTGAAAGTTGCAAAAAACACATTACGTGAAGTCGATGCGATTCTGTTGATGGTTGATTCTACGGATCGTATTGGGAAACAAGATCGTTATATTTTAGATATGCTTAAAGGCAATGAAACACCAGTCTTTTTGGTGATGAATAAAATCGATTTAATCCATCCAGACAAGTTGTTGAGCGTAACAGAATCGTTCAGAAATGAATTTGATTTCGCGGATGTTTTACCGATTTCTGCTCTTGAAGGCATCAATATCGAGGGGTTACTGAAAGTCCTGACTGAGCACTTGCCAGAAGGACCACAATATTACCCTGCCGATCAAGTAACAGACCATCCAGAGCGTTTTATTATCTCTGAGTTGATTCGTGAAAAAGTACTTCATTTAACACACGAAGAAATTCCACATTCAATTGCAGTCGTAATTGAGAAAATAAAAAGAGATGAAGATAGTGATAAAATTCGAGTGACAGCGACTATTATGGTAGAACGCGACTCACAAAAAGGAATCGTTATTGGTAAAAAAGGGGCCCTTCTTAAAGAAGTCGGGATGCGTGCCCGTAAAGATATCGAAATGTTGCTTGGAAGCAAAGTATTCCTAGAACTATGGGTAAAAGTCCAAAAAGACTGGCGTAATAAACAAGTCCATTTACGTGATTTCGGTTTCCGCGACGACGAATATTAATAAGGGACGTGGGGGCAGTTGCTGAATCGAATTGAAGGCATTGTCTTAAAAACGCAAGATTACGGGGAATCCAATAAAATAGTCACCATTTATTCGCGAGAAGGTGGCAAGGTCACCGCGATGGCAAGAGGGGCTAAAAAACCAGCAAGTAGACTCGCAGCGATCACGCAGCCCTTCACCCATGGTTCATTCCTGGTCCAACAAGGGCGGGGAATGGGAACTATGCAGCAAGGAGAGCAGATGGAATCGTATCGTCATATTCGTGAGGATATCGAAGCAACTGCGTACGCCAGTTTTGTGGTGGAATTAATTGATCGTGCGGTAGAAGACCGTACGGCTCAACCAGCTATTTTCAATTTGCTACAACAAGCGCTGCATGCTATCTCAGAAGAATATGACCCAGAAGCGATTGCATTGTTCGTTGAGTGGAAGATGTTGCCAGTCACCGGCATTTACCCAACATTGCATCAATGTGCCAATTGTGGAGCGACAGATGGAGAATTTGCTTTCTCTTTCCAGCAAATCGGTTTTTTATGTCATCGGTGTTTTGCCGTGGATCGTTATATCATTCGATTAACGCCTGCTCAAGTGAAACTCATTCGGACTTTTTATACTGTACCGATTGAGCAAGTTGGGAAATTGACCTTAAAAAAAGAAACTAAAACTTTTATTAAGAAAATTGTCAGGACCATTTATGAAGAACAAACAGGTATTCGATTGAAGTCAAGGTCATTCATTGACCAACTCGATCGCTCACCTCAATATTTCCCCAAAAAAGAAAATCCGTCTACTGATCCTGATGAAGGACAGTAAGGCGGTTTTTTTATGTTGAAATTAATGTTCTAACTAAAAATTCACATAGACTGCACAATGAACTGAGCAACGCTGAATTGAAACAGACTGCTAGGTAAGACGATTAAAATGAATGGAAGAGAACGTTTCGATTTCAATTTGTGGAACTAATTCAGCTGGAAAAGATTGATAATTGGAAGAATTATCAATTTTTTCTTATTTCTCTACTCATATTAATTTAGTATAATGGAGAGATACGCAAGCAAAGGGATGACTAAATGAAAAACAAAATGAATCAAATGTTTGAGGACCAACGAAATGTTCATGTGTTGTATTCGTTTACTGAACAGGAGAATTATATAAAACAGGTTTTGGATTTTATTGAAACTGGTATTGCTGCGGGAGATTACGTTATTTTAATTGAAAATTCCCGTCTTTATCCAATAATTCAAAAGGAACTAGTCACACGGTTATCTATAGGTCAACTGGAGTTTCTACATTATGTAAACAGCTTTGATTTCTATTGTTCAAGTGGCAGTTATCATCCTCCTGCAATTACGGCTTACTTTAGTAAAATGATAGAGCCCTATTTGGAAAATAAACTGACTTTCCGATCATGGGCACATGTTGAGTGGGCTACCATGGAAGAGCCGCTACATCTAATAGAAGATTTTGAGAAAATTATCGACGAAGCAGTAAATGAGCTGTCGTTTCCATTAATTTGTGCATACGAAGCTAATAGAATGCCAGAATATATAAAAAATATGTTGTTGGAAAGACATCCGTATGTGCTAATGGAAGATGATTTCGTGGTCTCGAATCAATACCAGCAATCATTTGTGACGAATAAATAAACGACACGCTTAGGGAATTCCTAAGTGTGTTTTATTTCCATTAACAATAATGCGGGCGATTAATTTTTACATATCAGAGTGCATTGATGAGGGGGGATTGAGAGGGTATGAAAGTTAACCAAATCAAATTCAAGATTCATGACTTACAATATAAGATTAGATCAGCAAGCGAGAAAGATGCCAACAGCCTGTCCGAAGTCAGGTTGCAGGTAGATGGTGAAACGGAAAACTTAGATAGAGAAAAAGGCGAGGCATACATAAATGAATCAGGCTTTAAACAGATTATTAAAGATGATACAGAAAGTATTAATAACCTGTTTTTAGTTGCTGAAGTTAATCATAAAATTGTCGGTTTTTCCAGATGTGAAGGAAGCAATTTAAGAAGAAGTTCGCATAAAGTAGAATTTGGTGTCTGTGTATTAAAGGAATTTTGGGGATATGGTATCGGAAAAAATCTTTTACAACAATCAATTCATTGGGCAGACACACAAGAAATTAAGAAGATAACATTAAATGTTCTCGAAACCAATGAAAAAGCCATCGAGCTTTATAAGAAATTCGGGTTTGAAGTGGAAGGTATATTAAGAAAAGATAAATTGCTATCTGACGGAAATTATTATAATACCATTATCATGGGAAGGGTTAAGCCATCAGTCATTGACTAATGCCAGGTGGAGTCCTTCTTCCTAATAAAACGAAAAATATAACCTAGTAAAAAGGAAGGGAGGTGTGAACGAAATCACATCTCCCTCCCTTAACTATTCTCTAATTCATAATGCTCTTGTAGAGCTGTGAGCCTTCACAATCGAAGAGCTTAAAATTCTAAGTGCTTTTCAATATAAGCTTTAACATCAACGATCGGCATACGTACTTGTTCCATTGAATCGCGGTGACGAACGGTTACTTGACCATCTTCAACTGAATCAAAGTCATAAGTGATACAGAACGGTGTACCAATTTCATCTTGTCGACGGTAGCGTTTACCAATGGATTGAGACTCATCATAATCGACCATGAATGATTTACTCAAATCAGTAAACACTTCACCAGCACCTTCAGCTAATTTTTTTGATAATGGTAAAATAGCTGCTTTTACTGGAGCTAAGGCAGGGTGAAAACGAAGTACTGTGCGTTTATCATCACCTTCAAGAGCCTCTTCAGTATAAGCGTCACATAAGAATGCCAGTGTGACACGGTCTGCCCCCAATGATGGCTCGATACAGTACGGTACATAACGTTCGTTCGTGATTGGGTCGATGTAGTTGAAATCTTCACCTGAATGTTCCATATGGCGTTTTAAATCGAAGTCTGTGCGGTCTGCAATACCCCAAAGCTCGCCCCAGCCGAATGGGAATTTATATTCCACATCTGTTGTAGCCGAAGCATAATGTGAAAGTTCTTCTTTATCGTGATCACGTAAACGCATGTTTTCTTCGTTTAAACCTAAGTTCAATAACCAGTTTTTACAATAATCGCGCCAGAAAGTAAACCATTCCAAATCTTCACCTGGCTTACAGAAGAATTCAAGCTCCATTTGCTCAAATTCACGCGTACGGAAAGTGAAGTTACCAGGCGTGATTTCGTTACGGAAACTCTTACCGATCTGAGCAATCCCAAACGGCATTTTTTTACGCATTGAGCGTTGAACGTTTTTAAAGTTCACAAAAATACCTTGTGCAGTTTCAGGACGTAAGTAAATATCATTTGATGAAGATTCAGTCACACCTTGAGAAGTTTTGAACATTAAATTGAACTGACGGATGTTCGTAAATTCTTGAGCACCACAATCTGGACATGTAATTGCATGTTCGCTAATTAACTCTTCCATTTTTTCGAATGGAAGGCCATCAACGATCATTTCGATCCCTTTAGCTTCAAGTGCATCTTCAATTAATTTGTCTGCACGGTGACGCGCTTTACATTTCTTACAGTCGATCATTGGGTCATTGAAGTTACCGATATGACCTGATGCTGACCATACTTTAGGGTTCATTAAGATAGCAGCGTCAAGACCAACATTGTATGGAGATTCTTGAACGAATTTGCGCCACCATGCTTTTTTAACATTGTTTTTCAATTCAATTCCAAGTGGACCGTAATCCCAAGTATTGGCTAAGCCTCCGTAGATATCAGAGCCAGGGAATACAAACCCTCTGTGTTTTGCTAAACTTACTACGTTTTCCATTGTGATTGTCATAACAATCCCTCCAAAAATAAAAATAGCACTCGTCCCCGGACAATAAATGTCCGGGGACGAGTGCATTATACCCGCGGTTCCACCCCAGTTGATTGCTTTACGCAATCCACTTTCATTAACATGACTCCAGGACGCCTTTTCTTGTTCCTTGCAGACTTTCACTGTCTCTGCTCGCTAATGTGAACAATACTTATTTTCCTATCTTCGTCTATATAATTGACTATATTGTAGCATACACAATTTAATAATGCCACTTAAGCTGGGTACTAGATTAGCCTGCTTAATTAGTATATAATATTGAACATTGAGTATAACACTTTTTGAGGCGGTGAGTCCGATCGAACTCAACAAACGTCAAGAGGACATTTTGCAAATTGTAAAAGAAAATGGTCCGATTACAGGAGAACAAATTGCAGAACGTCTGCATTTAACAAGATCTACACTTCGACCGGATTTAGCTATATTAACCATGTCGGGGTTTTTGGATGCAAGACCTCGAGTAGGATATTTCTATTCAGGCAAAAAAACTGGTCAAGCTGTTTCTGATAGCATGATGAATATGAAGGTTCGAGATTTCCAATCAATCCCTATTGTAGTGGCTGAAGATATGACAGTATATGATGCCATTTGTCACATGTTCTTGGAAGATGTCGGAACGCTTTTTGTCGTCGACAAAAATGCTTATTTAACAGGAGTATTATCTCGAAAAGATTTACTTAGAACGAGTTTAGGTCAACAGGATTTGAACAAAATCCCCGTACATATCATCATGACGAGGATGCCGAATATTACATTTTGTTTTAAACACGATTCATTGTTCCATGCGGCGAAAAAACTGATTGATAAACAGATTGATGCTTTACCAATTGTAAAACAACATCCAGATGGCTACGAAGTGATTGGGCGTTTGACGAAAACAAACATTACAGGTGCTTTTCTGTCATTAGCGGAAAATCACGATTTGTGAGGTGATGGAAACCATGAAAAAGCTGCAAATATTTATTGTTTCGGATTCAGTTGGTGAAACAGGGGAGTTAGTTGCGAAAGCGGCGGTAAGTCAGTTTAGACCTGGTTTACAGGACACATCCTTAAAACGTTTCCCACATATTGAAACACTTGATCATGTGAAAGAGATTGTTCATCTTGCTCAAATGCAGCAGGCGATGATTTTATATACGCTCGTCCAAAAAAAGATGCGTTATAGTATACAGATGGAATGTGCAAAACATAGTGTGAGATCCATCGATTTAATGGGTCCACTAATGGACATGTTGGAACTTGACTTGAATGAGATTCCTTTTGAAGAACCAGGTCTGGTTCGTAAATTGGATGATGATTATTTTAAAAAAATTGAAGCAATCGAGTTTGCTGTCAAATATGATGATGGGCGTGACCCACGTGGTTTACTAATGGCAGATATCGTTCTAGTTGGCGTTTCACGTACATCAAAGACCCCATTATCTCAGTATTTAGCACACAAACGATATAAAGTGGCGAATGTTCCTTTAGTGCCTGAAGTGGAACCTCCAGAAGAATTATTCAAAGTTGATCCGGAAAAATGTTTCGGACTTGTTATTTCACCAGATAAGCTCAACTCAATTCGCAAAGAACGATTAATCGCTTTAGGTTTGAATGATGATGCAAGCTATGCAAAATTGGAACGTATTAAACAAGAAATCGTCCATTTTGAAAAAGTTGTTTCCCGAATTGGCTGTCACGTGATTGATGTCACGAATCGAGCAGTCGAAGAAACGGCAAATGTCATCTTAAACAAAATCCAGTAAGTGAAAACCATCTCTTTTGGGAAGGTTTTTTCTTTTGGAATAATAATTTTTTATAGATTTTTCAAGAAAAACGTTTTATAATAAAAAATTGTGGTAAAAATATTTAATAAGAGTTGTCATTTTGTAAGATTTGTCAAGATTTCAATAATTTTGATTTTTGAAAATCACTATAGAAAAATAACATTATTACCCTCTTCAAAGGGAGTAATATGTGTTTTTTTATTATTTTGTCGAAACTTGCAGGATTTTCATCAAATCTCTCGAATTCAATATTTAGCCCGTTAAAAGATGGTGAAGACAACATGCAACGAATTCCTGAAGAAACAATCGAACATATTCGCACGAGTAATGATGTTGTTGATGTCATTAGTGAATATGTCCAATTGACAAAGCGTGGACGTAACTGGTTTGGACTTTGTCCTTTTCATGGAGAACAAACACCGTCATTCTCAGTTTCACAAGACAAACAAATTTTTCATTGTTTTGGATGTGGTGCCGGAGGAAATGCCATTACCTTTGTAATGGATATAGACAATCTTTCCTTTCAAGAAGCCGTCAGTAAGTTAGGGTCTCGTATCGGGATCGATGTTGAGATTGAACCACAAAATGGCGAGACCAAAACGGTGTCCAAAGAAGAAACACGAATGAAAGAAGCGCACACGTTTGCAATGAATTATTATCATCACTTGCTTCTAAATACAGAAGAAGGTGAAAAAGCTCTTCATTATTTAGAAGAAAGAGGATTTTCCAGAGAGCTTATTGAACAATATAGAATTGGGTGGTCACTTCCAAATTGGGATGCCTTAACAACGTTACTCGAACGTAAAGGATTCAATCTAGCCGAAATGGCACAAAGTGGTCTTCTCATTCAAAAAGAAAATAAAAATGAATACTTTGATCGATTCAGAGAACGGATCATGTTTCCGGTTCGTGATGAAGCGGGACATGTCATTGCATTCTCAGGACGTGTGTTAACAACTGAAACTCAAGATGCTAAGTACATGAACAGTCCTGAGTCACCGATATTTCAAAAAAGCAAAGTTTTGTACAATTTGGATGTTGCACGTCCGATAATCCGTAAAAAACATAAAGTGATTGTCATGGAAGGTTTTATGGATGTTATGGCAGCGGCAAAAGCGGGTATTATGAATACTGTAGCCACTATGGGCACTTCGCTTACGAAAGAACATATCCATAAACTGAAGCGATTATCCGACACTGTGATACTTTGTTACGATGGGGATGGCGCAGGATTAGAAGCTGCAAAACGTGCTGCACAGCTGTTAATGGAGAATAAAGTGAAAACTGAAATTGCCATCCTGCCCGATCAGATGGATCCTGATGACTTTGTTCAAAAAAATGGTGCTGAGGCATTTGAAAAACAAATCATTGAACGACCTCATGCTTATTTAGCTTTTATGATGATGGTCGCAAGACGTAATAAAAACTTTCAATTTGAAAATGACACGTTACAATACGTGCAAGAAGTTCTGGAACATTTTGTCGGGAATTCTTCACCGGTTGAACGCGATTTATATATTCGGCAATTAGCCAAAGAAACCAATATTTCGGAAGATGCAATTTATCAGCAATTTCGAAAGATTGAAGGTAAGAACCTTAAACAAAACTCGAGACAACAGGCTCCTCCAGTTGCCCAAAACGCTCCCGTAAGTCGAAAGCGCGTCCAAGCGATTGACAGGGCTGAAAAATTGTTGCTCGCGCATATGCTACATCAAGTCGATATAGTCGATCGTTTACACCAAGATCATGGCCTTCATGTATTCATCCACGATCCTTACGAGGCAATATTTGTTCGACTTATAGGTTTCTACGACACCTATCCTCAAGCTGATACACATCGTTTTCTAGAAATTCTAGAAGACACAGAACTACGAAAATTGGTTATGGAAGCAACGTTAACAGAACGGGACCCAGAGCATGCTATTGAAGAAGTCTCGGACTGCTTACGACAAATAAATAAACACCGAATCGAGCTTCAAATACAAACGAAAATGCACGAATCCAAAGAAGCAGAAAAACTTCAGGATATGAAACGTGCTTTAGAGCTTGCAAAACAAATAATCGATTTGAAAAAATCGTTATCAACGATGTAAATTGATTGGTTTTTAAAGGAGGAAGACTTATGGCGGACAAGTCTGAACGTTCAAAAGAGGTAGAAAATGAAGTCACATTAGAAGAAGCAAAAAAATCTCTACTCGAATTAGGTAAAAAATCGGGGGAGCTAACTTTTGCTGATATAGCTGAAAAATTATCCGTATTTGAGTTGGAATCCGATCAAATCGAAGAATTTATCGAACAGCTGGAAGCACAAGGCGTGGAACTTGGTCGTAAAGACGGCGATGAAGAAGACTTGGAAAAGTTGATGAAAAAAGGGCAAGAAGAAGAAACATTCGATTTGAACGATTTAAGTGTACCACCGGGCGTTAAAATCAATGATCCTGTGCGTATGTACTTAAAAGAAATCGGTCGAGTAGATTTACTTTCTGCAGATGAAGAAATTGCCTTGGCAAAACGTATTGAAGCTGGCGATGAAGAAGCGAAAAAGCGTTTAGCTGAAGCGAACTTGCGCCTTGTTGTAAGTATTGCCAAGCGTTACGTTGGTCGTGGAATGCTGTTCCTGGATTTGATTCAGGAAGGAAATATGGGTCTTATTAAAGCGGTGGAAAAATTTGATTTCCGTAAAGGGTTCAAATTCAGTACTTATGCTACATGGTGGATCCGACAAGCAATTACACGTGCAATTGCTGACCAAGCACGTACGATTCGTATTCCAGTTCATATGGTCGAGACGATTAACAAATTAATTCGTGTTCAGCGTCAATTGCTTCAAGACTTAGGTCGCGAACCTTCTCCTGAAGAAATCGGGGAAGAAATGGAATTGCCAGCTGAGAAAGTACGTGAGATTCTGAAGATTGCACAAGAGCCTGTTTCACTAGAAACACCTATTGGGGAAGAAGATGATTCCCACTTAGGAGACTTCATTGAAGACTCTGATGCACAATCTCCATCTGATCACGCGGCATATGAATTATTAAAAGAGCAGTTAGAGGACGTTTTAGACACTTTAACTGATCGTGAAGAGAATGTATTGCGATTACGTTTTGGTCTTGATGACGGCCGTACACGCACGCTTGAAGAAGTAGGTAAAGTATTTGGCGTAACACGCGAACGTATTCGTCAAATTGAAGCGAAAGCTTTACGCAAATTGCGTCATCCTTCAAGAAGTAAACGACTAAAAGACTTTTTAGAATAGACTTCCCAAAAGATGCTCACACCCGTGAGCATCTTTTTTTGTTCTCTTTTTTTAATAAAAGAATAATAGTTGTGAATGTTAGAATATTTCAGATATAATGAAAAATGAAAGCGTTTTAAAATTAAAAGGGGTTGAATGTAGTGAATTTTGATTTATCGCAAGAACATCAGATGATTCGCAAAACAATGAAAGAGTTTGCGGATAAAGTCGTAGCACCTGGCGCGATAGAACGTGATCGTACAAAAGCTTTTCCAAAAGAAATTTTTAAACAGTTAGCCGACATGGGGATGATGGGCTTACCGTTTTCTGAAGAATATGGTGGCGCGGGCGCAGATACAATCAGTTTTGCTATCGTAACGGAAGAACTGAGTCGAGCATGTGCATCTACTGGAATTACTTATTCAGCTCATATTTCGTTAGGTGGGGCACCTCTTAATTTGTTTGGTACTGAAGAGCAAAAACATAAATATTTAACACCGATCTGCACAGGTGAATCTTTTGGTGCATTCGGGTTAACTGAACCAAATGCTGGCTCTGATGCCGGCGGAACGCAAACACGTGCCGTTGAAGATGGTGACGATTTCGTTATTAATGGCAGCAAAGTATATATTACGAACGCTAGCTATGCGAAACACTTGGCAATTACTGCAATTACCGGAGAAGTAAATGGCAAGAAAGAAATCAGTGCGATTATCGTGCCAACGGATGCAGAAGGTTTCACAGTTATTGATAACTACGAAAAAATGGGCTTAAATGCTTCAAATACAACAGAACTAGTTTTAGAGAATGTAAGAGTTCCAAAAGAAAACTTATTAGGTAAGCGTGGAGAAGGATTCCGTCAGTTTTTAGTGACTCTTGATGGTGGTCGTATCGGTATTGGAGCAATGGCAGTAGGAATTGCTCAAGCGGCGTTTGATCGTGCTCTTCGTTATTCTAAAGAACGAAAACAATTTGGCAAACCATTATCCGAATTCCAGATTACGCAATTCAAATTGGCTGATATGGCCATGAAGATTGAATTGGCTCGAACGATGGTCTATAAAGCTGCATGGTTGAAAGATCAAGGCCGTCCATTCTCAAAAGAAGCATCAATGTGTAAATTATATGCATCAGAAATCGCGATGCAAATTGCGGATCAAGCCGTTCAAATTCACGGTGGTTATGGATATATGAAAGAATATGAAGTCGAGCGTTATATGCGCGACGCCAAATTGTGTGAAATTGGTGAAGGTACATCTGAAGTGCAACGAATGGTTATTGCACGTTTAATCGGTTGCTAAATTTCGCTAAATTGTCGAATTTATCACAATCCGTGAAAACTTCCGAGATAAGACTTTTCGTTTTAGATAGAATGCAGTACAATAACAGTGTTGACTGATTCTATTTTAGAAAAAGAATGAACGAAAAAAGGAGGTTACATGATGCAAAAAAATCCAATAGTTCCTTTCATTTTAATTATGGCATTTGGTATTGGCCTTATCTTCTTCTTATCAATTCAAGGCGCTGAGAAAAAAGAAGAAATTGCTGCTGGACATGAAGAAGGCGCTGAGGGCGGCGAAAAAGCAGAAACTGAAGAGTTCGATGCTGAGATGGCAAAAGGGAAATGTATTTCTTGTCACGGTGGAGATCTTAAAGGTGGAGTTGGTCCTGCTTTAGCAGGTACTTCTTTATCTAAGGAAGAAATTACTGAAACAATCGTAAATGGTAAAGGATCGGGCATGCCTGCCGGTTTACTACCTGAAGATCAAGCTGCACAAATGGCAGAATATATTTTAACTCTTAAATAAGCCGAAACCCTTATCCGATTTGGATAAGGGTTTTTTCATGCTCTAGGACTGTTATGTTGTGTTAAGCGAATAGAACACCGCTGAACGCGAATAGAACATGCTGGAACGCGAATAGACACCACCAATCCCCCAATAGACAAATAGATCGAACCGCCGCTCATCTCATTCACCTTCTGCAACCCGTTTTTTCGTGTCTATGGTACAATCTTGTTTATAGAAGAAAGGAGAGGATTTCGTTGAACGCACAACGTCTCTCAGAGCGATTAACACGTGTCGCTTCATATGTTGAAAAAGGTTCAATCGTGGCGGATATCGGAAGTGACCACGCATATTTACCATGTTATCTCGTTCACCAGCAAATCGCGGACAAAGCAGTTGCGGGTGAAGTGGCAAAAGGACCGTATGAATCCGCACGCAAGCAAGTTCGCGCTGAACAATTACAAGATTACATAACGGTTCGGTTTGCAAACGGACTGCAAGCAATTGAAAGTGAAGATCATGTTGATACAGTGACTATTGCAGGGATGGGAGGGCCATTGATTGCCTCCATTCTAGATCAAGATATCGACAAATTAAAAACGGTCAACAGGCTTATTTTACAACCGAATATTCATGCGAAAGCAATACGTGAATGGGCGTTATTAAATGACTGGAAGATTGTGGCAGAAGAAATTTTGCAAGAAGACGACAAAATATACGAAATACTGGTGTTGGAAAGAGGGAAGATGACTCTATCTGCAGCCGAATTATTGCTTGGCCCATTTTTAATGAAGGTTCGTAATGATGTGTTCCGAAAAAAATGGCAAAAAGAATCAGCTGAATGGAAACGTATATTAGAAGCGATTCGCGTTGCTGAATTATCGAAAGAAGTTCAGATGAAGAAAGAAGAAGTCGAAGAGAAATTGACGATTGTTAAGGAGGTTCTTGGTGCATGAAAACTGCGAATGGACACGAAATCATTCAATTGTTTGAGTCGTGGTCGCCAAAATTTTATGCATTGGATGATGACCCCATCGGTTTACAAATCGGCCAATTGAATCGACCGATACAAAAAGTATTGGTCACACTGGATGTGACACTTGAAGTTATCCAGGAAGCAATTGATCAAAAATGCCAGATGATTTTCGCACATCATCCACCAATTTTCCGTCCTTTAAAAAATTTACGTACCGATTCGCCATCAGGTGAAATGTTTGCTCTTTGTATTAAGCATGACATCGCGGTATATGCGGCCCATACCAATCTTGATGTGGCACCGGGCGGGGTCAATGATTTGTTAGCAGAAGCACTTGGATTGAAAGAAATCACTATGCTTGAAGAAACATATGCAGAACCGATGATGAAGTTAGCTGTGTATGTACCGACTTCTGCCTCAGGGGATATACGAAAGTCGCTTGCTATTGCAGGAGCTGGTAAAATTGGCAATTACGACAGCTGTAGTTTTTCATCTGGTGGGACGGGGAGATTCCAACCATTAGAAGGTGCGAACCCTGCTATTGGTACAAAGAATCACTTGGAAGAAGTGATTGAGGAGAAAGTGGAAGTGGTATTCCCTGCTTCCATCAAATCCAAGGTTCTGAAAGCCATGTATGCACAACATCCTTATGAAGAAGTGGCGTTTGATTTATGGACGCTTGATACAAAAACACAGGAACAAGGCATCGGTCGTATAGGAATTCTTGAACAGCCAATGTCTCTTGATGAGTTTGCGCAACAAGTTAAAGACCGACTATCTGTACCTTTTGTACGCATTGTTGGCGAGGCTGGAGCAAACATTCGTAAAGTTGCTGTTCTTGGTGGCGATGGCAATAAGTACATTCAAAAAGCCAAAAGGGCAGGCGCAGATGTCCTGGTCACTGGGGATTTGTATTTCCATGTAGCTCAGGATGCGCAAGCACTTGGTCTGAATGTAATTGATCCGGGCCACCATGTTGAATCGATTATGAAAAAAGGTGTTTCCAAAAAAATGAACAGGATGTGTATTGAGAAAAAATTCGACTGTACTTTTATTGCATCGAAAATTTCAACTGAACCGTTCAGAATTCTATAAAAAAAGCTATCCAGTTATTAAACACTGGATAGCTTTTTCATTACGTAAGTTTATAAGGTTCAATTCGATCTACAGGTTTAGGCGTTTTGATTTTTGGTAAAATTTTGTCAATCGTAACTGTCCGTTCTAAATGATGGGTCTGTGGATCAAGTGGGTCATACTTCTCTAAAAAGTGGACAACTTCTTTTACGATAGGTGTCGGTGTAGAAGCGCCAGCTGTCACGGCAATTCGTTCAATGCCTTCTAGCCATTCCAGTCTAAGCTCCGACAAATCAGAAATTCGGTAGGAAGGAGTGTTGGCAATTTCTTCAGAGACTTGTGTCAGTCGATTTGAATTATTACTCATTGGATCTCCGACAACAATCAACAATTCGGCAGCTCCTGCCTGATCTGCTACAGCTTCTTGTCGAACTTGTGTAGCCAGGCAAATTTCTTTATGCACTTCGATATGAGGATATTTTAGTGATAATTTTTCCATTAGAGCAGCAACGTCCCATTGACTCATCGTCGTTTGGTTCGTAACAATCAATTTATCTGCCTGGATGTTTAATTGTTCGACGTCTTCAACCGTTTGTACCAAATGGACAGCGTGTGGTGCCACACCTACAGCGCCTTCTGGCTCTGGATGTCCTTTTTTACCAATGTAAATGACCTGGTAACCTTCGGCAGTTTTCTCACGAATTAAATCGTGAGTAACTGTGACATCAGGACAAGTGGCATCAATCGAAACTAGACCTTTTTGTTTGGCTAATTCACGAACTTCAGGCGATACACCATGGGCAGTGAAGATAACGGTTCCGCCATCCACTTTATCCAGTATTTCTTTACGATTTTCTCCATCCAGCGTAATAATCCCATCATTTTCAAAGGCATCGGTTACATGTTTGTTATGAACGATCATACCTAATATATAAATCGGGCGTGGAAGGGAAGTATCCATCGCTGCATTACGAGCGATAACCATTGCATCCACGACGCCGTAACAATAACCACGTGGGGAAATTTTGAGTACTTGCATATGTAGCACTCCTCTCAGAAGTTGTTAATTTCTATTATAACGGAGAGGAGTGGTGAATTCAAAAATCAAATTGGTGGCTGGAAAATTCGTGGTTGTGATGCCCCAACAGTGCGGGGGGCAGCGGATGCAGCAGATGCAGCATTTCGGACAGCACCACTAGCGGCGGCGGAGGCAGTAGATGTGGCATCAGGCATGTTTTGAAAACCTCTGTAAATTTTAAATAACGCCGGGATGTTTTGAACCATAGGTGCAACTTGTTGGACCATTGGTGTCAGTTTCTGAGCAGTGTTCAAGAAACGGTCAGCGGTTTCCATGAACTGCTCAATACGGTTGGCTCCTTGCGGCAATCCAGAATTTCCTAAAGCATTCCCTAAACCACGAAAACCACCTCTACCAGCTGTCCCACCTAAACCACCTAAACCACCTCTACCAGCTGTCCCACCTAAACCGCCTAGGCCACCTAGACCACCTAAGAAACCGCCAAAAGGCGATTGGGATAGACCGCCAGGAAGATTGCCTGGCGGAACTGGGAAGCGTTGCGCAACATTCGGTATTTGTGATTGTGCGAATGGATAAAATGATTGATAACGCATATAATCCTCCTTTCTAAATAAATAGTTAATTGACGCAGAGGGCACACTACAACTATGATAAGCTGATGGTCTTCAAAATAGACAAAACATGTTACAATGAAAGAACGTAAGGAGGGACAAAAATGTCCAAATATACAGATTATGATTTCCAACCTTTTTTACAGAATGCCATTAGTAAATTAGGTTTTACCGAACCAACCCCTATTCAAAAAGAAATGATACCTCTAATTCTTAAAGGAAAAAGTGCGATTGGCCAAGCACATACGGGTACAGGGAAAACGCATAGTTTTTTAATTCCGATTGTTGAGCGAATCATCACTGGCAAAGCAGAATTACAAGCTATCATTACGTCCCCAACGCGTGAACTTGCTTCACAAATTTTCGAAGAACTAAGCAAACTGACTGAAGGTACGGAAATTCAATCAAAAATATTTATCGGTGGTACTGATAAACAACGTTCGATTGACAAGTTAAAATCACAACCACATATTGTTGTTGGGACACCAGGTCGTATTCGTGACTTAGTTAAAGAAAATGCTTTGCTGGTTCATACGGCACCTATATTAGTAGTAGATGAAGCAGACCTCGCTTTTGACATGGGCTTTATCGAAGATATTGATGCTTTTGCAGGAAAAATGCCAGATTCACTTGAAATGTTCGTATTCTCTGCGACCATTCCTGAACGCTTGCAGCCATTCTTGAAAAAATACATGGAATCTCCAGTACACATTAATATTGGTGAAAAACGTCCGGTGGCAGAAGGAATTGTCTTCAATCTGGTTCCAGTCCGAAGTAAGTCGAAAAAGAAACGATTGGTTGAAGTGTTGAATGGAATTAATCCCTACTTGGCGATTATTTTTGCAAACACTCGAAAAAATGCAGATGATGTTGCCAATTATTTAGCTGAAGCTGGTTATCGTGTTGGACGAATCCATGGGGACTTAGCGCCTCGTGAACGTACACGCATGATGAAACAAGTCCGCGATCTTGAGTATCAATACATTGTGGCAACGGATCTTGCTGCTCGTGGAATTGACATTCAAGGTGTAAGTCACGTGATTAACTATGAACTGCCAGAAGACTTGGAGTTCTTTATTCACCGTGTTGGACGTACAGCTCGTGCCGGTTTGGAAGGCACAGCTATTACATTATATGAACCGACTGACGAAGACGCGATTATCCGTATTGAAAAAATGGGAATCCCGTTTGTTCATGTCGATGTCGTTGATGGTGAGTGGTCAACTTTAAAAGAACGTCACACACGCAAAAATCGCAAAAAGACGACTGAAGATGAAATAGATGCGAAAGCAAAATCAATGGTCCGTAAACCGAAAAAAGTAAAACCAGGATACAAACGTAATATGAAATGGGAAATGGATAAAATTAAAAAGAGAGAACGCCGCATCAAAAACCGTAAAAAGTAAAGGGGTGTTCTTTATGTTATTAGGTTCACATGTTTCCATGAGTGGGAAAAACATGCTAGTTTCAGCAAGTGAAGAGGCAGCGTCGTATGGTGCCAACACTTTAATGATTTATACAGGTGCACCTCAAAACACGCGCCGTAAACCGATTGAAGATTTGAATATTGAAGCGGGACAAGCACATATGATGGCGAATGGAATGTCTAATATAGTTGTTCATGCACCTTATATCATTAATATCGGGAACTCATTAAAGCCAGAAACATTTTCACTTGGCGTCGACTTTTTACAAAAAGAGATTGAGCGAACTGCAGCTCTAGGTGCTAAACAAATCGTCCTCCATCCCGGAGCTCATGTTGGGGCTGGAGCGGATGTTGGCATTGCAAAGATTATTGAAGGCTTAAATGAAGTGCTTACGCAAGATTTCCCTGTGCAAATCGCTTTAGAAACGATGGCAGGAAAAGGTACTGAATGTGGTCGATCTTTTGAAGAACTTGCAGAGATAATTAATGGCGTGACACATAACGAAAGAATGTCGGTATGTTTTGATACATGCCATACACATGATGCTGGTTATGATATCGTGAATGATTTCGATGGTGTATTGAATCGATTTGATCAATTGATCGGACTGGATCGTTTGAAAGTTCTTCATATCAATGACAGTAAAAATATCCGTGGTGCAAGCAAAGACCGTCATGAGAATATAGGGTTTGGTGAAATAGGTTTTGATGCACTCAACTATATCGTGCATCATCCCCAATTGACTTCAGTACCTAAAATTCTTGAAACGCCTTTCGTTGGCTTAGATGCAAAAAACAAAAAACCACCATATTTCTACGAAATTGAAATGTTCAAGCAACAAACGTTCATGCCGGAAAGCATTGAAAATTTGCGTGCTTAAATCAAAAAAGACTCAAGCAACTTTTTGCTTGAGTCTTTTTTGTCTAGTTTAAAGACCAAAATGAGCAAATAGTTTTTTAGTCCGTGTATTACCAAGAATCGTTTGAAGTTGTTTATGAACATGCGCCGGTGGGCCAAACAGAAGCCATTGCAGTGAAGCCTTTTCAAAAATTGGACGGACTTGTTTTACTTCGGCAGGCGTCAGCGTAACAGGAAGTATGCTCGTCATTTTGGCAATTTCCTCATCAGGTTTATCTTTAATTGCTTGAATCAGTTCCCAAATATCCACTAAGTCATCCTTTCAAGATAATTAAGTTTACTTCTTGTCGTTTCTTCGTTATACTAATCCATTGTAAATCGTAATGATTATGAATTAGAAAGAGGCGAGCTTGATGAAAGCGCCATATAATATCGAACTACAAGATGTGTCATTTCAATATGATCAGACAGTTGTGTTGAAAAACATTTCTTTACAGGTAAAACAAGGTGATTTTCTAGCAGTTTTGGGACCAAATGGTTCAGGGAAGTCTACATTGTTGAAAATTATTTTAGGATTATTAAAGCCGTCTTCTGGGAAAGTTGAATTATTTGGTCAGAAAAGTAGGGACTTTAAAAATAGAGAATGGATTGGATATGTTTCACAAAAATCCAATGCATTCAATTCTGGTTTTCCTGCGACCGTATATGAAGTTGTTGCAAGTGGTCTCGTGAAAAAATCAGGACTATTTAATAAATATCCGAAAGACGTGAAACAACGAGTTGAAAAAGCTTTGCTAGCTGTCGGAATGGTTGATTTTCTGAATCAATCGATCGGAGAGTTGTCTGGTGGTCAACAACAGCGGGTGTTTATCGCACGAGCGCTGGTTGCTGAGCCAAAGTGCTTAATATTGGACGAACCAACCGTAGGAATCGATCATCAGCATGTGCAATCGTTTTATAATATGCTTGCGGAATTGAATCGTGAACAGCAGATTACTCTTATTCTTGTGACGCATGATGTCGATACGGTTTCAAGCAACATTAGTCATGTGGCCTGTTTGAATCAGACCATTCACTTCCACGGCTTCAAAAATGATTTTGTTCAGCTGAGCGATGAAGATCGTCAAGCTTGGTATGGTCACTCGGTTCGTAAAATTCACCATGCGAAAAGTGAGGGATCTCGATGATATCAGCATTATTTAACTATGAATTTTTGCAGAATGCTTTCGCTTCTGGCATTATCATTGGGTTGATTGCACCACTTCTTGGTGTATTCATTGTCGTCAGGAGACTATCACTCATTGCAGATGCTCTAAGCCATGTCACTTTAGCGGGAATTGCCGGAAGTTTATATTTATCGCAAACAACTGCCTTTTTTGCCTTATTAAACCCATTATATTTAGGGATTGTCGCAGCTGTTACGGGGTCAGTTTTGATTGAAAGATTGCGACGTTTGTATAAACATTATGAAGAATTGGCGATTCCCATTATTATGTCTGCCGGTATCGGTTTTAGTGCCATTTTCATTTCATTAGCCAATGGATTCAGTTCTGATTTATTCGGTTATTTATTTGGCTCGGTTTCAGCTGTTAGTCGACAAGATTTGTGGATTGTTCTTGTCATTGCTTTCATTGTCATCGTGTTTTTGGTGATGTTTTATAAAGAATTATTTTTATTATCTTTTGACGAGGAATATGCGAAAGCATCCGGTCTTCCTGCGAAATGGGTTCATTTGTTGTTTATGATTGTTACCGCTCTCGTCATTGCTGCGAGTATGCGTATTGTAGGAATTCTACTTGTATCATCCTTAATGACCTTACCGGTTGCTGCAAGCATGCGTCTTGCAAAAGGGTTTAAACAAGCCATACTGTATGCTGTTTTATTCGGAGAGGCTGCAGTGATTATCGGTCTAGTGACTGCTTTTTACTTAAATATTGCACCCGGAGGAACAATCGTCGTGACATCCATCGCAATTTTACTGATTGTATTAATTGCTAAAAAGATCTGGTTGAGTGTCGTGACGAAGAATGAAAGGGGTCGTCTCGTATGAATATTCCGAAGGCATGGGACGTTTTAAAAGAAAGAGGCTATAAAAAAACGGATAAAAGAGAGCAGATTTTGAATTTGTTCAAAGATAATGAACGCTATTTGACAGCGCGTGATTTGCTTGACGTTATGAAGAAGGATTACCCAGGGATGAGTTATGACACGATTTATCGAAACTTGAGCACATTCGTTGAGCTTGGAATTCTAGAAGAAACCGAGTTATCCGGAGAACGTCATTTCAGGATGCAGTGTGAAACGGACCATCACCATCATCATTTCATTTGCATGGAGTGTGGCAAAATCAAAGAAATTCATTTATGTCCAATGGATTTGCTCGAAGAGAAATTGCCTGCCTATCAAATTGATAATCATAAATTCGAAATTTACGGCAAATGTCCGGAGTGCCAATAAGAAGTTTCGAGACATTAAAAAAGCGTGAGGCATAGGCCTCACGCTTTTTGTTTTAGAAAGGTATGTTGGATCCAATTGTCTGCTTCACGCCAGTTATTCACTCGAATTACCCCGTTTGGGACTGCATCTTGATTATATGGTGTGTTGAACAATAATACCGGAATGTTTAATTCTTCCGCTATGCCGACTGCATTGTCATGTTTATCTTCAAAAAATACATCAATTTCAAAATTACGTGCAGTTTGAATTTTATCGTGTGTTCCAATCAGTTCGATATGATCGTACTCAAGATTTTGTTCAATAAACCATTGCAATGTCACGTCGCGTACATTGTGACCACGAGCCGAAATGAAATACAATTCATGCTCTTTCTTCCATTGAGTCAAAATGGCGTGTGCATCTAACTGAATAGGGGAAGTTGCATAAATTTCAGGTTCGGCTTGCTTAAACCATTTATAAAATTCTTCCGATGTAACCGGGAAAACTTTTGTTAAATCGTATTCTTTAATATCGTCCAGTACCAAGTTGCATTCAAAAGCTTTATTGATATGGGGGAGTAAAGAAGTCGGACATGTGACCGTACCATCTATATCGATACCGAATCGGTAGTTTGACATATGCTGAAACTCCTTTACGCGTTTGTTTTTTCCAAAGCTTGTTTGTCGAAGTATTCCTGGGCAATCTTATCAATTTCTACTTTCAGTTCTTCAACCATCGTTGCTTCAGGCACTTTACGGACTGTTTTACCTTTCATGAACAACAATCCTTCACCACGGGCACCAGCAATGCCGATATCGGCTTCACGGGCTTCTCCTGGTCCATTTACTGCACATCCCAGTACTGCGACTTTAATCGGTGCTTTGATGGTTGAAATGTAATCTTCTACTTCGTTTGCAATGGAAATCAAATCGATTTCAATCCGACCGCAAGTTGGACATGAAATTAAAGTTGCGGCATTTGAAGAAAGACCGAACACTTTCAATAATTCACGTGCAACTTTTATTTCTTCTACAGGATCCGCACTTAAAGACACACGTAATGTATTACCAATTCCATGACTTAAAAGTGCACCAAGTCCAGCAGCACTCTTGATAGAGCCGTTTACTAATGTGCCGGATTCTGTAATGCCAAGGTGCAGAGGGTAGTCGAATGCTTGTGAAGCTTTCACATATGCTTCAATCGCTAAGCTAACATCAGATGCTTTTAAAGATACGATAATATCGTGGAAATCCAAGTCTTCTAATATTTTTATATGATGCAGGGCACTTTCAACCATACCATCTGCCGTAGGGTAGCCATATTTCTCAATAATTTTGCGTTCAAGAGATCCAGCATTTACACCGATACGAATTGGAATACCCTTTGCCTTAGCAGCGTTAACAACGGCTTCCACTTTTTCACGACGGCCAATGTTACCCGGATTAATGCGGATTTTGTCCGCTCCATTTTCAATTGCCTTCAATGCTAATTTATAATCAAAGTGAATATCCACAACAAGTGGAATATTGATACGTTTTTTAATTTCAGCAATGGCATCTGCCGCACGATCATCCGGGCATGCTACGCGGACAATTTGACAACCTGCTTCTTCGAGACGCAGAATCTCTGCAACAGTTGCTTCAACATCATGTGTTTTTGTTGTGGTCATACTCTGTATGAAAAGTTCATTACTGCCACCAATAGTAATTTCGCCTACACGAACGGGGCGAGTTTTGGAACGGTGAATAATTTCACTCATGAAAATTCTCTCCTTTTCGGGCTAAAAGCCTTCACTACTCTTTATTTTAGCAGTCATGAAAAGGATATGACAAGGAGGAAACGTTACTTGGTAATTATGAACAGGATTTTTGTGTATCTTTGTAAATGGGAACATCGACAAATTCGCCTGCACGCAGTGTCTGGTTTCGTAAATGAGGATTTTCTTTGTAGAAAGCTTCCAATCGTTCAGGGAAGCTGACCCAAACCTCAGATGGGTAAACACTGAATAACGACAATACAGTATCTCCTTCGAGCGTCTGAACAGGAAAGACAATATATTCGTCTTCTTGTAGGCATTCAGGTTCACTATTTGTAAAAGCAGCCAAAGAGATAGTGCCATCCAGTAAATCAACTTTTATTATATATGAAAGTAATAGTATTAAAATTGCGAGTCCAATTATGCGCATAAAAAATCCCCCTTTCCTCAACGTATGCTGATGAAAGAAGGAATATACTTATTTTTTTGGATAGTATTTTAGGGCAAGTGCTAAATAGATGACACAAACTATAGTAGTACTGAGGGTAATCCATCCGTCTGATAGGCCACTAAATAGGAAAACAATCGAAATCAAGGTCGGGACTGTATAGGCAAATGCAGTGGTACGCCAGACGTGTCGATAATCTCCGCGCCGTTTCCATCCTTTAAGAATCAGCATTCCCACGTATGCCATTATACTAATTCGGATGAAGATTAATAGTGTCGACATTATAAATTGAATGATGAAGGCAAAGGGGTACAGAATCCACTCCATGTCTTCTACATAGTCTAGTAAACCAACGATCGAAGAAGAGTCATTTTTAAGTTCCGTCGTAAATTGTATGAAGGACAGTATAGATAGGATTGCGACAAATACGAACACATATGTAAGCACCTTGCCAATAGGCAGTAGCCGGAAAGCGGCAATTTTTTTTGGACTAGTTATTGAAGCGAGAAATAGTTGAACTAATGACAAGAAAATCACTCCTTATTCACTATCATACTACTTTCTAAAGGTGAATTTTAAGGAATTTTTGTACAAAATACGTACAAAGTGGTACAGAATGTTAAGTAATTGTAAATTTTATGTGAAGGACCTTTACATACCTTTGTTAAACTCTACATAATTGGGACTGTTGAAGATTGTCGAAATAGGAGTTGAGGTTGAATCGTGGAACTTAATTGGCAGGAAATGCTGTTTCAATTTATTGGCGGTCTAGGGATTTTCTTGTTCGCTATTAAATACATGGGTGACGGGTTGCAAAAAGCAGCAGGAAATCGCTTACGTGATATTTTGGATCGATTTACGACGAACCCCTTTATGGGCGTTTTGGTCGGGATCGCTGTTACGATTTTAATTCAATCCAGTTCGGGTACGACGGTTATTACCGTAGGTCTTGTTAGTGCCGGCTTTATGACATTAAGACAAGCAATCGGTGTCATCATGGGTGCTAATATAGGTACAACAGTAACGGCATTCATTATTGGGTTCGACGTAGGAGAAGCAGCACTTCCAATAATGGCATTAGGTGCATTCCTGATTTTCTTCTTCAAGAAAAACCAGGTACAAAACTTAGGTGAAGTTATTTTTGGTTTTGGTGGGTTATTCTTAGGGATGGAACTAATGAGTGGTGGTATGAAACCTCTTCGTGAATTACCAGCATTTATCGACTTAACAATTAATATGAGTGAACATTCCATTCTTGGTGTAATTGTCGGAACCGTGTTTACATTAGTCGTTCAAAGCTCCAGTGCAACTGTCGGTATACTTCAAGGTTTATATTCAGAAGGAATACTAGACTTAAATGCTTCATTACCAGTACTCTTTGGTGATAATATAGGAACGACAATAACTGCAGTTCTTGCTTCAGTTGGTGCATCTATTGCGGCTAAACGCGCAGCAGCTACACACGTTTTATTCAATGTAGTAGGTACAGTTATCTTCATGATAATTCTAGGACCGTTTACGATGTATGTAGAGTGGTTATCCGGAGTTTTAGATTTAGAAGAAAAAATGCAGATTGCTTTTGCTCATGGTACTTTTAATATCGTAAACACAATCATACAATTTCCCTTAATCGGTGCTTGGGCATACTTGGTAACGAAATTTATCCCAGGTGAAGAAGTGACGATTGAATATAAACCTAAACATTTAGATCCTCATTTCATTGAGACTGCACCTTCCATTGCGATCGGACAGGCGAAAGAAGAAATCTTGCGAATGGGTCGATTCAGCGTTCAAGGTTTGCAGGTATCATTCGAATATTTAAAAACGCATAACAAAAAACATGCTGAAACAGGCTATCAACTGGAAGACGCAATAAATAATCTGGATCACAAAATCACCGATTATTTAGTGAAAATTTCTGCTGAATCAATTTCGCCTGCTGATTCATCACGCCATATCATGTTAATGGAGACTGTTCGTGATATTGAACGAGTGGGCGATCACTTCGAAAACATCATCGAATTAACTGACTACCAAGAAGTTAACCGCCTTAAATTAACAGAAGAGGCGCTTGCAGATTTAACAGACATGTTTACATTAACAATAGAAACTGTTGAGAAAGCGTTAGAAGCATTAGATTTGAACAGTCACGAATTAGCGCGTGAAGTTGCTCAACAAGAAGATTTAATTGATAAAATGGAACGTAAATTCCGGAAGAGACATATTTTACGTCTCAATGAAGGCATATGTTCTCCTCAAGCAGGGATTGTCTTTGTGGATATCGTAAGTAATTTAGAACGAATCGGTGATCACGCTGTTAATATTGCGGAAGCCGTTTTAGGTAAAAGAGCATAAAATGAAATCTCCTCTAGTGCTTTACATCTACCAAGATGTAAGGCACGATTAAGAGGAGATTTTTTTATTTGGAGGGGAAACATGGAAATTTTAGGCTGGGCATTAATTATAATCAGTTTTGTTATCGGATTCATAGGGCTGGTCTACCCGATTATTCCATCTGTCATTTTTATTATGGGTGGATTTTTGTTGCATGGCGTGTTTTTCTCTTTTGCTGAACTGCCATGGTGGTTCTGGTTAATCCAAATATTATTTGTTATTTTGCTTTTTGGAGCGGACATGATGGCAAATGCATTTGGTGTTAAAAAATATGGGGGTAGCAAGGCCGGAATATGGGGAAGCACGATTGGGTTACTAATAGGACCGATTGTTTTGCCATTCGCGGGAATCATTCTCGGACCGTTTTTAGGTGCCATTATTGCAGAGTTACTCATTACCCGTTCATCTATCAAACAAGCAATTAAGACTGGTTTTGGTTCAGTAATAGGGTTCTTGACTTCGGTAATTACAAAGGGTGTTGTGCAAATTGTCATGATCGCCATTTTCTTTTGGGTGGTCTGATCTTCAGACCAAAGTCTGAATTCACAAAATTGCGTTGTTTATATTTGAACGAAAGTACTAATTTTGATACGCTATTAAATGTAAAAACTAATAAGAGATCCTTTAGGAGGAAATGACACATGGCTTATGAATTACCACAATTACCTTACGCGTATGACGCACTAGAACCGCATATTGACAAAGAAACAATGAATATTCACCACACGAAACACCACAACACATATGTTACAAACTTAAACAACGCTCTAGCAGGTCACGATGACCTTCTTAGCAAATCAGTGGAAGAATTGATTGCTAACCTAGATGCAGTTCCTGAGTCTGCTCGTACAGCAGTTCGTAACAATGGTGGCGGTCATGCTAACCACTCATTGTTCTGGGAATTACTATCTGCAAACGGTGGTGGAAACCCATCAGGTGCATTAGCTGAAGCAATTGATACGAAATTTGGTAGCTTTGATGCATTCAAAGAAGAGTTTGCTAAAGCAGCTACTACTCGTTTCGGTTCTGGCTGGGCTTGGTTATCAGTAAATAATGGTGAATTAGAATTAACTTCTACACCAAACCAAGATTCTCCGATCATGGAAGGTGCTACACCAATCCTTGGATTAGATGTTTGGGAGCATGCATATTACTTGAACTACCAAAACCGTCGTCCTGACTACATTGGTGCATTCTGGAATGTAGTTAACTGGGATGAAGTTTCAAAACGCTACGAATCTGCTAAATAATAAGAAAACATAAAGTGTTGTCACAAAAGCTTCATTCCGGATATATATGAAGTGTTTCCTTTTCATTCGGAAGAAGACCTGGTACTTTATCTCTGACTAAACGTGAAGCAACACGAAAAATATCGAAATATGAAACAAAACACACACTCATTTCGTTAAATGGGTGTGTGTTTTTTTGCGCAAAATGATATACTACATTACAGTTAGAATGCTAGAAGGAGGACTGCTGCAGTGCGCAAAACATCAAAAAAGAGAGCGGCGAGTGCAAAAGCAAAACAACGCGCAAATGTCGCATTTCGAATGAACATCCTCTTTTTCTCCATCTTTTTGTTATTTTCTATCCTCATTTTACGCCTCGGATTTTTACAGATTGTCAAAGGAGAAGATTTTGTCCGTGAACTGGAAAGAACGGAAGAAATTCCAGTAAATTCAAGTGTTCCAAGAGGAAGAATATATGATAGTGCAGGGCGTATTTTAGTAGATAACGAACCTAAAAACGCAATAACTTACACAAAACTGCAAACGACTAAACAAGAGGAAATGTTAACCATTGCTGAAAAACTGGCAAAGTTAATCAAAAAAGAGCCAGATAATGTGACATTACGGGATAAACAGGATTATTGGATTCAACTACATAAAGAAAAAGCTTATGAAAAAGTATCCAAAAAAGATGAAAACAAATTACTATCTGATGAAACCCTAACGTCCGCGGAAATTCAACAAAAAATTGATAAATTAGTGCGAGATCGGATAACGGAAGAAGAACTTGCCAGTTTGACAGACGAACAACTTGAAGTTCTGGCGATTTACCGTGAAATGGCATCCGGTTATGCTTTATCACCCCAAATCATTAAGAGCGAAAATGTTACGCCTGAAGAATTTGCACGTGTTTCTGAACGACTGACAGAAATGGTTGGCGTCAATACCACGACCGACTGGGTGCGAGTGCCTAAATCACCACTGGCTATTTTAGGTCGTACCACATCTCCAAAAGAAGGGATTCCAAAGTCTAAATTGGACTACTTCATGGCACGTGATTATACGAGAAATGATCGGGTAGGTCGCAGTTATATTGAACAGCAGTATGAAGATATCCTTCAAGGCCAAAAAACTGTTGTGAAGAACATTACCAATGGAAAAGGGACAGTAACCGAAACGGAAACGGTCTTTGAAGGTCAGCCCGGAAAAGACCTCGTCTTAACAATCGACAGTGAAATTCAAGCAAAAGTCGAAAGTTTAGTAGAAACAAAACTACTGGATATGAAAAAGAAAAATGGTTCAAACTTATTGGACCGCGCATTTGTTGTCATAATGGATCCTAATACCGGTGAAGTGATATCAATGGTTGGGAAACAGCTAGGGAAAGACAAAAACGGTAAACAAGTAATGAACGACTATGCTTACGGGACATTCACCACGTCGTATGAAATTGGATCAACCGTCAAACCGGCAACAATTCTCACAGCTTACGACCAAGGTGTCCTTGAAATGAATGAAGTAATCGTGGATGAACCGATTCGCATTAAAGGAACAAAGCCGAAAAGTTCGATTTTCAATCGTTCTTCTAGAATTCCATTGAGTGACCTGCAAGCGCTTGAAAGATCTTCAAACGTTTATATGTTTAAAATCGGTTTCCGTTTAGCGAATGCCATTTACCAACCGGAACAATCTATCAATATTGATAAGGATGCATTTGGCATTCTGCGCAATTCCTATTCTCAATTCGGCTTAGGCGTGCCAACGGGCATTGATTTACCTGGTGAAGCTAGCGGATTTAAAGGAGAAGAACTGAAAGCAGGTAAACTGCTCGATTTAACGATTGGTCAGTTCGATACATATACACCGCTTCAAATGGCACAATATGTCTCAACTATTGCCAACGGTGGTAATCGAGTACAACCTCATGTCGTCAAAGAGATTAGAGAACCTTCATCCGACGGAATCACGATGGGTTCACTTGTGACGGAAATTGGTCCGACAATATTGAATCGTATTCACAATACACAAAACCAAATAGAACATATTAAAAAAGGTATGTCCCGTGTTTATTATGGAAATCAAGGTTCAGCAAGATCGTACTTTGGAGATGCACCGTTCCAGGCAGCCGGTAAAACCGGAACTGCCCAAGTAGTATATTACGGACCAAAACAAGAAAACTGGGGAGACAGTACCATCAACTCTACGCATATCGGATTCGCACCATTTGACAATCCTGAAATTGCTTATGCTGTTATGATTCCGTGGGCGCCATATTATAATGGCACCTATGAAAGCACAGGTACAATCCTAGCACGTGAAGTCGTCGATGCTTATTTTGCGATACAAAAAGAAAATGGCGCTTCTGAAGAAGTGGATTCCTCTACCTTAAAATCTATTAAGCCGGCATTTTCCGATACTATAATAGAAGAAGATACCGAAAAATCAGTTGAATAATATTTGAAATAAAGACCATGATAACTTCAATATCATGGTCTTTTTTATGTTTACAAATTCTTTACATTCAGTTTATATGTCCTCAACATAGGACGTTTAAAGTATTGTTTGTAAGGGAATACAACAACCAACCAACTCTAGGGGGAACTAAACGGATGAAAAACTTGAAATTCTTTATGATGTCAACAATGATTGGCTCAGCACTTGTACTAGGTGCATGTGGTAATGGAGAAAAAGAAGGTAATGGAAACGGTGAAGCGACAGAGCAACTGTCTGGTTCAGTTTCTGGGGATGGTTCATCTACAGTTGCTCCAATTACGGAAGCATTAGTTGAAGAATATGCACTTGTTCAACCAGATGTTAAAGTAACTGCTGGAGCATCGGGTACAGGTGGAGGTTTTGAAAAATTCATTGCTGGCGAAACAGACTTCTCGAATGCTTCTCGTCCAGTTAAAGAAGAAGAAGCAGCAAAACTTAAAGAAGCAGGAATTGACTACACTGAATTAGAAGTTGCCAATGATGGGTTATCAATCGTTGTAAACAAAGATAACGACTGGGCAAAAGATTTAACTGTAGAAGATCTTAAAAAGTTATGGGTAGAAGATGGAACAACGAAAAAATGGTCAGATATTAACCCAGAATGGCCAGATGAAGAAGTAGTATTCTATTCACCAGGTACAGACTCTGGTACGTTCGATTACTTCAATGAAGTCATTCTTGAAGATGCAGATATCGTAAAATCAGCAACTCTATCTGAAGATGACAATGTATTGGTACAAGGTGTACAAGGTGATAAAAATGCAATTGGATTCTTCGGTTATGCATACTATTTGGCTAATAAAGATTCAATGAATGTTGTGACAATTGACGGAGTTGAACCAACGAATGAAACGATTGAGTCTGGTGAATATAAACCATTTTCTCGTCCGCTATTCGTATATGTGAAAAATTCGTCGGTAAAAGAAAATGAAGCGGTTTATGACTTCATGAAGTTTACACTTGAAAATGCTGGAGAAATGGCTGAAGCAGTTGGCTATGTAAGCTTGCCAGAAGATAAGTATGAAGAAGATCTTAAAGCATTAGAAGGATTAAAATAAAAGATTTGCAATAAGCGGGAAAGAAGTGAGTAGCACTGGTGCTACTCTCTTCTCTTGTTAAATGATAAGAAAAGCTGGAAGGACATAAAAGGCAAAGTGTGAACGCCAAATCACACTTTGCCGTAACCCTTTTCAGAACCGATTTTTTCGGCTTTAAGTCTCGGGTTTGCTTCTTAACTTTTCTTACAATAGGGGGATTTCAAATGGCTTTAAACGAACAAGCTTCCAAGTTATCTGTCCAACAGATGATCGCTAAGCAAAAAGGCAGGAAAGGGAAGAAGTGGGTTGAGAAATCAATCCCTTTTCTTCTTTTAATAATTGCTTCAATTTCAGTACTTACTACGTTTGGAATTGTATTTACACTGCTATTCGAAACGTTGGAATTCTTTAAACGTGTACCTTTCCTAGATTTTGTTTTCGGAAAAGAATGGCTGCCATTCTCGAATAATGAACCTCTTTATGGGATTTTACCTTTAATCGCGGGAACACTTAAAGTCACATTAATCGCTGTAGTGGTTGCGGTGCCATTTGGATTAGCATCAGCTGTTTATTTAAGTGAATATGCAAGTGACAATATGCGTCGGGTAATTAAGCCAGTTCTTGAAGTACTAGCAGGAGTTCCAACCATTGTTTATGGCTTCTTTGCCTTAACATTTGTTACACCATTTCTTCAACAATTTATTCCTGAACTAAAAATTTTCAATGCGCTAAGTCCAGGTATTGTTGTCGGGATTATGATTTTACCGATGATTGCATCCTTATCAGAAGATGCAATGACCTCAGTACCAAACTCCATTCGTGAAGGGGCGTTAGCTCTTGGAGCAACAAAACTGGAAGTTGCAATTAAAGTAGTTTTACCTGCAGCATTATCAGGTATTATGGCTTCAATCGTACTTGCAGTGTCACGTGCCATCGGAGAGACGATGATTGTTTCATTGGCTGGTGGATCAACACCAAGGTTCGATTTGGATATGACCGATTCAATTCAAACGATGACGGCATATATCGTTCAAGTTTCAACAGGTGATGCCGGATATGGAACAACCATCTATTATTCGATTTATTCAGTAGGATTTACATTATTCCTCTTCACACTTCTCATGAACTGGTTAGCTCATGCGATTTCAAAACGCTTTAGGGAGGAATATTAAGATGAAATATATCGATCATACATCTGTAATCAAACGAATGAGCGGCAGAATGGTTGTCAACAAAGTATTTAAAATCATATTTTTTATGGCCACTTTATTTGCATTGTTATCCCTTGCAGTCCTGTTTTATCGAATAGTGAGTCAGGGAATAGGTTTCTTAACGCCTGATTTCTTTAATAACTTTGGATCGCGCTTCCCGGAAAAAGCAGGTATAAAAGCGGCTTTAATTGGATCACTATGGATGATGGCCGTTGTAGCACCTGTATCTTTAATTTTAGGTGTGGGTTCTGCAATATATTTGGAAGAGTATGCAAAGCAAAATAAAATAACGCAATTCATTCGCATGAATATCTCGAATTTAGCTGGCGTTCCATCTGTTGTATTTGGTTTACTCGGTTTAACGATTTTTGTAAGAGCATTAGCATTAGGAAATAGTGTGTTAGCTGCTGGATTTACAATGAGTTTACTTATCTTGCCTGTTATCATTGTGGCTTCACAAGAATCAATTCGAGCAGTTCCAAAGCATTTGCGCGAAGCTTCTTATGGAATGGGTGCTACTAAATGGCAAACAATTGTAAAAGTTGTCTTGCCTTCTGCGATACCAGGAATTTTAACAGGTGGAATTTTAGCTTTATCTAGAGCAATCGGTGAAACAGCACCACTTGTGGTAATCGGTATCCCAGTAATTATTCAATTTTTGCCGGAAAATCTACTTAGTCAATTTACTGCCATGCCAATGCAGATATTTGACTGGGCAAAACGACCACAGGAAGCATTTCAAAGTGTGGCAGCAGCTGGTATTATTGTGTTAATGATATTTTTGCTACTGATGAACTCAATTGCTGTGATCATTCGAAATAAATTCCAAAAACGTTATTAAGCCTATGCGGCACGGGAGGGTTTCAAAATGGTTCAACTGAATGTGAACAATAAAAAAACAACAAGTGAAATTACGGGTAATCAAGATACAACAAACAACAACATTGTATATGACACACGCCAATTAAATTTATGGTATGGCAATCACCACGCATTAAAGAACATCGATCTAGCCATCAAAGAAAATGAAGTGACTGCTATTATAGGGCCATCAGGTTGTGGGAAGTCGACATATATCAAGACATTGAACCGTATGGTGGAATTAGTACCTTCGGTAAAAACTTCTGGTGAAATCATATACCGGGACCGTAATATTTTTGATGCAGACTATGGTGTTGAAGAATTACGTACGAAAGTTGGAATGGTTTTCCAAAAACCTAACCCATTTCCTAAATCCATATATGACAATATCGCGTATGGTCCACGCATTCATGGGATTAAAAACAAAAAAACCTTGGATGATATTGTAGAACAAAGTTTACGTGGCGCGGCAATCTGGGATGAAGTGAAAGATCGTCTGAATGAAAATGCATACGGTCTCTCAGGTGGTCAACAACAACGTATTTGTATTGCGCGTGCCCTTGCGATTGAACCAGATGTTATTTTAATGGATGAGCCAACTTCTGCTCTTGATCCAATTTCTACACTTAAAGTAGAAGAACTAGTACAGGAACTGAAACAAAATTATTCGATCATCATCGTGACACATAATATGCAGCAAGCAGCACGTATCTCAGATCAGACTGCATTCTTCCTAAATGGAGAAGTTATCGAGTTTGATAAGACTGACACAATCTTTTCTACACCTTCTGACAAACGTACAGAAGATTACATTTCAGGACGCTTTGGTTGATCCAGAAGGGAGAAATTAAAATGGTAGTAAGAGAAAAATTTGAACATGAGCTAAGAGGTGTTCAGGAGCAATTTTTAAAGCTCAGCAATTTAGCCATTACAACATTAAACAAATCGATTGATGCATTATTAAGCCACGATGTTGATGCTGCCCTATCAATCATTGAAAATGATATCCATATCAATCGTATGGAAGAAGAAATTAATGATCGCGTCATATTATTGTTAGCTAAACAGCAACCGGTTGCCACAGATTTGCGTCGATTGATTGTATTATTGAAAGCAGCACATGATATGGAACGTGTTGGTGATTATGCGGTTAATATAGCAAAAGAAAATATCCGTATCGGTAAAGCGGATTTCATTTCACCAATCAAGAACATTGAAGAAATGCGTTCTAAAACCATCACGATGCTTACAGAAGTGATGAAAGCATTTATCGAAGAAAATATCGAAGATGCTCGCAAGATTGCTGAGCTAGATGATCAAGTAGACCAATTATATGGTCAAACGATTCAACAGCTTTTAAAGGTGGGGGCTGAAAATCCCCAAATGTTAAGTCAAGTTACTCAACTATCATTTGTTTGCCGTTACTTGGAACGATCTGCTGACCACGCAACGAATATAGCGGAACAATTATTTTATTTGGTTAAGGGTAGACACTATGAATTAAATAACTAATTTGACGGAGAAAGACAATTTTAGTCTTTCTCTTTCTATGCCGATAAATATTTCGCAGTTGGTAGTAGATTTTTTAATGAGGTATGATATAATAGGTTAGTCGTATAAATCATGCTCATAAGATTTAAAAGATTCCTGAATTAGAGTGGGAGGGATAATGATGCGCGTTAACATCACACTAGCTTGCACAGATTGCGGCGAGCGCAACTATATTTCTAAGAAAAACAAGCGTAACAACCCGGAACGTCTTGAAATGAAAAAATATTGCTCACGTGAAAAGAAAATGACTTTACACCGTGAAACAAAATAAAACCATTTAACCAAAACCTGCTCAGGTTTTGGTTTTTTTCATGGAGGGAATTTAACTTTGGAAAAATCCATTATTCGAAAGTCTATTCTTAATGATATAAACAACCTCTCAACAGAGTGGCATCAAAAACAATCAAATGTTATACATAAGAAAGTATTAATAGAAGAAACAGTTACAAAAGCACAAATTATTGGCATCACTCTTTCTGCATTTCCAGAGGTTGATACGTGGACGCTGATTGAAGAGTTGTGGGAGCAAGGAAAAAGAGTGGCTGTTCCGAAGTGTGCGCCTAAAACCAAGCAAATGACTTTTTATGAAATCACCTCCTTTGATCAAGTAGAGGTTGTTTATATGAAATTAAAAGAACCTATTCCTACGCGAACTACAAAAATGGAAGCATCACAAATCGATGTACTGATTGTTCCTGGGGTCGTATTTGATTCAAGAGGATATCGCATTGGTTTCGGTGGAGGCTACTATGATCGTTTCTTGAGCAAATACTCCGGCCCAACGATTGCTATGGCTTTTAATAAACAGGTTATTGCACAAGTTCCTGTTGAACAATATGATTTACCTGTACAATTGATTATGACAGAAACAAAAAGGATAGAATGCTTTAAGATGGAGTGAAACAATGAAATCAATTTATGATGTACTTCAATATTTAAAACGCTACGGAACTTTTATATACACAACGGATCGGCAAGCTGATTTATTGTTAATGGAAGAAGAGATACGTGAGCTGTATAATTCGCATATGATGGAAACACAGGACTTTCAAATGGCTATTCTTTTAATTCGGCAGGAACGGTCACGTTTGATTGACAAAAACATAAAATAAACCGTTAGACAATCTGGATGTGATCGTTCAGATTGTTTTATTTTTGGTAAATAATAGGTTGTGAATGAAAAGAATCTACTTTATTTTAACAAAAACGAAACTTTAATTGGTTTCACTCGTCTTATAAGGGGTAACATGGTATGGAGACATCCATCTATTTTACAATATGATTATTAACAGAAAGTTGCATGGTTGTAAAAAAAGGATTAAGATATACTAATGTTTCTTTCTTTTGTTGCATAAAATAAACTTTGTGAAATAAAATGGCTCTTGCCGTTTATGTCACGGAATATCATTGTGAAGGTCAGTCGGTTCCTCCTTTATTATTAGTGGGAACACACGACGACTTTTTAATGAAAATCAAAGATTTGAAAGTGATAAGGAGGATGTTAGGAATGAAGAACATGAAACTACCTAAACATTCGATTTTGGCGGTAGCCATTTTACTAACATGGATTAAGACCTATGTGGTATACCATACGAGTTTTGATATGAAAATTGAAAATGTCATGCAACAAGTAATATTGTTTTTAAACCCATTAAGCTTCCTGCTTTTGGTGTATGGTATCTCATTATTCTTTAAATCCGTTAAAGCCAGAAATCGATATTTATTAATTACGAGTTCAATATTAGCTGTTATTTTGTACGCAAACGTAGCCTTTTACCGATTCTTTAGTGATTTCATTACACTTCCTGTATTGTTCCAAACTAGCAATTTCGGGGACTTGGGTGCATCTGCAGCTGAGAGTATTTACTTCACAGATGTCTTTTATTTCATTGACGTTGTATTGTTGTTTGCAGCAATGAAATGGTTACCGAATGCGAAAGAGATGGCAATTGTTAAACCAGCAATCCGTCGTGCATATTTTGTGTTGGCGGCAGCAGTTTTATTCTTAAACTTGGGACTATCAGAAACTGAACGTCCACAATTGTTAACTAGAAGCTTTGACCGTGAATTATTGGTGAAAAATATCGGAACGTACAATTATCATTTATACGATATTTATATTCAGTCTAAATCGCATGCAGCGCGTGCGTTGGCTGATGGCAGTGAACTGGTTGAAGTCAATAACTATGTACGATCTAATCAAGCAGAGCCTAATTATGAAGTCTTTGGTACTGCTGAAGGGAAAAACGTAATTGTTGTTTCATTGGAGTCACTACAATCTTTTGTTGTGAATGAAGAAATGAACGGCGAGGTCGTTACACCGTTCTTAAATGAATTAACAAAAGACAAAGATACATTCTACTTCCCGAATTTCTACCATCAAACTGGATTAGGTAAAACTTCTGATTCGGAGTTCCTGGTGGAAAACAGTTTATATCCATTAGGTGGAGGGGCGGTATTCTTCACGCACAGTGGAAACACTTATAATTCAATGGCTGAATCACTGAATGAAAAAGGGTATTTCACTAATGTCATGCACGCGAATAACAAGAGTTTTTGGAATCGCGACATGATGTATAATGCTTTAAATGTTGATCAATTCTATGATGTGGAAAGTTACGATATCGCTGAAGGAGATTCCGTTAACTGGGGTATGAAAGATATTCCTTTCTTCAAACAATCAGTTGATCATATGGCTGAAATGAAACAGCCTTTCTACTCACGATTAATAACTTTAACGAATCACTATCCATTCCATTTGGAAGAAAAAGATCAATTTATCCCTGAATACGATTCGAATTCAGGCACTTTGAATCGCTACTTCCAAACAGTGCGATACATGGATGAATCAGTTAAAACTCTTTTCGAAGACTTAAAAGCTAAAGGTTTATACGAGGATTCAATTATTGTGATGTATGGTGACCATTATGGGATTTCTGAAAATCATAATGAAGCGATGTCTCAATATTTAGGTAAAGAAGTTACACCATTCGAAAGTGCTCAACTGCAACGTGTACCAATGTTCATCCATGTCCCTGGATCAAACAAAGGTGAGGTTGTAGAAGAAGTAGCGGGACAAATCGATATTCGCCCAACGATTCTACATTTACTTGGTGTTGACACGAGTAAAGATATGCAGCTTGGTGCAGACGTCTTTTCGAAAGACCATGAAGAGTTTGTCGTTTTCCGTGACGGACGCTTTGTTACTGACAAAGTGGTCTATGCAGGAAATATTTGTTACGACAAGGAAACTGGATTAGAAACCGATGCTAAAGCATGTGCTCCATATATCGAACGGGCTTCTGAAGAACTTGGCTATTCAGATGAAATCATCAATGGAGACTTACTTCGTTTTTATGATGAAAAAACAGGTAACCTATTGATTGATGAAACAACTGAAGGTAAAAAGTAGATTCATTAAAAATCGTCAAAAAGTGTAGATGCACTTTTTGACGATTTTTTTTGAGCTAAATTATTGCGGATACTCGTCGGCCATCATTGCTTTGCTAGCTTAGTCCGTGGAAAGGGAACAGTTTTATTTTTGATAATCAACTGTGAAAATTATCGAGACCCTTTTTTGAAACACATATCCATTTGAAACGTACTACATAAATAGGAAAGGGGGAATTTGGTGATGCGACACTTCGTAAAATTAGGCAGTATTTTTTTGTTGCTACTATTAACGAGTTGCCAACCGAATGTCTCCAAACCTATCCTACCTGAGAAATCAATTTCAACAGAGCCTGAACGTGAACCTCCGATTCAAGAAGAAACAATCAAACCGTTAACAGAACTAAACGGGGATTTTGAACGAATTATCGGATGGCTTTCAGATCAAGAAATACTTTATATCACCAGACTGCAATCAAACTACTTATTGAATGCCTATCACGTCAAGTCTGGGGAGAATAGAACTTTACTGACGATTACAGAACCAATTATAGAAGTAAGGATACATCCGAGTCTCACGGAAATTGCCGTAGTAACCTCCAGTAATTCCTTAAGCGCATCCATACAATTATTTTCAATAGCAGGGGTGGAAGTGGATATGTTAACGATTGAATCATCAGAATTGTATTGGGACTGGCATCCCACTAAATCCAATGACATATTTTTTAGTGCATTTTATGAAGATTGGACATTCGATTCATTTGTTTACTCAAGCTTAAGTAAGGAAATGAAACGATTTGAAACAAACGATCCCTTTGGGAAATGGGGAAAAGAATCCTCGATTTATACGATTAATTGGCCAGAAAACGATACTTTAAGTGGTGGCTCCTTACGTGAAATAAATACGATAGATATGACCCCCAAGGATTCAGAGTCTACCATTATTTACGTAGAAGCTACGGATGGAGTAGAAGTGCGGGTAAGTGTTTCTAGTGATCAGCAAAAGTTTTTATATACACTGATGCGATATCTGGATGGAAAAACGAAAACGTTCGAGTTGCCGGCTATCAGTAATTATTCACAGTGGTTTGTGCCTGACATAGAATGGCTCAGTGATGGGACTATGCTGACGTATGAGTCAGCACAGGCTGGTTTGATGGATGAAATCCCATCTGAGTTCGACCTTGTTCAACTATCCATTGATAAACCTAAGAACACAATTCTAGAAGGTCCGTATGAATCCTTTGCATGTAATCCTTCAGGACTTCTTTGTTTAACGGGAGTCCAATTGGAAAAATTACTGGAAGTTGAGAGTGGGGAAATCCATCCTTGGATCACTTTGCAGGAATAATGAAAGAAGTTTAGTCGATAATTTTAAGTTACAACAAATCGATACAAAACGAAAAAAGCTGACGTTCAAATGAACGTCAGCTTTTTTATGGGTTTAGTGTAATGCTGGTGGATAACCGTGGTTCAAAATCGTCATCACTGTGAACCATCCAAAAATAGTGAAAGTTCCAAGATTGAAGACAACACCTAAAAGGTTTTTCTCTTTAAATGCTTGGTAAGTACCAATTGCACCAAAGATTGCAACCAGGCCAAAAATAACCATTAATAAGTTCATTATAGACACTCCTTTTGACATCAGAAAATGAATGCCGAGTACAAGTTTTCTACCTTATTATAAGTTTTAATATAGCATTTGTCGAGGATTAAAAAGTGTCGGATATATGAACTGCGAGTATGCCGGCGTAGTTTCTGCTACAATTATCCTGAGGTGATATACATGTTGAATATACGCACGTTTCCATTGGGACCATTACAGACAAATTGTTATGTGGTTTCCAATAAAGAGAAGCAATGTTTGATTTTTGATCCAGGTGAGCAAGGAGAGGCTTTAATAAAAGAATTACGAAGATTGCAGGTAAAGCCGTTAGCAATTATTTTGACTCATGCTCATTTTGACCATATTGGGGCAGTTGATGTTGTACGGGACGCTTTTAATATTCAAGTCTATATTCATCAGGCTGAAAAAAACTGGCTATCTGATTCGACAAAAAATGGTTCAGCTCGTTTCCGCGAATTGCCGTTAGTGGAGGGAAGACCTGCCGATGTATTAATTGAGCAAGAAGGTACGCTTGAAGTTGGTCCATTTTCATGTCAAATGTTCCATACACCTGGACACTCACCGGGAAGTATTTCCTATTGGTTTAAAGAAGATGGATTTGCCATCGTAGGCGATACATTGTTCCAAGGTAGCATTGGTAGAACAGATCTTCCTCATGGTAACCATAAAGAGCTTATCAAATCCATTCATAATAAGCTGCTGACTTTACCCGAAGACACTATCTGTTATCCTGGACACGGCAATCCAACGACACCTGAAGAAGAAATGAGTCAAAATCCGTTTCTTAATGGTTTTTGACAAATATTTGAAATTATTGACGTTCACGTAAGAAAAATCGGCGTTGACGTAGGAAAAATTGAGCTCCACGTAGGAAAAATCGACGTTCACGTTGTAAAAGCATCTTTTAGCATGTGCTTCTTATCGGAAAAACACGCCTGCACCAATTCCTTCCTAATTTCTCGGTTTTAGCACCATAAAGAGCTTTCTATTTTGAGATATGGAGCCTCGCTGCAACGAGTAATCGCAGGAGAAAACAGCGTAGACTCTAGCGAGGGAAGCGAAGTGTCAAACTATTTTATAGTTTATCTACAGCTTAAATTAATGTTAATCAAATAAAAAGACAGTCATTTGAAATGACTGTCTTTTTATATGCTTGATTAGTGTCCAGCACCAGGTACGTGGATAAATGTCGTATAGTAAGTGAAGCCAGCAAAAAACACCGTTAAATATGCTCCGAAGATGTAAATGTACATACGTTCTGAGAGGTTTAAGAAACCTAAAAGAATAAATAGACCAGTGTTTGCTAGAAATAATAATGATGCCGAATGCATATCACCTAAATAAAACATAACTGCGAAAATTCCTGTCCAGAAACCCATCACTTTATACATATTGTTCATGAGTAGTCCCCTCCTTTTACAACTATACAATAATCTCTACCTCATTATAGATGATTCGGTTCCCAGATGTAAACTCTAGAATGTCTTTAGAATGTGACAGAACAGTGGAAGTTGTGAATTCTTAATTAAAAAGAGTCAAAAATTTTATGCGGATCCATAAAGTATGTCCCAAAAAAATCACATTTAAAAAATTATTGAATATTTCTCCCTTTTCAGATGACAATAGTTATACAAATGTTGTACACTCTGTATAACAAATTAAACGAAAAATGGAGGGATTCAAATGGCTGATTTAAAATTTTACACTTACCCGTCTTGTACATCATGTCGAAAAACAAAAAAATGGTTGATCTCGAACCAAGTTCAATTCGAAGAAAGACATTTATTCCGTCAAACTCCTTCTGTAGAAGAACTCACTTTTCTTTTGTCACTGACAACAGAAGGTCTCGATGAAATATTGGCCACTCGTAGTCAATCCTTTAAAGAGCTGAATCTGGATATCAATGATTTGCCTTTATCAAAAGTGGTTGAATTAATTGTGGAAAATCCTAAATTATTGAGAAGACCGATTCTTACGGATGGTAAACAATTGGTAGTGGGGTATCAACCTGAACATTTGGGGACCTTTTGCCGCAAAAGTAAATTATTCCACGCAGTTTAAGTGGCAAAATTAAAATTTCCTGCTCTAAAAGGCGGGAAATTTTAATTTTGGGGCAAAGTATTTAATTTATTTCATAAAGACTTTATAATCCATAGAACAGGGTATGAGCGGTCCTAACCTGTTAAGGGTGAATGGTATTACACATGACTGAATTACAGAATATTATTGAACAGAAAAGCGAAGAGTTGATAAATCGAGCTGTTCTGGCACGCGCTTCCGATATTCATTTAATTCCAGCTTCCGGATTATATACAATCTATTTTCGCTTACACACAAAACTGGTTCCTGCAGGTAAGCTTCACCTGGACATCGGGGATCGCATGATTTCTTACTTCAAGTTTTTATCCTCTCTCGACATCAGTGAAAAACGAAAACCCCAAAGCGGTTCATTTCAACAAATCTTCAATTCCAAGCAATGCTCCTTTCGCGTTTCAACATTACCTTCTGTACAAAATAAAGAAAGTTTAGTTATTAGGGTACAGTTACATGACGATTCCAAACCACTGCAAGAACTTGCTCTATTTCAGGAAACAGCACAACTACTCCATGAGTTGATGCTAAGCCGTCAAGGGTTGATTTGCATAACTGGTCCGACGGGCTGTGGGAAAACCACAACTATGTATTCCCTTACGAGTTATAGTGCACATCAATTGAATCGGCATGTGATTTCCTTAGAAGACCCAGTAGAAAACAGCCAATCTCACTTGCTTCAAATCCAAGTGAATGAACGCTCAGGCATTTCGTATGCGTCCGGATTAAAAGCGATATTACGGCATTCTCCTGATGTCATTATGATAGGTGAAATTCGAGATGCCGAAACAGCGCAAGCAGCTGTTCGAGCTTCTTTGACAGGACACCTTGTCATAACGACTTTACATGCTAAAAATCCACTAGGATGTCTTTATCGATTAATGGATTTAGGTATTCCCATTGATGACTTGCAACAAGCAATTCTCGGAATTACAAGTCAACAACTTGTCATTTCGTCCTCTGAACGGGAAGGCGACCGCGTTACATCGAACCGTTCTTCTTTATATGAAATTCTGCATGGCCAAGTTCTTGAGCAAGCGATTGTATCGATTAAGACAGGTGAAAATTTCTCTATGCCCTTTGAGAATACGCTTTCTAATCAATATGAGCGAGGAGTGAAACTAGGTGTCATTCAAGTTTCCCCCGTCACGTATTGAAGAAAAGAGAAGTCATATACCGAAGAAAAAACAAGCTCAGTTCATTAAAAGACTATCTACACTTTTGTCTGAAGGCTACACGTTTTATGATTCGTTGGTGATGCTTTTACCACATCATGTGAAAGCGAGTGAAGAAGCAAATAATACCTTGGAGGTCCATTTGAAAAATGGGGAAGGGGTCACTACTTTGTTAATGACATTGGGGATTCCCCGTAGTTATTTACTATCCATTCAAATGTCGGAGTCACATGGTAAATTACATCAAGCATTACAAAGCCTTCATACACATATTGCGATGTTGGACAGAGCAAAAGCAAGCTTGAAAAAAGTGGTTGTCTATCCGGTGTTTTTATTTTGTATGCTAGCGGGTTTGTTTTTGGCGTTTCGTATTTATTTTCTGCCGAATATGCAGATGCTTGCCGATTCCAGACAGAAGTCTACATCTTCATCATCGATGAATTGGACAAACCTCCTGCTGCATTTACCGGATGTCTTAGTCATATTGAGTGTATTAGTCATTTTTATTGCGTTTATTTCTAGATGGTTCATTCAAAGAAATTCATATAAACATCAATTAACGATCTTATTGAAGTTACCAATCCTCTCCAAATGGATGAAATTATTTTGGACGAAGAATTTTGCACAGGAGCTTGGGACATTATTAGCCAGTGGGTTATCGTTGCAACATGCACTGGATGTACTGAAAAGTCAAAATTATCAACCTTACCTGCAAGTGATCTCTGAGAGTATATACACATCTATTTTAATGGGGGATTCATTAAAACATGCGGTGCAGATAGCAGAATGTTTTTTAGATGATTTTCCTACATACATTTCACACGGAGAGATCAGTGGCCATCTAGACAGGGAATTATTGATATATAGTGAGTTATTGAATGAACAAACAGAAGCGGCCCTTACGAAATCTCTATCTTTTGTCCAACCTGTACTATTTGGAGTGTTGGCAATTTGTATTTTAGCCGCTTATTTATCCATATTGTTGCCTGTATACGGCATGATCGATTTTATTTAATAGGAGGAAACAGCAATGAAAAAAATTAAGTGGCAAAAAGGATTCACTTTAATTGAAATGATGGTCGTTTTACTTATTATTTCCGTGTTGATCTTAATCGCAATTCCGAATGTAACCAAGCATTCCGCGACAATTGATGAAAAAGGGTGCGAAGCCTATATAAAAATGGTTCAAGGACAGGTGGAGGCATATCGGATTGATGAAAAATCCATTCCAACAATTGTCGAGTTAACGACGAGTGGTTATTTAAACGAAGGAGAAACGACCTGTCCAAATGGTAAATCGATTCAAATCGATGCAACTACTGGACTTGTTTCGGAATCTCCAACGGAACCGGAAGATGTCTCTTGATCAAAAAGGTTATTCTCTGATTGAGTTGTTGCTTGTGTTAGCCATTGTACTGGTCATCAGTTCGAGTGCACTATATGTGAAAAATCGATATGTGGAAAAGCATACTTTCGATCTGTTTTATAACCAACTGAAGCTGGATGCGATGCACATACAATTGAAGGCAACGGAAGAACAGAGGTACATGAAACTGATTTTCGATGCTGGAGGAACTCGGTATATAGGAAGAAAATCACTATATGAACCTCTTTTTGAGAGGAAATTACCGGTAGGATACACATTATCTTCGAGCAGCACCTTAAAGGAGCTGGCCTATTTACCGAATGGAACCGTTGAAAAATTCGGGACGATTTCGTTTGTGACACCTGGTGGAATAAAGATTGTACGGATATATATTGGGAAAGGACGGATGATCCTTGAACAATGAGAAAGGGTTTTCATTCGTTGAAATGATTCTAACGCTAAGCATACTATTTTTGGTGTTTGGTACATTATTGCCATTGGCAAATCAAATGATGTTTAATTTAGCGGAAAAGAAAGTTGCATTACATGTTGCGGTTGCTAAAAATCAAGCGGCGACTAAGATTAGAAAAGGGGATGTATCCGGTGAAATTTTTCTAGAAAATATGCCTTACTCCTGGCATTGGTCGGAGCCTACTCTATGTGTTCGCTATTATTTATTTGAAGAGCTAAAAGAATCATGCGAAATGTATTGACTCAAGAAGGTTACACATTTGTGGATGCTATTCTTCAATTAATGGTCCTCCTATTATTTTCTCAACTCCTATTGCTCTATTCAGTTTGGTTTAAACAAGTCGAGAAGCATTTTTTTCAAACGGAACCACTTGAATGGGAATTGGTTTCATCAGAAATCGAAAATAATCTTTTTGGTGTGACAGCGATTGAAGAACAAATTAACCAGACGGGAATAAGGTTTGTAAAAGATGGTGCTGAATATGACATTGAATGTTATCAGTCGCTAATTCGAAAGCAGAGAAACCGTTTAGGACATGAGCCTATGTTAATTGGAGTAAGAAATTGTAAATTTCAAGTTTTGGGTGATCAAGTATTTATCGACGCTGAGTTTGCGAATGGACGAAAAGAGGCGCGAGTTTATGAAGTTTATTTGTCCCAGGAATGAGTCCGGATTTTTACTTCCTGTAGCCATCGTTTTATTATTTGTTGTGTCCGGCATACTGCTTTACTTTACTACTTCTTACATATCGCAGATGAATATCTATGAAATGTTGGAAAGTCATTATATTTCTGCTACTATTATAAAAATGGAAAATTAGCGATAGTAGTCGTTTTGTGATGATTTGGAGTGAAATGAGCGGGGTAGGGATATGAAAAAAATTTATTTAATTGGTTTCATGGGATCAGGAAAAAGTGCGATCGGACGACGTTTGAGCTTTTTGCTAAAAATTCCTTATTACGACATGGATCAGGAGATAGTAAAAAAAATGGGAATGACCATTCCTGAAATTTTCGAGAGACATGGTGAATCTTTTTTCCGTCAACAAGAACATGAATTCCTTAAAACGTTTCGAGATGAGTGGTGTATCGTATCGACTGGGGGAGGGGTAGCTGTCAACCCGAGCAATAGCAAACTCATGCGACAGACCGGCCTTGTATTGTTTTTGGATGCAACGTTTGCTGATATCTGGAAACGAGTTCATCGAGATGTTAACAGACCTATTGTACAGTCATCCACAAAAGAAGCGTTGGAAGCGTTGTACACGATGCGAAAGCGTCATTATAAAGCAACCGCACATATTACAATAAGAACTGAAGGACGCTCGTTAAGACAGATAACTGAATATGCTGCATTTCAAGTTAATCGTCTAAAATCGAACGATTTTTAGTTTGATTTAATTATTGTTCGTGTTTGGAGTGTAAACGCAAAATAGATTGCGCTTACTTAGAATCAATGTTAGGATATACACAAAGCGATACACGCTTTTGTACATTGATTTCTTAATATGCCAAAACGGATGTTTTGGGCGGATGAATATACGGGGAGAGAACGCGCCAGTCGCGTCGCCGAAGGAGCAAGTAGAAGCTACGAATCTCTCAGGTAAACAAGACTCGTATAGGACGCATCTCTGGAGAACGCTATTGAATCTTATAGCTACCAAAGAGGAAAGCCGATTTCAGGTAAACTTTCAGGTGCCAGGACAGAGAATTCTCACATAAAGGGGATTCTCTGTCCTTTTTTGTGTAAAAATAAGTTTGCTTGATTTCAATCATTTCTTAAGAAAAATTGGGGGAAATGTTTCTCCCGAAAGAGAACAGTTGCTTTTTAAGTGAAGAGGAGGAAAATGAATTGTCAGAAAATTTAAAACGCACTCCGTTATTTAATTCATACAAAACATACGGTGGCAAAACGATTGATTTTGGCGGATGGGAACTACCTGTTCAATTCTCCAGTATAAAAGAAGAACATGAAGCAGTACGTACAAAAGCGGGATTATTTGATGTATCACATATGGGTGAAATTATCGTTCGTGGTGAAGACAGCTTGTCCTATCTACAAAAATTACTGACAAACGACGTTTCTAAGCTTCAAAACGGCCAAGCTCAATATAGTGCGATGTGCTACGAAGACGGTGGAACTGTCGACGATTTACTTGTTTATAAAGTCGATCAAAATGATTATTTGCTGGTAGTCAATGCTTCAAATATCGAAAAAGATTTTGAGTGGATGACAAAGTTTATGATTGGTGACACGACTGTACATAATGTTTCAGATTCATATGGTCAACTTGCGTTGCAAGGACCACTTGCAGAAAAAGTTCTACAATGTCTGACAAAAGAAGATTTAAGTGAAATAGGTTTCTTCAAGTTCAAAACGGATGTGAAAATTGGAGATTACGAAGCTTTGGTTTCACGTACAGGCTATACAGGTGAAGATGGCTTTGAGATTTACGCTACTCCTGAATCCATCATCGCTTTATGGGACTTGATCCTTGAAGAAGGAAAAGAAGACGGTGTACTTCCTTGTGGTCTGGGATCTCGCGATACTCTTCGTTTTGAATCTTGTTTAGCTCTTTACGGTCAAGAACTTTCTAGAGATATTTCACCGCTTGAGGCAGGTATCGGTTTTGCTGTGAAATTGAAAAAAGAAGATGACTTTATTGGTCAAAAAGCACTTGTAGGGCAAAAAGAAGCAGGTGTACCACGTAAGTTAGTTGGCTTGGAAATGATTGACAAAGGTATACCAAGACATGGATATAAGATTATTAAAGATGATGAAGTGATCGGGGAAGTTACTACTGGTACACAATCTCCCACGCTGAAGAAAAATATCGGATTAGGGTTGATTGTCAGTAAATTTACTGAGCTTGGAACTGAAGTTGAAGTGGAGATTCGCGGCAAGCGGTTAAAGGCTGTTACTGTGGCAACTCCGTTTTATAAACGCCAAAAATAATTGTTGGAAAGAGGTCATGACCCAATGAAACATCGTTACTTGCCTATGACGGAACAAGATCAAAAAGAAATGTTGGATACAATTGGTGTTTCTTCTATAGATGAGCTGTTTTCGGACATTCCAGAAAAAGTTCGTTTCCAAGGACAATATCAAATTAAACCGGCCAAATCAGAGTCTTCTTTATTAAAAGAGTTGTCTCAGATGGCTGCGAAAAATGCGGACAATAAAGCATATGCATCATTTTTAGGTGCTGGTGTTTACGATCACTATAAACCAATTATTGTAGACCATGTGATTTCACGCTCGGAATTCTATACAGCTTACACGCCTTATCAGCCGGAAATTTCACAAGGTGAACTACAGGCCATTTTTGAATTCCAGACAATGATTTGTGAATTGACAGGAATGGATCTAGCAAACTCTTCCATGTATGACGGTGGAACAGCACTTGCAGAGGCAGGGATGCTAGCAGCTGGTCATACAAAACGTAAAAAGCTTCTTATTTCTGGTGCGGTTAATCCCGAATCTCAAGATGTGGTTCGTATGTACGCGTTGGGACAGTCGATTGAAGTTGTTCAAGTTCCGACGAAAGACGGCGTTACAGATATTGATGCATTAAACGAAATGATTGACGACAATACAGCAGCGGTTCTTGTTCAATATCCTAACTTTTACGGTCAAGTTGAAGACCTGCGCAAAGTGGAAGCAGTCACACACGAAGCTAAAGCTTTGATGGTAGTTTCTTCTAATCCATTGGCACTTGGAATTTTGACTTCCCCAGGTAAACTTGGCGCAGATATTGTTGTAGGGGATGCGCAGCCATTCGGAATCTCGGAATCGTTCGGTGGACCACACTGTGGTTATTTTGCGGTTACGACTAAATTGATGCGTAAAGTTCCAGGTCGTTTAGTAGGTGAAACAACGGATGAAGTTGGCCGTCGAGGTTTTGTTTTGACCTTACAAGCGCGTGAGCAACATATTCGTCGTGACAAAGCGACTTCTAACATTTGCTCAAACCAAGCGTTAAATGCTCTTGCAGCTTCAGTAGCAATGACAGCACTTGGGAAAAAAGGTGTGCAGGAAATTGCCACTCAAAATATCCTTAAAACAAACTATGCGAAGAAAGCATTTGAAGCGGCAGGGTTTGAAGTGGTGTACCAAGGTCCACACTTCAACGAAATCGTTGTCAACGTTAAAACATCCATAACAGCGCTAAATAAAGAGTTGTTTAATAAGGGCATTCTTGGTGGATTCGACTTAGGGAAAGTTGATGAGAACTTGGAAGGTCATACGTTAATCGCTGTAACTGAACAACGGACGAAAGAAGAAATCGATGCACTTGTGCAAGAAATGGGGTCTTTCCGTGCATAAAGATAACCAACCACTAATTTTTGAAATGACGAAAGAGGGCCGCGTGGGTTACAGCTTACCGGAACTTGATATTCCTGAAGTCGATTTATCAACACTATTGCCAGAAGGCTTGCTTCGCGAAGAAGCAGCAGAGCTACCGGAAGTATCGGAATTGGACATTATGCGTCACTATACAGCCCTTTCCAAACGTAATCATGGTGTCGATTCAGGATTCTATCCACTGGGTTCTTGTACAATGAAATACAATCCGAAAATCAATGAATCAGTAGCGCGTTTCCCAGGATTCGCGAATATTCATCCACTTCAGGACGAAGATACTGTTCAAGGTGCAATGGAATTAATGTATGACCTACAAGAACATTTGATTGAGATTACGGGAATGGATGATTTAACCCTTCAACCGGCTGCAGGTGCTCATGGTGAGTGGACAGCTCTTATGATGATTCGTGCTTTCCATGAAGCAAATGGGGATACACATCGTACAAAAGTAATCGTACCTGACTCCGCACATGGTACAAATCCTGCATCAGCTACAGTTGCTGGATTTGATACGATCACAGTGAAATCAGACGAAAATGGCTTAGTTGATTTAGAAGATCTAAAACGAGTAGTTGGAGACGACACAGCAGCTTTAATGTTGACGAATCCGAATACTTTAGGATTATTTGAAGAAAACATTTTAGAAATGGCTGCAATTATTCATGGTGTTGGCGGGAAGTTGTACTATGATGGTGCAAACTTAAATGCAGTTATGTCTAAAGCACGTCCAGGAGATATGGGCTTCGACTGTGTTCATTTAAACTTGCATAAAACATTCACAGGACCACATGGTGGCGGTGGACCTGGATCTGGCCCTGTTGGCGTGAAGAAAGACTTGATCCCATTCTTACCAAAACCTGTGCTCGTGAAAACAGAAGAAGGATACCACTTCGATTACAATCGTCCACAATCAATCGGTCGAGTGAAACCTTTCTATGGTAACTTCGGAATCAATGTACGTGCCTATACGTACATCCGTTCAATGGGTCCAGACGGATTGAAAGCTGTAACAGAATATGCGGTACTGAATGCAAACTATATGATGCGTCGCCTGCAACCTCACTTCGATTTACCGTATGACCGTCATTGCAAACATGAATTTGTGTTAAGTGGTCGCCGTCAGAAGAAATTGGGCGTACGTACGTTGGATATGGCAAAACGCCTGCTTGACTTCGGATACCATCCGCCAACAATCTACTTCCCATTGAATGTGGAAGAGGGGATGATGATCGAACCGACAGAAACGGAATCCAAAGAAACATTGGATGCGTTCATCGATGCGATGATCCAAATTGCCAAAGAAGTTGAAGAAACACCAGAAATCGTGCAACAAGCTCCTCATACGACGGTTATTAAACGTCTAGACGAGACAAAAGCTGCACGTACACCAGTATTGCGATATAAAAAAGCATAATGAAAAAGGAAGAGAGCTCATTCACGAGCTCTCTTTCTTTATTTAAATTTCTGTTAACCTATACTGTTATTTTCTGGTTCATTTTTCATATTTCTTAGTTGTAATTGGATATTATTGGTATAATTAATAAAAGAGAACTATGTTACAAATTGAGCGAACATGGCAGGGACTAAGAAGAATATAGGTATTAGTAATTAGTAATTAGTAATTAGTAATTTTCTGTGATTATGGTTTTTGGGGCTTCATCGCAGAAAATAGTTAAACAAATTACACTCTAAGGAGAAAATAATTGAAAAAAATTGTGTATTTATTTATCGCTTGTTTGTTTTTTTACTCAACTTCTACGAGTGCTTTATCCTGGGCGTATTCGTTTGTTGTACATAACGGAAAAGTCTACGAAGTTAAAGAAGGTATTCCTATCACACAAAGTGAGTTAGGCGATATGATTGGAAAAGTGGAAACTAAAGCTGATGAACATAGCGGTAAATATTTCGGAAACGCCTCTAATTATTATAAAATTGGCACACGGTACTTTGAAATTAAAGAAGTTTCTACGAGTGAAGCCATTGCTGTGGAATCAAAACCAAACAACTTTATTAAAGCAGAGTATGTACACGAGGCACCTTTCCATATTACAGATATTCTGTATAGCGGTTATTCATGGATCTTAATTGGGGTAGGTGTTTTATTACTTGGATTCGTTGTTTTAAGATCAAGGCAACTTTAGTCGATCAACTTTACGACACGTTGATAGAGGGATGCATGTTTTAAACGCAAAAATGTTTGGTGTTAGAAAAGCTTAAAACTGGGGCTGTTTGCCTGAGCAACTATTTCATTTTTGTGAAATCAGTGGGGAATGCACCCACAATACAAAAGGTATTTGTTGTGAGTGCATATTTTTTGTTGAATTGTGTAAAGCTACTCTTTCTTAGTTGTGTATAGGATGGATGTGTTTTTACCTTTTAACGATTTGGTACCTATTTCTGCAAATTCACGCGCGAGTTCAGCTTTAATATGATCTGGTGCAATTTTTTGATTAGTGGTCTTGTTTAAAACTTCCAATGCTTTGGAACCTATTTCTGCAAATTCACTCGCTGTTTCTTCTTTTATCCGTTCTCTTGGAGTTTTTTGGGTTTTCGGCGTTTGAGGTAAGGAGTTTTTATTATTACTCGTTGATTTATTATCATCTCTGCCCACAGTACATCTTCCTTTCTGAATTAAGGTTCATATTAGTTTGCCTTTCCAAGTCATATTCATGTAAACGGAAAAACGTATTTTAAAGTTATTTTTGGCAAAAAAATATTGGATAGGAAACTCAGCCTATTGGTTGTTTTTTTGTTCGATTTTAACCATTAAAAAAAGCATCGCAAAATGCGATGCTAATTTGGTTTCATTATTAAATACTTGATTTTGTTAAAATCCAATGGATGCTTCTTCATGTTCCCAATCATTTTTCTTTGACCGTTTATTTTGTTTTTGCAGCTCTTTAATTCGTTCTTCGTAAGCAAGTTCGCCGTCGTAATGCCAATTCAGTGCGACTGACATATACAATTCATTTAATTGGGAAATGGATAAGCCTTTTGTCAGTTTTGCCATATCGTGTACTTGTTCTTTTGAGAAAATATCTTTCAAATCCATTTTTCTTAAGTAGTGTTCGCGTACGGATAAAGAAGGTGCTGGAATTTCGTAAGCACGATCGAATCTGCCGGCTCGATTAATCAAAGCGGGATCTATTTTTTGCGGGTAGTTGGTTGTTCCGATGATAAACAGCCCTTCACGCAATTGTGTGCCATCCAGTGTATTGAGAAAGACGGAGCGAGTGTATTCCGGCATGGAATCGATATCTTCGATAACAAGAATGGCAGGTGCCAATCTTGTTACAATGCCAAACACTTCCTGTATTGAATGACTACCAGTGAACTCTGTGATTTGCCAATAAACAACTGGTGCATTGGTTGACCCCGTAATCGATTTTACAAGCGTTGTTTTTCCGTTACCTGGTGACCCATACAACAAAATTCCTCGTTTGTATGGCAATCCGTATTCTTTGAAAAATTGGCCATCCGCCGTAAAGAACTGATCAATGGAACGAAATATGTCCTGTTTAATTGATTCTTCTAACATGACTTCCTCGCGGCTGACTACAGCATGCTCACCGTAATTCCGTCGTTTCACACCGTCCTCTGTGTCTACTAGAAAGGTTACGGACTGCATCAGCATTTGACGTAGTTTTTCATTGATGTCTTTTAGGAATTCCAACGCTTTTTCAGCTGACTGGGCATAGCATTGAAATTCTGGCCAACTATGGTCTGTTGTGTAGAAATAAATAACCGTTAATGCCACTTCATGATCAGGGAAATAGATGATTTGATTCTCAAAAGTATTTACGACTTTCAAAAGGTTATCATTTGCATCTTCGGAAGTTGCCGCCACTTTACCAAGAGTCCGAGATTCATAAATATGACTGAGGGGTTCATATGAAAGTAATCCTTTTTCCATCATTTCAAGAACATGTGCATCAAGTTGAGCAATGGTTTCTCCAATGTATATTTGCTGCCATGTACCTGACAGTCTGTTTTCCAAAGTTTCGATAATTCTGCGGGAAACAAACGCAAGATCTTCATAGTGCGGAAGTGATTCTCTTGTATTTTCATGATGAGAAATAAGTGTGTTTGGTTTCATAGTGACCTCCGTTATTGTTTGACTCCATACATACGTTTTAATTTGAAAAAAAGTTCCTCCGTTTGGAAGAACTTTGAATAAATTATTTTGTTTTAATTTTCCCCGTCCACTGACGGAAACCGCCTTGCAGTTGGTAAATCTGGTTATAACCTTTTTTCTGAAGGAACAATGCAGTACGTGCACTTCTTGCACTATTTTGGCAATATAAGTATACGGGTTTATCCGCACGGATTTCTTTAAAACGCTGACGCATTTGTGATGAAGGAATATTACGTGCTCCCAGAATATGTCCACCTTCAAATTCTTTTGGTTCACGAACATCCACAAGCTGTGCTTTGCGATAGCCTTCAATAAATTGTTCTTGTGTTAAACCTGATACTGCTTTCTTTAATCGCATTGATGAGATTAAAAAGTAAACAATCAAACCAAACAATGCAGCAGTGATAATGTATATAAGTGTCAAGACAACTTTCCCCTTTCTATCTATGTTCTTATTATAAAAGAAAGTATAGCCACAATACAACGAGTTTGTTAATATGAATAGCATTGTGAGGAGGAAAAAAGATGTCTAAACCAATTTGGTATTTTATAAACTCTGGAGCTTGCAGTCCGTCCTTCAATATGGCACTGGATGAAGCGTTACTGGACTGGCATAGTGAAGGACTCCTACCACCAATTGTTCGTTTTTATGGGTGGACACCTGCAACACTATCCATCGGTTATTTTCAAAATGTAGAAAAAGAGATCAACATGGATGCCGTCAGAAATCATAATTTAGGTTTTGTCCGTCGTCCCACTGGTGGACGTGGTGTTTTGCATGAACATGAATTAACATATAGCATTATTGTCAGTGAAGATTATCCCAATATGCCCGCGACCGTTACAGAAGCCTACCGCGTGTTAAGTGAAGGACTTTTGATTGGCTTCCAAAAACTTGGGTTGAACGCATATTTCTCAGTCCCAGACACGGAAGAAAAGAAGAGTGATTTAAAAAATCCGAAAAGTGCCGTCTGTTTTGATGCGCCTTCATGGTATGAATTAGTAGTAGAAGGTAAAAAAGTAGCTGGTAGTGCACAAACAAGACAAAAAGGTGTTATTCTTCAGCATGGAGCGATTCTTTTGGATTTAGATGAAGATAAATTAGTATCATTGTTTAACTATCCATCAGATGAAGTGAAGGAACGAGTGCGTAGAAGTCTCTCAAAAAAAGCGGTAGCAATCAATCATTTGCGGGAAACTCCTGTCACAATTGAAGAGTGTGTAGACGCTTTTAAAGAAGGTTTTGCTGAAGGTCTTGATATCAATTTTCAACCATATATGCTAACAATCGAGCAAATGGAATATGTAAAACAGCTAGAGATTCGACGCTATGCAAATGATGAATGGACATACCGTAAATAGTAGGTAAAAGGAATTAATTTTATCGAAAAATAAGTTCTATTTTACTATAGACGCGATGTGTGTATGTTCGAACATACTTCCACATTATTTGATTTAGATGTCAATATATAGTACCCTAAACACAACGTATAACACTATATGTTGTGTTTTTTCTGTTAATTAAGGAGGAGTAGCTAATGGTACTAATTTCTAATCAAAAAATTGGGCAATTAAACATTGAAACTTTGAACAAAGACATCGTTTCTTTCCCTCAAGTCCATCCCATCACGAATGACATGACATTAACTCACAAAGGTGTATCCAGGTTAGTCATGATTGACCGCTATTCATTTAAAGATACTGAAAAGAAAACACTAAAAGAAGGCGATTTTGTCGTATTGACAGTGAAGGAAGACCCGAAATTCCCTGCACGTGGATTGGGTTATATTGTTTCCATCGATCATTCGACAAATAAAGCACGTGTTTTAATTGAAGAAGATTACCGTAGTGCAATTGATGATCGAACGGAACTGGAGTCGGGCATTGTCAATCGTTCCATTAATGTCATCGAAAAACCTCTGGAAGTTTTCTATGAGCAAATTGCAAAACGCAATGCGACCGGACTTGCTTCTGTTGAAACATCTGAAGAGAAGAAACAAGAATGGTTTGAGAAGTTTTATGAGCAATTGGTACAATTGAAATTTATTCCAGCAGGTCGCGTGCTTTATGGAGCTGGCGCAGGAACAGATGTTACATATTTCAATTGTTATGTCATGCCATTTGTGCCTGATTCCCGTGAAGGCATTTCCGATCACCGTAAACAAGTCATGGAAATAATGAGTCGCGGTGGTGGTGTTGGAACAAACGGATCAACATTGCGTCCACGCAATACACTAGCAAAAGGTGTGAATGGTAAATCATCTGGTTCCGTTTCCTGGTTAGATGATATAGCTAAACTTACACATCTGGTTGAGCAGGGAGGCAGTCGCAGAGGGGCTCAAATGATTATGTTGGCCGATTGGCATCCGGACATTGCGGAATTCATCATTTCCAAGATGCAAAATCCAAGAATCCTGCGTTTCTTGATTGAAAATACAAATGATGAAACGATTAAGCAATTAGCTAAAGACAAACTTAAATTTAAAGCTTTGACACAACAAGAAGAAGCAATGTATCAAGGTATTGTAAACTACAAAACGATTCCTGGTCTGGGTGGTTTCAGTGACGCAATTATACGAGATGCAGAAACGAAGCTGCATGACGGCGGCACATATAGTGTCAATAATTCGGAATTTTTAACAGGTGCTAATATTTCAGTAACGTTGACAGACGATTTCATGAAAGCTGTGGAGGAAGACGGAGTTCACGAGTTACGATTCCCAGCTGTTGAAAGTTATTCAGCTGAAGAAATGGCAACGTACAATGAGAAATGGCACGAAGTCGGGGACGTGCGTGAATGGGAAAAACAAGGACATGCCATCCGTACTTACCGTACGATGAAAGCAAAAGATTTGTGGAATCTCATTAACATTTGTGCAACGTATTCTGCAGAGCCAGGTATTTTCTTTATCGACAATGCGAACGAGATGACCAATGCTAAAGCTTATGGACAACAAGTGGTTGCTACCAACCCGTGTGGAGAACAACCATTAGCACCAAATTCAGTTTGCAACTTGGCGGCAGTGAATTTAGCGCAGTTTGCACAGAAAGATACGAAAACAGTCGATTTTGAAAGTCTGAAAGAAACTGTTCGTGTCGGAGTTCGTATGCAGGACAACGTCATTGATGCTACTCCATATTTCCTTGAGGCAAATAAAGTACAAGCACTAGGAGAACGCCGAGTAGGCCTAGGTGTGATGGGTCTGGCGGACTTATTAATCTATTGTGAAAAAGAGTATGGTTCTGACGAAGGAAATGTACTTGTTGATCAAATTTTCGAAACGATAGCAGTAACGGCATACGAAACGTCTGCTGAACTTGCTTCGGAAAGAGGTAGTTTCCCGTTCTTGCAAGGTGAAACTGATGAAGAAACAAACCGTTTGCGTGATGCTTTCATCAATACTGGATTTATGAAAAAAATGCCTGAACATATTCGCCAGTCAATCAAAGAACAAGGCATTCGCAACTCTCACTTATTAACTGTTGCACCGACGGGTTCTACAGGTACATTAGTAGGCGTATCAACGGGTCTTGAGCCTTATTTCTCTTTTACTTACTATCGCAGTGGTCGTCTTGGTAAATTCATAGAAGTAAAAGCAGATATCGTTCAGGAATACTTGAACGCAAATCCTGAAGCAGATGAGCAGACCTTGCCTGAATGGTTTGTTGCTTCTATGGAATTGGCACCAGAAGCTCATGCCGATGTGCAATGTATCATTCAACGCTGGATTGACAGTTCCATTTCGAAAACAGTCAATGCGCCACGTGGATATACAGTAGAACAGGTGCAAGGCGTGTATGAAAGACTTTATCGCGGTGGGGCTAAAGGTGGGACTGTTTATGTCGATGGAAGTCGAGATGCTCAAGTACTTACTTTAAAAGCCGAAGAGAACGTAATGGATGAACATCATTATGAAGAAACCATCATTGGGAAACGTCCAGTGGTACTGATTGATACGATTCAAGATTTACGTTCGACAAATGTCACAATCGGTTCTGAAGTTGGGAATACTTGTCCGGTTTGCCGACAGGGAACAGTAAAAGAAATGGGTGGCTGCAATACATGTACAAATTGCGGTGCTCAATTAAAATGTGGACTATAAACACTGAGCCCATTAAGTCAGCACTTGAATGACAAAACAAAAAAACGCACGTTGTATCATTTCGATACAACGTGCGTTTTTTTGACTTCAATAAACTTATTGAACGATGCAATGGCCATTGCCTAGGTCGTTCAAGATTCGTTCTTTAATAGGTTATTCTTCAAAACAGAAAGCTTATTATGTAGTGAAGCTCAGAAACTAGGAAGGTATTGGTGCGGATTTGGTTTTGCCGAGAAGAAGCATATGCTAAAAGATACATTTACAACGTGAACGTCGATTATTCCTACGTCAACGCCAAAATTTCCTACGTGGAGCTCAATTTTTCCTACATGAGCGTCATATATTACAATTAAGAGCCGGGTTTGTCCTAGATCAACAACTGAAAACCGTTCACACTATATACGATATAGAAATAAGCTTCGCACAACCGGATAAAAAATGAAGGAACCAGCCAAAATTTCATCTTTGGCTGGTTGTTTTCCCGAGACTAGGTGTCGTATCTTTCGTTACCCAAAAGCACTAAAACATGGGCACATCGATTTCCGTGGTGCGATGGACGAAAATTCGCAGCAGGATTGACCAAGAGAAAGACTCTGGAGAAGTGATAACGTCACTTTACCAGAGGTTCAGGTCAAAGGTGCAGTAAATTGAAGTCCAAAGCGAGCTGGAAGTCGATGTGATTCCAGGTAAATGCATCGAGAAAGACATTTCCTTCTTAATTCAAGATTCTATATTAAACAAGTCTTTTTTAGGTTTCAGTAAGGTGAAAGTGTATTTCATGCTGAGAAAGTTGAGTTACCTATTGTACTAATTTTTTTGGAAAAGGACTATATCTATGAATAGAGAGAGTGAGGTTAGTCAAAATTGATTAGATAGAAAGGATAGTGATTGGAATGAAAGCAACACACTTTATTACAATATCTTCAGCACACGCCTTAGCCTTTACAATCATGTTGAAGTTTCTGTTTGTATTTGATTATATTACATGGAATCCCATACGTTGGACCGATAAGTGGCAAGTGTTTTCCGCGGCACACCCATTTGTGAAATGGGTTCTTACTTTCCTTGTCATTTTCATGGTCATAAATATTGCGATGGGGCTATTTTTACTGATTAAAAAAATGCCTGCTTTTGCCACTTCAATCGCCGTGGGATTGGCCATTTGGATTTTGTTGGAATGGAGTATTTATCAAAATTTCTCTCATATTAGTTGGAAATCTATCCCAATAGTAACTTCGATTTTAATTATTAGTCGAGCGCTTGCTGAGACTATTGTTTATTATGATCAAGAGGTTTACGAGGACAAACGAAAGTAGTTGCTGCAACTATTTGTTATGATAAAATGAAGGGGGCACGATGGAACTGGAGGGAAAAAGATGAAATTTCTTTGTTTAAATGGACCGAACCTGAATCGTTTAGGTAAACGTGAACCTGCTATTTACGGATATGAGACATTGGAAGATTTGGAACAAATGATGAAAAACCGAGGAAAGCAATCGGAAGTTACCGTCCAATGCAAGCAATCGAACCATGAAGGTGAATTGATCGATTGGCTTCATGATGCTGAAGACGATCAAATCGATGGTATTATTTTCAACCCGGGAGCGTATACGCACACAAGTTACGCAATTCGTGATGCTATTTCTTCCATAACAGTTCCGGTAATAGAGGTTCATATTTCCAATATCCATAGCAGAGAAAGTTTTCGTCACCAATCTGTCCTAGCTCCTGTTTGTGTCGGTCAAATTTGTGGTCTAGGAATATTCGGTTATACATTGGCACTAGAAACATTTTTACATAGAAGAAAAGGGGAATCTTAAATGGAGAAATTGTCTAAATTACGTTCAGCATTAGAGGAACATCAGATTGATGCATTGCTAATTACAAGCGGTCACAATCGCCGATACATAACTGATTTCACTGGGACGGCTGGTGTAGCAATCGTTTCTAAAGATCAAGCGGTTTTTATTACGGATTTCCGTTACACGGAACAAGCAGCAAAACAGATCCAGAACTTTGAAATCGTTCAACACACGAAAACGATGTTGGAAGAAGTCAGTGTACAACTGGAAAAAATGAATGTGAAAAAAGTAGGTTTTGAGAAAGACGACATGAGCTATGCGATGTATGAAAGCTATAAAAAAGCAGTTAATACAGAACTAGTACCTGTCTCAGGCCTTATTGAGAAAATCCGCTTGATTAAGACGCCGCAAGAGATTACTATTATTAAGGCTGCCGCTGATATTGCCGAAGCGGCTTTTGAACACATCCTTACATTTATTGCACCTGGCAAAACGGAATTGGAAGTTTCCAATGAACTTGAATTCTTTATGCGCAAACAAGGTGCGTCATCTTCTTCATTCGATATCATTGTCGCATCAGGGCTTCGATCAGCACTTCCACACGGAGTTGCAACGGATAAAGTCATTGAAAAAGGCGATTTTGTTACATTGGACTTCGGCGCATTGTATAATGGATATGTATCAGACGTAACAAGAACAGTAGCTGTCGGGGAACAAAGTGAAAAATTGAAAGAAATTTATCAAGTTGTTCTAGACGCACAATTATTGTCTTTGGAGAAAATCAAACCAGGTATGACTGGTATTGAGGCAGATGCAATCGCACGTGATTACATCAAGTCCAAAGGATATGGGGAAGCGTTCGGTCATTCGTTAGGACATGGTATCGGACTGGAAGTACATGAAGGGCCTGGATTATCGTTCCGTTCGGAAACAGTTCTCGAAGAAGGTATGGTGATCACGATTGAGCCAGGCATTTATTTACCTGGTATCGGTGGGGTTCGTATTGAAGATGATGCAGTAGTGACAGCGACAGGACTTGAAAAATTAACACATTCTACAAAAGAATTACTTATCTTATAATTTTGGAGGAACACTCATGATTTCAGTAAACGATTTTAAAACAGGTTTAACAATTGAAGTAGACGGCGGAATCTGGCGCGTACTAGATTTCCAACACGTAAAACCAGGTAAAGGTGCTGCTTTTGTTCGTTCGAAATTACGTAACATTCGAACTGGTGCTGTTAATGAAAAAACATTCCGTGCTGGTGAAAAAGTGGAAAAAGCTCAAATTGATAACCGTAAAATGCAATATTTATACGCAAACGGCGATACTCACAACTTCATGGATACGGATTCGTATGAACAAATTGAACTTGATTCAAACCAAATCGAGTATGAATTGAAGTTCCTTCGTGAAAACATGGAAGTTCAGATCATGCAATACCAAGGGGAAACTCTAGGGGTTGAATTGCCAAATACAGTTGTTTTGGAAGTTACAGAAACAGAACCAGGTATTAAAGGCGATACAGCTAGTGGCGGTACAAAACCTGCGATTTTGGAAACAGGTCTTTCTGTACAAGTTCCTTTCTTCATCAACCAAGGTGATAAGTTAATCATCAATACTTCAGAAGCAGCTTACGTTTCTAGAGCTCAATAATTTTTAAAAATTCAAGTCTAATCTAGTCTGGCGTCAGGAAGGCTAAATACGCGGCAACGTGTCGCGATGCCTTTATAACACACATCCTAAAAAAGAGTTGCTAATTGCACATCGTGCAGTTGGCAACTTTTTTTCATGTCTACGCTCGTTTTTGCATACGATGAATAGACAGAGGAGGGGACAAGTCGGAATTTATGGATGTAATTCGAGTGGCAGGAATTGGATTGATTCTTGCATTGTTGCACCTTTTCTTTGAACAGACAGGGAAAAAAGAATTTTCATTTTTTTTATTTGTATTTGGATATCTGTATATGACCGTGGAAATGTTGCGTTTTCTACGTTTCTTCTTTGAAGAAATCACCACTTTTTTCGAATGGCTTACCATTTCGGTGTAAGATATGCAAATCATCCTGGTCACAATCGTAATTATGTTTCTGATGTTGTTGCTTAAGCAAATCCTTCCGCAATTTTCACCTCTGATTCTCAGCTTTTTCTTTTTTATTTTACTCTCAAATATTTTATTCCAAACGCTCTTTCCAATCGTAAGACAGGTACTAGAACAAGCTCCGAAAGAAGCACTTCCAATTGCACGGGTACTGTTAATCTCTGTATTCCTGACGTTTTTGGGAGAAGCCTTGATTGAATGGTGTCGAAATTTAAATTTGAATACGTTTGTTCCAATCATATCTATAAGTTGTCATGTTTTGATTCTCACCTATTGGTTGCCACTCATACAGCAAATGTTTAATACGCTGACTCGGCTTTTGATCGAATAATTTTAGGTGTAAAAGAGGTGGGAAGGTTCATGCTTGAACCCTTGTATACCTATTTTTTTGGTGTAACCCGATACTTTATCGTACTTCTCATCGCAATTATTTTTGCGATGATTATCGATATTTTATTTCCTGAGGCCAAACGATGGACAAGGTTATCCCTTTTTTGTATTGCGGTGCTGTACACTCTGACGCCAGCAATTGATGCCATGCATATTATGCAGCAATTTGCACGACAGATGGTAACTGTTTTTATGAGTGTCTATCCCGTGTTGACGGCTGGCTTGTTAATGAATAGCGGAACGATGGCATTTTCTATTTGGAATCCTGCACTCTATGTATTTATTCAATTTACTGTGGTGCTTACCGAAAGAATTCTTATCCCGTTATTAATGACCACCATCCTGCTAGATTTCATCAGTCGTTTCCATCCAGCTACCCCGTTTTCAAAACTGACCGATATTATACGGACGTCTTTACTCAGTATCGTTTCAGCAGTTGTAGTTATCTATAGTTTTTTCATTTCTATACAAGGTTTTATCTCCTGGAATATCTCAAGTGCAGTTACAGAACCCATCAAAAAAATCATTCAACAGAACATTCCGTTTGTGGGTTCTTTTTTTTCAGAGAGTTTAAGTACATTTACACGCTTTTCATCATCCATCACGTCCATTACTGGCGGTGGTATTGCTTTTACCATTCTTCTGGTTGTGTTGATTCCTACATTAAAAACAATCAGTATTGCTTTTTGCTATCGATTGGTGGCAGCAATTATTGAACCATTCGGACCCGAAGATCTTGCCAGTTTTCTGGATGATATCGGAAAATCGATTTTCGTCTTAAGTATCTTATCTTTCCTGATTGCCTTCGCCTTTTTCTATACGGCCATTTTTATTGTAATATTGGTTAAATTCTCGATGCTGATGAGGGGTTCATGATGGCTGATTGGTTAAAAGGATTAGTGTTCATTATTCTTCTCAGTGAAATTCTTCAGGCAATTTTTCAGCATTCTGATTCCAACGAAAAGATAGAGGAATATACCAAACTGGGACTAGCCATGTATATCTTATTGTTTATCTCTTCTTTTTTCTATGAATAGTTGAGGAATGCTTGTCATATAGTTTATCAAATGCCTGTCTCACTTAAGAGAGGAGCGTGATTCCATCCATTAAAACGAATCGAATGAAGAGCGGGATCCTGCTCGCTAGTCTCTTGGTATTCATGGTGTTTTTCTTGTTCAGTGAATCCATTTTCACCAAGCAATCTAACTCATCCAGTCAGTCACAAGATGCAATATCGCAAGAAAACTCATTGAAAACGGCATTGGAAAAAATGGCTGGGGTAGGTGAAGTCGAATTATTTTTTTATACAGGCACGAACGAGCCTCATCAAACAGTTACGGAAAAACCTAGCTTTGCCTTGTTTGATCAGACAACCAGTGAGCAAAGCACTATTCAATCCGTATTGGTAGTAGCCAGTGGAGCGGATCAAGCAAAAACCAGATCAATGTTAAAAGAATATTTATCGGCAGTATTATTGCTGCCACAACATCGAATTGTCGTCGTCCCGATGGATGAGAAAGGGGTTTCTAAATGAAAGTCAAAAAACGTACAGTGTGGATGCTAACTCTATTAAGTTTGGTAGCAGTAATTTCGGTGTATTACGTGAACGAACCCAACAATATGCCCTTTGATGGTTTAGCTATTTTCTCAGATGAAGACCTTAATCAAATGAAGGTCGATGACACAACTGCAGATGAATCAGTGACACCAGTATATGCTCAAAGTGCGTTATTTGAAGAAATGAGAATGGAATTACAAAACGAACGCAGTCAGTTAAAAGAACACTTAACAGCAAGAATTGCTTCTAACGAAATGTCGGCTGACGAAGTGAATGAAGCATACTCTGATATGAATGATTTAACTGTACGCGAGTCAACGGAAGCTATGCTTGAAATGCTCATTCGTTCACTAGGATATTCAGATGCCTTGGTACAAACAGATACAGGAAAAGTGGATGTAACAGTAATCGCTGATGAACTTGGAAAATCCGAAGCAAATCAAATTATTCACACTGTCATGAAACAATGGGAAGATGCGAAAAAAGTAACGGTAACATTCCAACCAGCTTCATAATGAACGAAAAGGGCCGAATTTAGGTCCTTTTTTTTGCGAGTATATGAGATTAGTAGTGAATTAGTACGGATCGTTTACTCATTGGAATTGCTATAGTACTGTATGGACAAAACTGACTGCTAAGTAGACGATAACCAGTCGTGAGTTAATATAAAGTCGTTGGAGTGGTGAGAAATAAGATAAATGGCCATTACAATTAATAAATAAAACAATCGACTGTGTTACTTTTGAGTGAGCGGACGCTCAGTCTGACTTTTAGCGATTCACGTCTGAAAAAATGGAGATGACGTCTGAAAATCGAGGCATGACGTCTGAAAAAAAGATCATGACGGTTTGAATCACCAATTATCAATACTCGTTAAAAGATTCCGCAACATGCACTACTCTTGATTCCATGATCAACCACGGAGAAAGGTATTTGTTTTGTCGTCAAAACTTTCAGGTTTCAATAAGAGTGGAATTGTATTTATAAGCTACAATAGTTGACTAATAATTAATTTCTCACTTCTCCGAACTTTCCGAATTAGTACCAACTCTTAAAAAGTTTTGGTTATCTATTTCAAATTTTCTCAATAACGTCTAAAATAGAAGAGGTACGTAATTCGATACGAGGTAAGGGGAGTTCGGAATGTTAAAAGTACAAGAAATTCGTGAAATTATTAAATTAATTGACCATTCATCAATCGATGAGTTTATTTACGAGGCAGAAGGCACGAAAGTGAAACTGAAAAAAAATGGTGTACAGGTAACTACTGAAACAATTGTTCCTCAAGCGAAACCAGCAGCACCAGCTATTGAAACACCTGCTTCAGTGGAAGTGAATCCAGCACCGGTTGCTCCAACTGCTAAAGAAGCAAAAACTGATGTTGAAGCAAAAGAATTAGCAGTTAATGATGCTTCTCTTCATCAAATTACTTCACCAATGGTAGGGACGTTCTATCAATCTTCGTCACCGGATGTGCCAGCTTATGTTCAAGTAGGCGATAAAGTAACGGAAGATGGAGTTGTATGTATCGTAGAAGCAATGAAATTATTCAACGAAATCGAAGCAGAAGTGTCTGGCGAGATTGTAGAAATTTTAGTAAAAGATGGACAACTCGTAGAGTACGGCCAACCTCTGTTCTTAGTAAAAGCGAACTGAGGGGGAACGGATGATGAAAAAAGTTTTAATTGCCAATCGCGGTGAAATCGCGGTTCGTATTATTCGTGCGTGTAAAGAGTTGGATATTGAAACAGTGGCTGTCTATTCGGAAGCAGATCGTGAAGCGTTGCATGTTCAAATGGCGGATGAAGCTTATTGTATCGGTCCAAAACAATCGAAAGATAGTTATCTGAACTTTAGCAATATCATTAGTGTTGCTAAGTTGACGGGTTGTGATGGGATTCATCCGGGATATGGTTTCTTGGCTGAAAATGCAAGTTTTGCAGAGCTGTGTGAACAATGCAATATCACGTTTATCGGTCCAACATCTGATGCCATCTCACGAATGGGAACGAAGGATGTTGCACGTGAAACGATGCGAAAAGCTGGTGTTCCTGTCGTACCGGGCTCTACTGGTATTGTGGCGGACGAAAAAGAAGGTTTAGAGATCGCCCATAAAATAGGCTTCCCAGTCATTATTAAGGCAACTGCCGGTGGTGGCGGTAAAGGGATCCGCGTGGCACGTACGGAAGAAGAACTGGTCAAAGGCATTCAGATTACTCAAAAAGAAGCTGCGGCTGCTTTTGGCAACCCTGGTGTTTATATTGAAAAGTTCATTGAAATATTCCGACATGTTGAAATTCAGGTTCTGGCTGATAATTTTGGAAATGCGATTCATTTAGGTGAGCGTGATTGTTCAATCCAACGTCGTATGCAAAAACTGGTAGAAGAAGCGCCATCTCCAGCTTTATCTCCAGAAATCCGTAGTCAAATGGGAGATGCGGCGGTGAAAGCTGCTCTAGCGGTGAATTATCGCAGTGCGGGAACAGTTGAATTTATATTTGACCATATTAATCAAAAGTTTTACTTTATGGAAATGAATACACGTATTCAAGTTGAACATCCTGTTACGGAAATGGTGACAGGCATTGATTTGATTCAACAGCAGCTTAAAGTAGCTTCTGGCGAGACATTAGCGTATACGCAGGAAGACGTAACCATTAAAGGGTGGGCAATTGAGTGTCGTATCAATGCGGAAAATCCTTCAAAAAACTTCATGCCTTCAGCTGGAAAAGTTGAAATGTATCTAGCACCGGGCGGAAATGGTGTACGTGTGGATTCAGCTATGTATTCAGGCTACAGCATTCCTCCATACTATGATTCAATGGTGGCCAAACTGATTACTTTTGCGGATACTCGTGAAGAAGCGGTTGCAAAAATGAAGCGTGCGCTAAGTGAGTTTGTTGTGGAAGGTGTTTATACAACAATTCCTTTCCATGCGAAATTGATGGACCATGAAGAATTCAAATCTGGTGATTTCGATACGAAGTTTTTAGAGAAATACGACGTTATGAATTCCTAAGAAAGGATGATTGAAATGGCTGAAAAAACAACAACTGCTTATTTGCAAATGACTCCTGCTGGTAAAGAAGAGTTAGGTAAAATCGAAGTAGCTCCAGAAGTACTGGAAGTAATCGCAGGCATTGCCACGACAGATGTTGAAGGAGTGGCAGGTACACGCGGAAGTTTTGCAACTGGAGTTGCCGAGCGTTTAGGTAAAAAAGTTCACGGTAAAGGGATCAAAACAGAGTTGACTGACCAAGGTCTTTTTGTTGAAATTTATTGCACCGTGAAATATGGCGCATCAATTCCTAAAGTAGCAAAAGAAGTTCAAAGCCAAGTGCGACAAGCAATTTTGAATATGACACTTCTAGAAACACAGGAAGTAAATGTTCATATTACGGGCGTCCAGTTTGAACAGCAAAAAGAACCAACTAACGAATAACCTAAAGCATCGTTCGGTCAATCCGAACGATGCTTTTTTCTGAACATTCGAACTTCCCTTTGAGGATGTCTTGTGTACGCGAAATATGCTATGATGTGTTCGAATGCATATAAAAGGAGACTACCCATGAAACGTAGAGAAGCTCGTGAAAAAGCGTTGCAAACTTTGTTTCAGTTAGAAAACACGGAGTTAACAATTGAAGAAGCAATGAGCCACGTATTAGATGGCGACAATGATTCTTTCTATGAAAAACTTGTTCGTGGAACGACTGAACAGCTAGCGCAAATAGATGAATCACTTAAAACAAAATTAGAAAATTGGTCTTTGGATCGTTTACCTAAGATTGAACGCACAGTATTGCGTTTGGCAGTTTATGAATTGTTATTTATGCAAGATGCACCTTCAAAAGTTGTAATGAATGAAGCGATTGAATTATGCAAAACGTTTGGTGATGAGAAATCAAGCAAGTTTGTAAACGGAGTTCTATCTAAATATACGGTCGAGACTTCTAACTGACAACAGGGGGAATTAAGACATGTCGAGTGCATTAATTAGCGGAAAAGAAATTGGACAAGAGATACGCGATGATTTAACCGAACGAATCATTTACTTGAAGAATCAAGGCATTACTCCGGGCTTAGCGGTTATTTTAGTTGGTAACAACGCAGCTTCGAAGACCTATGTTTCCAATAAACAAAAAACGTGTGAAGCACTTGGCATGAATTCTCGTTTACTTTCTTTTGAGGCAGACTTAACCGAAAGTGAACTCTTACAAACAATCCATTCTTTGAATGATGACCCTAACATACATGGCATTTTAGTACAGCTGCCGTTACCGGTACACATTGGAGAATCAGCTGTATTGGCTGCTATAGATCCAACAAAAGATGTTGATGGTTTCCATCCAATCAGTGTTGGGAAAATGATGCTCGGACAGGAAACTTTCCTGCCTTGTACGCCATATGGAGTGATGAAACTCCTGGAATTCTCTGGGATTGATCTCTCTGGCAAACACGCTGTTGTAGTAGGACGCAGCCACATTGTCGGAAAACCAATGGGCCAGTTGCTATTACAAAAAGATGCAACTGTAACTTATGCGCATTCCAAGACACCTAATCTAAAGGAAATTACATTGCAAGCGGACATACTTGTGGTTGCTGTTGGTAAAACAAAAATCATAACGAGTGAATATGTTAAAAACGGTGCCGTCGTCATTGATGTTGGCATGAATCGGGATGAAAATAATCGTTTGTGTGGCGATGTGGATTTTGAAACGGTAAAAGAAAAAGCATCATACATAACACCAGTTCCAGGTGGAGTCGGACCGATGACAATCACTATGTTAATGGCCAACACCGTGCAATCCGCAGAAAATGAGTTGCGTCAAGACAAATGAAGTTAAAACAGGTAAAATAAAGGGAAGAAGCTGTTTTTCTTATAGAAAGACAGCTTTTCTATTTCTTCTTCGTGAGGAGTTCGAATACACGTGACTGCAACTTCATATTTAACAGTGAAAGCACTGACCAAATACATAAAAAGAAAATTTGATGCGGATCCCCATTTGCGTAACGTTTACGTCAAAGGTGAACTATCCAATGTCAAAATACATACGAGTGGACACATTTATTTCACCATTAAAGACGATCAAACAAGGATGCCTGCTGTCATGTTTGCGGCTCAGGCAAGAAGTTTGAAATTCAAACCAGAAAGCGGAATGAATGTTCTTTTGCAAGGCGATGTAAATGTTTATGAAGGCTCAGGCCAATATCAGTTTTATGCTCAAGTAATGCAACCAGATGGAATAGGTGAATTGTTTGTGGCATTTGAACAACTGAAAGAAAAACTGGCAAAAGAAGGGCTTTTCCATCCTTCGAGAAAAAAACAGATTCCTAAATATCCTCAAAAAATCGGGGTCATTACAGCTTCCACAGGAGCTGCTATCCGCGATATCGTTACGACGTTAAGCCGACGTTATCCGTTAGCGGAAGTTATTATTTTTCCTGCTCTTGTTCAAGGCGCAGGAGCGGCACCGAGTATCGTCAAAGCATTAAAACGTGCTCATAGTTATCCTGATTTGGATGTTTGTATCGTCGGGCGGGGTGGCGGTTCGATTGAAGATCTATGGGCTTTCAACGAAGAGGTTGTTGCAAGGGAAATCGCGAACAGTACCATTCCGATCATCAGTGCGGTAGGTCATGAGACGGATACAACGATTGCTGACTTTGTTTCTGATCTGCGTGCGCCGACTCCCACTGCTGCAGCAGAACTTGCTGTACCAAATCAACTGGATTTGCTTGAACGAGTTTCCAATAGAAAGTCACAAATGGTTTCAATTGTCACAGCCATCTTATCGCAGGAGCGAAAAAGGTTAAATCGGGTCGTATCTGCATATCCACTTGCTTACCCAGAAAGATTGTATCGACCATTTGTTGAGAGGCTAACGCGAGCCAATGAACAGTTGGAGAAAAATGGACGGACAATATTACAACAAAAACAACAACAGATTGCACAGCAAACCATGCGTCTGACGTTGCAAAATCCGCAGAAAATGGTTTTACAACATCAAAAAAATGTAATCAATTATGAACAACGACTGCGGTTGGCTGCTCAAAAAAATGTGCAGGCTAAAGGCCGATCGTTCAGCAACATGATTCAGTTGCTGGAAGCTTTGAATCCCTTGAAAATAATGGATCGAGGCTACAGTTTAACATATCAAAATGACCAGGTTGTCAAATCAATTGAAGAAATCAATCCAACTCAGCCACTGCATATCAAATTACAAGATGGAGTCGTAATTGCATCTATAGACTCTATTACCAAACAGTCTAAAGGAGAATCATCATGACAAAAAACACTGTATCTTTTGACCAAGCCATTGAACAATTAGAAGAAATCGTGCGTCAGTTGGAGCAAGGCGATGTCCCTCTTGAGGATGCCATTTCTCTTTATAAAAAAGGGATGGAATTGTCAACGGTCTGCCACGAGAAGCTTCATAATGCAGAAAAACAATTGATTTCAATTATGGATGATAGCGGTGAAAAAGTTCCTTTTGATGCTATTGAAAATGAGGACGCATCCCGATGACTTGTCTTCAAACTTTTACCGAAATGCATGTTCCTTTAATCGATCAACAATTGACTGAGCAAATCCAGTCAATTAATGCACCTAGTATTTTAAAAGAGGCAATGAATTATTCTTTGGCTGCAGGTGGCAAAAGAGTAAGACCGTTATTCTTACTAGCTGTCCTGGATTTTTTCAAGGTGCAACATTCTGAAGCCGCAACTGTTGGAGCGGCAATAGAAATGATCCATACCTATTCTCTCATTCATGACGACTTACCAAGCATGGATAATGATGATTACCGTCGAGGGAAATTGACCAATCATAAAGTTTATGGCGATGCAATGGCTATATTAGCTGGAGACGGATTATTAACTTACAGTTTCGGGGTTCTTTCACGCCTGAAAACCGTATCACCCGAAAATAAACTGGAATTGATTCAGCTAATGAGCGAGGCAGCAGGAGCTGAAGGAATGGTTGGCGGACAAGTTTTGGATATCGAAAGTGAAAGAAAAACCATTTCAGTAGATGAATTGGAAACCATACATATCAACAAAACGGGTGCACTATTGTCATTTAGTATTGTAGCGGGGGCAATTTTAGCTTCTGCTGATGCTCATGCAAAAAAGGCATTGCAAGATTTCGGTTTTCATATTGGACTGGCCTTTCAAATTCAGGATGACATTTTGGATATTGAAGGCACAACGGAGTCGCTAGGGAAAACGGCTGGAAAAGACGTTGCAAGTGAAAAAAATACGTACCCAGCATTATTGACTCTCGATGGAGCAAAAATGAAACGCGATTGGCATTATAACCAAGCCATCGAATCACTTCGCCTTATTTCTAGTGAACCTGGTCTATTGGATGAATTAGCTGCTTTTATCGTTAATCGCAGCAAATAGTTATCAGGTAAATGTTTGTACATTCAGTTGACATTGATATAATGAAAGATAATAATCGCAAGTATTGTGTAAAGGTGTGTGATGTCGATGGATTTAAATACAATTACAAGTCCATCCTTTATAAAAGATTTATCTCAAGAAGAACTATTGACGTTAAGTGAAGATATACGTTCGTTTCTAATTGAAAAATTATCGATTACTGGTGGACACATCGGTCCAAATTTGGGTGTCGTCGAACTGACTGTATCTCTTCACCGAATTTTTAATAGTCCAGATGATAAATTTATATGGGATGTGGGACATCAAGCGTATGTCCACAAAATTTTAACTGGTCGGGCTAATCAATTTGATACACTTCGCCAATTTAAAGGATTGTGTGGTTTTCCAAAACGCATTGAAAGTGAACATGATGTTTGGGAAACAGGTCACAGCTCTACGTCCTTGTCGGCAGCGATGGGTATGGCGGCTGCAAGGGATATCAAAAAAGATAAAAATCATATTATCCCGATTATCGGTGATGGCGCCTTGACCGGCGGAATGGCATTGGAAGCATTAAATCATATCGGTCATGAAAAAACGGATATGATTGTTATCTTGAATGATAATGAAATGTCAATCGCACCTAACGTTGGCGCACTTCATACCGTACTAGGAAAACTTCGTACAGCCGGAAAATACAACAAGGCAAAAGATGAATTAGAGTACTTGCTGAAAAAGATTCCTGCAGTAGGCGGGAAACTCGCAGCTACGGCTGAACGAGTAAAAGACAGTTTAAAATATTTACTAGTTTCTGGTGTGTTTTTCGAAGAACTTGGATTTACGTATTTAGGTCCTATTGACGGACATAATTACGAAGATTTGCAAGAGAATTTATTATATGCAAAAAAAATGAAGGGACCAGTATTGGTTCATGTCATTACGAAAAAAGGCAAAGGGTACCGTCCTGCTGAAGAAGACAAAATCGGAACTTGGCACGGTACAGGTCCTTATAAAATGGAAACTGGTGCATTTGTAAAGTCATCGACAACGGCTCCATCTTGGAGTGGATTGGTAGCTGAAACCGTGCGTAAACTTGCTCGTGAAGATGAGCGAATTGTCGCGATTACACCTGCAATGCCAGTAGGTTCGAAATTGGAAGGCTTTGCTTCTGAATTCCCTGAGCGCTTCTATGACGTTGGAATTGCGGAGCAACATGCAACTACAATGGCTGCAGGTCTTGCTACTCAGGAGATGAAACCGTTTTTAGCGATTTATTCAACTTTCCTTCAACGTGCATATGACCAAGTTTTACACGATATATGTCGACAAAATTTAAATGTCTTTATCGGAATTGACCGTTCAGGTTTAGTCGGCGCAGACGGTGAAACGCATCAAGGCGTCTTCGATATATCGTTTTTACGACACTTGCCAAACATGGTAATTATGATGCCTAAAGATGAAAATGAAGGCCAGCATATGGTGAAAACCGCCATTGATTACAATGATGGCCCAATCGCTTTACGCTACCCAAGAGGAAATGGTCTCGGAGTTCCGATGGATGCCGAATTACAAGCGATACCAATCGGTTCGTGGGAAGTTTTACGAAAAGGGTCGGATGCGGCGATTTTAACATTCGGTACAACGATTCCGATGGCAATGGAAGCGGCAACACGACTTTCTCGTGAAGGTATTCAAGTGGAAGTAATTAATGCAAGGTTCATAAAACCACTTGATGAAAGAATGCTTCATGATTTAGTTGAGCGCAATCTTCCACTATTTACAGTCGAAGAAGCGATACTACAAGGTGGTTTTGGCAGCAGTATTTTGGAATTCATACAGGATCATGAGTATACGGGCGTTTCCGTCAGTCGTATGGGAATTCCGGACCAATTTATTGAGCACGGAAACGTCGATGAATTGTTGAACGAAATACATTTAAATGCGGATGAATTAGTCACGCGTATACAAAATAAAATGAATAAGATCGGTAAGGCTGGTACTCACGTATTATGATAAAAACCCCAAAAGAAAGAGTCGATGTCCTTTTAGTGGAACGTGGACTTTGTGAAACAAGAGAAAAAGCAAAACGTGCTATTATGGCCGGAACTGTTTATACGAATGAACTTCGATTAGAAAAACCAGGCGAAAAAATCGCTATGGATGCTCCTTTGCAAGTGAAGGGCAATGAACTGCGTTATGTAAGCAGAGGCGGCTTGAAGCTTGAAAAGGCACTTGAATTTTTTCAAGTGGATGTAAAAGATAAGTTAATGCTTGATATAGGAGCTTCCACTGGCGGATTCACAGACTGTGCCTTACAAAACGGAGCACGTCACTGTTATGCGCTGGATGTAGGTTACAATCAGCTTGCTTGGAAAATCCGTCAAGATGAACGTGTAACGGTTATGGAGCGTACCAATTTCCGCTATGTAACAGCAGCTGACTTGGCAGAAGGTATGCCGGAATTTGCAACGATCGATGTTTCATTTATTTCATTGAAGCTGATTCTGCCTGTTCTAAAAACTTTGTTGGTGCCTGGCAGTGATGTCATTGCACTGGTAAAACCTCAATTTGAAGCAGGAAAAGCAAATGTCGGGAAAAAAGGTGTGGTTCGTGATTCGAAAGTGCATGTAAACGTACTTCAAACAATCGCGAGCTTTGCACAACAAACCGGCTTCACACTAAAAAATGCTTCTTTCTCACCGATTACAGGTGGGGAAGGGAACATTGAATTTCTGTTTCACTTAGTGGCAACTGAGGAAAATGAAACAACCTTTACAGAAGAACAATTAAAAGAAATTGTACGTGAAGCACATTCACAACTATCATGACACGGCCTACTTTGTAGGCCGTGTTTTTCTTGTACGCAAGACCAGTAAATGGTACGATATTAATAATTAAGCATAATTATTCATTTTTAGGAGTGACCAATGATGAACAAGGGGCAACGCCATATACGGATTCGAGACATTATCTCGAATCACGAAATTGAAACACAAGATGATTTAGTAGAGATTCTGAAAAATGCCGGATACAATGTAACGCAAGCTACAGTTTCCAGGGACATTAAGGAACTCCACTTAGTCAAAGTTCCTTTACAGGACGGACGATATAAATATAGCCTGCCAGCCGACCAACGATTTAACCCCATGCAAAAATTACATCGTGCATTAACAGATGCTTTTGTAAGTATAGACGGCGCAAGTCATTTTCTTGTGATGAAAACTTTGCCAGGGAATGCGCATGCAATTGGCTCTTTAATCGATCACTTGGACTGGAAAGAAATCCTTGGGACTATTTGTGGAGATGACACATGTTTAATCATTTGCAAAGATACCGACGAGCGAGATATCATTCGAACAAGATTACTTGAAATGCTTTAAAAAGAGGTGATTCATTGTGCTAAAAGAATTATCAATAAAAAACTTTGCCATAATTGAAGAAGTATCGGTGAGCTTTTCTGAAGGTTTGACGGTTCTAACCGGCGAAACGGGAGCAGGAAAATCGATCATTATTGACGCTGTTCACTTACTGGCCGGTGGAAGAGGTTCGCAGGAATTTATTCGACATGGAGCAAAAAAAGCAGAGCTTGAAGGATTATTTTTCATACAAAATGCTCAGCATCCTGTTTTTCAAAAACTTCAGGATGTCGGAATTGAAGCAGATGATGATTCTGTTATTTTACGAAGAGATATTAACGATCACGGAAAAAGTGTTTGCCGGATCAATGGAAAATTGGTTACCATTGCTATTTTAAGAGAAATTGGCGGCTCATTGATTGATATACATGGACAACACGAAAGCCAGGAATTGATGGATGAACGTTTACATATTTCCTTGCTAGATCAATTTGCAGGAAGTAAAATACACCGAGCAAAAGAAAGTTACAATGGTCTTTATCAAAGATACATAAAGTTGAAAAAAGAATTGGCTTCAGTCAGTGACAATGAACAGCAAATCGCCCAAAGAATTGATTTGTATCAGTACCAGATCAATGAAATTGATGCCATGCAATTAATTGAAAATGAAGACGAAGAACTCCAATTGGAACGTAAGAAGTTCCAGAATTACCATAAAACGTTTGAGCGTATTTCTGCTGCATACGAAGCATTGAATGGAGAGTCAAAAGGTTTAGACTGGATCGGAAATGCAATGAGTGAACTTGAAGACATTGCATCATTTGATGAATCCTATAAAGAGCAAGCAGAACTCGTGTCAAATTCTTTCTATTCACTCCAGGAATTGTCCTATCAATTGAAAAATGAGATGGACGAATCGGAATTTGATGAAGAACGGTTGAATGTCATTGAAGAAAGATTAGCTGCGATTCAATCATTAAAAAGAAAATATGGGGATTCTATAGAAGAAATTCTTTTATATCGACAAAAAATCGGTGACGAACTGGATGCTCTTGTTAATAGAGATGAACGCATTCAGCAACGTCAAAAAGCGTTAGATCAAGTGGAAAAAGACTTGGAAGTTGAATCTAAAGAATTAACGCTAATCAGAAAAAAAGCAGCAAAAAAACTGAGCGAAGCCATAGTTGTTCAGCTTCGTGAATTATTTATGGAAAAAGCGACTTTTGAAGTGATTTTCAAATCTACGAACATTTTTGATAAAAACGGAAAAGATGATGTATCTTTTTATATGTCAACAAATGTTGGAGAACCTGCAAAGCCGATTTCGAAAATTGCTTCTGGCGGTGAGTTATCGAGAATGATGCTTGCCCTAAAAGGAATTTTTTCAAAACACCAAGGAATCACTTCTATCATTTTCGATGAAGTGGACACGGGTGTAAGCGGCAGGGTTGCTCAGGCAATTGCTGAAAAAATAGCAAACATTTCCCGTTCTTCACAAGTATTGTGTATCACGCATTTGCCTCAAGTTGCGGCGATGGCCGATCAGCAATTATTAATTGAGAAACAAGTTATGGGAAAACGGACGATGACGAAGTTGACGGCAGTGACCGGACAAGACCGCGTTCAAGAGTTAAGTCGTATGATGTCCGGTGCTGAAATTACTTCGTTGACTTTGGAACATGCCAGTGAATTATTATCGATTGCAGAGCAACGAAAAAAAATAACACATGTATAGAATCGTCAAGCACTGCTGCTACAGCATGTGCTTTTTTTTTTCGAAAATTTACCGTTCATAACAATGCCGTTCAGACACATAGTAAGAACATCCTGTTAAACGGAGGTGAAATATGCGATGTGTTGCGAATAAAAGGATTGTAACCATGTTTTTGGGATTTTTGCTTTTGTTACCGGCTCATTCGTTTGCTGAGAAGAACGACAATGCTTTAATTCCGCTGGGTCAGTCTATTGGTGTGCAATTGAAATTAGAAAAACCAACATTTGTTCATGACGTTTTAATCAATGATCAATGGTGGTTCAAAAGTGGAGACCAAGTTCTTTCACTAAATGAAAAATCCATCGGTTCGATTGCCGATTGGAAGAAATTAAGCAAAAATGTAAATGAAGTGCAAGTATCCATCGAAATCCTTCGTGAAAATAAAAGAAAATCTGTATTAGTATCAACAGATAAGTTGGAAAGTATGCTTCCTTTTATGCGTGATCACACTGAAGGAATTGGTACCATCACTTACGTTGACCCAAAAACCCAGGAATATGGAGCTCTTGGACATCAAATAGTGGATCAACAAATCTCAGAAACCCCACCATTTTTGGGTGGAACGATTTTTTTATCTGAAATTGCCCGCATACACAAAAGCACTCCTGGTAATCCAGGATACAAAATTGCCAAACAGGCAGCTGTTCATGTCCAAGCAGGCAATGTGAAAGAAAACACTGTTTATGGTGTTTTTGGGGAATTGCTTGAATCAGATATGAAACAAGGAGATGCAATTCCGACGCTGACTGCCAAAAATATAAAAAAGGGTAGTGCAGAATTGTTTACGGCAATCGATGGAAATGACGTTCAAGCTTATGATATCGAAATCATCAAAGTGGAAGAAACAACATTTCAGTTCATCGTGACGGATCAGGAACTAATTAATAAGACCGGCGGAATTCTCCAAGGGATGAGTGGTTCTCCAATTATACAAGATGGAAAATTTGCTGGAGCCATCACACATATGGTGGTGGATAATCCTGTTAAAGGAGCAGCCATCCCAATCCGAGAAATGATGAAAAAACGTCCCTAAAAATATTTTTTACCACACTGTAAAAAGTGTGGTATTTTTTTGCGTAATTGTTTATGATGAATGTAACGATTATTCGACATTTTGTTAGAAAAACTTGACAATAGACGAAAATTGTCTAAATCATCCAACTTATTACTCGTTTTTTAAATCATTAAAGGGATTGCGTTGTAAATGTCGAATTAACTTTGCAGTGTGAAAATTGGTAGAATGTGCCGTGTAACAAACAACCATGTTCGCAAGAGACGTTTTAAGGGGGAAATACCATTGGAAAAAATAAAGGTCGCAATCGCAGATGATAACAAAGAATTAGTGAAAACTCTTGAGTCCTATTTGTCGAGTCACCCTCAAATCGAAGTAATTACAACTGCTCCAAATGGAAAAGTGATTCTTAGCATGATGGAAAATGAGTTACCAGACGTATTGTTGCTTGATATTATCATGCCTCACTTAGATGGTTTGGCAGTACTCGAAATGATGCAGTCAAATGAAAACCTTGCAAAAGTGCAAGTGATTATGCTGACAGCTTTCGGTCAAGAAGATGTAATGAAACAAGCTGTGGAATTAGGCGCTTCCTACTTTATGCTTAAACCATTTGAATTTGATCGCTTGGTTAATCAAATTCTTCAAGTGGCTGGCCATAAAACGGAAACAGCACCACGCACAAGCATTCTACAAAGCCAACCGCAGCCAAAAGCGAATCAAAAAATGATTGATACAACAATCACGGCAGTTATTAAAGAAATTGGTGTACCGGCTCATATTAAGGGTTATGCATACTTACGTGAAGCTATTCACATGGTCTATGAAGATATCGAATTATTGGGATCGATTACAAAAGTCCTCTACCCAGAGATTGCAATTAAATTTAATACAACGTCTTCCCGAGTAGAACGTGCAATCCGTCACGCGATTGAAGTGGCATGGAATCGTGGAAACTATGAATCTATCTCCAAAACTTTCGGTTATACAGTGCATCATTTGAAGAGCAAACCAACAAACTCGGAGTTCATTGCAATGATTGCCGATAAAATTCGATTGGAAAATATGGCTAGTTAATATTAAAGCACAGATGTCTGTAAGGATTGTTCACTATTAGAATCACGGTGACATACCCGACAAACTAAAAAACGTCTGAGTTATAGTTAAATTGTATACGTTGAATATGGAACACCTTTATTTTGCGAGTTTTTAATCGTGAAGTGGAGGTGTTTTTTGTTATGTCTGACTTTGATATTGAGATAGATCGATTTATGTTGGATTGTTCAGCCAAAGGTTTGTCACCTAAGACAATGAAATCATATGAGCAATCATTAAAACTTTTTGCAAGATGGCTAGAGAATGAATTTAAAATTTACACACCTAAAGCAGTTGAAGGTGAGCATCTCAAAAGTTACATGAGAAGTTTAGCGGAACGTGGTAAATATGAAATGACATCCGTTAATAAACCAATCAATTTTCCTGAACGAAGACAAGATTTTGGAAAGAAAATTTCTCAATCGACAATTGCAAATTATACAAGAAACATCAAGGTTTTCTTCAGTCACCTACAAAACGAGAAAATCATACGAAAAAATCCAATGAAGAGTATCAAGAATATTAAGCCAGAACGAAAAATGAAGGTGATGTTAGAGGACAATGAACTGAAACAATTCTTTAGAGCATTTGATGTCTCTAAATTCGACCAGTTCCGTGATTGGATTATAGCTAGGGTAATTTTTGATACAGGGGCAAGAGTAGGGGAATTGTTGGCTATTGTTCCATCTGATATTGATTTGAGAGCTAATGCCATCTTGCTTCGTGAAACGAAATCCAAAAAACAGCGATTTGTGTACTTTAGCGATAAGACAAGACGAAATTTAAAGTCATGGCTTGATTATAAAGACAGATATTCTGACTCGGATTTTGTTTTTCCTACATTAAAAGGCAACAAGTTGAAAATTGAAGGCATTGAGCGATCATTTAGACTGAGAAGTCGTGATGTAGGCTTACAGGTTCACCCGCATCTATTGAGAAATAACTTTGCTAAACGCTATCTCATTAATGGTGGGGATTTAGCGACTTTATCTAGGCTGCTAGGACACGCCTCGATAGAAATAACCAGCCAGATCTATCTCGATTTTGCCGATAAAGAAATCATGACTAAATATAAAAAGCATTCACCATTACAAAATTTAGACATTTAAGCACAAAAAAAGAAGGCTAGGTGTTGACGCACCCGACCTTCTCACAGTTAAATATGAATCACACTAAAAGCCTACCAGCAATAAGTGTATTATGTCCTTCATTATACCAAAAAAAATTGGGAAATGCAAAGGTTTATTAAGTGCACTCTTTTTTAGTGTTGATTCAGTCTTGGTTGCCCACTAACAGGACTTTAAACAAAACTGGAAAGGTTTGACGTTCCCGTTGCAAACAAACGTCTAGGATACAAATAACGACTTTCCTTGTTTGTCGTGTATCTGAATGGTGTTAGCGACCATTAACGGCTAGGAGTGGAAGGACTGAACGTTTACGGACGTTGTAGAGCATATCACAGACCTTACGTTGTAGAGTTCCGCAAAGACGGATATACATTCATCATGTGCAATTGAATCATTGTGTGTGAAGTAAGCGAACTATCGGGGGCAGTAGTAGATTAGTAGATATGTTGAGAAGAGATTCTCGCAATCAAACAAGGGCATACGATACTCGTCCATCATGACGTTTTGTGAAATGTGATTGTCTGTCTTGTAAGTTATTACTATTCATTTAGTTTAGCTTACATTAGGCAGACAAACTAAGCACCAAGCCTGAGCCAAGCAATCAGTTTTGTGGTAAAAAGCGTAAAAGATGTCAAGAAAAAAATCAAAGAAAATATAACAAATTTATATAGAAGAAGAGCAGTTGGAGATTAATCCTTCTGCTCTTTTATTTTTTGATCCTGTTCATAATTCACTATATCCTCAATTGTAAAATTACCTTCAGGATATAAGCGATTCATTGCATTTAGAATATCATCTAATGTGTCCAGCTTTATTGCTTTTGTTTTACCGTTAAATAAATCAGATAAGGTTGAGGGTCTTGTTTTAGACTCAACGGCAATTTTATTCTTGGTCATATTAACACCCTGTTTTTCAAGTCGCTGGAGAGTATCGCTTAACGTTATTCTAACAGTCATTTTATCACCTCATTCATTCTGATTATACACCAAAAAAATAAATTAGTAAATCTATTGACGTTTAACTAAATTCGTTGTATGATTCAATTAGTTAAACGATATTAGTTAAACGATTTTATTAAGGAGGTCAAAATGGATGAAGGTGATAAAAGCAATCAATCATTTTTTTATAGCTGAAGAAGGTGAAGTAATCCACTGGAGCGATTACGCATGGTTTTATGGATCATATTCAATTGTCTTTGCATTAGTTTTACTTGTTGCTACATCAATTTAAAAGGGGATTTAAGATGGTTCAAATGGGCGAGAAATTTGATTTTGATAAGCTTGAGCAAATAACTTCACCAAAATTCATTAAAGAAGTGAAATTTTACATTGAAACTGGAAATTACACTGTTAAAAATTTCAATATTCATCAAGGCACTGGAACACTTTTGTTAAGACTATACGCTGAAACAAAATCAAAAAATTCATTCTTTATGGATGCCTTTTACAATTCTGTAGGGGATTATTGTATGATAAATTGCATTAATACTTTTGAAATTGAGGGATTAGGCTTTAAAGTAACTCAAAAATAAAATCACACAAACAAAGGGGAAATGAGCAAATGGCAGCAACAATCACAGTAAAAGATGGATTAGTTTCTACACACGGGATCATGCAAGTTGAGTTTGCAGTTGAGGGGCTAACAAAAGAAGAAGTAGCAGTTAAATTTGATGCTTTACTTGCTGATGTCAAATTGATTATGCAATCACGAATTGAGGAAAAAGAATATGAAGTAGAAGTGTTTAATCACTCAATTGAGAAGCTTGAAACATTTGAGGCTGATGAGTATTAAAATTGCAACGAAATAAAAGTTTTCATCATGCACGTTTTACATCACATTCGCATATCGTTAAGTAACGGAACTACACGTTAATAACGAATCAGAAAAGTATGACCGAGCAAATGCTTGGTCATTTTTTATTGTCAGGAATCTTTTGGTCATATCGGTCATACCATATAAAAACCACAAAGGAGGCTTTCAATCATGACAAACAACAAACCAAAAAACAAAGTAATTAAAAGTGTTAGCTTCAACATCACAAATGAAACAGATGCCAAAATACTGAAAGCGATTAAACGAAGAAACTTTAGTGGATATGTAAAAAAACTGTTGCTTGCAGACATCTTGATAAGAGAAACAGAAGCGATATTGGCTCAAACAAATTTAGCAGAAACAACCTCAGTCAAAGAATCATCCAGTGATCGATTGGCAAAATTAAAAGAGCAAAATAAAAAAAGTCGGCATTAAACCGACTTCATCCCACTAATGTATTAACAAATAATCCAATTCCATATCCAATTAGGAGATATGCAATAAACACAACAATCATCCTTTCCTCACATGTTTTGTTTAGTATGTCACGGTCATCAAAACTTGATACAAGAAAGGGGAATTTTGTGCGGAAATACAAAGTAGTTCAAGAAAAGGACTATACAGATTTTTCGAGTAAAGGTTTAGTGTTTCCTATGTTGCTTGAAAATGATACTCATGATTCAAAAATGCTTTCAAAAACGCTTATGTCAACAAGTGTTTTATTTGTATCTTTGCCACTAAAAATCTTTGCGGCTAGTGCAGATGCAACTTTTGGTAACGTACACTCAGCTATAATGGGAGCATTTGACGTAGGTGTAGTTATGGTAATAATTTTTGCAGGAGCAGCTTGGGCATTAGGACACAGAGGAAAGGCATTAGAGATATTAATTGGAGTTTGTTGCGGTTACATTTTGGCAAGACACGCTGTTGATGTACGTGACTTCTTAAAAAGCATCTAAGGGGGATTACTAATGATTGGCGAATGGGCGAAGGAACAAGGCGATAAATTTATCATGCAACCAGTAGGCGAATTCTTTAAAAATGTTGCTTCAGGAGCTTGGAATTGGTTTGTAGAAGTATTACCTGATGTCATGGGTTACGGTGCATTATTAGCAGCTGGAGCAATCGTTTTAGGTTCGATGGTTGGTAGTGGAGGTATGATGAAGCCACTTGCTATTTATGCAGGAGGTTTGATTGTCGCAGTCTGTATTTTAACAACAGTCTAAAGGAGGAGAAGCATGGATGCCATACCAGTAATCATTAAAAGACCTTGGTACAGGAAAAAAATGAAAATTGTCACGGTTGCCACAAATGAAGTAGTAGTTTACAGGATTATTCCTCATTCCATTGTCGCTAATAACAATAAGCGGTTGTGGCGATCCATTCACAAAATGTATGAAATGTATGAAAGTGTCGGTAGTCGTAGAGAACGAGATGGATTCAAGTTTCATTTTCGTGAAAAAGATTACTTTTGGTTTGATGTGATTTTTCGTCAAATTAATGGGCAACGAAAGATTGAATTTTATGTATCAACAACTGAGTTCCAAGCAGTCAAATTGAAGCGTAAAATTGAAAACAAAATGGACGTTACACTAAAAGTAGTTCCAATATCTGCTTTACAAATCCCCGTAGAAAACACCGTTATACAAGAATTACGCTACTTACGTCATGACATCTTCTCGTTAAATACCAACGCAAATGAAAAACAAACTCCAATTTCATCAATCCTAAATACAGTTGAAGATTTACAATTTGATGGTGATATGGCAAGACTGTCAATTTGTAATGAAGTTGAAAGTCGTAAGAAATGGATCAAGAATGCTTCATGGGCAAGAGAGAAGCTAAATAAAGGGAAAGTTCCTCAACGAGCTAGTCTTAGTCCAAATAATGCTGTTCCATTGCTTAAGATGACCGTAGCTGGAATTATCAATGAAGTGAACGGATTGCTTGTTGATACGTTTCAAGCGTTCTCAAACGTCTTCTTCAAGTCTGAAAAGGATTTTAAGAGTGACAAAATAATTGAAAAAGGCTATACGCTTCAAGATGCTATCAATTCGAGTCGATTAAGTGGAGCAAGCCTAGATAAAATCAATCAACCTGTATTTAAGAGTCATATTCGTATTGCAGCTCATTCATCCGACAAACTGACTCGTGACACGATAGGCGAGACATTAGCGTTGTCTATGAATGACATGGTGGAAGATAACGAATTACAAGGCTTTACTGCTCGTGGAGGACGTAGATTGCAAATAGTCGAGGAATTGAACACTATGAAGCTATCAGTTAAAACGAAATACGATGTTAACGCAAATCTTGTCTCTACAGATGAGATGAGCAAGTTAGCACTACAAATCCCATCTAAAGATTTACAACGTAGATATGCAGATGAATTAGACGTGAAAAGTCGTGCAGAAGTATCTATTCCAAGTGCTTTACGTAATCCAAATGGTATCGAATTAGGCATAGCTGAGGTTAAAGATGAGAAGATACCTATTCTCATGCCTGTAGACAATCCAGATGTGTTATATAGAGGATATACGTTTATAGGTGGGCAAGGTGCAGGGAAAGATACAGCTATTAAAAACTGGATTATTGACGGATGTTTAAATCACAACATTTCAGCCATCATTCCTGATGCAATATGTGAGGATGGTGAAAGGGGTATGGCTGATGGTATACGGGACTCATTGCCAGCTGACAAAATCATTGATATTGATTTAGGAAATGGAGACTGGATTGTTCCGATGGATTTAACAGAGGTCATTACTAAACTTGGTCGAAAAGGTGCTTCACGATTCGGTGATGAAATGATTGACTTTATGGGTATTGAAGGACTATCGAGGTCATCAAAGTATCTACGAGAAGCAGCTAAAGCTTCAGGTGGTTCACTCTACAACATTAAACGGATTATTGAAGATGAAGAATTCCGTCTTGATCGTATTGAGCAACTTCAATCAGAAGGAAATACACGATTAGCTCGTGATTTAATCAGTTGGGGAACGAATGATGATTTAGGGAATAAAGTTAGTCCTATCCTTGACCGATTAGATACGTTCTTTGGTAATGATACGCTTTATGATATTTTCGCCCAGGAGCCGAAGAAAGAAGTAGATTTCGAAAAGTGGATGAGAGAAGGTAAAGTTGTAATCATTCGGATTCCTAATCGTGTACTTGGAGAATTAGCAACCAAAACTTTAGTCCATTGGATTACGCTTAAAACTTTCATGACTCGTATGTTGATGGATAAGGAAAAACAGGAGAATGGATGCTTCATCGTGTTCAATGAGCCTGAACAGTACGCAACTGAAGGTTTAACTAAGCTGATGGGAAGGATTGGCACAGAAGGACGTAAAGAACGATTAGGATCGCTGTATGCGTTCCACCATTGGAATAAGTTGCCGAATAGTTTACAGGAGAATTTACAAGGTGGAGGAGTTCAACAATTCCTATTTGCTAATGACCATTTAAAAACGTTTGAATTATCGAAGCATCGTTTTGAAGATACTTTACCGATGGATCAAGCGACTCATCTACCTAATCATTATGCAATTGTATCTGTTCGTGCAGCTAAGGAGTTGCAACCTGCATTCATCTGTCACATGAAACCACCTGTTAAACTTTCATATGATAACTCATTTTTAACGAAACGACATGCTCAAATCTATGGTCGAAGTTGGAAGGAATTACAAGAGGCATTGTAGAATTGTAAGTGTGTGGAGGGATCACTATGAAGAAGGCTACGATGTATATAGATGAAGGAAAAAGAATTGCAACTAGTGATTATGATGTAATCGTACAGTTTGCTGATGGAGAAACGAATACACATAAATTTGTCCAATACAGTTATGAGGATGTATTTAAAGCTATAGTGGAGCATTACAAAGATAAAGAGGAACGGAAGTCAATTCTGAGAATTTTAATTGAAACAAGATGAATTAGAGGTATTGGAAATCTTTTGTAGAATTAGGAGAGTAGGAGGTTATGAAATGAAAATTAATGTTGTTGATTACGAGATGACTCATGAAGAAATAATTAGTGAACTTGTACAATTAAAAATAGAAAAAACTTTAGACGGCATTAAGATAAAATCATTAGTGCAATTATTAATTGAAAAAGAGATCATCGCTGACGAGGAAGTGAAACTTTCTTTAGAAAATATTCTAAGCTTTGGAGAAACAATTGCTGAAGAAAACGGAATCGACTCTAAAATGTTTCTTGAAATTGCCAGCAAATACTTATAAGGAATTAGCATCAAGCATCTCATTAAATTGAGGTGCTTTTATTTTTGCCCATTCAAACAAGTTCAAAACAATTTTAAACTTTTCTCATTTATTGGGGTAGACAGGTTCAAATGTTTCAAATTAGTTTTAAATTATTTTGAAGAATTTTGAATGTAATCCCACAACGCTCTCACAGCCATTCTAACAGACAACCAAATATTCGTTAAGCTCAAAACGGAAGCTCTGAGAGCATTCTACGTATTAATAAAACGATTCTGTGAGGTCAGTTAGATGTTCAGATGGATAGTGGAATTGTGAAATGAAAATTTGACCATTTTCAAACTGCTACGATGAGATGAACCTAACTGGAAATTAATTTGAGCCAAAAAAATATTTCAGAGGGATTCTTCGGACACTATCCATAATGGTAATTGGTAATTGTTACAAATGTTCACAATTTAGACACAAATAGAGAAATTTTTACCTGAAAAACGAAATTGCCAAAATCGGCATTTTAGGCAGGAATCATCATAGTTAAATGGCAATTTTCGTGATTTTGGAAGTGGGACATAAACTAATGAGGGAGCTATTTATAAATTTCAAATTGCAGGAAACATGGACAAAACTACCTTCCCACCCCCTTAAACTATGTAGGATATATTTTCAAAAAGTGATTTGGGCGAAAAACGTATCAAAAACCCCGTTTTCAAGGCTAGGGATATGAGGGATAAAATTTATTTTCATTTGCTATTGATAAAAGTCCATTTTATGTATATATAAAGTAGTGTAAGGGGTAATTTGGGAATTTTCTTTTTTTAACCACTTACATTAACAATTATTAATGTGTTGAAGAAGGAGTTGATAAAGATGAATACACGAGAAATTTTAAATGAGAAGCTACGTGTTCAAATGGAAGAGTTAATTACTCTGAAAGGTATTAAGCAGCTATTCGTCGCAAGTCAGATAGGCGTACACCATGTAACGTTTAGCAGATGGATCAATGGGAAAGAAACATTTGCTGAACAACGCATGAAGACTGTGCAGAATTTTCTTGAAAGTAATGTGTGAGGAAAGATTTCAAATACAAAATAATCAATTACAAGGAGAGTCATACATGAACAACTATTTTTTTTGCTACAACAAGACGATGGCTAGACATCTTAATAAAAATGGATTTCAACATATTACAAGAGCAATTGCTCCAAAATCCAATAAGGTATTTTATCTGTTTGAGGTTACAGACGAATTAAACGACTCCATCAACACATTCAGCAGTTTAGTAGTGCAAAAACTGGTGTAAATTACCCCAAAGTTGTGTCAGGATCTGGTGTAAATTACCACAGTTTTTGACATAGGTAGTGCAAATTCTGGTGTAAATTACCACAGATTTTGGACTGATTACAGAAAGACTACCTATAAAGAGAGATTACTACAGAGAGGAAAAAAGAAGTGGGTGGATGACAAGCCTACTTACTAATCAATTATATGTAAGACTAATCAAAGGAGAAGATGAAATCATGAGTTACATTCAAGTATTAAACTCTTTCACAATGGAAGGCAATAAGCAACATCTCACGGAAAAGGAATTATATCTATATTGCCACATGAAGAGAGAGCAACATCTGAGCGATGATATTAAGACTACAACTTCATTAACAGCCGACTTCCTTCTAGTTCCATTCAACAATAAACGTGACAGGAATATTAAAGATGTCAAAGAGGCATTAGTGGGATTGCAAAACAAATCGGTTATCACAGTGTCCAATCAAGAAGGTGAAATAATCAATGATCCAAAAGGAAATCAGTCATTACGAATTACAATTCCTAAGTTGAAAGGTGAAGGATTTTATCAATTGCCATACCTCCTATTTGATTCTGCTAATGACATATCAGATTTATATATCCATCTGACAGTCGCAAAATGGAAAGGTTCATTCAATTGTTCGCTTGACAGATGGGCGAGTATTTTAATGTGCTCACGTAATACTGCAATACAAAAAGTGGCTAATGCGATTGAACATAAATCAATTTACTGCAATGTTGGAGATTATCTTGAGCAAAAGAAGCGAGATGTTAACAGTTATAAAATCAAACCATTTAGCAAAGAAGAAAAATCTAATATGACCAAGAAGAATGAAATCCAAAAAGCCACTGATAAGATTCATGAGGGTCAAGAGAACCTTACTGATTATGATGAATGGTTAATCAATGAGACAGACATTTTCAACATGTATACAGATGAAGAAGGTACAAGCGTATTTCCGACGTATGACGATTATGAGTTTTATATGGAAGTTGTGGACAATGTGAAAGACCGTAAGCCTACTGCATTGGAATCTAAATTCTTAGCGAGTGCGAAAAAACGAATTGATCGTCTGAAAGGTAATCCACAATTCAAAGAAGAATGGGAAAAGGCAGAGGAATTGTATTACACGAAGGTAAATGGAATTGAACAAGAAGTTGTATCTCATGAGGTAAAAGTTGAAACAGTTATTATTCAAAAACCTCAATATGAAAATTTAGCATCTATGTTTTAAGAACTCATATTCATAAGGCTGCAACCTTATTTTTTATGAATCTTAAAGCAAAAGTAAAAACATCTATCCACTAAATATTATAACACCAAACTCATATAAAGCAACCATTAATACGAAAGGAGTGAATCCCTACTTGAAAAGCCTTTACAAAGAATTTCTTGATGCTAAATCAGACGATGAAATGGAAGAGATGATGAAGAAAATCATGCTTGAAATGATGAACCTTGATGAATATAAATTGTTGGCTTAATGGACTGATAGATAAATAGATGGAGAATACACACTTAATTAATGGAGGAATATAAAATGACAAAACAAACAAATCAAATTTACTTATACTCGGTAACAACTAAGGCTTTTTACAATGAACAGGAGCAAATGAAGCAACAGGAGATTTATGATTTACAAATGAAGGGTGAATCAGATACAACGAAACGAATTAATGAATTGAAAGACGAATTGAATCAATTGATGATACAGGATTTAAGAGTGCGTGAACTGAATGCATCTGCATTAAATCAATCCACTACAATTGCACAATTTGAAAGCAGCCTTACACGAGCATTGGAATTAGATAGTAATAGCAATATTCCGAGTCAGGATATCATGATTGTCCAAGTGTATCACTATGCGATAATGGACAGCTTAATTTCTAATGGATTTAAGCATAATGGTGAACATTATCGTTACATGTTTAGTAGTGCAGGACAGATTAGAACGAAGAAATTAGTATTCATAAAAGAATCATGCTTTAAGCAAATTGAAAATAAACTGACTGCCGGATTAACAGATTCGATAATTAATGATAATGGTGGAATTAGTATTAATAAGCTGATTGCCTACAAAGCTCTGGCTAATAGTTCAAGTGTCAAATGGGATATTGATCTAAATAAAGCCATTGTCGTTGATGATTTCGAATTCACTATTAAGGATAAGACAGTTGATTTCATCGGATCAGATTATGAGGTGAACCGAAAAGTTGCTGATATTAGTAATCAAGTGGTGGATGGCGCAGGATTAATGCTACCAAGTGTAATTGACAAGAACATTCAATTCCGTGGAGTGTGGTTTAAGGGATTATTAACTCCATTTGATTTCATTAAATTTATAAATGAGCATGAAGTGGCTAGTCCGATTGTAAAAGACGTATGGGGGACGGAACATAATATTGTTGAGGATGATATTCAAATCATTTTTACTAAGTCGCAATTCAAAATGGCTAAGTATTTCAAGTCCTGGGATGAGTACAAAACGGACTTTAATGAGTATGGCTGCGAGTTTTCTATTTGCGACATTGAGGGAGATGTATTTGAAGATAAGACGTTGAATTATCAAATGTTGCAAACGTTGTATGATATGTCGCACGAAGATTTAGTGGAAATCACTAGTCACACAAAGGAAACGATTGAGAATGCTACTTCGTCAACGCAGAACATGATTGAATTTATTGGAGCGACTAAAGATAAGAAATACAAGCAACCATGGCACGAAGCGTTATTGCTGCATCCTGAATTGATTAATGATGCTTACTTCAAGAAGATGGTGAAAGATAAGAAAGCTTCAATGATTAAAGATGCTAGAAGTGGAAAAATTGTTATTCCTAACACAAAACGAACATTCCTTATTCCTGATTGCTATGCCTTCTGTCAGTGGTTATTTGGATTAAAGGTAACTGGATTGTTAGAAGATGGACAAGTGAGTTGCCAGCTCTATGAAGACGGTAAAGAGTTGGATGTTTTAAGGAGTCCTCATTTGTATATTGAACATTGTGTACGTCAAAATTTAGTTAATGAAAAAGTAAAGCGATGGTTTACAACTAATGGTGTATATACATCTGTCCGTGATGCTATCAGCACACAATTGATGTTTGATGTTGACGGAGATACGGCTTTAATCATTGATAATGAGACATTCGTAAAGAATGCTAAGGCTCATATGATTGACGTTGTGCCATTGCAATTTGATTTAGGTGTTGCAGAAGCGAGTGAAATAAATGGTAATAATATAACAAAATCATTGAAGAGTGCTTACAGTAAAAATATTGGTGAAGTGAGCAATAAGATTACAAAAGTGTTTAATCAAGATGTGATTACTGAAGACGACTTAAAAATGGTCAAACAATTATGCTATATCAACAACCAGTACATCGACTATGCTAAAACACTGTGGATTGCGCAAGTTCCATTGGAATTGTCAAATAAACTGAAGAAATTAGATAGTGTGAAATTACCTACTTTCTTTATTCAGGCAAAAGATAAGAAGAGAAAGCAAGTGACGGAGCGCAATAACAGTACAGTTAATCGATTATATGACGTAATGCAGACTAAACGCTTAATGTTCGATAATCAAGATTTTGACTATAAAGTTTTAATGAATAACGCAAATGTAAAAGTCGATGATGTGATCGTTAAGAAATACAAGGAATTAACAGCAACAAGATACTTTAAAATGCAAACGCAATTAGAGCTACAAGGCGATACTCCAGCTCGGTTATTTGCTATACAAGTGTTACGAAAAGAGCTGCTAGAGCTTAATGAAGATATTAATTATGTTGTAGATGTCTTGATTAAACACTTGCATGGCAGTGAATATTCGAAATTTATGTGGGATTGTTTTGGTGCAGAAATTCTTTGGAATATGAAAAGTAATCTTGGTAAGTTGAAACGTTGTGAATGTACAGAGGAGTTTGAACCTGCAAGTAATCGACAAGTTAAATGTACTGATTGTGCAGAAAAAGCGAAGAAAGAAGCAGCTCGATTACGCAAACAGAAGAGTCGAGAGAAGAAAGTTTCATGACAATAAATGTCACGCTTTAGAAATTAATATAGGGAAATTAATATCTTAATAAACTATCGAAAAATACGGTAATATCGTGTTGTCACTATTATTAAGTTAATGGTCTATAGGGAAGGTCAAGGTATGTCAGCCTTTCTTTCCTGTTTCTCCATTTTTTAGTCTTATCGCTGTAAAAGGTGATGAGACATTTTTTAATATATGGAGATAATTTTTATATTAATTTTTTAAACAAATAATTAAATTTACCCAACTTAACAATACAGTCAAAATTTTAAGAAGTCAATATAAGAATTGAAAATAAATTGAAAGGAGCAAATCAAATGAGTGAAAAAGAAATATTTGAGCTATTTATACAAATGAAAATGAAGAAGATCAAACAAAAAGATTTGGCAGAACATTTACAAGTTTCTTGTGCATGGGTGTGTAACTTCTTTGCTTTAAAAACAAACATGAGTGATCGTCACGTCCAACAATTGAAACAGTACATCGCAAGCAAATAAAACAAATAATCGACAAGCCGTTACTCCGTTGTGAGTGGTGGCTTTTTATTTTGTAAAAAAACTAAAACAAAAAAGAAAATGGGGGAATTAAAATGATTATTTACAAGGCGACAAATGAAATTAATGGAAAATCTTATATTGGGTGTACAAAGTTCAGCTTAGAGGAACGCAAATATCGTCATGAATTTTTAGCTAAGTCAGGAAACATTAAAAATCATGCATTCTACGAAGATATGATGGAAATTGGATTTGATAAATTCACCTGGGAAGTTATTGATGAAGCAGATAACATGCAAGAAGGTATTGAGAAGGAAACATACTGGATTCGTTTCTGTAATTCGTTTAATTATGGATACAACAGGAATCAAGGTGGAGCTGGATTAAAGGGTGTTAAACATACTGAAGAAGCTAAAAAGAAAATGCGACTAAAAAAACAAGGTGAAAAATGTTACAACTCTAAACTGACTGAAGAAGACGTATTTAATATTAGAAAAATGTTAGATACAACAGATTTACGACAATGGCAAATAGCTGAAATATTTAATGTCACACAAGTCAATATCAGCTTTATTAATCGTGGTTTATCGTGGAGTCATCTATTAGAAGATCAAGAAGAAGCATCTTAATTAGAGGGGATTAATAATTACATGACAATTACAATTGAAAATATTCCATATGTACCAAATACACGATACAAAAATTTGAAAGCTAAATCAGACCGTATGGATTATAGAGTTGAACAATTTAATGAAGGATTTAATGGGAAAATTGAGCTGATTGAATCATTGCTGAAGAAGGGTAAATTTGATGAGATTCAAAGTGAATTAGATTTGATTAAGTCGGCTAAGGAAAAGTATCTGAAAGTTGAACCGGTTATTGAATGAGTGATATTACAAAGAAGATTAATGAACTGTTGGGAATTGATGATTCATACAAGGCACCTGAAGCATTGATGAAGATGTTAAGAGATAAAGATAAGCGTGAGAAGGTATTTATGGAGTTTCTTCAGTTATTTGACTTTGATGTTAGCTATGATTGGTTTCATGAATATTTTCAAGATGAACATGCGGATAGGAAGAACAAGAAGCAAGATTTTACTCCTGTTAGTGTAGCAAGGTTGTTAGTTGAATTGATGAATGATCCTGAGATTGACAATTGGACTAGATATGAACCATGTGCAGGTACTGGAGGAATCACAATTCAAGCATGGCAAAAGGATAGAATGAATCATAGTCCATTTGATTATAAGCCGAGTTGGTATGTATATCACTGTGAGGAATTGAGTGATAGGTGCATACCTTTTTTGTTGTTTAATTGTATGATTCGAGGAATGAATGCCATTGTGGTTCATTGTGATGTGCTAAGTAGGAAGTCAAAAGGATGTTTCTTTGTCCAGAATGAAAAAGATGACCATATGATGTTTAGCAGCTTGAATGTAATGCCATATACACAGGAAGTTGCGGACTTCTTGAAAGTTGAATGGGATGACGGAATTATGTATGAGCCATTGGTTGAGAGTGAAGAATTTCCTAGACATTTGATGAGTGTATGAAAGGAGACAACCATAGTGAATGATGATTTAAAGTTTGAATATGAAATGAAGATTAAGGAGTTAGAGCAAGAAGTGTGGTTTTTAAAGCATAGTCTTGAATTAGCTAAGATTAATCGTGACCAATTGGAACTGCAACATAGTATTGAGAGTAGACGAAAATAAAAAGAGGGTTTGCGACATGTGGTTGGGGTGTTCCCATTTGATCCACAATTGCCTAACCTCTTTTTTTGTTTTGTAATGGAAAAATTTACGTATTGCAATAGCGATTTATGGCTATACTCTTTTTCATTAAAATGAAAGAGGTGTGTATCAATTGAAAATGAAAATTAGAAAGAATCCAGAAGTACAAGAGCGATTTCGCAAAGAGTTCAAAGAAAAATGTCCAGAGGAATTAGTTGAAAACCTGGATAAATTGATTAATGAAAATATTGTGCTAGATGAAGAAGATGCTAATAAAAGAGGGTAGGTGCTTAAAACCATCCTCCTCTCATTCTTTCATTTGCCCATTTAACTGCTTTAGCAAAGTCATTACCATTAAATTTAGGATAATGCCCATTTGCTTTGCAGATTTCATTTTCTGCTTGCATTGCAGCAACCTCAAGCATTATATAAGAAGCGAAAATCATTTTGTCTCCTTCAGAGTAGTCATTTGACATTGTTGTCACCAATCCTTTTGTAGTTATTGCAAACAGTATGGGGAATTGAAAAAGAGCTTATTCATAATTAGTTTCTGAAAATTCTCATTTACACCCATTCGCTTTTATCCTATTATTAGGAATGGAAGTGAGGTGGAAGAATTGGATATTATTATTAGTCGTGGTATTACTTTGAATTACAATCCTAAAAAATGGAGAACTGTTACAAAGACTTTCCAGTCAAATGTGATACCAAGTGTAAAAGATCGAATTGAATCTTCGGCATTTGAATCAGACGAAGAAGTAAGAGTAGTAGAAATAGTGATCAACTATGAAGAAGATTACGCATACATTTACTTGGAAGTTTTAAACATTGAAACTAATGATGATGATGTGTTGAAATCACAGGTAGATATGTACATGTCTCATGGTTGGGATTGCGGTTATTACGGATTTGATGAATCAGAATAATAAAGTATGTGCTTTAGTAATGACAAAGGTTATTCATGATAGAATATAATCATCTTACAATTGAGGTGATTAGTTTGGATGAGAATAAAATTGTAAAAATTCCAATTTCTTATGAACAAAGAAAGATCAATGAGCATGGTAATGGATACGTGCCTTGTCAAGTTTCGAGTAGGTGGTTACAGTTTAATACTTTGATTACTTATAAAGATTACATTATGGTAAACGTAATGACAGAAACAGAAAACAATTCCATGAGAAAAATTTGCGAGTTAGTTCTTAGTAAAGAAGATTTATTAAGGGCAATAAATTCAATTGAAACTTTGGAACATGGGAAAGATTGAGCATTCGAGTAATCGGATGCTTTTTCTTATGGGGAAATTAAATTGTAGCCATGTAGTTATTTACTGATGATTAATGAAGAAACCTTGAAACTGTAGCTATTATGTGAGTGATATGAGATTGATATATCTAGTTCAAATTTGTTCAGACGAATGGATTACAACTACTGCAAAGGTCTGAAGCGAATCCATCTGTCAAAACTCAGGGGGTTAGTAGTCTAAAAGTTAACACTTATATACACCTAATCCAATCCAATTAAATTTACCGATAAAACGCTGTTTTTATTACTTGAAATTGTATAAATGTTAGTCTATAATTAAAAGTATAGAAGTTAACCTAACATAAAGACGGAGGTAATAAGAATGAGAATTGGATATGCAAGGGTTTCAACGGTAGGTCAAGAGTTAGAATCACAAGAACTAGCTTTAAATGAAGCTGGATGTGAACGCTTATATGTTGAGAAGGTAACTGGTACATCCACTGCACCACGTACTCAGTTAGCTGCAATGATTGAAAATGTACGAGATGGAGACGTTGTAGTAGTAACGAAGATTGATCGCTTGGCAAGAAGTGTTATCGACTTAAATAAGATTGTAACTGAGTTAAATAAGAAGGGTGTAAGCGTTGAATTCATACGGGATAACCTAACATTCAATGCAGGGGAACGTGCTACAGGTGTAAACAATTTGATGTTTAATATCCTTGGATCATTCGCACAGTTTGAGCGTGACATCATAGTAGAACGCACATCTGAAGGACGTGAGAGAGCTAAGGCACAAGGTAAGCATATGGGACGTAAAGGACAGCCAGATAAGAAGGTAAAGCAAGCAATAGAACTTATGGCTAATCGAAGCACAAATGGTATGAGTGTAGCAGATATTGTGAAAATTACTGGTGTTCCTAAGCCAACTATTTATGCAAAACTTAATAAGCAACCAAAGACGTGAGCGTATATGCTTGCGTTTTTTTAATGTCTGAATAAGAACAAATGTTCCTACCCCCAAGCCACCCTTTTCCATATCCTACAACTGCTGTTTTAAAATTACGCACCATTTTTTCTAACTCAGGTAGTCAGCTGATTATTAAACGAATCACACTAACCACAATTGTATGCTGATTGGTGTGTCCATAATCCCCCTTTGGATGCACCAATGAGCGTATAAATGCCGTTGCACTTGATTCAAACGGTGAAGGAAGAAAGGAAGGTATGCTAAATGGATAAAAACTACGAAAAGGTGAATTTGATTTTAGGTTCTACAATCGAAGAAGCAGTTGACCTACTACTACACTATCGCTCACATGGGAAGTTTGTAAGTGTCGATTTCAACGACATAAGACTATATTCAGACACTGTGACGATGGATGATGCTTATATACAAATCGTTGGTAAGACAAAGAAGGAAATTGACCGTTATGTCAAATAAGACACAACAGATAACAACAAGGGAGTGGCAGGGATGAAACGTTTTTACACATACATGATTAAAGAAAAGGTGGAAATCAGAGTAAGCAGAATGGCAATATCCTTGCTTATTGCTACGTTTATCATCAATCTTTTCCGCATCCTTTGACCTTCACATATACCAAAACCAAAGAAAATTTTTGAACTTTAATTCACAGTAAAACCAAACAAATAAGAAAGGAGGTACGCATATGGCATGGGTATCAGATAAATGGATAAATCGAACAGATAGAGCAATCAGAATAAATCTCATCTCGAATCGCTTGAAGAAATTAGTTGAATTACATAAACGTCAAATGGCAACTGAATTTCATACTGAACAAATGATGGCTGATAAGAATGAACTAATACGACTAAAACGTATACATCGAGCTGAAGTTGATGATGCTTATTTCTCATATGCGTACTTATCCGATTTAGAAAATCCAGATAACGATGATAATATTATTCGTCATGCACCTGATGGAACACCTCATGATCCAATTGAACAGATTGCACAAATACACAGAGAATTCTTCGACTTATGCGACTATGTGAACAATGAAAAAATCGATGCTCGTTTAGCGATTGCTGCTGCAAGGGGTCATAATAAATCGGGAACATTCTCGAATGCTTTCCCATTAAAGAATCTTGTATTTAGAAAACGTAAATACATCTTAGTGGTAACTGAAACAGATACACTATCCAAGAAATTAATTGGTTGGATAAATAAACAGCTTAAATTTAATGAAAAATTACGTTCAGACTTTGGTGAGTTACTCTACCCAAAACAGAGTATGAATACAAAGGACAACGAGGAGCTATTCATTACGACTGAAGGCTCTCTTGTTGAAGCTTCATCATCTGGTAAACGTCTCCGTGGTTCACGTCATGGAGCCTTAAGACCTGATTTAGTCATTATCGATGATGCTTCGTCAAGTCACAATGAGAATACAAAAGAAGCACGTGAGAAGATGCTTCACTGGTTTAATACAGAAGTTGTACCACTTGGAGCCAAAGGAACTGCAATAGTTTTAGTCGGAACAATGGTATCTGCAACAGGATTACTGAATCACGTATTGAAACGTAAAGACTTCAAAGCATCCTTCCATGGTGCTGTCGTATCTGAACCGAATAATCCTCAGTTATGGGATCAATATAACGAACTGTACGCTAAATCTGAGAGTATGGATGAACCTGATGCTTTTTATGAAGCTCATAAGGAACAACTTGAAGATGGTGTAATTGTTGCATGGTCTTGGCGATGGTCATATAGGGCATTAATGCATGAGAAAGTGAATATGGGCACACGTGCTTATAATTCAGAGTATCGTAATCTCGCATTTTCAGAAGATGAACAATTCTTCTTCCCTGACAATTATGGCAAATATCATTATCGAATTGAAAATGGAAAAACGTTCATTCAGTACGAGGATTTGCTCATTCCAATGAACGAATTAACCATAAGTGGCTTTTGGGATATAGCTCAAGGTAAGAATGCACGTAGTTGTTACAATGCGGTTATTACAGTAGGTAAGCATGATAAGACAGGATTGATATTTGTATTAGATGAATACGCCTCTAAGGAACCAGCTCATGTATATATTGATGTCATTATTAAGAAAATCCGTCAATTTGGTCATCAAGTGTTCTCAGTTGAAACGATTAATGCTCAACATGAATACTTTAGACAGTTACAAGAAGCTGTTCGTGTGGAAGGTTTATCTTCTACTCGAATCAATGATGTAAAGAGTCATAAATCGAGTAAGGAGCAACGAATGGAATCACTTGAGCCATTATTCCACAATAAAACACTGATACTAAATGACAAACATAAAATACTAATTGACCAACTCGCTCAATATCCTTTTGGGGATTATGTAGACTCCATAGATGCACTACAAGGAGCAGTTGACAATGTATTTAGACGCAAAGCAACGCTGGTCGATAAGCCAGCGTTTTTATATGGTTAAAAATCGAAAAATATTGAATGGTGGTGAAATAAATGAGCATTAAACCTAGCGCACGGATGAAAAAGCTTGAAGCAAAACTGGGAACTCAAAAAGTAAAAGCCGCATATGAACTACTCTCATACGAGCTTAAAGACAAAGGTGAAGAAGGTCATGCAAATTATGATGATGTTGCAAAAGCTTGCGGAATTCATCGAAACACATTGTATGAGTGGCGTTCGATTCCTGAGTTTATTGAATACAAGAATGCAATTGCTGACGATTTCTTGTTAGAAAAGAGGGCGGTTGTTAATAAGAAGTTAATGTCATTAATTGATAATGGACAACCTTCTGTGAAGGCGATTGATTTGTATTATCGTCGATTTGGATTACTAACTGAACGTCAGATTGTTGAACAACATGACACATCTGATAGTAATCATTCAAACGATCAGATTGAGGAAACTATTGCAGATATCGACAGTTTATTAGAGGAGGGAAATGAATGAGCTTGATTGAAGTGGGCAAAACTTTTCCACCTGAAAATCATATTGAACGGATTGCTAAATATCATCGAATGAAAGCTTATTTTAACGGTAATCACGCAGATATTTATGATCGTATGCACAGATTATTGAAAGACTCTCCACAAAAACCTCAACTTGAAACATTATACATTGCGGTTAATTTGCCATATATCTTGTCATTAAAACCAGCTGATTTATTGATTGGTGACAGACCGACATATGATAGTGGCGAAAAAGATGACTCTCAAGAACAAAAAGCACTCAATTCTTACGTCGAAGAAAATGACTTAAACACTTTGATTTACGAAAGTGCAACAAGTGGATCATATCGAGGAGACAGTTTCTTAAAGGTGCGTTTTGGTAAACGTGAAGACACTACTGAACTTGCTAAATATGGATTAACCAGTGTAGGACGTTCTGAAGCAATTATTGAACATGCAGCTGCTGATATGGTTTTTCCTGAAGTCGTTGAAGGCAATGTGAAAAAATTCAAGGCATTTAATGTCTGTGTAATTGAGTGGGTTGATGAAGGTAAAAAAGAAGTTCCCTATTTAATAGTAGAAAAACATTTGCCTGGTTACATCATTAATGAGCGATATCGAATGAAAGAAATTCCTGAAACAGTTAACAATCAATATGGTTATCCTATTTCTACATATCTAATTGAAGAAAAAGTAGATACAGGACTCGATAAAGATGTAGTGAAAACAGGAGCAAAACATCCATTAGTATTCCATATTCCTTATTCATCTGTTGATGATGATTGGAAAGGGAAAGGATTCATCGAAACTGTTGAACACGCATTGCAAGCTCTTGAAGATCGTTTAGCTCAATTGGATTATGTTTTATTAAAGCATACTGATCCATTGTTATATGGTCCCGAATTATCTGGTGTTGCTGGTACTCCTTCTGCTACTCAATTTGGTGGGAAGTACATTCCGTTAGGTAAAGATGATGTTCAGCCTGGTGCTGTCACATGGGATAGTCAAATGGAAGGTGCCTTTAAAGAGATTGGGTTCTTAGTCTCGTATATTTTCCAAATGTCTGAAACGCCACAATGGTTGTTTGGTACCACAATTAGTGACGGAAATGCAGGAGGAACAGGAACTAGTCATTCAGATGGCACAGCAATTAAAGCAAGATTCATGCCAATTTTATCTAAAGTTAAAAGAATTCGTAATGGATTTGATAAAGCTGTCCGTGATGCTCTATGGGCATGTTTCCAATTAGATAAAGCACATGGTACTTACACAGGTAAAGATATCTATCCAAAAATCTATTGGAAAGATGGAATTCCAAAGAACGAAAAAGAAGAGGCTGAAATCATGGCAATCCGTACAGGTGATAAACCAACACTTGACCAAAAGACGGCAATTAAACGTCAAGATGAACTGGATGACATGCAAGCTGATGAGATTTTGAAACGAATTGCTGAAGATGAGATGCGTTATGAGCCAGTCAGTTCTAACGTATTTAATGAGTAGGTGAAGAGATGAAAATCAAAGATTTGACAGAGTTTAAGGCTCAAAAGAACGGTGAAATCACACCTAGTAAGCTTTTGGAATCGATTCAGGCACTTATCGATAGTGGAGAAGTTGAAAGTATCATTTGTATGATTCAAACGAAAAATGGAGATTTTCATTCAGGTTGGAACAGTGATTCAAAGGTTGTCCAAATCGGTCTTGCGGAAGTTCTCAAAACCCATCTTCTTGATTCTATGAGAGATTGGGGTTGATTCAATGTCTATTCGGGAAGCACCCCAACCCAACTATAACGATGATATTCAGTTATTAGTTAAGGAATATGAACTTGCAATAAAACGGTTAGAAAAAGAAATGAACACTCTTTTTATAAATGATTTCCAACGTGCTCAAATTCTAATTACTCAGAAGAACATAGAAGCTATTCTTGAAGAACTAAATACTGGTGTCACTACATGGACAAGTACATTCATGCCTAGTGCCGTAACTGAGGGAATAGCAACTACGTTATTCTCTTTATCTTTGGTCGAAAGTATGAAGGATGCACGAAAAATGGTTCAGTTTTCCGAAATAAACGATTTGTTAGTACGGGCAATTGTAGCAGATACACAAGATGACTTATTGCAAGTTACAAACAATGTATCTCGTAAACTCCGAAACGCAATTCGTAAGGGAACTGGTAAAAGCATGAGAGCAAACTTGACACAAGGTATAAATGGCACTCAAGCACTCAAGCGAGATGTATTAAAAGAGTGGAAAAAAGACCTTGGCGATGCATTAGGAACTGGAATAATCGACAAAGCAGGTAGACGTTGGAAACCAGCGACTTACGCTGAAATGGTTGTTCGTACTAAGATGCTAAATGCTCACATTGAAGCTACAACAAATGAAGCTCTTGAAAATGGAGTTCAATATGCAATTGTTTCTTCTCATAATGCTCCAAATGCTTGTCGATTCCATGAGGGACGCATTGTAAAACTTGATCCAAATGCACCAGGCGATTATCCAACAATCGAAGAGTTACGTAATAGCGGTCAAATTTTTCATCCGAATTGTAAACATGTAATCACACCTATTCGTAGTTTGGATGAGTTATCAGAAAAACGTAAGAAGCGTACAGAAGAACAAGCAGAACTAGGAAAGCGAGCACTTGCAATAGGTGGTCGAAATCCATTGGTCAGTTAACAAAAACGTCCAATCCGTGAAGACGTTAAAAACTCATTGAGATTGCCGAACGGGCTTAAAACGGAGGAGTAAATATGACAAAATTTCCAAAGCTTAACCTTCAATTTTTTGCGGAAGAGAATAATTTGCATGAAGATAAACAACTAGATGGCAACAACAATGAAGATGCAGATAAAACTTTCACGAAAGCAGAACTTGAAGAAATCATCAAAAAACGAGTGGCTAGGATTAAAAACGAACCACCAGCTGATTACGATGAACTCAAGAGCAAGTTGAAGGAATATGAGGAAAAAGATTTAACCGAGTTCGATAAGATTAAGCAACAATTGACTGATAAAGAGTCACATGCTGCGACACTTGAAAAAGAACTCAACGAAATGAAAGCACAACAAACAAAAAATCAAATTGTGAATGCTTTCAAAACTGCTGCTAAAGAAGCAAAAATTAAATACGTGGACGATGCAATGAAGTTAATTGATATGTCTGCCTTCACAATTGGTGAAGATGGAAAGATTGAAGGATTAGAAGATGTCGTAAAAACACTTGCTGAAGAAAAGCCGTTTTTATTGTCTGAAGAGTCAGCGGAAATCGGTACTCCTTCAAATCCAGGTAATCAAGATCGTACACGTACTAAAGCACAACTTCTTAAAGAAGCAGGAGAACAATACAAGAAAACGGGACGTATTCAAGACTTAGCCAACTATAACAAGTTAAAACAAGAATTGGATATGTAACCAAAACACTAGGAGGCAACAAAAAATGACAGTAGAAATCTTATCCCCAAAATTAGTAGGCGTAAAACAAAGTGTAACGGATGCTTTTCTTTTACTAAATCCAGCACAAACACCATTATTAAACTTGCTTGGCTTCTCTGAAGCGGTAACAGCAACAAACCACGAATGGTTTGAGGATTCAATGTTCGGTACTGAATCAACAGTAAATGGAGCAGTAACTAACGTAGCTACCGCAGTTGTTGTAGCAGATGTAGAACCATTCCGAGTAGGACACATTGTCAAAGTTGGATCAGAAATGTTAAAAGTGACAGCAGTCAATGTTGGCACAAAAACATTAACGGTTGACCGTGGCTATGCAGGTACAACTGCTGCTGCAATTGCAAACGGTGCTGAAATCGAAGTGCAGTTCGTTGAAGGATCTGAAGGTGCAGATGCTCGTTCAGCTCGTTACAAAGCTCGTGTTCCTAAGAATAATTACACGCAGATTTTTGATGAATCAATCAGTATTTCAGGGACTGCTGCTGCTGTATCTCAATACGGAGTTGCCAATGAATACGAGAAAGAGAAAGCTAAGAAGATTATTGAGCTTGGTTTACAGCTTGAAAAAGCAATTGTAAATGGAGTTAAATATCGTAATGGTTCGGTTGCTCAAATGGGCGGTATGCGTTCATTTATTCAAACAAATGTTGCTAATGCATCAGCTGGTGCATTAAATGCTGATATGCTTTCTGATCAGTTGCAAAAGATTTGGGCTGCTGGTGGATTTAAAACAGGCGGTAACTACAAAATCATGGTTCCTGCTAAGCAAAAACGAGTGATTTCAGCGTTCGGTAAAGCTGACATCCGTTTAGACCGTCAAGATAATGGTCGAGGTCAAGTTGTTGATTATTTCTTATCAGACTTCGGTAGTGCTGAAATTCTTTTAAATGACAACTTATCTTCTGATGAGGTAATCATTTTCGATACAAACCGCACAGCTATTCGTCCATTACAGACTCGTGAGTTCGGTCATACTTACCTTGGTACTAAAGGTGATTATACAGAAGGTATGCTAGTGGGTGAGTACACTCTTGAATTCCAACAAGAGAAAGCACACGCACGTATCTTCAACTTAGCATAATATTTTTGGAGCTCACTTCTTGTGGGCTCTTTTTTTAATTGTAAAGAAGGAGGTAATCAAAATGAAATTTAAATCAATGTATAAAAATGAAACGGTTTACATTAACGATGAAGCCATTCAATTTTTTGATTACGAATACACGACAGATGATAAAAAGTTACAAGCAGCCCTGTTAAAAGTTAAAGGGATTAAAAAAGCGAGTGACAAATAGGAGGGGTAACAATGCCCATAACTATTGTAGATGCTGATTTATACATCGGTCTTAATGTCATTGATATTGATGACTGGATTGAAGCAGACGAGCAAAGGAAACAGAGAATACTAAACACATCGGAAAGAATTTTGAAATCTAAATTTCCCGAATATGTGATTCCTGATCTTGCTGTTTATGAGTATGCCGCATCTTTAGCAACAGCAACTAATGATACTAATAAATTGCAAATGCAGGGAGTCGAACAGTTCTCCATTCCAGATGTTAGTTCATTCAGGTTTAATCGTTCTGTAAGCGATTTATCAGAGTTAATTCCACAATCTGCTTTAGATTTTATAGCTTCTGAAAATGGAATTACATCATTGAATCCACACATCAAGATTGCTAAATGGACGGTGTTTTAAAGTGGCGTTGATACCGTTGAAGCAAGAAATTACAGTAACTAAACCCTACAAAACTGATAAATACAATCGTCCGTTATTGCCAGAAACCGTAACAATGAAGTGTCGCTTGGATGAACAACAAAAAACAGTAAAGAGAGCATCAAGTAGTGTTGGTGTAAACCAATCTATGTCCAATGAAGTTCAGTCTAGTGCTCGGATTATTTTGGATAAACTTGCTGACATCCGTTATGAAGACACTATTGAGTACACAAATGAACTCGGTATTACCACAACTTATACTCCTCTCGACATTGAACCTAAACGTAATCTTGCAGGTAAAGTCATACTCACGGTGGTGTATGTGTAATGGCTATTAAATTTGAAATGGATTTAAGTAGTTTACATGATGCTATTCAACATGCCCCAAAAGTTGCTGGAGAGGCAGCTGTAAAGGGATTAGATTCGATTAAAGATGATTGGGTCATGGAAGCGAGAGATATTGCACCACTTGATAGTGGGAATTTACGTAAACAAATCAAAGGAAAAGTTAATCCTGATGGTCTTGAGAGTAACGTAATGGTTACAGGTAATGCTGTTAATCATACGAGTGGTTATGGACGTTTTAATTACGGATATTACCTACATGAACTACAAGCAGAAGGTAAGAAACTTCAAACTCCTGGAACAGAATATGAATTCTTGGACAAGTCAGTTGATGAGTCACGTTGGCAAACGATATTAGAGGGTAGAATACTCAGTGCTCTTGGAAAGATAGGGTGGAGCAAATGATTTCTATACTACAAGAGTTTTCATCTTTTGAAAGCTTAATAAATGAAAATTTGAAGCCTATTCAACTCATTGCAGAAGCAAAGCAACAGCCGACTGACCGTCAGGCTGTTTTTTTAGTGGTCGGAACGGATGCAGAGGAATTAAATCGTACACTCGTGCACAGAAAACGTTCCTACCAATTGATTTTTTATGCTGAAGATATGTACAAAGCGATGGAGCTCCATGCAAAAGTAGATGCACTTTTCACTGAAACTGGGTCATTGGCTTGCGAAGATCGATTTATTAAAATGCAGGATCATTCAATGTCCCGTGTTTTTAAGACAGATAGTGGGTTGCACTCTTTCCTATGTATGGTCGAGGCATCATATACCATCAGCCGAACATTTGAAGTTGTTCCAAAGATGGCAAATGTCACTTCAGCGTTTTACTAATTAGAAAAAAGAAATGGAGGCAAGAGAATGCCTATATCACAATGGAACCCAACAGCGTTACCAAAGCGCCCAGGGCTATATATTAATTTTAAAGATGCAGCGATTGCACAAATCACAGGTGGTGAACGTGGAATTGTCGCTTTACCTCTTCATACGTATTCGGGTACAGCGGTTGCTGAAAACTTCTACACAATTGAGGATGAATCACAGGCACTTGAACTATTCGGTCTTGCGAATATTGCACCAGTGAAATTGGTTCTTCAAGGTGGAGCCAAACAAGTACTAGTTTATACAGTTCCTGCAACTCCTGATGCTGCCGATTATATCGCAATGCGAGAAGCGTATGAAGCTCGTGCGTTCAACGTATTTGTTTGGGATATTGAACCACCTGCTGGAGAAAATGCAAACGTCAAAACGTGGCTTGAGCAAAACATTGCTGAGAAAAAACTATTCATGTATGTAACGGGTGGAAGTGCTGCGGATGATTCTACTCCTGCAACAGGAAATGCTCGTAGCACTTCATTGGAACATGATTTTATCGTGAATCTAATTGTAGGAGGAAATGTCGGTGGAGTGGACTATTCTTCAGGCAAGTATGCACCATATATCGCAGGAGCTATCGCAGGTTCGGCAATCAATCGTTCTCTGACATTCGCTCAAGTACCTCTTGATGATGTAAATAGACGATTCCGTAATAGTGAAGTAGTTTCTGCACTTGAAGCAGGATCGTTAGTTCTTGTTCATGACGGTGAGAAAGTGAAGATTGAATCAGCAATCACAACGAATGGCTTAAAAATTCGTTCAGCACGATCTCGAATTGCAATTGCTACGGATGTTGAGAAAACAGCCCGTGACAACTACATCGGGAAAGTCAACAACGATGAAGATGGACAAGCTGCCTTGATTTCAGCAATCAAAGTTTATTTGGAAACACTTGAGCAGAATGGTGTCTTGACAGACATCGTGGTCACTCTTGATCCAATCGTTGCTTCTGTCGGGGATCAAGTATTCCTAGCAATCAGCTATCGTGAACTAGACTCGATGGAAAGAATTTTCTTAACAATCACAGTTTAAAAGAAAGGAAGTGTCAGTAAATGTTAGACGCAAGCAAAACAATCTCAGGTTCTTACGGATACGCTCATCATGAGGGGCAATGGTTGACAAACGTGACTGCTGCTCAAGCATCCGTTCAAATCAACAAAGAGGAAATCACTCGTTCTGGTACTCGTTGGGTAGGGCATAAGGCGATGTCGGTTGTAGGTAGTGGTTCCATGACGGGTTATAAGATTACTCCTGAATTAACAAAACGAATTGGTCAGTTTACAGATGATAAGTCACCTATGTTTGTGACGGAGCTGATATTGAAACTGGATGATCCTGATTCAGCTGAAGGAAAACAACGAGTTCGAATCAAAGGGGTTCAATTCGATGTAGTAAACCTGATGGGGTATGAAGCTGGTTCAATCGTGACAGAGGAAACACCATTCACATTTAGCGGATATGAGTATTTAGATTAATAACCATTCAAGAGTCAGTATTTCACTGGCTCTTTTTATTTTTATCATTTACTGGAGGTATAAAAAATGAACGCATTGGACGCATTATTGAAAGCTGATTTTAATATCAAAAAAGAAGTTTATATTGCACGACTTGATACTCATTTCGAGGTTCGAGCACTTTCTGCTGATGAGGTTGAAAGCATTCATGAACAAGCCACTTATTTTGTGGGCAAGGGAGTCAATCGTAAAAAAGAGAGGGATAAAGTTAAACTGGGCTATTTGACCATTGCCAAAGGAACTGTTAATCCTGACCTAAACGACAATCAGTTAAAAGAAAAAGCTGGTGCAAGCTCTGCATGGGAAGTGGTTAAGGCTCTATTACTCCCAGGAGAACAACAAAAGCTTGAACAGGAAATCTTGATTGCTAGTGGTTTTAGTGACGATGAAGCTGAAGAAGAAAGCTACGAAGAAATAAAAAACTAATAACTGCGGGTGGCGAAATGTACTTTCTGTTTGAAGCCTTTCGTAGACACAATGTTATGCCGGATGAATTGTACGCAAAAGGAAGACGCATAAAGAATACAATCCTGGCATTTCAGCGTTTTGAAATTGAGTTAGAAAAGGAGGCGAACAAATAATGGCAGTAAAATTAGTCGCGCGCATGAGCTTAGTTGATAAATTTACACAACCAATGCGAAATGTTGAAAAACAAGTTGAACGTAATCAACGAGCTTTAGACAAAATGAGAACAAAAGCGAATCAAACTGGAACTGCTGTTGATAAATTAGCAACTTCAGGGACTAAGATGGGCAAGATGCTTCATGCTTATGACATGAGCCCAGCAATAAAAGGGGTAGGACGTTTAACCTCAGCACTCAATCCTTTAAATTCTGGATTTCTTGGGATAGCTGCTGCTGCAAGTGCAGCCTATGGTGCAGTGAAGATATTCAATTCCACTGTTGGTGAAGCTATGAAGATGCAACAATCTGAAGTCATCATTGGTGCAATGTTCAATGACAAACAACTATCAGCTGATTATATGAAGATGATTGATAAATTCTCAATCAATTCGCCACTCATGGATTCTCAAGCTATGTATGGAAACAGTAAGTCCTTCATTACACAATCCAAAGATGTGAAACAGTTGGAAAAGATGTGGAACTTAACCGAACGATTGATGGCATCTGATCCGAAACAAGGTCTTGAGGGTTCTGTTCTCGCACTGAGAGAGTTATTTAGTGGTGATGCAATGTCCATTGTTGAAAGATTTGAACTTCCACGGACTGTGATGAATGAGATTAAGAAACTTCCATTAGATCAACAGTTGACTAAGTTGGATGATTACTTCAACAAGATTGGACTGACAACTCATCTCATTGATGAAATGGGCGGTACGGCATTAGGTATGTGGGCACAGGTGAAAGAGCGATTCCAATTAGTGCTACGAGACATGGGAGAACCTTCTCTGAAAGCTGTCAGCACGTTCCTTGGTGGATTGCTTGACCGTTTAGAGGGTGAAGACATACAGAAGTTCGCTACATGGGGTGGTCGTGTCATTGAGAGTATGGTGAATGGCTTATCTAACAATGTGATTCACTTATATGATTGGTTCACTAGTATCGCAAACGATCCAGAGTTTCAAAGTAAATCCACATTATTTGGAAAAGTTGACTTCATCGTTTCCGATATCGCTGAGAAGTTACAAGCATGGTATGACGGTGGAGGAAAAGACAATCTCATCGAATTTGCTTCGGACGTCACGGAAACATTGTTAGGTGTTCTAAATAATTCCAAAGCATTCGCAGAAGTTGGAGCCAAGTTAGGTTCATCTTTACTTGACGGAATTGTCAACGGACTTGAGTCTGCTGCTCAATCTTCGACACTTGGAAAGTTGGCACTGAACGCTTATAAAGGCACGTTGCCCGGTGCGCTCAGTAATGCTAAGAAAGCATGGAATGAAGTTGGTGCACCTACTTTAAAAAGTGCTAGTGATGCACTTGATAGAAATTGGGGCAATACAGGTGTTAAAAAAGGACATGCTGCTGGTCTTGATAGAGTACCTTACAACGGCTATCAGCCAATATTGCATAAGGATGAAAAAGTTCTAACTGCTCAACAAGCTAAGGACTATCGAAATGGAAGTAGTGGCGTGAATATCACTGTACAAAACATGAGCGTCCGTGAAGAATCCGATATCAACAAGATTGCTATGCAACTTGCGAGATTACTTGAAGGTGAAAGGGGTCAAACCGCATGACAAACCCTATTCAATTTTGGCTGAAAGATCGAGAAGGATTGTATCTCCGTCTCCCAGTCAATCCATCAGAGTTCACCGTAACTTCTCCGTTCGGTGTGAATCGTATCCAGGTTGCATCTCTTGGTGAAGTGACAATTCCGGGAGAAAGAAACTTGAAGGATGTTACCTTTGGTTCCTTTTTTCCTCGTGACTACAACCCGACATATTGTGAGTACAGTGGATTCATGAACCCTCGTCAATGGGTGTTGCAGATGGAAACATGGAGAGACACACGAAAAAGTATTCGATTTCTGATTACTGGAACAAATGTCAGCATTCCCGTTCTGATTGAAAGCTTTGATATCCAACCCGAACGTGCAGGACATGTGGGTGATATCTTTTACAGTATAACATGTGTGGAATACCGTGAACCTGTTGTCAAAAAGGTGGAAACAAAAGGAGCTACAACTAAACCGAGTGTAAATAAAAGACCTTCTCAACAGAAGTCTACGGCTAAAACTTACACGGTTAAAAAAGGGGACAACCTTTGGACAATTGCAAAGGCTCACTACGGTGAGGGGTCTAAAAATATGGACATCTACAATGCAAATAAATCCGTGATTGGTAAGAATCCGAATCTTATCTACCCTGGGCAGAAGCTGGTGTTCCCGTGAGAGTCTTAGTACGAGATATCGACATTACTGACTTTGTGGAATCTGTTGTAAATGAAGGTCATAGCGAAAAACCAAATAGAGCCTTGATTCTAACATTGAAGAACACTATCAATGGGAGAACCAAGGCTTTTGCTATTAATAACAGTGAGGTCGTCCAATTCTATGATGGGACAGTTAGAATCTTTGTCGGTGTAGTGTTCAATACGGTCATTAACGAGTCAGGCGACATGACAGTCACTTGCTATGACCGAAACTATTACACGTTGAAATCTACCACGTCTCGACAGTTTAAAAACAAGAAAGCTTCGGACATTATCAAACAGTTGGCAACCGACTTCGGAATCCCTGTTGGAACGATTGAAGACACTGGATTCGTTATCCCTACGCTGATTCTGAGAAATCATTCTCTATATGACATGATGCTCAAAGCATTGGTAATAACGAAGAAGCAGACAGGTAAGCGATTCTTTTTTGGAAGTGAAAATGGAAAATTGACCATCAAACAACATAAAAACAATGTGACTCCTTGGATTCTTGCTGCTGGATCAAACCTGATTTCTGCCTCATATTCAGTATCGATTGAAGATACGAAAACTCAGGTACAGGTAACAGGTGGGAAAGATAATAAATTCACACATACCGTTAAGTCAGCAAACACTCAAAAACTTTACGGAATCATGCAACATTATGAGGAAATGGACGAAAAATCCACATCTTCACAGGTCAAACAGAGAGCTGAAACGCTCTTAAAAGAAATGGCTGTAATCAATGACCAAGCAGATGTTTCAGCGATAGGAATCAACGGTGTCGTCACAGGATGTGGAGTTTACATACGTGAACCTATGACGGGTCTTGCTGGTGGATATTATGTGACTTCTGACAGCCATACTTACGCATCTAGTGGTCACACTATGCAACTGGAAATCAGTAAGTCGCTTGAAATGCCGACCATTGAAATCAGTGATGAGGAGTTGGGTATCGATGACAAACAATAATCGACTAGAAGGAAACGGGGCTGCAAGGGTTTTGCAATTGATGAAGGAACAGGGGCATAACGTGGACACACGATACCATATCGCAACAGTTGTGTCAGTGATTCCTTTCTCTATTCAGATTCCTGGTGATCCATTCGTGATTGATCATGAGTCACTATTTGTCCCTCAATCTTTTCTTCCTCATGAGCGTGTTGTCAAAATTAATGGTCAGTCGACACATGATTCAATCAGCGGTATTTTCAATGGAGACACGCTAACCTTGACTTTTTCTAACGACTATATCAGCCCAGGTGATTCTGTGATGGTCGCTGAAGCAAATGACGCACAAAAATATTATGTACTTGATAAGGTGGTGGACTAATGGCTATTATCCCTGAAGCACTAGCAACAGTGGAGACTGAATTTCTTGACATAACACCAACGATTGAACCTTCAAAGACGTATGCTCTTTTGAATGGTCGTATCGGTGGAAATATTGACGGAGAGGAAGCCATTAAACAGTTTATTTCAAAAGCGATTCGGACTGTCCGTAATCGTTTTTTAATTTACAACGATGAATACGGCTCAGAACTGGAGAATTTGATTGGAGCCAACATCACACGAGAGTTGCTGGAAGAAGAAATCCCTCGGGTAGTTACTGAAACGCTCATTTATGATGACCGAATTGCAAGTGTGAATAATTTTGTCGTCACTTATATAGGGGACAAGGTTTTCATCCAGTTCTCCGTGACTCTGACAACAGGTCAGACAGTAGAAAGTGAGGTGACAGTATGATAGAACGACTATACACAAATGAAACAGAAGATTCGATTTTGGAACGGATGAAAGAGAGAATTAGCGATGATATCGACAAAAGACAGGGTTCTGTGATTCATGACGCACTCAGTCCAGCATCTTTTGAAATTACACAGGCTTATGTAGCACTTGATGACACTATTGCCCTCGGGTTAAACGTCACAGCAGATACTCCCGATGACTTTGTGGACTTGAAAGTGAGCACACAAGGAATCACTCGGAAACCTTCGATTCAAGCAATAGGGCAATTAACGTTCACTGGAGAAGATGGAACCTTGATTCCTAATGGGACAAGAGTTAGAACAGATGAAGTAACAGCTATTTATTTCTTGACGACAGCTGAAGGTGTTCTCTCAAACGGAACCGTCACAGTTCCTGCTATTGCTGAAATTGGTGGAGCAAATGGAAATGTTCATCCGAACAGTGCTGTTGTGGTGCTTGGAGATTTGACGGGGGTTTCATCGGTGACTAACCCCGTTGAATTTATTGGTGGAACAGACCGAGAAGATAATCAACCATTACTGAATCGCTACTATGAAAAAGTACGCAGACCAGCCACTAGTGGGAACGTATATCAATATGAACAGTGGGCAAAAGAAATTCCAGGTGTTGGGGACGTAAAAGTCTATCCGATTTGGAATGGTGCAGGAACCGTGAAACTAGTATTGCTTGACGATGCAAAGACTGCTCCAGATGCTGCTGTGATATCTGACGCAACAGCATACATTGAAAGCGTTCGCCCAATCGGTGCAGATGTCACAATTGTTGGAGCAACCGAATTGCCAATCAATGTTAGCGCAACGCTTACTCTGACAGATAGCTCAACGGTTGAAGAGGTTCTTCCTTTGTTTAACGAGGGATTGGTTTCATACCTTCAATCCATTGCCTTCACTGGTGAACTGATTCGATACACGAGAATTGCAAGTGTCCTTCTAGAAATTCCAGATATCGTTGACTATTCCAATTTACTATTAAACGGAGCAACAGCCAACATTACTCCAACAAATGATCAAGTTGGTGTCATCGGGACGGTGAACTTCACGTGAAGCCATTAGGGACGAATCTTGAACGTGATATTGAGCGTTCTATGTTTGATTACATGCCAAAAGAGTATGAAGAATATCGGGAATCGGTGGCAATTATTGAGACAGAAGCTGTTGAGCTAGAGCTACTAAACGCTCGAATCAATGATGCTCTGAATCAATTCAACGCACAGAGCGCAACATGGGGTTTGAAAGCCTATGAATATGATCTTGGCATCACTTCAAAGCAAACAAAACCTTTAGAGGAGCGTAGGTCTGTTGTGATTTCAAAACTCCGTGGTGCAGGAACAACTACGAAAGAGCTAATTAAAAATGTGGCTCAATCCTATGCTGCAAGTGAAGTGGAAGTAAGTGAAGATAATCCGAACTACACAGTTGTTATCAGGTTTGTCGGAACGCTTGGAATACCGCCAAACATGAGTGATTTCGAGAAAACCTTACGTGAAGTTATTCCTGCTCATTTGACGTATCGACTTGAATACACATATGTCACATATAACGTCATGAAAGTCAACGGAATGACTTACGACCAACTAAAAGCAACAGGATTGACATATGAAGATTTGAAAACTACTGAGTTTTAAAAGGAGGTTAAGATGTGCCTACAACAAAATTAGGGTTGCCAACAATTTCGGGAAACTTGACGAATGACGTTGTAACCCATATGAACGCACTCGCAGAAGCAGTGGACAATAAGGCAGGAGCAAATAATGGTCTGGCTACTCTTGGTTCAGATGGAAAAGTGCATGCAAATCAGTTAAATGTACAAGAAATACCCGATGCTTCTTTGACTGTCAAAGGTATTACAAAGCTAAATAACGCTGTGAATAGCACATCAGAAACAGAAGCCGCAACACCCAAGGCAGTGAAAACAGCAAATGACAATGCCGATAGCCGGGTTTTAAAATCATCAATCAATCAGCCTAACGGAGTTGCGGGGCTTGATGGTACTGGGAAAATACCACAAAGCGCTTTGCCGAGTGCGGGTGTGAATTCTTATTTCGAAAAAATAATCTTTAATTCAGTATCTATACCTGCCAATGGAAGTTATGTGCGAAAGATTACCTTACCTGGTGAAATGGTGGATTTTAAAGTTAATTTATACGCTGACTACTACCAGGTTACAATGTCCTTTCAAGCGAATAAAGCTGCAGCACTTGCTAACCGTGTATATGCGCAACGCATTGCCGTGGGTGAAGATAATACAACAACAATTTCGTATTTGACAAACTCCGCAGGGAATGTAGCACTGATAAGTGGGGGAAGTCAAATACATGCAGGCATTTCATTGGATAGTTTAATTTACAACCCGACCACCAATCAAATAGAAATTACACTAAAAAACCTCAACGCTAACCCGGTTGCTTTTTCCGAAACTTTTGAATTGGAGGCGATCACCAAATGACGCAAAAATTAATTTATAACAAGCATACACTTGCAATCGTTGGGAATATATCGCAGGGGAGAACTCTGGATCAAGAACTTGCATTAAATGTTTATGGGAATTTCAAAGGTGTGAAATCAGATTACGACACCATAGAAACTAACCTTGAAAATGTAGAGTTAAAAAGAACAGATAACCGTGTCGAAGTTGTCAAGAAAGCGCCACCAGTTGTCGAACCGCAACCACCTAAACCACCATCACCAACAGAACAACTCTCTGACTACATCGTGGACGTGGATTTCCGAGTAACCATGATCGAACTAGGCTTATAAAATTGAGGAGGAATAAAAATGAATCTAACATACAGAGCATGTAAATCACAGATTGAGCGAAAATCGTATGTATCTAAAGAGGATATGCAGCAAAAACTCGACATCTTTTTATTAGGCAATCGTATCACTCAAGCTGAATATACCGAATTAGTTGACCTATTAAACGCAGCTTAGGCTAGCGTTATTTTTTATGCCCAAAAATTGAGCGCTCATTGTGGGCGTTCTTTTTATTTTTGAGAAAGAGGTGTGCAAATGCCATTAGAAAATATTATTGAACGAACAGCAGATATTAGCTTATTGGATTGGCAACCTGAGCCAGTAGTAATGATGAATGATGATATAACATTTGTCTACACGGTTCAGAAGGATGGCAATGCTTTTCCACTAACAAATGTATCAACAGCAACTTTAGCATGTACACGTAGAGATGGAAAAACCATAGTCAACGTCGGAAATATTGATGCTGATGCAGGAACCATTTCATTTGAAATTGGAAGAAAAGAAACAGCTGTAGAAGGGCGTACACAATTAGTTATACAGTTGTATGACATAGAGCAAAATCGAGTATCAACTATTCGTGAGAGTATGTACGTTCAACTCGATCCGACAGGTGCTACTTATGAACCGTTAACAGAAGAGAAGACACTAATTGAACAGACACTATTTGAAATTCCTGTCTTAATTGAGGCTTCACAAACTGCAACTATCGGTGCTACACAAGCAACAAATGAATTAAATGATGCTTTATTGGCTAGTGAAAATAAGATTGATGAAATGGAATCTTTGAAAGTATCAATAGAAGCTGTTAAAACTGACACACTTACAGTCAAAGAAGCAACAGAACAAGCTACAGCAGATACTTTAGCTATGAAAAATACCACTGAAGCAGTTAAGAATGCGACAGATGCGGTTAAAATAGCAACTGAAATAGTTAAGAACGAAGTGCTACAAGTTAAGAACGAAGTGCTACAAGTTAAGAACGATACGCTTGTCGCAAAAACAGCAACTGAAACAGCCACAGCTAATGCAAATACTAAAGTGGCTGAATTAGAGCAAGTGAAAGCCGATAATGTGATTGTTAACTTATCTCCTGTTGACACTATCGCATTGCGTAATTCAACCTACCCAAATCCAACTCATGGATCAGTAGTAAATGTACTAACGGGTGCGAGTGGACTAGCTGAAACTTATCGCTTTGAAACAGGTACGGGATGGAAATTAATCGACAAACAAAACGCCACAACGATTAGCAACCTTTCCCAACAGTTGGCGGATAATGTGAAAAAGCAAAAAAAAATGTGGATAGACGTTGTAGAAGATTATCAAGCTGACCCAACTGGAGTCCAAGATAGCACATCGGCAATTCAAAACGCTTTAAATTCTGTTTTTAGTAATATTTTTATTCCAGATGGGACGTATCTCATCAATGCGGTAACTAACAGCAACGATAATCCCACGACAGGCGGTCTGAAAATACCGAGTAATAAACGAGTTTATTTGTCTAAGAATGCAACTTTAAAATCAATATCAAGTAGCTCCCAAAGATACGCAATAATCCGTATACAAGATGCAGATAATGTCACTGTTGAGGGTGGATCTGTAAAAGGTGATAGATTAACTCATACGGACAACGGTGGGGAATGGGGTTATGGAATTATTATTAACGGGTCAACTAACATTACTATCAACGATGTATCAATTACAGATTGTTGGGGAGACGGAATTTTTATTAATTCTGGCATCTCTAATACGCTAACACCTTCTAAGAATATACAGGTTATAAAAACAAAATTCCAAAATAACCGCAGGCAAGGAATTAGCGTACAGTCCGTTGACGGGTTGGTGGTTACTAGATGTCAATTCTTAGACACACAAGGTACTGCTCCATCTGCTGGCATTGATCTTGAAGCTTTTAGTGACTCTTATTACGTTCAAAATGTAAAAATATCAGAAAATTCATTTATCAATAATGCGGATGGAATCCAAGTAAATCCAAGAAGTAAGCAAATAGCTATTATCGGAAATACATTTGAAGCTAATAGAGGTAGAGGGATTTCTGTTTATAACACAAATAATGTAACGATTGTTGGCAATATACTGAAGAATCATGCAAACGAAGCCGCGATAAGTATCACAAGTAGCTTCGGTTCTTCTATACAAGGGAATGTGTGTATTGCCAATAAACAAGCGATTGCTTTTGCAGGTGGTTCGGAGAACAATACGGTAACCGGGAATGTGTGTCGAGAACATACAGATGTAGCAATATTAATTGCTGGTTCAAAAAGAAATATTATAACAAATAACATATGCATTAATAATGTTTCTTTCGGTATTTATGTGTTTGCTGCTGAAAGAAACACCATTGCCAATAATCTAACAAAAGGCAATAGTAGAGGAATACAATTGTCAGGCAGTTCTCATTACTGCGATATTTCTTCAAATAGGATTACAAATAATTTGAAGGAAGGCATTCGTCTGGAAGGTTGTAATCATGTCAGTATCTCAAACAATCAATTGTTAGAAAATAGCCAGACAACGAATAATGTATATGATAATATCTTTTTATTCAATTCTGATTATGCTACAGTCCAACAAAATACAGTGCGTTCGGGTGAAACCGTGAACAAACCAAGGTTTGCTATTAGAATTGATGATATAGGATGCAATAATATTATGTTGACGAGTAATGATTGTTATGATGGTGGGGTAACAGGAGGAATTATTGATAATGGCACATTAACTTATAAAAGTATGAATCGAGATAAGAGCGGTTCTATAGTATAAATGGGTTTTTTAACAAATATAAACATAAAATTTGTGGGCATGGTATGATAAATCCAGAATTCATACTCAGGGGTGCAATTAATGTATTTGTTATTAGAATTTGTTTTTATTCTGTTTTTCATCTCATATTTCATAATTAGATATTTGAAAGTAAAAAGTAGACGACTTACATTTAACATGTTTGATTGGTATATTGTTGGTACGTTTATTTTTTATATAATGCCTTACTATTTGGGTAGGATGGGTTATTTTGAATTTCAATATTATCCTCTAAAAGATGAGTCTATAGTATCTTGGGGGCTATTAATTATTCTTTTCACAGTTACTTGTGGAGGCATAGGTTACGTAGCTTCGAACAAGTTGGTAAACTCATTCGTAAAAGTTTTTTTAGTTTTCAAGCCCATACAACAATTAATCAAACCATTAACTTTCCTTATTACAATTATTATTTTTCTTATAGTCGCTAAAATAATATTAGCAATGGGACTTAGTAGTTTTTCTAACAATATGGTCGCTAGGGATGTTTTAGCTAGCTTTGGTCCCTATGTAATTTTCCTGCAAATCCCTTTAGGTGTTTCATTGTATTTATGGGGCGAATTTATCAAAGAAAAACGGAAAAGGATTTTTATTATGGCTATCGTTTTCACGTTGATGGCAATAACAACTGCTTTCATTAGGGGGCAAAGAACAGATTTAATTTTAATTTTTCTTTTACCAGCAATTGCGCTTTACGCCAAAAATAAGAGTTTCATCCCTATTGTCACATCTTTTATCATTGCAATAAGTTTTGCAGCTTGGTACGCCATTACATTTAAAGCTTCTTACATGCTTAGCGGAGAATCTTCATTTTTTAAGACAATTGGTAAAATAATTGGTGGAGACTTTGATCGAAATTGGACACTTTGGATGGCATTGGAAAATACAAGTTTTATTTCAAGTAATTTCTTACCTTATTTTGGTTCTGGTTATGTATATACACTTTTCGCCTTCGTACCAAGGGCACTAGCACCTTTTAAGGGGTTTTCTACAGAAGGATGGTTCACGATACACGTCGCGCCCTTATTGAGTATTGATTCAGGGGCGATAGACGTTAGCCAGCTTTCTTGGGGATATGTATTTGGAGTTACAGTCGAGTCTATATTGAATTTCGGATGGATAGGAATACTAATAGTTGGTTTTATGCAGGGGTTTATTTTGAGGTTGCTAAATAAAATCAGTCAAAAGCATATCTCAGTCTACGCAATTAGCACTCTATTGTGTATTAATATGAATGGGTACTCATTGTTTAACTCAATGATAATTATTGTTCCAGTTTTAATTACCTTAATTTTATTAATCCAAAAAAACGAAAAACCGTTATTATCACAGTAGGATGATACTGTTGGGAAAGAAAGTAGTAATTAAGCGATAAAAAAGAGCCACTGAAATTACTCAGTAGGCTCTTTTTTTAATCCCTGTTTAATCAATTCAAGTATAGCTTGCGTGCGATTAGGGATTCGATTTTCAAATCGATAAGTTTCGATTTCATTCAATATATCCTCTGGGAAGCCCACAAGAATTTTTGTGATTTCATTTTTTTCGCTCATTGCAAAACCTCCTTATTTATATACAGTATATACTTTATATTTGACATATACAATGGAAGAATTTATAGTATATACATTATATAAAATATATACAACAAAAGGAGAGATTAGTAGTGAATAACGATGCAAGTCGATTACAAAGTGATTTACAAACCATTGTGACAACACTTAGCCCAGAGATATTACAAGACACTCTCGCCCTAAGATTGGAAGAAGTTCTTTATCGCTACCATATTGAACATCGTGCATCGCAAGATTTAGAGAATGATATGCAGGACAAGCTGAATTTGTTTTTATCATCCAAACGACTTGAAGGATTATCGGAAAATACTCTTAAAGATTATAAGATGGAGTTGGATTTGTTCATTAAGCAAAATAATAAAGCTGTAGTTCAAATACAAACACCAGATATACGGAATTATTTGGCTTCCCTGAAAAATGTTCAAACATCCACAATTGGTAAGAAGTTGACCGTATTGAAAAGCTTTTTCGGCTGGATGGTACGGGAGGAAATGTTACTGAGAGATCCTACCGCTAAAATAAAGACTCCGAAAAAGAAAAAACGATTGCCTAAAGGATTGTCTGTGGAAGAGTTGGCATTTGTTCGAGAAATTTGTGAAACTAAGCGTGAACGAGCACTTATTGAGGTATTTTACTCTACTGGGTGTCGCCTATCTGAATTGGCTAGTATGGATAGAGACCGTATTAACATCCAAGATATGAGCACCACTGTCATCGGTAAAGGTAATAAAGAGCGAGTTGTCTATTTGACATGGACAGCCCTGTATCATTTGAAAAACTACCTTAAATCCAGAGATGATGATTGTGATGCTGTTTTTGTTACACAGCGAAAGCCTTATCGTCGTATGAAAAATCACACGATACAAGATGAAATCGATAAAATTGAACAACGAGCAAACTTGAAGAAGAAATTGACGCCACACATTATGCGCCATACACTAGCACAAAACATGTTAGACAACGGAGCGAGTCTTGAAGAAGTTCAGAACATCCTCGGACATGAGAACATAGGAACAACTCAAGTTTACGCTCAGGTATCGGAAGAACGTAAGCAACAAGCTCATAAAAGATATGCTTAGAGCGTCCACAAAGGGCGTTCTTTTTTATTTATAAGGAGGAAATAAATTGGAACACATAGAAATAGTAGGATTTTTTCTATTCGGTGGTGTAAAGTTTTTACATTTACTAGTTTTATTGATGTTAGTCGACATCATAACAGGAATAGCTAAAGCAATAAAAAAGGGAAATTTGTGGAGTAGAAAAAGTTTGTTTGGATACGCACGTAAGTTGTTAATATTTGGTGTCATTATCCTTGCCAATGTGATGGATCAAATTTTAGGTATGGGTGGAGCAATAACATATGCAACCGTTATTTTTTACATTGCTAATGAAGGTCTTTCAATTACAGAGAATTTGGCTCAATTAGGAGTGCTTGTACCCTCAAACTTAGTTGAAAAACTAAAAGTCATTGAAGCAAGAAAGTCCGATACTCCTAGCCTACCAAAACAAATCGGAGAAGAGTTAATCGGAACAAAAGTGGACGAGCAGCTTAAAGAAGGTGAGAAAAAATGAAAAAAGTTACATGGTCAGCTGGACATGGACTTACTACACCAGGAAAGCAAACTCCTGACGGTCAAAAGGAATGGACGTTCAATGATAAAGTAGTACGTGCTGGAATGGCTTTCCTTGCCCAATTTGAAGGCGTTGTTCAACTGAGACTAGACGACCCATCAGGAAAACTCGATATTCCTCTGAAAGAACGTAGCAATCAGGCAAACTCCTGGAGGACGAATGTTCATGTTGATGTTCATCATAACGCTCAGGACAGTGAATGGAATTCAGGTAGTCTTGGAATCGAAACTCTTGCGATGCAGGGTACGGCAAACTATGCGGAATCACTTAAACTTGCCCAATTGGTACATCCGAAATATGTGTCAGCAATGGGTTTAAAAGATCGTGGAATCAAGTCAGCTAATTTGCATATGCTCCGAGAAATCAAAGCACCTGCAATACTAACAGAGGGTGGTTTTATGGACTCACGAGTTGATGTTGCTGCTATGAGAAATGATGAGCTATTGAAAACTCAAGGTGAAGCGATTGCTCTAGGAATTGCGGAATATTTGGATTTGAAACTAAAAACCGAGGTGAAAGCTGTGTCAGAACAAAAACTATCTACAGGACAACAAGCATTGATTGATGAAGCTAAACGACTCAAATTAACGGATGGTAACGATCCATTAGGTGAGGTTAATCGCTTGTATTTATTTAGTGTTATTGTTGGATTGGCTCAAAAAGTGGAAGCGTTGGAAAAGCAATTAGCGAATAAATGATGGATGGATCACTCTTTAATGGGTGGTCTTTTTTTGTTTAACCAAAAGAAAAACCCAACCACTATAATGGAAGGGTTTACTGTTTTAGCTCAATCTCTATGGTTTCGTCGAAGATGTAACCGTACTCAATTTGCATTATGGGGGAACCTTTTTCAAGGTCTTCTTTATTCATTTTAAAAACCACTTTTCCAGATGTAGTCATACCAGGATTTAAGTCGCCAAATTCAATATTAGCTAGTTCTGAGGAATATACCAGACTATCATTTTTGATTTTGAAAAAAGTCTTACTTGGATTGATGCTAGAACTACTAGTATTTACAATTTCAAAATGAAAGGTGTATTGATTATCTGCATAGTTTGATCCCATTAATTCAAAGGTAAAGTCTTCAAACTGAACTGATTCATGTTTAAAACCATTTAATTTTTCTTCAGTCTGTCCCTCAATACTCATGAATGCAATAAAAATTCCAAAGAGAACAAGCATTAAAGTAACTAATGCTGCCTTTTTATCAATCATAATTTCTTTGAATTTTGACTCCTTCAAAACATTCCACTCCATCCAGTTTTTTCTTATTATAAGACAAGTACGAATCAATTTGTGAAAAGTTTCGAAATACTTTAACTTAATAGCTAAATGAACGTGGTGCTTACTAATAGCCCACCTTAAAAAATAATAATCAAATGTATGTAAAATCCTTTAAATACATCAAGTGAATATGAAAATAGAGTTATGACTGTATGTTGTAGCTCTATTTTTTTAGTTAATTTTTTAGTTGATTAGTGGAATCATATTGGAATACATTGACACTTCATTATAGGTAAGGTAATATCATCTATAAATAAAACGAGCTAAAAACAGTAAATAAAGATTGCTTCATACCCAACAAACAATTTAACAATTACAAGCCTATCAGCCTTTCAATTCGAAACATTGATTTATTGTCAATGTTAACTCGGAGTTCATTGCAATGATTGCCGATAAAATTCGATTGGAAAATATGGCTAGTTAATATTAAAGCACAGATGTCGATTTTTTGGCATCTGTGTTTTTTTCCCCCTGTTCTATGGAAAAAGATGCATATATTAGGGAAGAGAGGGTAAGTAAAAACTATACATATAGACAAGGTGTTGACGATAGATGATGAGAGTTCCGATATATGCACATCGAGGTGCATCTGCATATGCACTTGAAAATTCATCTGCCGCTTTTACAAAAGCGATTGAACTGGGAGCAGATGGGTTAGAAATTGATTTACAGTTAACAAAAGATTTAGTACCCATTGTTACTCATGATTCTGACTTTTGGCGGTTAGCAAAAATCCGAAAAAATGTTTCGTCAATGTATTATGAAGAAGTAAAGAAATTAAGATTAGGCACCTCTTTTTGGCGGTTGGTGAATGGGGATTCTATTCAGACTTTCGAAGAAGTATTGGGGTTTGCTGCAAAAAACGAACTCGCTCTTAATGTTGAGTTAAAAGAAACATTTTTGAATGCTCCAGAACAAATTGATCTTCTGTTTAAACGGTCGTACAGTCATTTGAACATTCATTTTTCTTCGTTTCATTATGAGTTGCTAGAACGAATTAAAAAATGTAATCCGATGTTGCAGACGGCATATATCGGCACGAAAAAAACAAATTGGGAAGAACTTGGTCGATTGACTGCAGCTGATGCACTCCATATGCATAAAAGACATTACAATCAGAAAAAACTCGATTTGGCGTTTAAATCGAACATGCCTTTACGTTTTTACGGAATTGATGGGAATGAAAAATATTTAGTTGATCCGCACCCGGTAGTATTAGGTTGGATTACGGACTTCCCGGATAAAGTATTAATGAAACAATTAAAAAAGGAATCCTGAGCGAACTCGGGATTCCTTTTTTTATGAAATTTTTAACGTTTGAGTGACTGTCATCAAGGCTGTTTTTTTGGTTTTTCTTTAGCGAATTTTGCTTGCACTTTGCCATTTTTTCGATCTCTATGCAATAAGAAACCTGCAAAAAACCCAAAACCAATAACTAATAAAGCAATCCCGATTAGTAATTGTAACCATAGAAATGGGATGGGACCAATTAATTTTCCGAAAATAGTATCACGTATAAGTTTAATACCACCGGCCGCCATCAATCCGGGAATCAATAATACAAGAAAGGCTAACATTCGTACCAATAGTATTCATCTCCTGCTGCTGTATTTAAACGGTAATGATAATGAAGGCTTGTGATAATTAATATCGAGTATAGTGCACCTACCATGCCAAATGAGCGCAAATTATGAAACCACAATGATGTGTTTTCATAATTTGCGGGACCATTCGGACTGTAAGGCTAAGCAATTATACGATAGAGGATAACGTTATTAATCAAAACCGAAAAAATTTTAATCTATTCTAGTTTAACATGAAAACAAATTTTCGTTCCATTTTACTAGCCGCGAATTCGTTGCATAGAACTTGTCGGTAAGGTATGATAAAAGAAAGTTTTGCAATAGATTGCACAGGATGAAAGAGGGATTTGAATGTCTTTGCAAAATGTTTTAATAATTGGTGGCGGTGTTGGTGGTACTGCCATTTTAAAGTTGTTACTATCAGCTGAATTTTTTTGTGTTAAGCGAGTAGTAGATATTAACGAACAAGCACCGGCCATTCAGATTGCCAAGGAGAATAACATTCCGGCAAGTGCGGAGTGGAAGCCGTTTTTAACAGAAGAGTTACATATGATATTTGATTTGACAGGCCAGCCAGAGGTTTTCGAAGAGCTTTTGAAGGCACGCCCAGCCCGTACCGTGTTAATACCTGGTGCAGTTGCGAATATGTTGATCCGTTTGTTGCGTGAGAAAGATCATTTCATTCAAACAATCCGAGAGGAAACCCATAAGCAACAATTAATTTTCAATTCGATTGAAGAAGGCATGATCGGTATTGATGCTCGAGGATACGTCAATTTCTTCAACAAAAGTGCTGAACGCATGACGGATATTTCGATGGAGCGAGCATTGGGTAAACCCATTTATGAAGTGATTCCTTCTAGTGAATTACCCCGAATTTTTGAGACGGGTCGAACGGAAGTCAATCGTGAATTAATGCTAAGCAATGGCACGAAAATTGTCACTTCCAGATTTCCTGTCATAGATGAAAAAGGCGAACGTATTGGTGCATTTTCAGTATTCAAAGACATTACGGAAGTCGTAAATTTAGCAGGAGAAATAACCAATTTAAAAGAGATTCAGACCATGCTTCAAGCAATTATTCAGTCCAGTGACGATGCCATTTCCGTTGTGGATGAAGAAGGTAAAGGTCTTTTAATTAATCCAGCCTATACAAGAATAACAGGTTTGCAAACGGACGATATTATTGGAAAACCAGCCACTGCAGATATTAGCGAAGGGGAGAGTATGCATTTAAAAGTATTGCAGACACGTAAGCCCATACGCGGAGTCAATATGCGAGTTGGTCCTTTAAAAAGAGAAGTCATTGTAAATGTTGCGCCGATTATCGTTAACAACCGATTGAAAGGTAGTGTAGGCGTCATTCACGATATGACGGAAATCAGTTCATTGATGAAAGAACTGGACCGCGCACGAAGCATAATTCGAACTTTGGAATCGAAGTATACTTTTGATGATATCATTGGTGATTCACATGAAATGCGAATTTCGATTGAACAAGCTAAATTGGCAGCCAAAACACCAGTTACCGTCCTTTTACGGGGAGAATCGGGAACTGGAAAAGAACTTTTTGCCCATGCGATTCACAGTTCGAGTGATCGGAAATACAATAAGTTCATTCGTGTAAATTGCGCGGCTATTGCCGAACATTTGCTTGAGAGTGAATTGTTTGGTTATGAAGAAGGAGCTTTTGCCGGAGCAAAACAAGGTGGCAAAAGAGGACTTTTTGAAGAAGCCAATCATGGCAGTATCTTTTTGGACGAAATCGGTGAACTTTCAAGTAATACGCAAGCGAAATTACTTCGCGTATTGCAAGAAAATGAAATTGTTCGCGTTGGTGGGACGAAATCAATTCATATTGATGTAAGAGTAATCGCAGCAACCAATATACATATGGAAAAAGCGATGCTTGAAGGCAAGTTCAGGGAAGATTTATATTATCGATTAAATCGAATGCCGATACAAATTCCTCCATTAAGAAATCACAAACAGGATATTCCAGCGATTGCTGAACGTTTATTGGTGAAGCTTAACCAGGAGTATGGTCGAAATGTGGAAGGTATATCTGAGGTAGCCATGCAAAGACTGATTGTTTACTCTTGGCCGGGAAATGTACGCGAACTGGAGAATATCATCAGCAGGGGGATGATTTTCATGAAGCCTACTGAATCCATTTTGGATGATCATCACTTGCCGTTGTCCATGTTGAAACATCAGGAACCTGACTCTAGCAAACCAGCGCAGGAAATTCTGCCTCTTGCTGACCAAATGGAACGTATGGAAAAAGAAATTCTTTCTTCTTCACTGGAAATGGCAAAAGGGAACAAATCAAAAACTGCCAAACATTTAAGTATCTCGCTTCGAACTTTATACTATAAATTAGAAAAATATGGGCTTGAATAGTATTGTGTGCAATAAATTGCATGGTTTGCAATCATTTGCATACCTAAAATGACGAATTCTTGCCAAATAAAGCGTTTTCACGATTGTTATCAGGGTACTTTTTATGCTTAAATTATGAATGTTGAGGTGATTCCATTGAATCTAAATGATTTAATCCGACAAGCTTCTTCTTCCGACGATAATGTAGTTGCTGTTGCATCTGCTGCTAGCTTGGAAGTACTTGAAGCAGTTAACTTGGCCATTGAACAAGATATGGCGAGTTTCCGTCTATATGATGATGAACACAAATTAAAAGAAATGATGGTCATACACTATCCCCACTTGTTGCATCATCCGAAAATTTACACACAACATGTAAAAGATGATCAACAAGCAGCGATTGCGGCAGTCAAAGCTGTCCATTTGAATGAAGCGAATGTATTGATGAAAGGTCATATTCCAACAGCTCTTATCCTTAAAGCGGTGTTGAATCCAGACTTTGGACTCAGAACTGGAAGTGTACTTTCACATGTTGCAGCTTTTGAAATAAATGGTTTTGATCGTTTAATTTTCGTAACGGATGCTGCTATGAACATAGCACCTGATTTACAGCAAAAAGCACAAATTGTGCAAAATACTGTTAAAGTAGCTCACGCAGTAGGTGTCGAAACGCCAGTCGTTGCCCCACTTGCAGCTGTAGAGACAGTAAACCCATCTATGCAACCGACTCTGGATGCAGCCGCTTTAGTAGCGATGAATATAAGAGGACAAATCAATGGCTGCGTGATTGATGGACCTGTTGCTCTGGATAATGCAATTTCAGTTGAGGCAGCTCATCACAAAGGTTTGAAAGGTCCTCACGCTGGACAAGCGGATATTTTGCTTGTACCGAATATTGAGTCTGGCAATATTTTATACAAATCACTTGTCTATTTTGCCCGTGCAAAAGTTGGCGCAGTGATAGTAGGAGCAAAAGCTCCGATTGTCCTGACTTCTCGGTCTGACAGTGCAGAGAGTAAATTAAACTCTTTAGCACTAGCAATTTGTACATCTAAGAATTAATGTACGACCAACTCAAAGGAGGAATTTAAAATGGAAATTTTTAAATATATGGAGACTTATGATTACGAACAATTGGTATTCTGCCAAGATAAAACTTCTGGTCTAAAAGCAATTATCGCAATTCATGATACAACATTAGGACCTGCACTTGGTGGTACTCGTATGTGGACTTATGCTTCTGAAGAAGATGCTATTGAAGATGCACTTCGTCTTGCTAAAGGTATGACTTACAAAAATGCAGCAGCTGGATTAAACCTTGGCGGTGGTAAAACGGTTATTATCGGTGATCCATTAAAAGATAAAAACGAAGAAATGTTCCGTGCTTTCGGTCGTTTCATCCAAGGCTTAAATGGTCGATACATCACTGCAGAAGATGTTGGTACTACTGTAGCGGATATGGATTTAATCCATGAAGAAACGAATTACGTAACTGGAATCTCACCTGCATTTGGTTCTTCAGGTAACCCATCTCCAGTAACAGCATACGGTGTTTACCGTGGAATGAAAGCTGCAGCAATGGAAGCATTCGGCAGCGATTCACTAGAAGGCAAACGCATCGCAGTTCAAGGTGTTGGTAACGTTGCATATAACTTATGCCGTCACTTACACGAAGAAGGCGCGAAATTGATTGTTACGGATATCAATAAAGCAGCAGTTGATCGTGTAGTTGAAGAATTCGGTGCTACTGCTGTAAATACAGATGAAATCTACTCTCAAGATGTAGACATCTTTGCTCCATGTGCACTAGGCGCAATTATTAACGACGAAACAATTCCTCAATTGAAAGCAAAAGTTGTTGCTGGAGCAGCTAACAACCAATTAAAAGAAACAAAACATGGTGATCAGTTGCACGAACTTGGTATCGTATACGCACCTGATTATGTAATCAACGCTGGTGGCGTAATTAACGTTGCTGATGAATTGAACGGTTACAACCGTGAACGTGCAATGAAACGTGTAGAAACAGTTTATGACAACATTGCAAAAGTAATGGAAATTTCACGTACTCAAGGAATTCCAACTTACGTAGCAGCTGACCGTTTAGCTGAAGAACGTATCGCTCGCGTTGGTAAATCACGCAGCCAATTCTTACAAAACGGCAAACATATCTTAAGCGGACGTTAATTTAAAAAAAGTAAGAACAGATACTTTCATTTATGGTTGTATCTGTTCTTATCTTTAAAGACATTTTTGGGAGGAATCATTGTGCAAGAACATTCATATCGCATTCTTGTCATCAACCCGGGTTCCACATCTACAAAAATTGGTGTTTTTGAAAACGATGTTTTATTGATGGAAAAAACGATCCGACACTCTTCTGAGGAAATCGGACAATTTTCTTCTATCATTGATCAATATGAATTTCGTAAGCAAACCATTTTAGAAGCCTTGGATGAAGAAGGAATCAATATTTCGAAGTTATCCGCTGTTTGTGGCAGAGGTGGACTCCTTCGTCCGATTGAAGGCGGAACTTATGCGGTAAATGACGCAATGCTAGTAGATTTAAAAAAAGGATACTCAGGTCAACACGCTTCCAATTTAGGTGGGATTTTAGCATTTGAAATTGCAACAGGTTTAAATATTCCATCTTATATTGTCGATCCAGTGGTCGTCGATGAGTTGGCTCCGATTGCACGTATTTCAGGATTCTCGTTAATTGAACGAAAATCGATATTTCATGCATTAAATCAAAAAGCTGTTGCACGACGATATGCTAAAAAGTGCGGCAAAGCCTATGAAGACATGAGACTGATTGTCACTCATATGGGTGGCGGTATAACAGTCGGTGTTCATGAAAATGGGCGAGTAATTGATGTAAATAATGGTTTACATGGTGATGGACCTTTCAGTCCTGAGCGCGCAGGCACAGTTCCTGCAGGCGATTTAATCGACCTTTGTTTCTCGGGGGAATATTATCGTCACGAAATTATGAAAAAATTAGTCGGTCAAGGTGGACTTGTCAGTTATCTTGGAACGAATGATGCAGTAGCGGTTGAAAAACGCATTGCAAAAGGCGACAAAGAAGCTGAACTTGTTTACGAGGCAATGGCTTATCAAGTTGCACGTGAAATCGGCTCAGCAAGTGCCGTACTTGAAGGTAAGATTGACGCCATCATTTTGACGGGTGGACTAGCTTATGGCAAAGATTTTGTTGAAGCAATTTCAAAACGCATCAACTGGATCGCTGATGTTGTTGTCCAGCCTGGTGAAAACGAATTGCAAGCACTATCTGAAGGTGCCATTCGCGTATTAAACGGTGAAGAACAAGCAAAAGTATATCCGAACCTCAAATAAAAGGAGGCCGAAAGTTATGGCTCACAATTACGATATCGTTATTCTTGGAGGCGGAACAGGCGGGTATGTAGCAGCAATCCGCGCGGCTCAATTAGGACTTAAAACAGCAATCGTTGAAAAAGGGAACTTAGGTGGAACTTGTCTACATAAAGGCTGTATTCCAAGCAAAGCCCTACTTCGCAGTGCTGAAGTATTTTCGACAACAAAAAATCATGCAGCTGACTTTGGGGTAAATACAGGAGAAGTTTCATTGGATTTCTCACGTGTACAAGCTCGTAAAGAAAGCATCGTGTCACAACTTCATCAAGGTGTTCAAGGATTGATGAAAAAAGGGAAAATTGATGTATACGAAGGTACAGGCAGAATGTTAGGACCTTCAATTTTCTCCCCATCTCCAGGCGGCACGGTTTCTGTTGAAATGAACAATGGTGATGAGAATGAAATGCTTATCCCGAAAAATGTCATCATCGCAACTGGTTCACGTCCACGTACACTACCTGGATTAACAATTGATGGAACGCATGTCATGAGTTCTGATGAAGCACTTGCTATGACAGAATTGCCAAAATCGATTTTAATCGTTGGTGGCGGTGTCATTGGAATTGAATGGGCTTCTATGTTGAATGATTTCGGCGTTGAAGTGACTGTCATTGAATATGCTGATCGCATCATTCCTACAGAAGACGCTGACATTTCAAAAGAAATGCAGAAGTTATTAGCGAAAAAGGGCATTACATTTGCAACAAGTGCAAAAGTTTTACCGGAAACATTGGAAACAGCAGAAGGAAGTGTAACGATTTCTGCCGAATTCAAAGGAGAAACAAAAACATTTACTGCTGAGAAAATGTTGGTATCGGTTGGCCGTCAAGCGAATGTTGAAGGCATCGGAATCGAAAATACGGATATCGTAGTCGATAAAGGATTTGTCCAAGTAAAAGACACATTCCAAACAAAAGAATCACATATTTATGCAATTGGCGATGTAATCGGAGGATTACAGTTGGCACACGTTGCTTCTCATGAAGGAATTACGGCAGTGGAACACATTGCTGGTCAAAAAACGCATGCGATTGATTACAACTTGGTATCACGCTGTATCTACTCAAATCCTGAAGCAGCTAGCGTTGGAATTACTCAACAGCAAGCAAAAGATCAAGGGTTTGATGTGAAAGTTGGTAAATTCTCTTTCAAAGCCATCGGTAAAGCGCTTGTTTACGGTGAATCAGACGGCTTCGTGAAAATTATTGCCGATAAAAAAACAAATGATATTTTAGGCGTACACATGATTGGACCACACGTGACAGATATGATTTCTGAAGCGGGTCTGGCTATGGTTCTAGATGCAACACCATGGGAAATTGCGAGCACAATTCACCCGCATCCAACACTTTCAGAAGTGATGGGCGAAGCTGCATTGGCAGTAGAGGGTAAAGCAATTCACATGTAAAAGATCACAGATTAAAAGGGGGATGTACAGATGACAAAAAATCGTCATGAAGAACTAGGGTTGTCTAATGATGACGTACTGAAAATTTTTGAAACGATGCTTATGGCACGTCGAGTGGATGAGCGTATGTGGTTATTAAACCGCGCTGGGAAAATTCCTTTCGTTATTTCTTGTCAAGGTCAGGAAGCAACACAAGTAGGTGCTGCTTTCGCACTTGATAACACAAAAGATTATATTGCTCCTTATTACCGTGATATGGGTGTTGTTTTACACTTCGGTATGACAGCTCGTGACTTAATGCTTTCAGCTTTTGCAAAAGCGGAAGATCCAAACTCAGGTGGACGTCAAATGCCTGGTCACTTCGGTCAAAAGAAAAATCGTATTTTGACAGGTTCTTCTCCTGTTACAACGCAACTTCCACATGCAGTAGGAGTAGCATTAGCTGGTAAAATCCAACAAAAAGATTTTATTACTTTCGTAACACTTGGAGAAGGGTCATCCAACCAAGGAGACTTCCACGAAGGATTGAACTTTGCTGGTGTTCATAAATTGCCTTGTATCACAATGGTAGAAAACAATAAATATGCGATTTCAGTACCTTATGACAGACAGGTAGCAGCTAAAAACGTTGCAGACCGTGCAATTGGTTACGGCATGCCTGGATTCACTGTTGATGGAACGGATCCTTTAGAAGTGTATAAAGTGGTTAAAGAAGCTGCAGACCGTGCACGTAACGGAGAAGGCCCAAGCCTTATCGAAGCGGTATCTCACCGTTTGACTGCTCACTCATCTGATGATGATCACCGTCAATACCGTACAGCAGAAGATCTTGCTGAAGGGCAAGCTGCTGATCCAATCGGGAAGTTCGCTGCTTATTTAACAGAGTTGAACATTTTGACTGAAGAACTTGAAAAAGAAATGAATGACCGCATTATGAAAGAAGTAAACGAAGCAACGGATTATGCAGAAAACGCGCCATATGCTGCACCTGAAGATGCTTTAAAATACGTCTATGCTGAAAAAGACGGGGGGAACGCATAATGGCAGTTATGTCTTATATTGACGCGATTACACTCGCAATGAAAGAAGAGATGGAACGTGATGAAAACGTATTCGTCCTTGGTGAAGACGTTGGTAAAAAAGGCGGCGTGTTCAAAGCTACTCAAGGCTTATACGATCAATTTGGAGAAGACCGTGTGATGGATACTCCGTTAGCAGAATCTGCTATTGCCGGTGTCGGAATCGGTGCAGCAATGTATGGAATGCGTCCGATTGCAGAAATGCAATTTGCTGATTTCATCATGCCTGCTGTTAACCAAATCATTTCTGAAGCTTCTCGTATTCGTTACCGTTCTAATAATGACTGGTCTTGTCCAATCGTATTCCGTGCACCTTTTGGTGGTGGAATTCATGGAGCTCTTTACCATTCACAATCTGTAGAAGCAATCTTTGCTAACCAACCAGGTTTGAAAATCGTTATTCCTTCAACACCTTACGATGCAAAAGGCTTATTGAAAGCAGCAATCCGTGATGATGATCCAGTTATGTTCTTCGAGCACAAACGCGCTTACCGCTTAATCAAAGGTGAAGTGCCTGAAGATGATTACACAATTGAAATCGGTAAAGCGGACGTAAAACGTGAAGGTGAAGACATCACAGTTATTACTTACGGTCTTGCTGTTCACTTTGCACTGCAAGCTGCGGAGCGTTTGGAGCAAGATGGTATTTCAGCTCACATTCTTGATTTGCGTACAATTTATCCATTGGATAAAGAAGCAATTATTGAAGCGGCTTCAAAAACAGGTAAAGTTCTTCTTGTTACTGAAGATAATATGGAAGGTAGCATCATGGGAGAAGTTGCAGCAATCATTGCTGAAAACTGCTTGTTTGATTTAGATGCACCAATCAAACGTTTAGCAGGACCAGATGTACCTGCAATGCCATATGCACCGACAATGGAGAAATTCTTTATGATCAATCCTGATAAAGTCGAAAAAGCAATGCGTGAACTTGCAGAATTTTAACCTGAAAGGAGGAGTTACAATTGGCAATCGAACAAATTAAAATGCCCCAGCTCGGTGAATCCGTAACGGAGGGAACAATCGAAAAATGGTTGGTCCAACCGGGTGATAAAGTAAACAAGTATGATTCACTAGCTGAAGTAAATACAGATAAAGTAACAGCTGAAATTCCATCGTCATTTACAGGTGTAATCAAAGAATTGATTGCAACTGAAGGTCAAACTTTGGAAGTTGGCGCTGTTGTTTGTACAATCGAGACAGAAGGTGGTGCAACTTCAGAAGAATCAACTTCTGAAGAGGTTCCTGCTGAAAAAGAAACAGCTGCTGAAATGCCAGCTGCTGAATCTAAAAAGGCTGCAGCTCCGGCTCCTGTACGTGAAAAAGGTTCGAAAGCACGTTATTCACCAGCAGTACTAAAAATTGCACAAGAAAACGACATCGATTTATCACTTGTTGATGGAACTGGTAATGAAGGTCGTATCACTCGTAAAGATTTGCTTGCGATTATCGAAAGCGGTAATATCCCAACGGCTAAAGCTGAACAAGTTGCTCCTAAAGCAGAAACAGCAGCACCGGCACAAAACACAGCTCCAGCTACTAAACCAGCGGCTGCACCTGTAAATGTACCAGTAGCTGTAGGTGATATCGAAATTCCGATTACAGGCATTCGTAAAGCCATTGCTGCAAACATGTTGCGTAGTAAACATGAAGCTCCACATGCGTGGACAATGATTGAAGTAGACGTAACAAATCTTGTTCAATACCGCGATTCAATCAAAAATGAATTCAAGAAAAAAGAAGGCTTCAATGTGACTTATTTCGCATTCTTCGTTAAAGCTGTTTCACAAGCTTTAAAAGAATTCCCAATGATGAATTCAATGTGGGCTGGCGATAAAATTGTACAGAAAAAAGACATCAACATTTCGATCGCTGTTGCGACAGAAGATGCTTTATTCGTACCGGTTATTAAAAATGCTGATGAAAAAACAATTAAAGGCATCGGTCGTGAAATCAATGAATTGGCAGGCAAAGTGCGTGCTGGTAAGTTGAAATCGGACGAAATGCAAGGTGGTACATTTACAGTAAACAACACCGGTTCATTCGGTTCAATTCAATCAATGGGCATCATCAATTACCCACAAGCAGCAATTCTGCAAGTAGAATCGATCGTTAAACGTCCAGTCATCATGGATGGCGGAATGATTGCAGCTCGCGACATGGTTAATTTATGTTTATCTCTTGATCACCGTGTATTGGATGGCTTGGTATGCGGACGCTTCTTAGCTCGCGTAAAAGAAATCCTTGAAAACATGACAAAAGAAAACACGTCTGTTTATTAAAACAAAAGTGTTAAGCGCCACTCAAGTACGACTCCAGCTTGGCGCTTGAAACTGGACATAAATATAACCCGATGCCGAAACTCTCGGTCATCGGGTTTTTTGTGCTTTAATCATAGCCCAAACTCAGTTAGACTAAGAGTGAGTAACAGATTCGAAGGAGGGAAGCGCAAGCGACCACATGACAATCGAACAAATGAAAAAGACATCTTTTCCGAAAGCGAATTTTGAAAATTGGCAAGAAGAAGCTGTTCGTACTTTAAAAGGGAAGCCGTATGAACAACTGATCACTCCAACATTTGAAGGCATCGACCTCCAACCACTATATACGGCTGAACATTTACAAAAGACATTGAATCATTCTGCCGTAATCTCGCATTCGAAAAACCAAGCAAATTGGCTAATTGCACAAACGACAAAAGCCAATTCTGCATCAGAATTCTTACATAAAGCAAAAGAACAATTAAGTCTAGGGAATGACATGATTGTCTATAAAGGCTCATTGTCTTCATGGACATGGAACGCCCATGAACTAGAGCAATTAGCTGAAATGTTGACTAACCATCCATTCCGTTTATCGATTCAAGCTAATGACGATCAAATCATGCAAGTATTTGACGGTATGACTGAACATCAGTTAAATGCACTGGTAGGATACGTTGATGGCTCCGTCTCAGCACCATCTCTAAACACAGTACTAACAACGAGCGCGATTCACTACGCTGGTGGGACGGCGATTCATGAACTGGCCAATGCATTGTTAGCACTTACGAAACACGGAGATTTAACAAAAGTAGCGGTACAATTTGAAATCGACACGAACTTCTTTATGGAAATCGCTAAATTACGTGCATTCCGCGTATTATGGAAAGCGTTTTCAAGTGCCTATAAACAAAACGAAAATGCGATTTCCGTCATTGCTAATACTTCATTGAGATCGTATTCAAAAATGGATTCGACCGTCAATCTACTAAGAGCCGGAAATGCTGCATTTTCTGCAGTGCTTGGTGGAGCGGATATCATTTCGGTTGTGCCTTATGATGAATTGACAGGGAGTTCACCGACTTCAGAGCGTATTGCCCGCAATGTACAACTGGTAATTCGTGAAGAGACCATGGTCAATAAAATAATTGATCCTTCGGCAGGTTCATATTATGTCGAATCTTTAACTGCGGAACTTGTTCGCCAAGCATGGGATTTGTTCTTGAAATTGGTGGAAATGAACCATTCAGAACAAGAAGAGTACTTGCTGTCACTGGCAAGAGATGTTCAATCATCTAGAACTCAGTCAATCGCAAAGCGTAAAGCTTCTTTAATTGGGACGAATGTTTATGCTAATCCGACAGATGCTGTCGCAACCTCACATTTAGATGATGAAAATGAAAGATTAGCGGTTCCTTTCGAACAGCTACGAAAATATTTTAGTGAACAACCTCTTCGAACTGCCGTAGTGATGTTTGGCGTTTTGAAAGACGTGAAACCAAGAGCTGATTTTGTCCAGGGATTCCTGCAAGCGGGTGGTTTGAACCCAGTTATGAGCCCGTTATTTGCAGATGCTCAAGATGCATGGCATTGGGTCAAATCTAACCAGATGGAATATGTGGTATTTGCAGCGAAGGATGAAATCACGAACGAATTTCTGCCGCAACTCTTAAAAGTTGCTGATCCATATACAATCATTGATGTTGCAGGTCGACATGCGGTTGAAAATCATTGGCGTGAACAAGGTCTGAATGGTTCAATTTTTGCAGGTCAGGATGTCATTGCTAAAATGCAGCAATTGATAGATGTTAAAAAGAACGGGGGCCACGAAAATGAAGCCTGATTTCAAAAAGGTTCAGCTGGACCAATTTGTCACACAACAACATGAGTCACAAGCATCTAAAGAATCCTACTTGACGAATGAAGGCATTCGTTTGGCTTCAAGATATTCAAAAGAAGATGTAGAAAAACTCGATCACATGTCGGATTTCCCGGGGATTGCACCAAATACGCGCGGGCCTTACCCTACGATGTATGTATCACGACCATGGACTGTCCGACAATATGCAGGATTTTCAACTGCGGAAGAAAGCAATGCCTTCTATCGTCGAAACTTGGCAATGGGACAGAAAGGGCTTTCTGTAGCCTTTGATTTGGCGACCCATCGTGGATACGATTCCGACCATGAACGCGTTACAGGCGACGTGGGAAAAGCGGGAGTAGCAATTGACTCAATAGAAGACATGAAAATATTGTTTGATGGCATTCCACTTGATCAAATGTCTGTCTCCATGACAATGAACGGGGCAGTATTGCCGATTTTAGCCTTTTACATTGTGACAGCTGAAGAACAGGGAGTATCGCATGAGCAATTAACGGGTACGATTCAAAATGACATTTTGAAAGAATACATGGTACGTAACACCTATATTTATCCACCAAAAATGTCGATGAAAATCATCGCGGATATTTTTGAATACACGTCGAAACATATGCCGAAATTCAATTCAATTTCGATTTCTGGCTACCATATGCAAGAAGCTGGTGCCACTGCAGATATTGAACTTGCCTATACATTGGCAGATGGATTGGAATATGTCCGTACAGGCTTGAAAGCAGGAATCGACATTGATTCGTTCGCACCCCGATTGTCGTTTTTCTGGGCAATAGGCATGAACTATTTCATGGAAGTAGCAAAAATGCGTGCAGCAAGAAGAATTTGGGCGCAAATGATGCAGACATTTGATCCGAAAAACCCGAAATCTCTAGCACTGCGTACGCATTCGCAAACGTCAGGATGGAGTTTAACGGAGCAAGATCCGTTCAACAATGTCACACGTACTTTAATTGAAGCCAATGCTTCTGCTATGGGTCATACTCAGTCCCTCCATACGAACGCACTGGATGAAGCGATTGCTTTACCAACGGATTTCTCTGCACGAATTGCGCGTAATACCCAGCTGTTCCTGCAGGAAGAAACAATGATGACGAAAGTAATTGATCCATGGGGCGGTTCGTATGCTGTCGAGAAGTTAACAGATGAATTGATGCAAAAAGCATGGGCATTAATTGAAGAAATCGAAGAGCTAGGCGGAATGGCAAAAGCGATTGAAACGGGATTACCGAAAATGAAAATCGAAGAAGCAGCCGCTAAAAAACAGGCGCAGATTGATTCGGGCAAAGAAATCATCATCGGTGTCAACAAGTTCCGACTGGCTGAAGAAGAACCAATTGATATTTTAAATATTGACAATACTGTCGTGCGTCAAAAACAAATTGAACGTATTGAAAAGATGAAACAAACGCGAAATGAAGAAGACGTGCAAATGGCATTGACGGCTCTTACAAAAGCAGCAGAAACAGGAGAAGAGAATTTATTGGCATGTGCTGTTCAAGCTGCACGTGCTCGTGCTACTTTAGGCGAAATTTCAGATGCGATTGAACGCGTATCTGGTCGACATAAGGCGGTGATTCGATCCGTGAGCGGTGTATACAGTTCAAACTTTTCAAATGAAGAGGAAATCCAGGCAGTAAAAGATATGACGGAAGACTTTAAGGAAAACGAGGGGCGTCGTCCAAGGATTTTAATTGCCAAAATGGGGCAGGACGGACACGATCGCGGAGCAAAAGTCATTGCTACTGCCTTTGCTGATTTAGGTTTTGATGTAGATATTGGTCCATTGTTCCAAACACCGGAAGAAACAGCGCGACAAGCGGTGGAAAACGATGTTCACGTCATCGGAGTCAGTTCACTTGCAGCTGGCCATATGACGTTGGTGCCTGCACTTCAAAGTGAATTGAAGAAAATGGATCGTGAAGATATTCTGATTGTGGTCGGGGGCGTTATTCCTGCTCAAGATTATGCATTTTTACGTGAAAATGGTGCCGCTGCGATATTCGGTCCAGGGACAGTCATTCCGGTTGCAGCAGGGAAAGTAATAGAAGAAATCTACAGAAGACTAGGTTATGAGGAAGTGAGCGAATAATGGAAGGTCAAGAGAACCAGCAGAATAGTACTATGCATGTAATGGGCGGATTAAAGTCAACTCATGACGGCATGGGGCAAACGTCTCGAAAGCAATTTCGACGATCTCACAAAAAAGAGATTTCTGTCGATGATTTTTCCCGCGAAATTCGTCAAGGTTCAAGGCTCCATTTAGCTAAAGCGATTACTTTGCTTGAAAGTACGGTAATGGAAGATAAACGAACTGGTCAACAGTTATTACAGGAATTACTGCCTCATACGGGGAAAAGTATTCGTATAGGCATCACGGGTGTTCCTGGTGCAGGAAAAAGCACATTTATTGAAGCGTTTGGGAAATATTTGTGTGAGCTTGGCTTTAAAGTGGCAGTACTCGCCATTGATCCAAGCTCGAGTCTGTCTGGAGGTAGTATTTTAGGGGATAAAACCCGGATGGAAGAGCTCGTTCGACACGAAAATGCCTTCATTCGACCTTCTCCTTCCGCAGGAACGCTCGGGGGCGTTCACAAAAAAACGCGTGAAACGATGTTGCTTTGCGAAGCTGCAGGTTACGATGTCATTTTGATTGAAACGGTTGGTGTGGGTCAAAGTGAAACAATCGTCCGGGGTATGGTCGATTTCTTTATGTTGTTGGTTTTGACAGGTGCAGGGGACGAGCTACAAGGAATGAAGAAAGGCATTATGGAATTGGCCGATTTATTGATTGTGCATAAAGCAGACGGGGACAATGCAAAAATGGCCAAAAAAACGGTTGCCGAATATGAGCAAATCCTTCATTTCCTGCAGCCTGCTAGTCCAGGCTGGACCACTAAAGCAATGCCTGTATCTTCAATTGAAAAACTGGGGATACGCGAAGTGTGGGAAGTAATCAGTTCTTTTCAAGAATCATTGATCGATTCTGGCGTATTTAATGAACGCCGCCAGTCTCAGACAAAAGAATGGTTCCATACAATGATTATGGATCGCTTAATGGATGAATTTTACGGAACCCCAGATACGAAATCTCAAGTAAAATTGCTCGAAAAAGAAATTTTACAAGGTGATAAGACCGTTTCCCAAGCAGTAGAAAATTTATTTACAAACACTAATAAAACATAGATTTTGCGCGACCATTCACGACCTGCTATTATTAATAGTGAAGTTTGAGAGGAGTTTTACAAATGAATATGGATTTTAACTTATTGATGAACGATATAGTACGTCAGGCACGTGGCGAAATGGAAGCAAGTGGCTATGAGCAATTGACTTCAGCAGAAGACGTTGATCAAGCATTTGCACGTCCAGGTACATCCCTAGTGATGATTAACTCCGTATGTGGTTGTGCAGGCGGCATCGCTCGCCCAGCAGCTGCGAATGCAGTGCATTACGACAAGCGACCAGATCATTTAGTAACTGTATTTGCAGGACAAGATAAAGAAGCAACAGCTCAAGCTCGTATGTTGTTTGGCGACGAACATTTGCCATCATCTCCTTCATTTGTTCTTTTAAAAGATGGACAACCTGTTGCTGAAATTGGTCGTCATGAAATTGAAGGGCACGATCCAATGTCAGTTATCACACACATCCAAGCACTTTTTGAAGAACATTGTGACGAGCTATAAGGAAAGGAAGAGCACTTAGTCAGTGCTCTTTTTTCTACTCTATTTATAGGTTGGCATTGTTAAACTTTATTGTTTTGTGGTTTTCGGTTGCCCCACGTTCCGAATGAGCCAACTTCGTGAGCTTCGTTGCCAAAAATATGAACAAAACTTCTTTGGACAAATTCTTTCCTCCGGGTTGCTAGGATCGCAAATGCATTCTATTTATTTTTAAGGCTATGATAAATGTTGTTGTTGATATTCCGCAAAACAGCTACGCTTTCCGCGGGCTTGCGCCGAACTAACTCGGACTTAATGTCCGAGTGGATTTCAGCACTTCGCTGTTCCCGCAGGAGTCTTCACTGTTTTGGCTCCTGCGATTACTCGTCGCAGAGATGCTTCATATCACTAGATCGTAAGTTAAGTCATTCGCCTGTTTACTTTAATGATTGTAGTAGAATGCGGCGACTCCAGCGGAATCAGCGTGTCCAAACTAGACCCCGCAGTGAGCACCGCGAATGAGGAGGCTAGTGGACCGCCCGCGGAAAGCGTCCGCATGGAACGAAAATCAACAATATCGTTTAAATTGAGCTATTTTTAAAAATTTCTGCTCATTTTAATACAGAATTTATTTATGGTGCTAAATAAAATTACTAAGTGTTTAACAAATGATTACACTGTAAGAAAAATCACTTTTCTTTTCGAAAGTTGGTGTATTATGAATTTCCGACGATTTAAAATCGGTTATCGGACATTAAAGACGGCTGTTGGTGCAAGTATTGCCATGCTCATTGCCATGTTTTTAAACTTAGACTATTACAGTTCTGCCTTTATTTTGACCGTTTTGTGCATTCAGCCAACGAAACGGAAGTCCGTCCGTGCCGTATATTCCCGCATTATTGCGAGCATCATCGGTGTGGGATTTGCTTTCGTCTTTTTTGAAGGAATCGCGTATCATCCACTCGTTTTTGGTCTTATTTTAATATTATTTATTCCAACTCTTGTTTCTTTAAGATTTCAAGATGGCTTTGTTTCGAGCGTTGTCATCCTTCTTCATTTATTCGACTCCAAAGAATTGACATGGTCACTGTTGTGGAATGAAGCTCAATTAATGGCTGTTGGTTTTGGCGTGGCACTACTAGTTAACACGTACATGCCGTCCATTGACAAGGATTTAAAAAACTTTCGTTTGGAAATTGAGTCCCTGTACTCGAAAATATTCCATGAAATTGCTTTTTATTTGAGAAATGGAGAGTCTGACTGGGATGGGAAAGAGCTTGTAGAAGCATCTGAAGTCATTGAAAAAGGAAAAGCTCTTGCTTACCAGGATGTTGAAAATCATTTAAATCGTAGGCAAAATCTGTACTATCTATACTTTGATATGCGCGAACAACAGTTCGAAATAATCGAAAGAGTGCTACCGAAAATTACTGCGTTGCCAGTCAATGTTTCGCATTGTTTCATTGTCGCAGATTTTATGGAAGAACTGGCAGATCACGTGCATTCCGGTAATACAGCTAACAAATTTATCTCAAAACTTGATGAAGTTAAAGAAGAATTTGCGAAAATGCCATTACCAAAAGATCATGAAAACTTTCTGGCGATGGCGGCATTGTACCAATTCATCGAGGAGATGGATCAATACTTGCACATCAAACGCAGTTTTGTTGGATTTAAAATGAAAAAAAAGACAGCTTCGAAGGAGTTATAACAATCCTTCGAAGCTGTTTTTTTAAAAGAATAAACTTAAACCAAACAATACACTTGATAAAGCCATCATGATAATCATTAAATAAATGATAAACTTGCGGAAATTTGCATTGCGCACGCGAAACAACTCCTTTACCCTAGCTAATCTTAAGTTTAGTAGAATTTGAAAAAATTCACAAGAGGTAGAGTTTTCAAAAAGAAATCGGTACAATAGAGGATGGAGAAAACAGAAGGGTGTGGCTATTTTGAAAAAAGTCGATCATATCGGCATTGCAGTTAAAAATCTAGATGAAACAATCCCTTATTATACAGAAATATTAGGTTTAACAGTTTTGAAAATTGAAGAAGTGGCTTCCGAAATGGTTCGTGTAGCATTTATCGATGCAGGTAACGTCAAACTGGAGCTATTAGAGCCGATGTCTGAACAAAGTGCCATTCATACTTTTATTGAGAAAAAAGGGGAAGGCATTCACCATATTGCGTTCGGGGTAGAAGGTATAGAAGAACGGATGAATGAACTTCGTGAAAAAGGCGTTCGAATACTGAATGAACAGCCGAAGATTGGAGCAGGTGGTGCTCAAGTTGCATTCTTACATCCAAAATCTTCTTACGGTGTACTTTATGAATTGTGTGATAAAAGCGGGTTAAAGGGGTAAAATACATGGACATTTATGAGAAAATCAGTGATTTATATGATCGCAAGCGTGAAATCGAACTTGGTGGCGGAGACGATAGAATTGAAAAACAGCACGCAAAAGGAAAACTAACGGCACGTGAACGCATCGACCTATTGGTGGATCCGGGAACATTTGTTGAATTGAATCCATTCATTGAACACCGTACAGTCGACTTTGGCATGGCCAATCAAAAAGGGCCAGGTGACGGAGTCGTTACAGGTTACGGAAAAGTAAACGGTCGTGCCATTTATTTATTCTCACAAGACTTTACTGTATTTGGCGGGGCTCTTGGTGAAATGCATGCGATGAAAATTGCCAACGTTATGGACTTGGCAGCCAAAAATGGAGCACCTTTTATCGGGTTGAATGATTCTGGTGGTGCACGTATTCAAGAAGGTGTCGTATCTCTTGATGGTTATGGTCATATTTTCTATCGCAATGCCATATATTCCGGCGTCATCCCACAGATATCTGTCATTATGGGACCATGTGCTGGTGGAGCCGTCTACTCACCGGCAATTACTGATTTTGTGTTTATGGTTGATAATACTAGTCAAATGTTTATTACCGGTCCAAAAGTTATTGAAACCGTAACTGGAGAAAAAATATCTGCTGAGGACTTGGGCGGTTCAAAAGTACATAATGCCATTAGCGGGAATGCTCATTTCAGAGCTGATACTGAACAAGAAATACTTAAACAGGTTAGAGATTTGTTGAGTTTCTTGCCACAAAATAACGATGAAAAACCACCTCGTTTGGAAGCAGACCAAGCGGATGATTATCGACCTGATTTAACAGATATCATCCCGTTTGATGCCATTCGTCCTTATGACATTCGTAAGGTTATTGAACAAGTGGTGGATCAGGACTCGTTCATGGAAGTCCAAAAAGAGTTTGCACGTAATGTGGTAATTGGGCTGGCACGTATCAAAGGTGAAGTTGTAGGATTAGTATGTAACCAACCGAAAGTAATGGCTGGCGGTCTGGATATCAATTCTTCGGATAAAGCAGCAAGGTTTATCCGTTTCTGCGATTCATTCAATATCCCAATCATCACCTTTGAGGATGTAACCGGATTTTTCCCGGGAATTAAGCAAGAACATGGAGGAATCATTCGTCACGGAGCGAAAATTTTATATGCTTACTCAGAAGCGACGGTTCCGAAGATGACAGTCATTTTAAGAAAAGCATATGGCGGTGCATACGTGGCATTGAACTCTAAATCCATCGGTGCTGATCTTGTGTTCTCTTGGCCAAATGCGGAGATTGCAGTAATGGGTCCACAAGGGGCTGCGAACGTAATCTTTTCCCGGGAAATCGCGCAAAGCGACAATCCCGAACAAACGCGCGCGACAAAAATCGAGGAATATCGCGAAAAATTTGCAAATCCTTATGTAGCTGCAGCTCGAGGAATGGTGGATGATGTAATCGATCCACGCGATACACGTATTAAACTTATTCAGGCGCTGGATATGATGAGAAATAAAAAAGAAACTCGACCTGCCAAGAAACATGGCAATATTCCATTATAAAGGAGTTTTATTATGACAAACCAACGTTTAATTGATGAGTTTTTCGAACTCGTACAAATAGATTCTGAAACAAAACACGAGCAAATTATTGCCCCTATCTTAAAAAGCAAAATGGAAGAGCTTGGTTTCGAAGTCATTGAAGACGATTCGGCAGCACGCAGTGGCCATGGTGCTGGCAATTTAATTGCAACGTTAAAAGGAACTCTTTCAGATGTTGATACGATTTATTTCACAACACATATGGACACTGTAGTACCAGGAAAAGGCATCAAACCTGAGCTTCGCGAAGACGGCTATATATATTCAGATGGAACAACGATTTTAGGCGCGGACGATAAAGCAGGTATTGCGGCGTTATTCGACATGGTCAAACGTCTGAAAGAAGAATCCATTGAGCATGGGGACATTCAATTCATCATTACTGCTGGTGAAGAAAGTGGACTTGCAGGCGCAAAACAATTGGACGCTTCTTTGATTACCGCTAAATATGGATTTGCGGTCGATTCAGATGGAAAAGTTGGGGGAATCGTTACGGCGGCTCCTTATCAAGCAAAAATTCGGGCAAAAATTTTAGGCAAAACAGCTCATGCAGGTGTAGCACCGGAAAAAGGAATTTCTGCTATTAACATCGCCGCTAAATCAATCGCGAAAATGACATTAGGTCGAATCGACGAAGAAACAACAGCCAATATCGGACGATTCGAAGGTGGCAGTGCAACAAACATCGTATGTGATGAAGTGGATATTCTTGCTGAAGCACGTTCTATTGTGCCTGGTAAATTGGATACTCAAACAGCTCATATGAAAACAGTATTTGAAGAGACCGCTGCAGCAATGGGTGGAAAAGCAGAAATTGATGTTCAGTTAATGTATCCTGGCTTCCGTTTCGGTGAAGATGAACATGTGACACAAGTTGCCATTCAAGCAGTTAAAAATATTGGACGCACACCAAACCTTGGGACAAGTGGTGGCGGAAGTGATGCGAATATCATTGCTGGCTTCGGCATTCCAACAGTTAACTTATCTGTTGGATACGAAGAAATTCATACTAAAAATGAACGTATGCCAGTCGAAGAACTTGAGAAATTGTCTGATTTACTTGTGGAAATTGTTAAAGTTTCGGCTATTAAAGCTTAATGTACTGATAAAATCGAGATTTCAGGATAACCTGATGTCTCGATTTTTGTTATGATTAAATTCAGTACATGAAGAGGCGATGAAGATATGACGGAAATAAAACACAATAAATCTCGTATTATTTTTCATATCGATATGAATAGTTTTTATGCGTCAGTTGAACAATCGTATGATCCATCCTTAAAAGGAAAAGCGATTGCCATAGCCGGAAATCCGAAAGAACGACGAGGGATTTTGGTAACTTGTTCATATGAGGCCCGTGCCCGTGGGGTATATACAACGATGAGTGTTTGGGAAGCGAAAAGAAAATGTCCTGAACTGATTTTGTTGCCACCAAATTTTGAGCGTTATCGAATAGCATCACGTGCGATGTTTGATTTATTAAGAACGTACACGAAACAAGTAGAACCTGTTTCGATCGATGAAGGGTATATGGATGTCACAGAAATCGATAGCCCGATGACGGCACTTCAAATTGCTGCGGATATTCAAATGAGATTAATGCAAGAGCTGGATTTGCCTTGTTCGATTGGCATAGCTCCGAACAAGTTTTTAGCGAAAACAGCGTCGAACCTAAAAAAGCCAATGGGAATTACAGTCCTTCGAAAGAGGGATATAGATAAAGTTCTGTGGCCATTACCTGTGTTAGACATGCATGGGGTTGGAGAGAGCACGGGGAAAAAGTTGAACAGTATCGGTTTGAACACAATCGGCGACATTGCAAAGGCTGAAGATGGTTTATTGAAAGAAGCACTTGGGAAGAATGGCATCCGATTGAAAAATCGTGCAAATGGTCAGGATGACCGGATTGTTGACCCGGATTCCGTATATGACACGAAAAGTGTGGGCAACTCTACAACACTTCCTAGTGACGAAACCGATTTAATGGAGTTGCGAAAAGTGTTTCAAACATTGAGTGCAAAAGTAGCGAACCGTTTGGAAGCAAAGCGGCTTGCGGGTCCTACAGTTTCCATTCAAATTCGGGATGCAGATTGGAGAAATTCTTCTCGAAGCCAGTCGTTTCGCAATTTGGTTTATGAAAAAGATAAGATCTTTGAAGTGGCATGGTCATTGTTTACGAAAAATTGGGATGGTCAACCAATCCGACTGCTTGGCGTGACGGTTAGCAACGTAGTGGATCGTGTAGACTTTACCGAGCAATTGTCCATCTACAATTTTGAAGAACATGCAAAAGAAGAACCTATATTGAAACTAGTGGAAACGCTCCAATCAAAATTTGGCAAAGATATGATTACAAGAGGTCATACACAAGCTAGAAAACCGACGTATGAATCGAAGACGAGTTTCAGTAAAGACTTTTTAGACGATCACAAAGACAGGGAGAACAAGTGATATGGAATTACAATTTTTAGGCACAGGCGCTGGTATGCCTTCCAAACAACGAAATACAAGCGCACTCGTATTAAAATTGATGCAAGAAAGAGGAACGTTCTGGTTGTTTGATTGCGGTGAAGCGACCCAGCATCAAATGTTACACACAACCTTAAAGCCAAGAAAGCTCGAAAAAATTTTTATTACCCATTTGCATGGGGATCATATTTTCGGATTGCCAGGCTTACTGGGTTCTCGTTCTTTTATGGACGGGCAAGAACCATTGACCATTTATGGGCCGATTGGAATCGAAGAGTGGATTACAACGACACTTCGCATATCTCGTACCGTTTTGCAGTATAAAGTGAACTTTGTCGAAATTAAAGAAGGTATTATTTTTGAAGATGATCAATTTACTGTTGAAGCCAAACTGTTGCACCATGTCATTCCATGTTTTGGCTTTCGAGTCATTCAAAAACCATTGCCTCCGCAGTTATTAATCGAAAAAGCCGTTGAAATGGGAGTACCGAAAGGACCGTTGTTGGCAAAACTTAAAAATGGGCAGGATGTAGTTTTAGAAAATGGTCAAACCGTTTTAAGTCAGGATGTGACCGCAGGGCCAGTTAAAGGATTTTCTATAAGTATTCTTGGGGATACACGGTATTGCCAGGCATCGATCGAATTAAGCAGAGATGTCGATATCGTCATTCATGAAGCAACCTTTGATGCTGGTACCGAAGAACTGGCAAAACCATATGGCCATTCAACCATTACGCAGGCAGCACAAGTTGCGAAAGAGAGTGGAGCCAATCATCTTATTGTTCAACATATCAGTGCTAGATTTTTACCGAGCCAAGCTGAAGAACTCCGAAAACAAGGATTATCCATCTTTCCTTCCATCCATGTAGCGGAAGACTTTGCGGAATATGAATTGAAGCAAGATGAATTAAAACGAATCAAAAATAAATAAGCGTACCTGGAAGTAATCATTCAGGTACGCTTTTTTGCGATTATTTTTTCTTTCTTCGATATAAATCCATCGACTTATAGCCTTCCCCAAGCACGTTCTCCATTTCCAGTAAGCGTTTTTCCTGGGTTTCAACTCGTTTTGCACTATACACAAAACGTGCCCAATCTTTTTGGTAGCCGTATGTCAATTGGTTATAGGCATTCAGTAAATCTTCCTTGTTGCTTAAATACTCTTTAATATGGTCGACATACTCGATATAGTCATCGACACACTGGCTATTTTTTGTGCTGTCCGCTTTTTTCGGTTTCTTTGGGAATGATTTCAAACCGACAATCGTAAATGTTTCATCTAGACTGACCATGCGCGAAAATTTAATCTGACTGTTTCGCACATACCCATCTTCATCAAGTGATAAATCTTCATAAAATCGATCGCGTTCTATATATTCTTGATAGGTTGGATTGTTCTTTTTGGGATAAGCAAAATACAGATAGCCATTGTCTTCGATCAAATTCTTTTCAATGACTGTGTTTAATTGTTGTGTGAAATCTTCCATTGTAAAAGTAAAGATGCACACGAACTGGTAGCGAGCTTCCTTTATGTTCGTATCATAGTGTAATTCGTTAAAATCATGGACATTTTCCGGCTTGTTCAAGATTAATTTCGTAGAGTATTTATGTATGCCTAATTTTTCAATAACGCTTTTCGTAGAATTCATCTTAATCTCCTCTTGTCTCTCTTCATTTATATATTTAAAACACCTAAGGATTTCCATAATATACAAAAAACATATGATATTATAAATCTCTTTGTTATATTTAGAATAAACGAAATAGAAAAATTATTCTATATGGGGGATTAACTTTGAAAAATTTAATCGAATGCAGACAGATAGAGAAACGATTTAAAGGCGATGGAATTGAAACCTACGCATTAAAAAATGTGAACTTGACATTGAATGAAGGAGAATTTGTATCCGTCATTGGTCCATCAGGTTCAGGTAAATCAACATTATTAAGTATTGTTGGAACACTTGATATTCCATCTGCAGGAGAAATGCTTTATGAAAAACAACCCATCAGTCAAATGAACAACAAGAAACTGGCCGATTTCCGTTTTGAAAACATTGGATTTATCTTTCAACAGTTTCATCTTATTCCCACGTTGACCGCTCTTGAGAATATCATGGCTCCTTTGTTTGGAAGGAAGGTCAGCTACGATAAAAAACAACGTGCTGAGCAACTGCTTGACTTGGTAGGTCTTAAAGACAAATCAAATTCCTTACCTTCTCAATTATCTGGTGGACAGCAACAACGTGTGGCTATTGCGCGTGCTTTAGTTCATGAACCAAAATGGTTACTAGCCGATGAACCAACAGGAAATTTGGATACGGATACAGGCGAAATTATTTTCCAGTTACTTCTTTCCTTAAACAAAGAGAAAGGGTGTGGCGTTCTCTTTGTCACACATGATCCGTCGCTTGCGGAGCGCGCAAATCGCAAGGTGGAGATGAGAGACGGGGAAATTATTTCCGACACATTGGTAAAACAACATGCTTAAATTCATCTGGAATTCATGGTGGCGTAATAAAGAACGTTTTATTTTGCTATTAGTCGGTGTGTTGATTTTAAGTACAGGACTCAGTTATTTGATCGGCATCACACAAGCTAATAATGGGACTGTGGTTGATGAACTTCAAAAAAGGTGGCAATCGTCTTATCATCTAGTCGTCCGTCCACAAGGGAGTCGCAGTATCACTGAAGACTTGAACCTCTTGGAACCCAATTATTTAAGCGGTCTCGAAGGCGGTATTAGTCTCGAGCAATATGAAAAAATAAAAGAAATTGAAAATGTCTCCATTGCCGCACCAATCGCGATGATAGGATCAGATACAAATTATGTCGAGTTGGAAAATCCCAATATTACTGATCCCGGAATTTATCGTATAAACATGCTTGAGAAGACGAACACTGGCGCTCAAATCGAGACAACTGATGAAAGTCATTATGTGGCAGTAGGTGCGTGGCAACCAGCAGATGCAACAAGTTATGGAGTATCACCTGGGATGCACACATTGACATATGGAACGAATGTCATGATAGCTGGTATTGATCCTGAGGCTGAAGCGGCACTCGTTGGGATTGATCAGGCAATGATAACAGATGGTAATAGCCGATACTTTAATAGTACTGACAAGGTGAATGAAGAGGCAAACGACGGAATTACTGACACCCGCATACCCATAATCGTTAGTAATCAAGAATTCGTAGATGCAAGCCTTACTTATAAAATAGAAAAGCTAGATATTCAATTTAATCAAAACCAGCAACAAATTGTGGAAGACATTAAATCGAAAGGAGGAAAAACCTATTTAGAAACACTACCAGGAATGCCGATTAAGGAATATTCCTATTCCACAAATGAAGTCCATAAAAAATTACTAACTAAAATATTGAATCCTTCTTATGATGGAATTCTACGTCTACCTGATTTCTCCTGGATTGCTTTTAAACCATCAACAGTTAAATACAATCCTGTAACAAGTCCTTTTGGTGAGCGATGGCCGTATGCTTACGAAATAGAACCATTTACCCTTCCTGAAGATTCACCTTTTTTAATCAAACATATGTATCGACAATTTAACCCTTTCAGTGAAGATAGTTCAGAATGGCCAAGAGTACGGATGAATTATGTCGGGATATTTGATCCACAAAAACTCAAAATTTCAAAGGACCCACTAACTGAATTACCGATGGAAACTTATTTCCCAGCGAAAGCGCAATGGGTGATGGATTCTGACAATAAGCCTGTTAATCCACCGACAGACATGAAGCCAACGAATGATGAATATGGATTTTTGACGAAACCGCCATTAATGCTTACGACGCTTGAAGCGGCTGCGAAAATACTGGGAGATACTCCTATTTCGGCAATTCGAGTGAATGTTAAAGACGTGGAAACCATGAATGAAGATAGTGAAAAGTTGTTGCAGGAAGTAGCAGCCGAAATCGAGCAAAAGACAGGAATTAACAGATATAACACTTGGATCTTCTCCACAATTGGCATTAACCCATTTGCCAGGACTTGAAGGTGAGAAAGCGCTTGGATGGGTCCAGCAACCGTGGATAAAATTAGGTTCTTCAATCTCCATATTCCAAGAAACTAAGCTCGGTTTATCAGGAGTCATTGCGAGTGTCATCCTGGTTGCGATCGTCTATGTATTTTCCTCAAACCTTATCATGATGTATGCGCGCAAAAAGGAGTTTGCCGTCCTTTTAGCCTTGGGATGGAGACCGTCACAATTATCGAAAATGCTTTTTTTAGAATCCACTATTCTCGGACTAATTGTAGCATTCATCAGTTGGGGCATTCTCGGTTTATTTTTAGTGACCAATAGTATCGAAACATCGGGTATAAGAATCCTTTTGATTGGAGTTAGTGGCTTGTCCATTTACTTGTTGGGAGCTCTGATACCGGCGTGGTTGGTTCAAAAGATTCGACCATACGAGACGATGAAATCTGGAGAAATATCCAATATATATAAACGAATTGTAAAAGCTGAGTCGGTTTTTGGAATGAGTATAAATTATTTGTTTACACAGTGGAAAAGAAGCATCCTTTCTATCGTTGCAATCGCTGTTCCGACCAGTTTATTCATATTTTTCCTGTTCGTCACATTCCGATTAAAAGGAGTCTTGTATTCTACTTGGCTCGGTGAATTTGTCGCACTGGAAGTTGGAACGATGCACTACGTAGCAATGGGTGTTGCATTACTGATTGCCGTTTTGACTACTGCCGAAATCATGTGGCAAAACGTTGCAGAAAGACAACCACAAATCGCCGTTTTAAAAGCAGTGGGATGGCACAATAAACAAACGAGATTGCTTGTGTTATTTGAAGGATTAATTTGTGGAGTCATTGCAGGTATTGTCGGGTTAGGAATTGCCCTCTTTATTATCTTTACGATGTATGGACAATTCCCAACGAACGAAATGACATTCTTAGTCGGAACTTTAATTATTCCTGTTATTACAGGAATTGTTGGCGCCATATTACCAGCAGAAAAAGCCGTGGGAATTCAGCCCTACTTGGCGATAAGCGGAGGGCTTACGAACTCTAAAAAAACGGAAAAACATTTCAAGGTGGTCTTTAGTTTTTCAGGATCAGCTCTATTTGTCGGAGTGCTAATTCTACTTATGTTATCGATTCCAGATTTAGAAAAAAATTCGACTCATAAGGTTGCGACTCATAGTGACTCGAAAACTGAAGGGGAAATGATTGAAGTTTCAAAAAAGACAAATGAAAAAGTCGAGTTGCCTTTGGAAGAGGAAGAAAAACCAGTAGAGGAAAGTGATGCATTTGCCGAATTAAAATCAAATGCGTGGAAAGTTTTATCGTTAGGTGAAAATACAAATCCTGATGATAAACCATTCCGACCAACCTTAACTTTTGGAGAGTTAACAAAACCTTTACCAAACTTACATCCTGAAAATCCGGAAAATACTTTGTTATCCATTCCGGTCACGCTAAAAGAAGAAAGTGAAGACGAATTCTCGTATATCTTTAAGCCTCAGCTTTATAAATTGTTTGATGAAGACGGAAATAAGTATCTCGTAAAAGATGTAGAGACAATTAAAGGGGATAGTTGGAATAATCTTCGTGTTTTTATGCCTGGTGAAGTAAGTGTTGTCGTAACCTTTGAAGTGCCAAAAAGTCACGGCAAGCTGGTCTTGTTCATCGATACACTGGAGTATGCAGAAGGAACTGTAGTTGTCGATATACCTCCCGCAACAAATAGTGTAAGCCCAGGAAAAATCCAGCCTGGAGCAAGTGGAAACTACTACTTGGATGTCGTTTTAGATAAATCAGATATATTTCATATCAGTGCAGAAATAGATGTTGTAAATGAGTCACAGGATTCTTGGAAAGACATCGGTTTTTATTTCATTCCTAATGCATTTACGGAAAAATACAAACCAGAATTTCTACTTGATAAAGCTGATGTTTCTATTACATCGATTATATCGGATGGGAAAGACGTACCTTACGAATTAACGAATAGTAAACTTTTGTTGAAGCTAGGAACAAACCTTGTACCAAGTGAAACTAAAACAGTGAAAATTGACTATACATTAAAAATACCTGATAACGGTGTTCGTTTATCAAAAATCAATCAAAGCTTCTTTCTAGCGCAATGGTATCCAATGCTTGGGCATTATCAAGAAGAAGGCTGGAATATTAAGGACTTCGATGCTAAGGGTGAATCCTACCATACTAGCTACGGCAATTATGAAATAAAGTACAACCTTCCTGATCATTATCTGGTGGTTAGCTCCGGGGATGAAGGTAAAGTTGGTCCGTCCTCCTCAGGAGTGATTAAAGGAGAAAATATCAAAGATTTCTATTTGGCCCTTTTAAAGCCAGATCATTGGTCTAGTAAATCTACTAAAGTAAATGACACCACAATCAGACTGTTTGTGCCAGCGAATCAGTCCGACATAAAGGAAAAGATGTCTTTGGTTGCAAATGAAGCATTCAGCTATTTTGAAGAGAAATTGGGAGACAATCCGACAAAAGAATTGGATATTATCGCAAATAACGGTGGAATGGAATATCCAAATGTTGTGGAAGTCAATGATCAAGCAGATTACTTTGAAAACACACTGGTCCATGAAATCGCCCATCAATGGTTCTATTATATAGTTTCGAATGATCCATATAAGGATGCTTGGCTGGACGAAGGGATTACTACATTTGCAACATCGTTATTTTTGTCAAACAAGTATGGTGATGAGAACCTTGCATTCGAGTTGCCGACCAAGTTCTTTCAAAGTGTAACCCCGAGTGAAAAAGTCAATATTCCTTTGGATAGGTTTCAATCAGAGTACATTTCAACTGTTTATGGGAAAACGCCTCTTCTCTTAAGAGATTTCTTTAAGGAACACGGTGGGCAAGAGGAAGCAATTCGATTCTTATCTGCATACTTCAATGAATTTCAATTTAAATATGTCGATAGTCAAGCTTTTGCAGCATTCTTCAATGACTACTTTGAAGAAGATTTCAGTGAATTTTTGGAAGGATGGTTGGAGCTTGAGTGATAAACATGAAAATCATGAGGTAGAAACAGAATTCAAACAGCCTAAGAAACAACAAAAAATCCCTACAATTGAATTCGCAGATGCCGTTAACCGATCAATGGTCGGTGATTTAGGAGCATTAGCTAAAGGCGGTTGTATGTCAACGATTTTGACGGTGCTTCTAGGCATAGTCGTCATATTTCTTTTGTCTAAATGTTCTCTATGACAAAACAATTACTCTATATTAATGGAACTTATTTCTTTGTAAATTCCTTATTTACAGTAAACCGATTGAAGGAGAAAGTTATGAAATTTATACTTAAACGTTTTTACATTATTTCATTAATAATGTTCGTACTGGTTGGCTGCAGCAATGTAGTTTCGCCTACATTAACTAGAGTGTATTTCGAAATCACTAATCCCGATGACAAGTCAGAAGGAACCTGGATGATTCTTGATGAACAAAGTTTAATTGATATTGATCAAGCATTCAAAGAAATTAAATGGGAACCGAACAAAATGCCATCTATGTCTCGTGAGGAAGATGTTCAAGTTACACTGTGGTGGGAAACTGATAAAAATATGCCCGAACGCTTATATGAATATAAAATTTGGTTTAATGCGGATAATACAGCAACAATCAACGGTGGGAGCGAGAAAGAAGGCCTTGGTCATTTAACGCAAGAAGAAACTCAACTACTGAAAGAGTTTTTATTAAATACTACTGATAGGATCCAAGCACCATAAATCAATCATCAATATCACTAAAGGGGGAGTATGGATTTGAAACTAGGATTAAAAAAAGATGAGGTTTTATTAGTACCACATACATCTGAATGGGATGCAGAATTTATCAAGATAAAACAGCAGATACAAAAGCATACTCAAATCGAAAATAATCGGATTGAACATATTGGCAGCACATCTATTAAAGGGATCATGGCAAAACCAATTGTGGATATTGTGGTTGGTCTTGATGAAATAAACCAAATTGAAAAACCAGTTACGGATGGTTTTAAAAAAGCTGGTTTTTTAAGGTTACGGATAGAACGTCTTGGAGAAGTAGTATTTGCAAAATTTACAGATGACACTTCTGAGGAGAAAACGCATTTCATTCATTTGGTTGAATACGAAAAAGAACTCTGGAAGAATTTGATTTTCTTCAGAGACTATTTAAACTCGCATGAAACAATTAGAAAAGAATATGAGCAACTCAAATTGGATTACGTTAAGAAATCTGATAAAGGCATTCTGGCGTACACAGATCATAAGGAAGAATTCGTGAAAGGAATATATGCGAAGAGACTAAATGGATGAGATAGGAGTCAGAGAGAATGAGTAGAATAAAAATCATCACCTTACTACTATTACTGTCTCTACTAATCATTTCTCTAGTATTCAATCCAAACAAACATGATTATTTAATTTTTAGTGAAGAAACGATTGGCTTAGAGATTCCAGAAGATGTAGTCGTAGAAAGAATAAACTTTTATCTTTTTTCAACTTATTCAGTGCAGGCATTGCCTTATGAACACGGAATCGTTCACCTAGGGTTCATGGGGAGCTTCTTTCAGATTTCTAAGGGACAGTATGATTACCCGAGTTGGCTGGAATTTTTCAATTAGAATGCGGTATTCAATTTACTTTCTGTAGTGAAATAAAAATAGAATTATTTCTTATCAGCTTCATAAACATGAATGTCTCCCTACTGAGTAGGGTAAATCGGAAGAAGTACATCCGAACAACAAAAATACCAACTAAATAAACATATCGCGTTTTTCATAAAAAACTCATCGGAGGCTCATCTGATCATGGTGAAATTGGCTTTTTTTGTATTGATTGTTTTTGCTTTAAATATGGGAGTTAAGCTTTTCTTAAGGAAGATGCTTAACATTGAAAAAGAAAAAAAGCCATTTTTTTCATATAACTACATTAATGATTTGCATAAAAAGATAGATTGGGGAATCAGAATTACCTCTGTTATTACCATTATGGTAACTAATATCATGGTACTGATTGAAAATTATTCAATTAACCTTTTACTAATACCGCTTATTATCATTGGACTAGATTATCCAGTGAGAGCTTTTTTTGAGAGGAATTATTCACAGAATCCCAAACAAGCTATTCTAACTCTTACTGAAGGTATCTTAATGTTAATTGCCATCGCCATTCTATTTAAAGCGAATTTTTTTATTACACCATAAAACTACCTTCTACCCAAGTCATATAATTAATATTCAATTTGAGTTTTATCATTTGGACGGGAAAATTTGTAAAAAAGATATAGTGCTATTCGTTGTTGTTGGAATTAAGGTTATTAATCCGAAAAAACGAATTAGAAAATTTATCTTGTTGAACTGGTGCTTTAGTTTAGTATTGGAGGTTAAGAATGATCAAAATTCGTTATGTAGCTATCGTTGTATATATGGCATATAACAGTAGATGATTTACTTAAAATTGCTAACTCAATGTTTTTGTAAATTGAAGGCATTAATCCGAGAGGGATTAATGTCTATTTTTGTTGAACTTATTTGAGTAACGGAGGAGGTTAAATGAGAAATCTAGATTACTATGAACGTCAATTAATAGGGGGAATTGAGGCGAAAAAATAGATTTTCAAATATCTGATGATGTATTAGTTTTTAGGATTGAAAATAGGAGCCTTATTCAAAAGGGCTTTGCATCAATAAGGATTAAAGACCTAATCTTCTTCAACTAACGCAACAGTTGAAGTATGAATTGGAACTTTTAGGATAAAGAAACGTATTAGTAAAGGGTTCGAACTTTCCTATTACTTAAGGGGGATGTATTTGAAAACATTTTTAAAAGTGTTAATGGCATTTTAATCGTGATTAGTTTATTAGCATTCATACCACCATATTTGTTAAAAACGAATGTAGAAGATTTTAAAGTTGAAGATAGACAGCTTGTGTCAGATGCACTCTCCATCACTAATTTAACCTTAGATAATGCTGTTGAAAGGTTAATTATTATCTCTTACGGTGTTTCTCTTAATGAACAAGATGAACCTCCAGTTACTGCTGAAGTAGTTGCTTATACTTTTTTTGGTATTCCGTATGCTGTTATAGAGGCTAATGAAAAAGGGGCTAGTGTAAAAACGAGGTTTGGGTTTAAACAGTAATTCTTCAACGAATTGGTGTTTAGTTAAAGATCATAGGGTTGCTTAAGTAACTATTTTTCTTCTTTGAACTAATAGGACAATTTAGTTCACATTATGCATCTAATTTTTCAAGGGGGTGTTATTGTGAAAAATAAAATCACAATAAGTTTATTATTATTGATTTTTTTATTCATTACTGGCTGTTCTGATTATCAAGAGGACTTTACTTTCACTGGAACAGTAGAGGAAATCCTTGTTAAAGAAGAAATGTTAGTTATTAAAGAATATGACGGGTTAGATGAAGGCAGAAAAGACGGAAATATTTACGAAATACCTGTAGATAATGTAGAGAGATATAAAATTGGGCAGAAACTTAAAGTAACTGTCTTTTCTAATGCTGATGCTGACGTTTGGGATTTGGACCGTATGAAGTTTGAGATAAAAACAGTCGAAGATGCGTTTAAATAAATTTAAGTAGATTGGAGTGCGGTCTTTTGATTGTCAGAAAAATAGTTTCTGCTTTTACTGCTAGTGCAATTATGCTTATTATTTATTCAGTATTTGAAGAAATTGCGGTGAGTCTCTTTTTAGGGATGTACCTACTACCAATTGTTTTAATATATGGAACAACATCCTCTATTTTTTCTGACTTAATTACTAAAAGATTAAGAGGTTTTTATCGAATGTTTATGGCGTTCATTATTCATGTATTTATTGGCGCATTATTAGTATTATTTCCAATGCAACTGTGGGCACATGAAGGATATATACTTATTTTAGATGTAGATAGTTTATTGAATAACTTCTTCTTTGTTAGTGCAGTTTTGTCTGCTTTCATTTTTTGGTTCATTGATGAATTAATTAGAAGTGATAAATGTAGAAAAATACAGAGTAAATTTAGGGGAGTTCTAAATAAGATTGGTGACATAAGAATATAACATCTCGATTTATATACCTTTTCTTCAACAAACGAGTGCTTTAGATAAAGAAAAGACAAATTTATTCTCATTTTAATCGTTAACAAGTTAAAAGGATTGGACCCAAATTAAGAGGGTACAATCCTTTTCCATTTGTTTATTAATGAGATACCAAATCTTTCGAATCTAGTTTCTATATAGATAGATATAAGCATACAAAAAATTGAAACCAATCAGTCCCATTCCCTTGTGGAGGATCCAACAATCCCAACTTTACCTGAATACAAAGAGTGGATAAATGAAAAAAATTAATAATTCCCTATTAAACGGGTGCTTAGTTGAAGGACATGCTGCCATTCTTATGGAACAGAAAGCGCGAAAACTACCTCATTTGGGGGTTATTTTAACGGCTATTTCCATTTGCTCAGACATATCATTAGAAAAACACAATAGGAGTTGTCTGCGTGAAGTTAGGGAAGTTTAGTGTATTCGGAGTTGGATTACTTTTAATTGTTGTAGCATTATTTATTTACACTCAGGTCTTTGTAAAAGAAGAAAAAGCTTCTTCTCAAATGTCCCAAAAGGCAAGTGAAGTCTTACTAAAAGAAGTAGATGACTTTCAAGAACTCCTTGAAAAAAAGGGAGGGTTTTATGATCAAGTGAATGAAGAAATGAAAAAAGAAAAATACAACTATTCTATTGCTGGGATGATATATTCTCAAGATGATATTAGACTTAACATTATAATGCCAAATAACGCGGTGGTTACTCCACAAGAAAAAGAAAAAGTTAACAAGATTATTAAAGAAGCGATAATAAAAAACAATTTGAACCCTAAGGCATTTAAAATAGAAATAACTCAAGGGGACTGATGATCATCTCCGTATAGATAATACTGTTTTCAACCACGAGTGCTACCGTTCTAGTTGCCTAATAGATAGTCGATTAGCTCAATAACAATTAAAATTGTTATTCTGTTATTTGAACTGTTAATTATGTGTGCAATTAGGAAGTAAAGTAGATGCAAAACTTGATCTAACAATAATAAAGGGCATCCAATTGTTCTATGATAATTGGGTGCCTTTTTTGGTTTTTAATTAAGGAAAATGATTTAATACTGAAAGGCTTAGACTTTAATCCAGTGTTTTTGTATTTATTAAAGTTAGACAGATTACAATTAATAATTTAAAACATCTTGGAAAGTAAAACCAAATTAACAGATGTTTTCCATATTCGTAAAGGTTATAATTAAGTTAATTATTCAGAAAACTTTATTGAGGATAGGGTTTACCATGATTGAACTTAAATACTCTAAGGACGTTGAGGCTGTTTCTACGTTCATTGCTAACATGAATAAGATTACCCTACATCATGTTGGATATTGTGGAATAAATGAAGAAGAGATTTTACATACATTGTTGAATGATTTCTCAGATTTCCCCTTGGAAGAGTCATTAGTGGTAGCCTACGAAAATGACAAAATGATTGGCGTTCTTGGTTTTGATATCGATGGGAATACAAGGAATGCTGAAATTTGGGGACCTTTTGTCAACCATGATGAATGGCAGCAAGTCTCCATTATGATGTGGGATAAATTAGTAAAACAACTTCCATTGTCCCTTAATAAAGCACTTGGTTTTTATCAGTCACATAATACCAATTGTATTTCTTTTATGAAATGGCTAGGGGCTACAAATAAAGGTGAGCATTCGATTCTGACAATCACTCGTTCACATCTTCAACGATCTAATGAAGCAAATTGTGATGTAGCAGAAATGACACCCAACGAATACAATTCTTTCAAATTGTTGCATGAGGAAGCATTTAAGCATGCTTATTTCACAGCTAAAGAAATAATCAAGAAAATCAATAGCGAACATAAAGTATTTGTTGCATGTTCAGATGGGAAATTGCTTGGTTATGTATTTTGTGAAGCGAATCCGAACTTTTCAGAAGGGGATATTCATTTCTTTTCCGTTACTCCTCATGCAAGAAACAGAGGAATAGGGAGACAATTGTAAAACGAAAGTCTGAAATTCTTATTCTCCTTTCATGAAATAAATGAAATAACTTTATGTGTTAAACGGAGTAATGAAGCAGCCATTTCCATTTACAAAAAGGTGGGTTTTGAAGAACAACATCAACTAGTTACATATGAACTCACCATTTAGATAATGTTCGAATAAAGGAGTTTTTTTCGTTGGAAATCAAAATTGAAACGGATAGGTTAATTATTCGCCCATATCAAAATGAAGATTATGAGAATTGGTACGCGGAATATGACAACAGGCGTCCATCCCAATATAAATATGACGATGGACGCCCTTCAGATATGCCGTCTTCCACTTTTGACTGGTTTTGCGACTGGATTGAAGGATTTAATAAAGCAGCAATTAATGATGAAATGTACCAGTACGGAGTCTTTCGTAAAGAAGATGGAGTGAATGTAGGCAAAGTTGAATTATGCAAGATCTTAAGGCTAGATTATCAATGGGCTATGATGGGGTACTCCCTTCATAATCAATACTGGCATATTGGCTATGGTTCCGAAAGTGTATCTGCCACCAAGGAATGGGTGTTTAAGAACTTAGGTTTTCATCGAATTGAATTGCATATTAATACGGACAATTTACATTCCATTCGTCTAGCAGAAAAAACCGGTTTTCAATTGGAATGTACGAGAGAAAAATTTGCATTTGAAAATGGTGAATGGACAGATTTTCTTATTTAATATCAACATAATGCTTGAAATGAAGGGAAGGGGTCACATTGGGATGGTTTTTTGGTGCTATGTTCACAATGCTTTTCGGCTTGGGAGTGTACATTGACTGGAGAAGAAAGAAGATTAATAATCACCCATTTAGATCAACACATCCACATGCGAAGCCAGGGGATGATACGAATTACCGGATGGGAGATAACAACAATCATTCGGGTGGAGGAATGGATTGATAGCTTTAGAATTTTAGGGAGGTAGTGCATGTATGGGGTGGTTATTGATCGTCGTTGTTGCATATTTACCGATTTTTTATCGCATTCATAGACGACTTCATGTATTGGAGCAAGAAGTAGAAAGATTGAGTCAAGAAAAGACTATTTCATTGACAAAATAATTTTTATCAAAGAAGACCGTCTTGAAGAAGGAGAATTGATGATGGCAGGAAATATACTTTACATTCCATACACCATTTTCATTGTTCTTTCGATTATTGTACTTACAATAATTCTTTATTGGATTAAAGGGAGTACTCCAACTAAAAAAATTCTTTCAATCGTTTTACCGTTGTTCCTTTTAATCCAATTCTACTTTTGGAATTTGGGTTTCAATAATTTGATAAAGAGCTACTTATTTACTAATGATACTTATCAATGTGAATTTAGTGAGGCGCTACAAAGTTTTTCTGTGCGTCTACCAGAAAGGACATTCATTAAATTCCAAGAAGACGGTTGCTCCAATTTTTACACAACCTATATAGATGTTCAGAAATTCAGGTCTTTTTATATGCAAGAATTACAAAGGTTAAAAAATAATGGAGCTGTTGAAAGTTATCATTACTTCGAAGTGCAAGATAATGGAACTTTGAAATATGGATATGCAATTGAACTTTCTTCTCCCATGACGAATTTAGATATTTTTTTCTATTCAGTGGATGACCATGGAACATTGTTCATTCAAAATCATTAAGCATAATGAGTGCAGAAGGAAACAACAGAGCATTAAAATCCCTATATCATGTACAAAATTAAAGCCAACTCTTTCTTCAGAGTTGGCTTTAATTTTGTATAAGTAGTTAATCCTTCTCATGATGAAGGATAGAAAGAGTACGGTCCAACATCTTCTATCCAAATGTGCGCGTTTTCACCATTCGGATCAGCTATCCATAAATCCCCTTTAGTATTCGCGATATCGATTTGTCTTACCCAAGTGATTTTATTAATCGAAGGCAAAAATTGTGGATAATAATCACCTTGATCTTTTGGAGGGATCGTAATTTTCAATTGTTTCTGACTGCCCAGAGTTAAGAAATACAATGATGGTTTTGGGCGCTTTTCAGGGTCATTTGACCATTCACTTTCTTTCACCCTGGATACAATAAGAGAACGCTCGTTTACCCATGTGAAACCCATATCTGCATAGTTTTTTGGCGTAAGGGTCAAAGTATGGTATGCAGGGAGTTCAGTTACTTTTAAGTCTTTATCTTTGAAACCAAATACGATACGTCCTCCACCTGCGATGTAGCCGAGTAAACTATCCTTAAATGACCACTTTGGATTGAATTCGAAGATGACCTCGTCAAGAACGGTAAATTCTTTCCCATCTGCTGAAATGACACAAAGCATATTACTGTCCATCGACCAAGAAGCGGTAGGGGACACAATAAAAGATATCCATTTGTTATTTGGTGAATAGGCAAATGATTGGACATTGATTGAAGGGATTTTGACTTCATCTTTCTGGAGTTCTTTTGGAACCACAAAGAATTTTTTCGCATTTGTAGATAAATCGCTGATGTTTTGATTGCCGCCCGTTAATGAAATAGTATAAAGGATTGGATTTGTCCATCCATCTGGTCTTAAGGAAGCACTTGATGATGCGATAAAGCCCTTCCCATTCGGCTGCCATGCATAATCATCTACTCCGAGAGAGATGTTATAAAAACTAGTTAAGTCAGATATGTTCAACACACCACCATTTTGAAACGCTACAATGTTTTCAATTGGCGACCATTTTGGATTGTATCCGTCATAAAAAATTTTACGATGCTTTTTGGTTTTTAAATCATACACCCACAATTCACTTTCAGTGCCTTGACTATCATTTATAGTAGCAGGTACTTCTTTTTGATAAAGAAGCATTTTCCCATCAAAAGACCATTGCGGGGGATTAGGATAATTTGCTATTTGATCAGTCAACTTTTGTTCTAACCCTTTATCTTTGATCCACAAATAGCCATCCTTAATATAGGCGACTTTTACGGTCGAATCAGTTGGTGCCGCATTCGTCATGGAAGGGTGTAAAAAACAAACTATCAAAAACAGATAAACAAGCCTCGCCATATCATCACCTCTTAGTTGATATGTTGTACCGTATACTAGAACTTACACATGTGAAAATGGGAAAGTTTTTGCCGTTTAGTAAAAAGTGATATAATTGACTGTATGTTTCACAATAATGGATTCGGGAAAAATATAGCCTGTGAAGAATACAAATTGCGAAATTTGTCTAATAATCAATTGAGAAGGGGATTACATAAAATGAGTTTAACTCCGAATGAAAGAATTAAATTACACGGTTTTAACAATTTAACTAAAACATTAAGTTTCAACATGTATGATATTTGCTATACAAGAACAAAGGAAGAGCGAGAGGCGTATATCAATTATATCGATGAACAGTATAATGCAGAGCGTCTGACAAACATCTTAACCAACGTTTCAGATATGATTGAGGCAAACATTTTAAACATTGCCAAACAAGATTATGAACCACAAGGGGCCAGTGTAACGATTTTGGTTTCAGAGGGACCAGTTGACGAGTCCCCACTGGAATCTTTCAAGCAATCTCCAGGTCCTGATGCAGTAGTCGGTCATTTGGATAAAAGCCATATAACCGTTCACACATATCCGGAATACCATCCTGATGAAGGTATCAGTACATTCCGTGCAGATATCGATATTTCAACATGTGGCGAAATTTCTCCATTAAAAGCATTGAATTATTTGATTCACTCATTTGAAACCGATGTTATGGTCATTGATTATCGTGTTCGTGGCTTCACAAGAGACGTTGAAGGTCATAAACTCTTTATCGATCATGACATCAATTCCATCCAGAACTACATTCCTGAGAGCGTTCAGGACGTTTTCCAAATGATTGATGTGAACGTCTACCAGGAAAATATCTTCCATACAAAATGTAAGCTGAAAAAATTCGATCTTAACAATTACTTATTTGGATACAAGGAAGATACATTGTCTGAAGAAGAAAAGATCGAGATTACGAAGAAGCTGAAAAAAGAAATGGATGAAATCTTCTACGCAAAAAATATGTCTTAAATAGACGCAAAAAAGGACCCAATTGGGTCCTTTTTTCTATAGTCTTATAACCATCCACGTTCATACTGTACCGGTGATTTTATTTCTGTGCGAAGTTCTTTAGCTGCACGATAAGGCCAGTATGGATCTCGTAATAATTCACGTGCTAAAAAGATTAAATCTGCACGTTCATTTTTCAGAATTTCCTCAGCTTGAAGTGGGGAAGTGATCATTCCTACTGCACCTGTCGCAATCGGTGTCCCATGTTTGATTGTTTCAGCAAACTTCACCTGATAGCCGGGGAAGGAATCGATCGTTGCTGGAACATTCGCTCCTGAACTGACGTCGATCAAATCAATGTCTTGTTCTTTCATCCATTTGGTCATCGTTACATAGGATTCTGGTGTCATGCCGCCTTCCGTATAATCGTGTGCAGAAATGCGGACAAATAATGGTCCTTCCCAAACACTGCGTACTGCTTCAATTACTTCACGAAGTAAACGGTAACGATTTTCGTCGCTTCCGCCGTATTCATCCGTGCGTTTATTCGTAAGTGGGGATAAAAACTCATTGATTAGGTAGCCATGCGCACCGTGCAGTTCAATGACATCGAATCCAGCTTCTTTCGCACGGATTGCACCTGCTTTAAAAGCATTAACTGTTTTAGCAATATCATCTTTTGACATTTCAACCGGTGTTTTATATTGATCATTAAATGCTAAAGGAGAAGGGGCAAAAATGTCACCATCCACCGTTGCTTTACGGCCTGCGTGCGCAAGCTGGATGCCAGTTTTTGAGCCATGCACTTTCACGGATTGAACGAGTTCAGATAATCCGGTTGTGTGTTCATCACTCCATATGCCAAGGTCCTGTGCAGATATTCGACCTTCAGGTAAGACGGCAGTAGCCTCCAATATGATTAAGCCAACTTGACCCACAGCGCGAGTTGGGTAGTGAACACGATGCCAATCTTCAACCTGCCCATCTTGATTGTGACTTGAATACATGCACATCGGTGCCATTACGATTCGATTTTTGAACGTCACATTTTTTATTGTATATTCTTCAAATAATTTAGCTTTTGCCATAAAATGTTATTCCTCCTTTATGTATATGAGGTAGTATAGCAAATTCACCCTAAATATAGCGCTTCCCAAGCTCACGAGAACGTGATTCAGCTTCGTTCAAGCAACTTCCAAGCATGTCGATAAACCCTTTCTCCTGCAATGCTTGAATCCCGGCTTCCGTTGTCCCGCCAGGACTTGTGACATGTTCTCGCAGCGTAGATGGAGAATCGGATGATTGTTTTAACATCTCAGCTGACCCGGCCAATGTTTGGACGAGTAAGTTACGAGCAATTTGTTGGTCAAGTCCACTTGCGACTGCAGCTTTTTCAAAGGCTTCGACAAAGTAATAAACATATGCTGGACCACTACCGGATAAAGCCGTAATGACATGTAGTTGATCTTCTTCTACCTCAATGACAGATCCAATTGTACCCAGAAGTTTCAAGATTTCCTCTTTATCAGTTTGAGTCATCAGTTCATTCCAGGCTACTGCACTTGCAGACATTCCGATTGTAGCCGACGTATTTGGCATACAACGGGCAATTGGACGTTCGCCAAGTCCTTGAGCGATTGTCGTTATAGGAACTCCTGCAAGAATTGACAGCACTACAGCAGTTTTGGAAAGGTAAGGGGCTACTGCCTGCATGCCCGCCTGAACATCTTTAGGCTTCATCGCCAAAATAATTAAATCAGCTGTTTTTAAAACATCTTTGTTTTCAGAAACGACTTGAACGCCGTATGTTTCGTTAAGAGAAGTCAACTTTTTGCGATCGGATTTGTTCATTACAAATACGTTCTCCGGGGAAACAGTCGCTTCTTTCATCCAGCCATGAATCATCGCTTGCGCCATTGAACCCGCTCCAACAAATACAATCGTTTTCATTGTTACTCCTCCTTTTTTGTATAAAAAAATGCGCTCCCGTCCTAATAAAAGGACGAAAACGCATGTTTCCGCGGTACCACCTTGTTTTGCCCCACATGGAGCACAACTTGTTCCTTCTTATCGCGAAGGCACGGCCATGTTTGCATGGCGGCTCCAAAGTAGGTTCATCCTGTGAGAGGGAAGTGTGTCTTTCAGCCGGTGAACACAATCTCTACATTCCTTCAACACGATTACTGATCTTTATCAAAGCCTGAACGTTCTAAATTATTGAAATTATAGACTTGCATATGAATGGATGTCAACAGAAGAATAGTTAAAAGAATTCTGGGTAATTTCAGTATATGCAACAACGGTGTGAACTTTCCCCATTTCATTTCAACTTTTACGATTCAATCGTGCTCACCCATTAATTATCCTGAAAAGTGACGTGAACATGGAAAACTTGTACAATAGAGTGAATAGTGATTCATTTTAAGGAGAATGCCATATGATCCACAAACTTATTTTGCCGACACCTTTTGCTGTTGGAGATGTCAATGCCTATCTATTAAAAGGAGATTCGCTTTCGTTAATTGATGCGGGCCCAAAAACACCAGAAGCTTATACAGCACTCGAATGTGGAATAAAGGAAGCGGGTTATACGTTCAATGATGTTGAGCAAGTATTCTTGACCCACCATCACCCAGACCATGCAGGCTGGATTGATGCTTTTCCAAATGCTAAAGTATATGGCCATGCCTATAATGATCTTTGGTTGACTCGGGATCCAGCGTTTTTTGCCTATCATGATGAATTTTATTTAGAACGATTGATTGAAGAAGGCGTTCCGCAAAAATATCATGCCTGGGTCGAAAAAATGAAACGCCCAGTTGCTTTCATGGGCAATCGTCCACTTGATATGACAGTGGAGGAGGGCGATGCACTTCCAGGCCATCCAGGTTGGACGGTTGTGGAAACACTAGGTCATGCACAGAGCCACGTTTCTTTTTGGCACGCTGAAAGTAAAGAAATGATTGGTGGGGACCATATATTAGAAAAAATTTCTTCAAATCCTTTGATTGAACCACCACTTGACCCTAGTGCCGGAAGACCTCAAGCGATGATTCAATATAATGAATCATTAAGAAAAGTCATGGCCATGCCGGTAGAGAAAATATACAGTGGACACGGGAATGAAGTATACAATGTTCATGCATTGATTGCACATCGATTGGAAAAACAACATGATCGTGCGATGAAAGTACATGCGATGCTTGCAGAGACACAACTGACTATCTTTGAAATCACACAAAAATTATTTCCATCTGTTTATGAAAAAGAGCTCGGTCTGACACTCTCTGAAACGATTGGACAAGTGGATTATTTACTTGCTGAAGGACTTGCAATCGAATCGCGAGATCAAAATGGGGTATTCACTTATGGTCAAGCCTAAAACAGTCCTGATTACAGGTGCGACAAGTGGCGTAGGTCTACAAGTCGCACATGATTTACACAAGCAAGGATACACCGTTTATGCAACAGGTCGTTCCAAATCTGCGCTTGAGAAACTCAGTTCTCTTGGAATTCATACAATTGAAGCTGATTTGCTAACTGATCATGGTTTAGAGAATGTATGTAGTCAATGTCCAGCTCCTGATGTCATTGTATTTTCCGCTGGTGTGGGAACATTTGCTTTGGCACATGACACTTCTGACCAACAAATTGATGACATGATGACAATCAATGTAACAGCACCTATGAAATTAACGAGTAGGATTTTACCTTTCATGTTGGAAAGGAAATCAGGGCATCTTATTTATGTCGCTTCCCAAGCTGGGAAAGTTGCTACACCAAAAGCGTCCGTCTATGCAGCAACGAAGCACGCGCTTCTTGGTTATGCGAATGCTACTAGAATGGAAGTTCAGCCTTATGGGGTTCACGTGACAACGATTAATCCTGGACCTATTGATACACCATTTTTGGATTTAGCGGATACAACAGGTACATATAAAAATTCACTAGAAAAGTTTTTATTATCTGTAGGAGAAGTTTCCAGTGCAATCGTTCGAGTAATTGACCAGCCGGTGCGGGAAGTGGACTTGCCTTGGTACATGGGCATTTCGAGTAAAGCATACAATCTGGCTCCATCGCTAATTGAACGAATAGGACGAGATTTTTTTATGAAAAAATAAACACGGGAAAAAGAGCAACCATAGCGGTTGTTCTTTTTTTGAATAGTTAAACTTTTTAAATGTATGAGTATTCACTTGTATACATTTTTATTACATGTTATCATTCGTGTATATTAATTCATAAAAGATGAATAAAAATACATTCAGGAGGAAAATAACATATGAACAAAAAAGTAGTTCTCGCATATTCAGGTGGCCTAGATACTTCCGTAGCAATTCCATGGTTAAAAGAACAAGGTTATGATGTAATCGCTGTTTGTCTAGATGTTGGTGAAGGGAAAGATTTGGAGTTCATTAAAAAGAAAGCCATTCAAGTTGGTGCTGTTGAAAGTTATATGGTCGATGCAAAAGAAGAATTTGCAAACGAATATGCATTGCTCGCACTTCAAGCTCATACTTGGTATGAAGGGAAATACCCCTTGGTTTCCGCTTTATCACGTCCATTGATTTCTAAAAAGTTGGTTGAAATCGCACAACAAACAGGTGCGGATGCCGTAGCTCATGGCTGTACAGGAAAAGGCAATGACCAAGTGCGTTTTGAAGTATCGATTAAAGCACTGGATCCTTCTCTCGAAGTAATTGCACCTGTTCGTGCATGGGGCTGGTCCCGTGAAGAAGAAATTGACTATGCAAAGAAAAATAACATTCCAATTCCAATCAATTTGGATAGCCCGTTTTCAATTGATCAAAATCTCTGGGGTCGTTCGAATGAATGTGGCATTTTGGAAGACCCATGGGCTGCACCTCCGGCGGATGCCTATGATTTGACTGTTGCACTCGAAGATACACCAGATACAGCAGATATGATTGAAATTACATTTGAACAAGGTGTACCAGTCGCATTGAACGATGTAGCTTATCCACTAGCTGAGCTTATCTCCGAGTTAAATATCGTAGCTGGAAAACACGGCGTCGGACGTATCGACCACGTTGAAAATCGTTTAGTTGGAATTAAATCACGCGAAGTATATGAAGTTCCTGGAGCACACACACTATTATTAGCCCACAAAGAACTTGAAGACATTACGCTTGTAAAAGAACTGGCACATTTCAAACCGGTCATCGAGAAAAAATTAACGGAACTGATTTACGAAGGATTATGGTTCTCACCATTAAAAGTGGCTCTTGAAGCATTCCTAAAAGAAACACAAGTGTATGTGAACGGTGTGGTGCGTGTAAAATTATTTAAAGGTCACGCCATTGTCGAAGGTCGTAAATCTCCGAATTCACTGTATGATGAAAAACTTGCTACTTATACAACGGATGATGAATTCAACCATCAATCTGCCGTGGGCTTCATTGAACTATGGGGTCTTCCGACAAAAGTTCATGCCATGGTCAACAAAGGAAAAGAGAAGGTGTCGGTATGACCAAACTATGGGGCGGCCGTTTTCAAAAGTCTGCTGAAGAGTGGGTGGATGAATTTGGCGCATCCATCGGCTTTGATCAGCAACTCGTCATGGAAGACTTGACGGGCAGTTTGGCACATGTGAAAATGCTCGGCGATTGTGGGATTTTATCTGCAGAAGATGTAAGTAAAATCGTAGATGGCTTGGAGCAACTGAAAGAAAAAGCAGCAAAGGAAGAGCTGGTGTTTGAAGTTGCAAATGAAGATATTCATTTGAATCTCGAAAAGATGTTGATTGATTTGATTGGACCGGTTGGTGGCAAGATGCATACGGGTCGCAGTCGAAATGACCAAGTAGCAACAGATATGCACCTCTTTTTAAAGCATCGTGTTGTGGAAATTATCGAAAGCATCAAAGCTTTTCAAAAAGCCATTTTGACGCAGGCAGAACAACATATTGAAACTATTGCACCTGGTTATACGCATTTGCAACGCGCACAACCGATATCGTTTGCCCATCATTTGATGGCTTACTTTTGGATGCTTGAGCGTGATCAGGAACGTTTGACCGAATCACTTAAACGAATTGATATTTCACCATTAGGTGCCGGTGCACTTGCAGGTACGACATTCCCAATTGACCGCGAAAAAGCAGCCAATACCCTTGGGTTTGAGCAAGTGTACCAAAATAGCATGGATGCCGTGAGTGACCGTGATTTCATCGTGGAATTTTTAAGTAATGCATCACTTGTGATGATGCACTTATCGCGTTTCGCTGAAGAAATCATTCTGTGGTCGAGCCAGGAGTTTCAATTTATTGAACTCGACGATGCGTTCGCCACAGGCTCCAGCATCATGCCTCAAAAGAAAAACCCCGATATGGCCGAATTGATTCGCGGAAAAACGGGTCGTGTGTATGGGAACTTATTTAGCCTGCTTACAACGCTAAAAGGATTGCCACTCACGTATAACAAAGACATGCAAGAAGACAAAGAAGGCATGTTCGATACGGTTCAAACTTTAAATGGATCACTTCAAATTTTTGAAGGCATGGTCAGAACCATGACAGTTCATACAAAACGCTTAAATGAAGCGGTGCATCAAGATTTCTCAAATGCTACGGAACTCGCCGATTACTTGGCAACAAAAGGCATGCCATTCCGTGAAGCACATGAAGTCACAGGGAAGCTTGTATTCCTATGTATCCAGCGCGGCATTTACTTGTTGGACCTAACGATAGAAGACTTGCAGGAAGCCAGTAGTTTAATCCAACCCGATATCTACGATATACTGTCACCCGAAGCGGCAGTCAAGCGAAGAAATTCGCTTGGGGGAACTGGTTTTGACCAAGTCCGTTTGCAAATTGAAAAAGCAAAATCATTAGTATGAAAACATCCCGCTTGTTAAGCATTTGCTTACAGGCGGGATGTTTTTTGTGTTTTATATGTGTTCCGTTTTTTAAAAGGTAGGAAGAAGGACATAAGTGGATGACTATAGAAATTAATATTTATCAATTTTATTTTGAATAAACAATCAAGAAAGGTGAGAAGTAATGACGAAAAATAATAGTAGTTTAAAAAGTGACATCCCAACCTCAATAGGAGCGCCAGCACGTTGAGCACTTGATGTAGCTGGATACATTCAACTTGAGCAATTTACCAAAGTTAGTGAGGCTGATGTTTTGAAATTACATGGAATGGGTCCGAAAGCGCTTGATTTGATACGACGCGCCTTAATTGAAAAAGGATTAACTTTCGTAAATGGTTATGAGAATAAATAACTTAGTTCTGTATTGAAACTTTTAACTTTTCCCTTTCGTCGTCAATATTAGATTAATTTTAAAAATGTGAAAACTATTGGATACGTTTGAGTCTTATTGAGGGGAAAGAAGTAAATGAAAAAGAGTAAGAAAAGAATATTCTCATTATTTATTGTGGGGATTATAACCGTAACAGGGTTTTTTATGATTGGAATTATCACAACAGTATTGGAGTGGAAACTGAATTAAGATATATCCTTGCCTTTGCCTAAAAAATTTGAAGTTGTTTATACGAGTCGAGAGGGTTTTCCTAGTGAGGGTGCTACCTACACTATTTTGGATTACGATTATTATCAAATCCAAAAAGTATTGGCAAAAGATATGTGGTTACCAATTGATGAAACGTCATTGGATACGGTAACAACACTTATTGAGAAATTCCAAAAAGATCTTAACAATAATGTAGAAGTAAATAAACAGGAAGTACTCGTAGATAATCCGGTCCAATTCATATTAGACAATCAGTATTTTTATAAATTGAATGAAGACAATAGCTTTTTAGTCGTCATATTAAATAAGAAAAATAAAAAGATATATGTGATGGAATGGATTCAATAATGGTTAAAGATTTAATCCAACTCAAACTTTTTTATTCCAGGAGGTCGTAAAATGGAACAAGTGAAAAAAGAAAAAAATGAAATTTGGGAGTGGGCAAAAGCATTGCTTATTGCCTTTGCAGCTGTTTGGTTAATACGTCACTTTTTGTTTACACCAATCGTTGTCGACGGGGAGTCAATGATGCCGACTCTTGAAAATGGAGAACGAATGATTGTTAGTAAAATCGGCTACGAAGTTGGAGAGCCAAGTCGATTCGATATCGTTGTCTTTCACGCACCTGAGAAAAAGGACTATATCAAACGAGTGATTGGATTGCCTGGAGATCATGTCGCATACAAAAATGATCAACTATATATCAATGGCGAACTTCAGAAAGAACCATATTTGGATTCTTATAAAACACTTATGAACGGTGGGATTCTAACAGAAGATTTCACCCTTGAAGAACGGACAGGAGAGAAAGTAATTCCAGAAGGATACTTGTTTGTTATGGGGGACAATCGTGGAAACAGTACAGATAGTCGAATCATTGGTTTAGTCCCACTAGAGGAAGTCATAGGTAAAACAAACATAATCTTTTGGCCACTTAAGGAAATTGGTATGGTTGAATAATTTATTGAAAGACAAGGAGAATTTTCTTAGTGAAAAGATGGTATATGAATAAATTGTTTATCATGATATTGTCGGTATTTTTAGTGGGATGTGCTCCAGATTCTCCCGAGATCAAGGATGGAAATGCACATGTAACTAAAGAAATGGACGAGGTGATTTCAGCGTATATAGTAGAAAAATACAAGAAGTTATATTATCCTTCAGAAAAACAATTTGAAGTCCATAAGATCTATGGAACTAGTGAGTACAAAGGAATAATCAACGTATACATGTGGTCATATTTCGGCGGATTTAATAAGGATAGTGGTGTCAACAATCAATCAGGACACTCATTACCTGCCTTCATTCAATTAAAGAAAGTGGATTCGGGTTATGAAGTAATTAAGTACACTGAACCAAAAGACGGGAATCAATATGCATCTTCCATAAAGAAAATGTTTCCAGAAAAATACGTAAAAATGGCAGTGAATGATACCGAAACCATCGACGGATTAGAAAAAGAGATGAAAGAACAAGTGGAAGGCTGGCTACATGAGAAATAAAGTATCATTATTTTTCACTGTTTTTATTTGTTTCAGTAAGAGCGAATATAAATAGATAAAGCACCCAACGATTTTATTATTCGTGGGTGCTTTATATATGAAGACATCAAACAATCTAAAACCAGATATTCTAATGTTGCAGTCCTTTGTTAGCGGTTAGATTGTTCGATGAATTACCGGTCTTATTTTTTGATTTATTGGTTAGACCATTAACTGCATTAGCAGTTTTATCCACCGCATTCATAGCGGCATTTTCAGTTTTTTCTAAAGCGCTGTGCACTGCATGAAATGCTGCTCCAGCCTTCTCTTTAATACCTTTGGAAATTTGGTTACCTTGTTGATCTGTATTTTGTTGGTTTGTCATAATTTCATCTCCTGAATAAAAATCACCAAACTTTATTCTGAGTTAAGATACAACCAAAGAATTTACAGGAATTTCAATGCAATTCCTATTTGCGTCAAAGCGAAACAATGTTAATTATCGGAAAATACTTAATAATAGCTATTACTCCCAAAAAATATATGGTAATCTTGACTTTAAGTTACAATTTTTGGATAAAGAATTTAAGGTGGAGAATCCTTATGATTTCAAGTTTGAGAGTATTAACGCGTTTTCTTTACGTAGTCCTTGGAATTATTTTGTTAAGTGCATTCGTAGGGTTGTTTTCTAATGGAATTCAGCTTGATTTTACGGTTTTTTTGAAAAATGTTTTACATATCATCAAGTCTCTAATTTTTCCTGACAACTTAATTATTTTAGGACCGACTAATCAAGAGTATTCTATTTTCTTAAATTTTTGGGATTATTACTTTTACTCGGTAACCATTTTCATTTCTGCGCTATTTATTGCTATGATCTGCGGTTTATTTATTACTTACCTCACAGTCTTGCTTCCACAAAAAATAAACGATTTGGTTTCTAGATTTGTATCCTTACTCGAATCCCTACCAGACTTATTCATCATCATGCTCATTCAATTTTCCGTTATTTTATATTTCAAGCAGAGCGGTCATTTATTATTTCCTGTAGCTGGTTCATCCCAAAACCAAACGTATTTTCTGCCGGTTGTTACGTTAGCCTTAATTCCCTCATTCATGATTTTTAGAATTAACCTCCATTTAGTCAGTGATGAATGGACTAAATCATACGTAGAATTGGCCAAAAGCAAAGGGTTTAACAAAACGGAAATTTTCTTTTACCATGTTCTGAGAAATATAGCCCCAAGCATTTTTAGTCATAGTAAGACGATTGTTCTGTATCTATTGTCTTCAATGGTGATTTTTGAAAAACTATTCAACATCTATGGAATTTTTACGTTTATAACGAGCTATCCAAATCCGAATGTGATTGCATTCACTTTGATACTGTTTTTTGTGCCTGTTTTCCTCTTATACGCCGTTATTACTAGCCTTATAGAAAAATATACAGGCCAAAGATTGGAATGGTGATTGTGTGTATATTTTAAAAAGAATTCTCTTAAATAAGTTATTTCTTTCCGGCTTCCTCAGCATCATTGGTCTGTTTGTAGTTAGCATGCTATATTTTTTCTTCTTTAATGATCGGATTCCTACAACCTCATTACTTTATGATAGCCAGGGGAAACCATTACCTGCACCTTACAGTTATAAAAACTTTCCACCCTTAGGAACTGACAATTTTGGACGGGATTTATTTATCGTCATGCTTGTAGGAGCAAAATATACAATTGCAGCCGCAATACTGATTACATTTCTCCGTGTTTTCCCGTCCTTTTGGATTGGGCTGTTCATTCATTTCTTCCTGCAGAAGATTGAAAAACCCCTTAAATCAATGGCAGATGCTTTGAACTACTTCCCGATGACTTTGTTGGCATTTCTTCTATTGAATGGCATTTTAATATCTGAGGTGGAGATGTTTATGGTAGATGGTGCTTTAGTTAACGGACCGGAGCCTTTGCCTTATTGGAGCAGGGTACTTTTCTATATCCTTATTTTTGCTCTTCTTTTTGTCCCAACAAATTCAATCTTGATTGCAAATGAAGTAAAGACCATTTATAAAAAGGAATTTATCGAAAGCTCCAGGACGCTTGGAGCCAGTAATTGGCGAATTGTAAATAAACATATTAAACCGTTTCTCGTTCCTCAACTAGCGATTATTTTCTTAAGAGATTTCATTCACACGCTGATTTTAATGTCCCATTTAGCCGTTCTAGGGTTATTCATAGGGGGATATACCCTCCGTGGTGATTTATTTGGCTCCACTAAACGAGTCTCCAATTCAAATGAATGGGCTGGTTTGCTAGGGATGTGGTGGGAATACTTATGGACGTCCTATCCGTGGATTTCTTTCATGCCAATTTTATTTATTTGCCTATTAATCCTATCTGCAAAAGGGATGATGGAAGGATTGACGAAAGTGTTAGCAGCAGTCGACAGTACGAGGGAGCCTGTTCAAAAACGAAGTGAAATTGAATTTAGTAAGGGTGAACATCCCTTCGAGAGAATTCATTTAAGAGCCATGCGATCTGCAAGAGATTAAGTTCAAGGATAATGGGTCCGGAAAAGGGGTTAATTTAATGAAATGTACATTAGAAATCAAAACAGAAGCTTCCAATTCATTGAACTTTTTGATTTATATACAAAATATATTTCTAAATCAGAAACGCAGTAAAGAACAGTACAAATTCCCTTCTATTTATTCGAAATGTGCATTTGAAGAAGATTTTGAATTTCGTTTTAGAAGTTTGTGGAGTGAAGTGAAATCTAGAATAGCCGAGCATCCATTGAATGATATTAAGCTTTTTATGGATGAGAAAAGCTTGTTTTATCAAAGTTTATTTGAAAAAACTGAAGAAAGTTTGGAGACTTATCATGAAATTCACTTTTCTTTTAGAGTCTGGTGGAACAGCTTTGCCGGTCGTTTCACGCTTGAGAAGTCTACAGACGAATTAGGGAGAACATTATACCTAGATCTGGAGAGATTCCTGAGCCAAAAAGCAATTGCCCCTAAAAATATGTTAATGATCAGCTTAATTTATGACGAATGCCCATTAATTCAATTAGATGGTACATCTTCTTATTTCATTATATCTACTGAAGATTTTGTAACGAAACAGAAAGAGTTATCGAGGAAATTACAAAAATTGTTTGAGGAGGAGCACAATCAATCTTGTTTATAAGTAAATCAAATTTATTATTACTATGCTCACTCTTGCTTTTCATTCTATCGAGTTGTGGTGTCGCCGACGATGGGATCATTACAGCTAAAGATGTGATAAAACAAGATTCTGAAGCAGATATTATACAGATAAATGGGTTCATCTATAGTAATATGACCGAATTAGAATGGTTTCAAGAACGAAAAGAAAAATTAATAAAACACACTCTTTTAGGTGAAACACAAAAGCAATCAACTAGTAGTTTCGGCTTTAAGGATTGGACTGCTACAAAGTTACCGGTAGGAACAAAAATCTACTCTGCAAGTGAAAACGGATTGGAACTCGATATATTAATCGTCGAGGTCGATGATAAAGTTTTCTATTATATGAAATTTCTAGAAGGTTAACTATTGCAAGAAGGATGTGATTGTTTTGACAAGAAAAAAATCTCTTTTCTTGTATCTAATCCCACTTTTAATCATGAGTTTTATTGGCTGCTCTAACCAACCTGATAAGTTGGAAATTAAAGAAATGCCTGCGGATTTTAACTTTAGTCTGATCTATGGTACTTATGGTAAACAAAAAATCGACACATTCAATGATACGATTGTAAAGGACTTAGTTGAGGACGGCACGATCGAAGTAAACATCGCTTTTAGTGAAGAAGAAATGGAACAGACTTATCATGAAATGATGAATATTAATATTATGGATGATTCAAAATTCACGGTGAGAGAAGAAGAGGTATGTGATACCGAACCACCATCTTATACAATCTGGAATATTCAAATGGATGGCAAGACTAATTCCTTTTATACCCAGAGTTATTGTGATGGGTATCCAGAGGATGTATTGAAATTGTTGAAGCTGGCAGATCATATTCATAGCATTCTTTCAAACAAAGAAGAATACAAAGAATTACCAGATTCTAATGGTTACTATGAATAATAAATGGGGGATAAGCATGAAAAAAATGATAAGCATTCTCGTGTTAGATGTAGGTGTTTTTCTTCTATTACACTCTACACCCCATATGGCACTTCGAACGCATGTGTTTTTTATGAGTTATCCAAAAGCGGCATTATCATCCGGTATTATAGATGATCAATTCCATAATGAAATTGATCAAGAAAAAATTGCAGAGTTAAACCCAAAAGCATATACCTTAACTAAACCACCAATCGAAGAAGCAACTCAAGGTGAGTTGAGAAACTTCCTTGTTAGAAAGATTGGTTTTCTCTATTTCGCTGAATTCTACGGCGAAGCATAGGGTTCTTTTTGATTTTGTCAAAATACAATATAGAGTAGTTTTTGAATTGGGGGAAGAACAATGAAGCTTCTATTTTTAATAATGTTATTTTCAATTTTAGGTTATTTTCTGTTCATATTGGGACCAATCATTGGCGGTTGTATTGCTTTTGGGATAATTGTGGGCTGCCTGTTTAGAGGGATATCCTTACTAACAGAAATTAACATTAGACTTATTAATCTAACACCTGCTCCAGTCACAGAGTCCAACATTATTACAGAAAATGATGTCTCATCAAATCATCTTAAAGATAGAGATGCGTACTTAAAGTATCTAAAAGAAAAAAACAATCCATCTTAGTCAATGCAAGTGTATTCGTTGGCGCAGAAATAATAAAGATGGGGATAGGTTTATCGATGCTATTGATTCTGCTGCACAGTTATTATTTGGGGGAAATATTCGCAGGTAGAACAACTACCGCGTCAATAGGATTTATAATTGCAGGAAACTAGCGCTGAAAACTGTTTATATTCCGCTAGTTACACTCAGATTGTTATCTAGTAGTGGGACTAACAGTCATTTTAGTACTTACTCAATTGACTTGTAAATAACGCTTTATCTAATTAGGGGATTTTTAGGGTTGTGTTAAAAGTGGAATCAACAATATTTGTGATTAATTTTTTGTGGACCTTTGTTCTAGCAAATGTATTGTTTTTAGTAGCTCTAGTTATTTTCAGCAAACATAATAAATTAATTTCAGTAATTTACTATTTCATTTTATTAATTATGATACATTATTTTATGCTTGCTCAACGAGATTTTATATTTGATAAATATCCTAAGATTGCCTATCCGATGATAACATTGATGTTGCTTGCGTATTATATCTTTTTCAGAGAACTGTATTCACTGATAAAAACAAAGAAGTTCGAAAAAGACAAATCAGCTAAAAAATTAGATGATTTGTAAGAAGTAACTGAATAAACTGCAACAACAGTAGATTTCTTGTAACAAAAAGCAAATTATTAAGGAATTTCTTTTTCTTTAAAGTCAAAGATTTTAACATTCAATACGAAGAAACAAAAAAGTATTCAAATTTATGGAAGTCTTTGCTTAAAATCTAGAAAAGTATGTGTCAATAATGCCAGAAGATTTTATTCAAATTCAGAAGAAAAGGGAAGGGATTATGGATAAGTTCTTAAACGAGATAGCCAATAAAATTATAAATGATGATAAAAAAATAATCATCGGGATATCGGGTCATGGTGCTTCCGGAAAAACAACATTTGCAAACAATCTTATTAAACTTCTCGATCATAGAGACGTAAATTATATTAATACTGATCCATATATTATAGGGTCCAATATTAGGAAACATACTTTTATAGATTATGAATATATGAATGAAAACCATCATTATAAAATGACTGCATGTCATCCTGCTGCACATAATTTATCTGATTTAGAGAGAGACCTATGCATGCTGAGAGATGGTTTAGATTTTTATTCATTTTGCACGAATTCTAAGAACAATACTGTAATTTCATCAAGAAATAAAGTAAATATAGTCGAAGGTATGAGCGTGGCATTTATAGACCCAAATTTGTTTGATATAAAAATCTACTTATACACGGATGGAGAAACCGAGTTAATTAGAAGAGGTATTCGCGATGTTGCTGAAAGAGGAACGGATATAAAATATTTAAGACAATCTCATGAAGAACGACGAATTCAATACGATTTATTTATGCATCCTTATCATAGAAATTTTGATATTGTTATAAATAACTCAAATGATGAGTTTTTACCGGAAAAAATTGATATTAAAAGCTGGCAGAGCTCATAAATATGATTCTTTAAGTTAAATTCGAGGGGCTGCAAATGTAGCTCTTTTCATATCCATCTGAAAGGTCATTAAATATGTTGCATTGTATGTCATGCTTCTTTTAATAAAATAATTCACAGAAAATTCATTAAATTACGTGTTGTATCAGAATGACGTTGGTATAATATGTAAAGAGGAGTTGGTGGATTTGAAGAAGCTGATGTTTGTTTTGCTCAGTCTGTTGTTAGTAGGATGCACACCAGAGATGAAAACCATTACGGATGAAAAAACTTCGCCAGAAATCAAAATGGTCACACCTGATGAAAAACACCTTTTAGTAGATTGGGGTTCCGATTCCATGGATAGAGGTAATTACGATTATAATTCCATAACACATAGCAAATTAGTGGTAAATCCAAATTATGAATCTCTTGAACGCGGGGATGTCGTTTATTATAAGATGATCGAATCAGAAATTAAGAAAAATCCATTGATTCCAGAAGATTATTTGGGAAGAGTAGTGGGACTACCTGGTGAAACCGTTATGATCAGGTACGGACACGTGTATATAAACAATGAGCGGTTGGATACCTTCTATGGGGAAGCTACAAGGACCGGTCGGACTGAAGAGGAATACTTTGAAAATAATGATTTGAGCGGTGTAGTAGACGTAGAAAGTGTAAAGAGATATTTTAAAACCGAAATGAATCCAATTCAAGTAAAAGAAGGTACAGTTTTTGTATTGGTTGATCAGTGGTGGCGGGGGACTGACAGCAAGGATTTTGGCCTGTTACCGGTTGAAAGGATACAAGGAACAGTCTTGGGCTATTCAAAATGATTTTTGTTCTTTGACCCCTATGAAAATTAAAATCAAAAAAGTGCAAATTAAAATAGACCCAGTAAAAAACTTTTTAAAAAAGGCTGAGCCTTGTAAGATCTATTATTAAGCTGTTAGCTGATTTAATCAAAATCCTCCCCCTTGTAAAAAGTATAGGGTGATTGGCTAGTGCAACAACCTGAGTAGGATTAATCTCCCATGAGTGCTACCCATTAAGGGCGCGACATTCTGTGATACACCGTGGTTGTTGGAGTCAGACTAACGGTTGGGCTCTGCGGCACCATAGTTCATCGACCTTCATCTCCTATCCGTAGTAATCTATACCCGTTCTGTACACATTTTCATCCTCTGTGGTGCAGCGCTGGTATTGCGATGCATGGGTGGCTAACTGGTAGCTAAAAATAGAATATACGACTTTAAACACAAATAGGGGGTAACTTTTTGGGAGAGAAAATTTATAACGGTAGGTTTACAGCAAGCACGGAGGAGAGTTTCGTTTTATTTTTAATTGGAATGCGTATTAATAAATTTTTATCCTTCTCAAAGTGGGTACCTGTCTTTATGGCAATGGGACCAATGATCAAAGAATTATATCAGAACTCAGAATGGGGCTTCCGTCACACTGAATTTCTTTTTAGCTGGAGGGGGGTAACACTTATCCAGTATTGGAGAAGCTTTGAGGATTTGGAGGCATATGCTCATGGGAAGACACACGCTGCGGCTTGGAAAAGCTTTAATCAAAAGATTAAAGACGACGGAAGTGTGGGGATATACCATGAAACATACATAATTGAAAAAAGTGCATCGGAAGCTATATATAACAATATGCCGAAGTTCGGACTTTCAAAGGCTACCTCTCATATTCCTGTAGTTTCAAAGACAGATTCAGCAAGGCGTAGAATAAATAAATAATGTAATTTTTTTTTAGTAAAAAGCAAAGCATTTCCAAGTAATGAGGAATGCTTTTTAATTTGTAAAAAATTATAGGTGCTTTATCTGAAGAACAGATGATTGTCATTAAAGATGGAGATTTGATTTGAAAATAGGAAATTAGAAAAAGCCTGAATAGATTTCAGGCTTTTAAATTGTGCTAGTCGTTAATGAAAAGAGGTCTATTTTTCTTTATCTATTACAGGTTAGTTACTTATTCTTCCTCATTGAAAAAATCTTTCTTAAATTAGTACACATCTCTTTTCGTGAAAGTAATAAAGGCAACAACGAGTGCTGTAATTCCCCATATTGTAAGGATTACCATCGAAAAGCCCAGGTTCATTCCCTGGATGGGGGGAGCTCCTCCGCTGATATAATTCGTAATTCTAAGATTGACCATAAAAAGATATTTTGCCGATTCCCAAGATGAGGCCATATTAGCCAATATGGGACCCGAGATAAGAGTTGCCAGCATAACGCCAGTTACAGCTGCCGTACTGCGCATTAAGACAGAAAGCATTAACGTAATTGACCCCACGATGATTCCAACGAACCAAGTAAGTCCAAATTCCATCAGAAGGTATTGCCATTGGCCGATTTCGTGAACATTGGTTGTGACGAGGTCATATCCATTTGTTGAAAATCCGGTCAGAATAGGCATCGTCCAACCGGAATAGCCGAAGACTACTCCCGATATGAGATAGGACAATATACCAAGGGACAACACAATAAAGGAAACTGAAAGAATCATTGTAAGAAACTTGCTTAGTAGAATCCGCGATCTTTTAACTGGTCTCGTTAGAAGCATTTTAATTGTTCCACCGCTTAATTCGGAGGAAACCAAATCACCAACGACGACGACAACCATCAACGGCATCAATAGGTCAATAGAGTTTTCCAAAAATATGCGCATGAATGTAGGGGCTCCAGGCGCTGAAGGATCCACATCATGTTCCAAATAATATTCCTGCTGGCTGACACTAATCAGTAAATATTTACGGAAATCATCTGGAATGGTTTTCGATGCAAGGCGATTTTGTGAATTCACAATGTCCTGCTGCAATTGCGTTCTCCAGTCAGTAGTCCCTAAGCGTTCTTGTAAAGTTTTCACTTCTTTCATTTGAGCGTAAGTAAACAACGCAACAAGGACCGCCACAATGGCGACAATTACGTATAGACGCTTTTTACGAACAAGTTTGATGAGTTCATTCTGGACTAAATTAATCAATCGTTTCACCACCGGTTAACTCGATAAATAAATCCTCAAGTGTTGGAATTTTTGTTTGGATTCCACTTACTTTGACACCTTCTCTAACCAATCTTTCATTAATGAACGAGAGCTTTTGCTCATCATAAAGGGTAATCAACTGCCCATCGTGTTCGTACAATATGGTTGTTTCTTCTGATAAAACTCTTCTTCCTAGTGCCAATGGATGAAGTTTCCAAGATACTCTTTCCTGTTCGGCAAGTAAGTGTGCAACCGAATCAATCTTAATGATTTCCCCTTTTGAAATAATGGCTACTCGATCGCACATAAGTTGGATTTCACTTAGTAAATGGGAGGAGATAAGGATGCTTATTTGGTCTTCCTCTGCTAACTTTCGAATAAATTCACGCATTTCTCTTATTCCGACGGGATCTAGACCGTTTGTAGGTTCATCAAGAATGAGAACTTTGGGTTTCCCCAATAAGGCCTGGGCAATTCCAAGTCGCTGACGCATTCCTAAAGAATAGGTTTTAACCAGATCGTGAATTCGATTTTGAAGTCCCACTTGGCCAATGACTTCTTGTATGCGGTCTTCATTGATTCCAGGAACCATTCGAGCAAACTGTTGCAGATTCTCACGGCCCGTTAAATAAGGATAAAGTTCAGGATTTTCCACGATGCACCCAAGGTTTTTTATGGCATTGGAAAAATCTTGTGCTAAATTATAGCCACAAATGGAAACCACCCCAGAAGTCGGTTTAATCAAGCCAACAAGCATGCGTATTGTGGTTGTCTTTCCTGCTCCATTAGGACCCAGAAAACCAAAAACTTCACCTTGCTTCAGTTCGAATGAAATATTTTTAATGATTTCTTTTTTCCCTATTGTTTTCTTAAGATCTTTAACTAATAAAGGAGGGTGAGAGCTACTCATTTTGTTTATTCTCCTTCTCAAAGTTAATGAGGGCTGCAACGCGATTCCCCACTAATTTGTACCCATTACTGTTTGGATGGAATTTATCACTGGATAAATTATTATTTACATTTATTTCAAATAAGTCGAAAGTTGGTACTACCACAATTTTTTTATAAGATGCAGCCAAATCTGCCGTAACGAAATTCCATCTGCGAACAGCCTCGGACGTTTTTTCGGAATTGGGTAATTCAATGAAAGGATTGTATATTCCAACGTGGAAAACAGTTGCTTCAGGATTTATTATTCTTATGGTGTCAAAGATTTTTTTAAGATTGCCTAAATAATTTTTTTCCAGAGAACTAATAATTGACTGATCTAGATGAGAGAGGGATTCACCCCCTTGAAATAAATCATTCGCACCGATGGTCATAACAATCAGGTTGGAATCACTTAATTGACTTTGGATTTCTTTTTGTTCAAGCTGCTTTAGAAGTTGTTGGGAAGTGAAGCCTTTTATGGCTAAATTCGATAATTCCACTTTTTGTTTCGTGTTTGATTTCAATTCGTCCAACATGTATTGAACATATCCTTTTCCTGTTGAATCTCCAGTTCCCCGGGTTAATGAATCCCCTAGAGCAACGATTGAGATGCCCTTTGTTTGATTTGCTCCTGACGAAAGGGCAGAAGCAGTTGGTGCGGGAGGAGTAGGGTTCTTGAAAAATTGATCATCTATCGTTAAAAATAAACCTCCAACCCACATAACAGTTGCAACTACTGAAAGAATTGTAATGATTTTGACCATATTTATTTTCACGGTATCATCCTCTTATTGTTAAGTAAGTTAAAAGTAATGAAAAATGATTGGAAAGTAAAGGAAAATGCGTTCTGTAACAAACTGAAAAGAATTATACAGTTTTGAATGCAAACATAAAGAAGAATAGTTAAATAAAATATTCCAGATTCTATAGAATAATTTTGCCCAAATACCAGACCATTTAAAGAAATACAAGGTTTGTGAACTTTTATTGTTTAGATATTTATTATGGAAAGAAGGACTAACGCAGGATTTGGGGCAGAATTTATCCTGTGATTAGTTTGATTCCAGTTAGGGCTAGTCCAATTAAGCTGCCGCATAATGCCCCATTCACACGGATCCAAGTGATGTCGTTTCCTATCTTGTTTTCAAGTAAGACTGTAATTTCATCGTTTGTCATTTTATCCAAATTATCTTTCACTAATTGCCCGATTTTTTGGTGATTTTTTTCGATAATATTAAGAATTTCCACTTTTATCCACGCGTCTAATTTCGATATGGCGGTCGGATGTTCTTTCAATTTGGCAATTCCTTTTTTAATAATTGGAGAGAGTATGTCCTCTATGAAATTTTCTTGTAGAACGTAAGCCAACAAAAGGTTTTGGATACGTTTATTTAGCGTTTCAAATAATGGCTTCATATCATATTCATTTACAGTACTCTGTTTAATGGTTTCGATTTGTTGAATAACGGACTCGTTGTTTTTAACTTGCTCCATTTCGGTTCGGATATAACCAATGATTTTTTTTCGGTTTTCACTGGTTTCGCTATTTAAGTCTTTTAAAAGCTCGGTGATCGATACATCGATGATATCTGCCATTTTTCCACTGACCATAGTCTTAAAAGATTTTAAGGCAAATCCAAAAATTTTGTTCTCTGAATTTTTTTCAATTGCGTTTATGATTACTTTAGTAATTTCATCTTTAGTCTTTTTGTCAGACAATTTGCTATCTACCACTTTAAGGGACATTGTATATAACTTTTCATCGATTTGATTTTTTAATGCTTTATCAATGGCTTTTTGGACCACGTATTCTGTTTTGATGTCCTTCATAAGATCTTTTGCCCACGTTTCCAATTGAGGTTTGAGTAGGTTTAAATCCATATTACTAGCTAGATAAATAGTGACTTTTTGAAGCTGCCTTTTCATTTCTTGACTTTGAAGTCCCATTTCTAATTTTTCTAATAGCAAATGGGCAATTTGAATGTGGTTAATTTTATTAACTATACTTTCTTTCGTGAGCCATTCATTTTCTAATACGTGTAAAATTGTTTGAATGATTCGTTCGCGGTTTTTAGGTAAGAGTGCCGTGTGGGGGATCTTTATATTGAGTGGATGTCTAAATAACGCTGTTACTGCAAACCAATCGGCTAAGCCTCCTATAAGACCTGCTTCAAATCCTCCCTGCAACAACTTTCCAGTTATAGAATCATTAATCGGCATGGTAGCCAAGAAACCCATTCCCATTATGCCGAGCGACCAATTTGCAATTTTTTTAGAATTTGCTTTTCTTTCTATTATAGTCAATTGTTGTCACTCTCCTCCGGAAAATTCGTTACATCTATTATAGGTTTTCCCATTCTGTAAGAAAAGAATGGTCTCTTTGGGAAAATTGCATGAGCTTTCTTGGTTATAACTTTTCGAGTAAATATGATCGAGATGTGTTCGTAAACACATCACAACTAAAAATCCTCCCCCTAGTAAAAAATTATAGGGTGATTGGCTAGTGCAACAACCTGAGTAGGATTAATCTCCCATGAGTGCTACCCATTAATGGCGCGACATTCTGTGATACACCGTGGTTGTTGGAGTCAGACTAACGGGAGGGCTCTGTGGCACCATAGTTCATCGACCTTCATCTCCTAGCCACCCGTTCTGCACATATTTTCATCCTCTGTGGTGCAGCGCTGGTATTGTGATGCATGGGTGGCTAACGGGAGATAATGCAATGGATGCGCAAGTTCAAAGGTACACCAAAAAAACACCATTCCTCGGATTGGTGTTTTTCGTTGTTACCATTAAAAACAATATCCTCCCATAAAATACGTATTATTAAAGATTCCTCTTTGGAATATATCTATATGTCAAAATTTTCTTGTCTTTCTGAAAACAATAAGACACAATGGTAATATATTCTAAATTAGTGATTTGTTATACGAGGGGGAAGATTTATGGGAGAGACATTTGAGAGACTGGTATTGAAAGGATTGACGAAGAAGTACAAAAATCAACTTGTATTGGATAGCATTGATTTGGAAATTGCAGAACCAGGAATATGGGCGCTCGTTGGACCGAATGGGGTGGGGAAGACGACGCTTTTGAATTGTATTACAAACCTTCTTCGACCTAATGCCGGAAGCATTAGCATCATGGGGAAGTCGAATCAAAATCCGAAAGTGTTTAAAGAGTTAGCGTATTTGCAGGATAATAGCGTCCTTTTTGACTATCTGACCGGATATGACCATCTGAAATATATACGAGACGTACATAAGCTGCCGAAAAAAGGAATTCAGGAAGTGGCCATGTATGTAGGAATGGAGAGCTATCTCAAGAAAAAGGTAGGCGACTATTCATTAGGGATGAAACAGCACCTCCTCTTGGCCATGGCCATCTTACCTCAACCAAAAGTGATTTTGCTTGATGAGCCCCTTAATGGCCTGGATCCGTCAAGTGCAATTTTAATGAGAAAGATATTAGGCGAGCTTGCAAGTAATGGAGCTACAATAATATTGTCGTCACACAACCTAGCTGAGGTAGATAAAGTCACGAACAAGATCCTATTCCTAAAGGATGCAAAGTTGACACTCGTGGATACGACTGAACACGAGCGAATCGTCTACCGTCTAAGGGTTGCAAATAGCGAACGGGCGTTTGAACTGATAAAAGAATATGGAGAGAACACATGGTTCGATAAAGGATTAATACATGTTGAGACGAAAACGGATCATCTGGCTTCGATTTTGGCTTTGCTACATGAAAACGGATTAACGGTCCTAGACATGGATAAAGTGACGAGCGGTTCTGAAACACTATATGAAGAGATCTTTCATAAAGTTGAGGTTGGAGTATGAGTTTGCTGTTATTTGAGTTTAAAAAACTATTCCGCTCAAAGCTGTTTCTCTATTTTCTTGTTTTCTCGATAACTGCAGTCACTCTTCTATTTGTCCGCAACGTCTGGCAGCAAGAAAGTGTCCGGGCGGAGAAAATTACCTACTTCAGTAAGTTTGCACGAGATGTTTCGATGGAGCTGGAGGGGAACAGAAAAGTATTAGAAGACAATCCTTCTCCTGAGCTTGAGGAACAAGTGCAGGTTGGCAGTATGGTTTATGTGCAAATAAATGAGGTGGTCGATGCTATCCAATCTCAGAAGACCATGGACGAATTGACGATGGAGAATACGCTCTACCAAACGGCCAAACAATTTAAGGCTCTTGGCGGAACATTTTATTTGAGTGAAACAGAGATGGACCAAGTGACCCGACTCAATGACGAGTTGATTCGGAAAGGGTTGCCGAAAGAGGATTTAAAGTTGACAATTCAACCACTCCTCTTTACACAGCTGGTCCTGTCCTATGCATTGACGGGGTTTGGATTTTTGGCCCTTTTGCTCATCCTCTTGTCATCAGTGACAGGAGAATATGAGGAGAAGAATGTTCGACTCGTTTATACCTTACCGATTTCACGAGCGCGCTATATGCTCATCAAACTCGGCAGTTTCCTGATCGCAGGGGTGATGTGGCTGGCAGTCGTCACAGTCTCTGCCTATATCCTTGCGTCACAGTTCACAGATGCTTTGGAGAACCAGTCAGCTTATCCGTTCGCAGAAGTGGGAGGGAACTGGATTCAGATTTCAGATGTGATACAGAATGGACTGGTTCTAGGAGGAATGGCTCTTATTTTGGTACTGACTTTTGGCTGGTTCATCGGCTATACGTTCCGGTCTACGCTGCTCAGTTATTTGATTGCCATACTGGTGGTGGCAGGAGGAGCTTTGCTCGTGATTAATGGAGAACCTTTCCAATGGAATCCGTTATCTGCACTGCAAGTTCAACAAACTTTGCTTGATCAGTATTCAACACAATGGAGAATCTATCTCCTCCTTCTATTTTCTATAGTCCTTCTAGTAATTGGGACACTTTCAATCAATCGAAAGAGAGGTGTGTAAGATGCACACATTTCGTTTTGAAGTGAAAAAAATCTGGAAACGGAAAGGCACCTGGATTGCCATATTTATCTGTATCTTTGCCATCAGCGCACTCTATTTGTTCAACAAAGAGGCGGCTCGTGATATGGAAGCGACGAATCAGAATCTGATTCAAAATCGTATCGACCAATTCCGTCAGTGGGCAGCCGAGGCAGATGCTGCGGCAGTAAAGGCAAAACAGGCGGGAGACACAGCGACTGCTGACGAACAGGCCTTCATGGCGGACCGTTTTGGTATGAGTATAAAGAAATATGAGGACTTAAAAATCGCTTATGATAGCGGCGACTGGGATTATATTTACTCAGCGGATCTTGATGGGTTGCAGATGGTAGTTGAAAATCCTATGGAGGCTCAAGTCAGCATTGAGGAACAGCGTGTCGACCACTTCACTCTTCGCGCATCTTATGAAGAGAAACAGCAACTGCTTGAGAAAGGACTGATACCGCCAGCCCAGGATGTCTTTTTATATAGTCTCAAGCCTACTCTATATAATAAATTCACAGGGTTTTCTGCTGCACAATGGGAACAAAAGACGGAACGGTATGGGACGGTAGGATGGAACATTTTATATCAATTCACACAATACTTTTTAATCCCGATTACGATTCTTCTCGGAGCCTTCCTGTTTGGGAATAGCGTATCGAGTGAGAGCATGCGGAAAAAAAGAGGGCTGCACTTTTTCCAGGTACTCCCGGTCTCTAAGGGACGGGTGTTTATCGCAAAATATCTGGTCGGCCTGATTCATACGATCCTTTTTACAGGTATCATCTCCACGGTTCCGCTTCTACTTAGTATACTAGACCGGGGCATCGGAAGTCTGGCATACCCAGTGTTGGTCTATGACGGTCCAGATCCAAGTGCCTTTGGCAACCGAACGCCTGTACCTAATGGGGACTATGACACGTTTCATTTCATCTCGCTTAGCGATTACTTTATCCAGGCTCTATGGATGACACTTTTGATGGTATTCTTCATCTATACAGTCTATTTCTTCCTTTCATTATGGATTCGACATGCGGGAGCAACCTTCCTACTCACGGGTAGCGTATTGTTCGTCGGGACAATGGTCGGCACATCCCCATGGAATCCATTCCAGTATCTAGATTTCCACCGTATTCTCACACAGGAGAATCGTGTGCTCCTAGTCGATAACCGATACACTTTCCAAAAAGGTCTCTTGGTCCTTGGTCTCACTGGCCTTATATTATGGGTTGTGAGCTTTGGCAGGTACCGTCAATTGAAAGTTAAATGATAATCCTAAAATCAAATCATTTAGATGGATTCTTATTCATCTCACAAGCTGTTTGAGTTAAAAATCATTGGGTTGCTTCGGCAGCCCTTTTCTTATTGAACTAAGAATCAAGTTTAAGTATGTATTGGTATTGTTAAGTGTGCTAAAAATGCCATCAAAGAACGATATTAAAAATCAGGCATTAAAGTCATTAAGAATGCACGAGTTAATTAATGAATGATGTGATATATTTACTTCAATACTTTTAGGGTTTCTTTGTAAGAGAGGAGCATACCGAATGCAACTATCAATTCAAGCATCAGGTGACAACGTTCAAGCAATATCATATTTATTGTCAAAGAATCCAAACAACCTTTATGAGAGAAATCACAAAGGCCATCTCGTAAGGCTATTTTATAGTAAGTTTACAGAGACAGAGTTGGAAGTGACGATTTTTGTCACGCCAGATCCAATTGAATTGGTAAAAAACAATTCAAATTCATATGACATTACACACTACATAAACGATCGGGAGTTTGCAGTAAGCAGCATCTTTTGTTCGTTTATCAGGTCTGCTCTAGGGACGGCATTGAATGGGCAGCCAAAGGAAGAACATTTAATGTGGGTAAATCATCCTTTTTCTTTTAATTTTGAGTTTGGACCAGTGGTTTCTTCTCTATCAGATGAAAAATTAATGAATTTATTTGAACCGATAGGATATGAAGTAACAATTAACCGTCCAGAAATTGAATACTCATTTCCCATTAAAACCAAGAGTTCTGCTAGATATCTTTCTATAAAAGGTATGAAGACGCTGCAAGAAGGATTAAGGCATCTGTTTGTATTGATTCCTGTCATCGATAACTACAAGCATTATTTCATTGATGAAAAAGAAATTGAAAAACTGGAGAGGTATGGGGAAGGATGGCTAGATCAGCATCCGTTGCGTGACCTGATTTATCGCCAAGCTCTCAGGTTTAAAGAAATTTATAGCTTAGTGGAAAATTCGAGTAAAGATGAGAAAAAGGTAGAACCGGTGAAAAAGGTTCGCTTAAATGAGTTACGCTATGAAAAAATTGTTAATACCGTAAGCCAAATGAAACCTAGAAGTGTCATTGACTTCGGTTCAGGTGAAGGCAAACTTTCAGTGCAACTTGGTTTTGTGGAAGGCATAACAGAAATCCTGGCAGTGGAACCGTCGGAAGCTGCCTCACTTAAAGCATTGGAACGATTCAATAAAGTGAAGAATAAAGAGAAATTTGTAATCCCGGAATTACTTTGGGGTTCTCTTTTTTACTATGATGAAAGATTGAAGGACAAGGATGTCATCATTTTGTGCGAGGTAATCGAGCATATAGACGAAACCCGTTTGCCGAAGGCGATGGATACGTTGCTAGATGACTATCAGCCACCTGCCTTAATTATCACTACTCCAAATAGAGAATACAATGAGCTATACGATATGGAAGAACATCTTCGTCACAATGACCATCGGTTTGAATGGACTAGAGCGGAATTCCGTCAATGGTGCACAGAGCGGAACCACAGCAATGACTATGAACTTCAGTTTGATGGAATTGGCGAGGAGCATGCTTCTCACGGTTTCCCAACACAAATGTGCATTTTCAAAAGAAAGGAGGACTAACTATGCAAATCAGATTACCACATGCAGGAATAGTGTTGCTGGTTGGCCCATCCAATAGCGGTAAATCCACATTGTTGAAAAGCATGATTGAAAAAAATGAGATTCTTCCATCAGAGGTCATAAGTTCAGATGACTTTCGGGTTTTGGTAAGTGATATAGAATTCATTGACTGGCGGGACAGACCGAAAGATGAAGCAGACAATTTGATGGATGAATACCAGACCATCTCCAGGGAAGCTTTCTCAATGATGGATACAGTTATTGATGCTAGGGCAAGGTTGAACAAACTGACCTTTGTGGATGCAACTCATCTTCATCCGGATGACAGAAAACGATACATTGCATTGGCCCGGAAAAACAATGTCCCTATTTTGTCAATTGTTTTTGATATAGCAGAAGAGGACTTGCTTTCACGGGATACAGGAAGAGAAAATCCTCGTGGAAAAAAACGCATTAAACAACAGTTTCAGACATTCAAAAGGGAAAAGAATTACCTGAAAAAAGAAGGATACAGGTCCGTTTATATGATTAAAGAATTCGATAATCTGGAATTCATTAGATCTAAAAATCCTATAGAAAAAGATATTCAGAATGGAATCGACATAATCGGAGATATACACGGCTGCTTTGACGAAATGATTTGCTTGCTGAATCAATTGGGCTATGAAAAGAATGAAAAAGGTCTTTTTCTTCATCCGCAAGGCCGAAAATTCGTTTCCATTGGCGATGTCATGAGTAGAGGACCCCAATCACTTAAAACCATGCTTTTTGTCCATGAACACGTTGAGCAAAACCTAGCCTATATGATTGACAGCAATCATGGCTGGAAAATTGCAAGGTGGCTGGATGGAAGAGATGTCACCTTGAACCATGGAGACGAAAAGGTGGAAGAAGAATACAGGGCATTTGAAATGGAATTTGGAAGCGAAAAAACAGAAGAGATAAAACTGGTGCTTAAGGAGTTTCTTCTTCGAGCTCCCTCCCATTATGTATTTACGAAGAACGGAATCCAGACCCTGATTTGTACTCATGCCGGGATAAAGGATGAATTCATTGGTAAGCAATCTGAAGCAATAAGTGACTTTTGCCGATATGGAGATACGGATGGATTTGATGATAAGCCAGTCCGTAAAGATTGGTTTATCTCGCATAAGAAAAGTTCCCTGATTGTTTGGGGACATGATCCCAAGCCTACCCCTCTTCTGATCAATAACACGATTAACATCGATCAAGGTGTGGTGTTTGGGGGTTCATTGACTGCTTATCGATATCCCGAAAGAGAATTCTTCTCCGTAAAAGCAAAGGAAGACTACTCTGGAACTCCTGACAATCCATTAAAAGAATGGGAGAAAAACCGCTTGAATCCGCCGAATATCGGCAAGTTCATCAATGGCTATTCCGTGCTTACAGAAGAATTAGGAGAAGTTAAAATACATCAGGAAATCGTAAAACCTGCAATTGATACGGTATCTCATTTCACGATACCAATTGAACAATTAATCTACATCCCACCAACCATGAGCCCAACCCCAAAACCATCTGCTTTAGATGGTTTCCTGGAGCATCCTAAAGAAGCAATCGACTATTACAGGAGCCAGGGGATTCAAACGTTGGTTGCTGAAAAGAAACATATGGGAAGCCGTGCAATTCTTTTCTTGTTTAAAGATACAGAATCCTCCAAAAAACATACGGGCATAGATTCACTGGGAGTTATCTATACAAGAACAGGTAGACGATTTTTTGATATCGCTATTGAGGAACAAATAGTTGGTCGGATCAATCGGAATTTGCATGAAAACGGCTATTTTGAAAAGTATGGTACTGACTATTTATTACTGGATGCTGAAATCATGCCTTGGAACTTGAAAGCAAAAGAGTTGATCAGTAGCCAATACGCGCATGTTTCGGAAAATGCGATACTAGATCGAATGAAGCTGAAGGAAAAGATTGAATCCGCTGTTAAAGGGAATGAAGCTTTAAAAGACTGGTTGGAAGAATACGAGCAAAAGCTTGAAAACGCCTATACATTTAAAGAAGTTTTCCAAAAATACTGCTGGGAAATAGAGGACGTGAATTCCATTAGGATTGCGCCATTCCATGTTCTTGCTCATAGCAACCAGACATTCTTTGACCATCCCCACACATGGCATATGGAAATGAATCGACAATTTGCAAGGATATCCAGCCTGTTTATGGAAACGGAATACAAAATCATTATGGATGAGGCAAGTGAAGAAGAAGTCATTCATTGGTGGCAGGACATAACAAGTGAGGGACACGAAGGAATTGTAATCAAACCGGAGTTCTTCATTGCTAGGAATAAAGGGAAGCTGCTTCAACCCGCAATAAAAGTAAGGGGAAGAAAGTATCTCAATATTATCTATGGGATGGATTATTTGCTACCGAGTAACCTGGAACGTCTTAAAAATAGGAATACAGGAAAAAAACAAAAACTTGCTCTTAAGGAATTCTCGCTAGGAGTAGAAGGCATTAAAAGGTATAAAAATGGTGAATCAATTGAAAGAGTACATGAATGTGTACTTGCAACATTGGCAATGGAGTCAGATCCTGTAGACCCACGATTATAGTATGAGTAGACACAAATGGAGGAGTTCAAGTCTTTGGCTTGAACTCTTTTTTATATTACATCCTTTAGGAGAAATAATAATAAGGACTTCCCCGTGCCCAGTTGAAAGACTAATTTAAAGTGTTCGATCTCTTTCGAACGATTTTTTCTTTGGGGAATTTTTGGGTTTCTTAATTTTGTGCAACCTGGAGTGCTATTGTGTCTACCTGGACAACTGTTCTGTCTACCTAGATTCCCATTCTGTCTACCTAGATTCCCATTCTGTCTACCTGGAGTGCCATTCCTTCAACCTGAAAGTTTCCTCACCTCAAAATGAAAATATTTTCCATCCATTGATTAAGAACATTCGTTCGGGGTATAATTCAATAAAGAGTAAAAGAACATTTGTTCGTTTTTGAGGAGGAGAACATCATGTATGAACAATATCCCGATCGGAAAATCGTTTGTCTCGATATGCGGAGTTTTTATGCAAGCTGTGCGGCAGCGGATGAAGGACTTGACGTGATGAAAACCCCGATTGCGATTATTGGGAATCAGCAACAGAAGGGAAGCGTCGTGTTAGCGGCTTCCCCACCATTAAAAAAAGAATTTGGTGTGAAGACAGGAACTCGCTTATTTGAAATCCCGGATCACCCAGACATTCGGCTGATTGAACCGAAAATGGGCTTTTTTGTGCGGGTGTCTATGGAAATTACGCGTTTGCTTAGTGAGTATGTGCCGAAAGAAGCGATTCATGTTTACAGCGTGGACGAAAGTTTTATCGATTTGGCTGGAACGGAACGATTATGGGGACCTGTCGAGCAAACCATTCAGCGCATTCAGGACGATTTACTGGAGCAGTTTCAATTGCCATCTGCGATGGGCATGGGTCCGAATATGTTGATGTCGAAGTTGGCGCTTGATTTGGATGCTAAAAAAACAGGATTCGCTCGCTGGACTTATGAGGATGTCCCAACAAAGTTATGGCCGGTATCGCCTCTTCGCGAAATGTGGGGAATCGGACCGCGAATGGAAAAAAACTTGAATGCCATGGGGATTTTTTCCGTCGGGGATCTCGCGAAAACGAAGTTGTCGACACTTGAAGCGAAATTCGGGGTAATGGGAAACCAACTGTATCATCATGCCTGGGGGATTGATTTATCGGATCTTGGAGCACCTCTTATCGAAGGCCAAGTCAGTTACGGAAAAGGGCAAATTCTATTTCGTGATTACCGGAAAAAAGAAGACATTCTCGCAGTTGTCCTTGAAATGACGGAAGACGTGGCGAGACGTGCGCGGGAAGCGGGAAAAGTCGGGCGTACCGTTCACCTCGGTGCGGAGTACAGTAAAGATGCTTTTGGCGGCGGGTTCCATCGTTCCCGTTCGATGGAAGAAGCCACAAACGACACAATGAAAATTTACAAGATGTGTGTAAAGCTGCTGGATGAACATTTTGATGACCGTCCCGTCCGACGTTTGTCCGTCACTTTATCGAATATGGAGCCGGAGCATTCGATGCAGCTCAGCTTGTTTGAAGCAGAAAAGTGGCGCAAGCGAAAGCTTGGTTCTGCTATGGATCACATTCGCAGCAAATATGGTTCGGCCGCTTTACTGCGTGCCGTTTCCTACACGGATGCCGGCACAGCAAGAGCTCGTTCCAAATTAATCGGTGGACATAAGGCCGAATGAATAGTGAAGTTACGACTTAGTTAGGCATACCAGGTCAGGGATAGACAATATGTAGAATGTCATTTGAAACGACAGAAACGAGACGATGGAATAAATGGCATTCTGCATTTTTTAGCTAACAAAAGCTTTGATTGTTTCTATAAACTAATTTTCACTCCGAATAATTACCAATTAGTATCTTCTCTAAATTCGGAACATTTGCTAAACTAGTAAAGTCTGTAAAAAAGAATCGGGGGATTACTGCGTGAAAGTATTTTTAGACTTAGGGTGGTTTTTTAAAGAGAGAAAGAAACAGTATATCGTCGGTATCTTGATGCTGATGGTCGTTGCGTTTTTGCAACTGCTGCCACCTAAAATAATAGGGTATGTCGTCGATGAAATTCGATTGGGCACTTTGACAGGCGAAGCGCTTGTGAAGTGGCTGATGTTACTGGCAGGAGCCGCTCTAGCCATGTATATCATTCGTTATTACTGGCGCATGATGATTTTTGGCTCGGCAATTTTACTTGCCCGCCAATTGCGCGAACGTTTATTCCAACATTTTACGCGCATGTCACCACGTTTTTATCAAAAGCGTCGTGTTGGCGATTTAATGGCACATGCGACCAATGATTTATCAGCCGTTCAACAAACAGCAGGAGCGGGTGTCTTGACGCTGGTGGATTCACTCACTACTGGCGGATTTGTTATTGCAGCGATGGCGATTACAATCAATTGGAAGTTAACGCTTATTGCATTAATTCCTATGCCAATTATGGCGTATTTGACAAATTACTATGGGAAAATGCTGCACAACCGTTTCCACTTTGCGCAGGAAGCGTTCTCAAACTTGAATGATAAAGCACAAGAAAGTATTTCGGGAATCAAAGTCATCAAAACATTTGGACAGGAAAAAGAAGACATTCAAGACTTTGTCCAGTTATCGGATGACGTGGTGGAAAAGAATATTCATGTTGCGAAAGTGGATTCACTGTTTGATCCTACAATTTCGGCAATAGTCGGTGCATCGTTTTTCTTATCTATTGTGTTCGGTGCGCGATTTATTGTTGCTGGAGAAATGTCGATCGGAGACTTAATCGCATTTACAGCGTATCTTGGATTACTTGTCTGGCCAATGCTTGCTTTTGGTTGGCTATTCAATATTGTTGAACGTGGACGTGCATCTTACGACCGGATTCGCGCATTGCTTGCTGAACCAATTGATATTGATGATGCAGAGCAAGCACTGGATGTAAAAGCGCAAGGCAACCTGGAAGTTCATATTGATGAATTTAAGTTCCCGGAAGATGAACGTGCTGCCCTGAAAAATGTTCACTTCACATTGAAACGTGGGGAAACGTTAGGCATTGTCGGTAAGACAGGATCAGGGAAAACGGCGATCTTGAAGCTGTTATTACGTGAATTTGAAGGCTATGACGGGTGTATTACATACGGAGGTCATTCAATCAATACTTATAAAAAAGAACGACTTCGTTCAGCTATTGGTTATGTACCGCAGGATCATTTCTTGTTTTCAACGACGGTTGCTGGAAATATAGCCTTTGCGAATACTAGTGCTCCAATCGAAGAAGTGTATGAAGCTGCTCAACTCGCACACATTCATGAGGACATTCTAAAATTCACAAATGGTTATGAAACCATCGTCGGTGAACGAGGCGTATCGTTATCAGGTGGACAGAAGCAGCGGATTTCGATTGCTCGTGCATTGATGATGAAACCAGAATTGTTAATTTTGGACGATTCGTTATCTGCCGTTGACGCACGGACAGAAGAAGCGATTCTTGAGTCACTGAAAGCAACACGTACTGATGAAACAACGATTATCACAGCACACCGATTAAGCGCGATTCAACATGCACATCAGATTATTGTGCTTCATGAAGGGACAATTGTTGAAAAAGGTTCCCATGAAGAACTCATGGAACGAAAAGGACGGTACTATGAAATGTATCAGTTACAACAATTAGAAGCACTAGTTGAAATGGGAGGTGAGGTGTAATGGAAGAACAGCCAAAACTAACCGGAAAAGATCAAGGCATTATCTTAAGAAGGCTCATTTCTTATTTGAAACCACATAAAAAGGTCATTACATTTGCCTTGTTCCTCCTTGGACTTACCGTAATCGGAGATGTTGTTGGACCGATCTTAATCAAAACGTTCATTGATGATTATTTGACCGTTCAAAACTTTCCAACGGGACCATTAGTGGGCCTTGCGGGTGCGTATTTATTCATTCAAATCTCTAATGTTTTCATCAGCTATTTCCAGCTGCTGAAATTCCAGGAGATTGCACTGAAAATTATTCAGCAGATGCGTATTGATGTCTTTACGAAAGTACAGAACCTCGGGATGCGTTATTTTGATAAAACGCCTGCCGGTAGCATTGTATCTCGTGTAACGAATGATACGGAAGCCATTAAAGATATGTTCGTCAGTGTCTTGGTTGGTTTCTTGCAAAGTGGGTTTTTAGTGGTCGGTGTCTATATCGCGATGTTTATTCTGAATGTCAAGTTGGCGCTCGTTACCTTATTGCTATTACCGATTTTATTTATGATTATCAAAACATACCGTCGATACAGCTCAGTGTTTTACCAAGATTTGCGTGAACGTTTGAGCCAATTGAATGCAAAACTGGCGGAATCACTTCAAGGAATGTCCATGATTCAGGCTTTCCGACAAGAACCGCGATTGAAAGATGAATTCAATGACATCAATGAACAGCACTGGAAAGCTGGCAAGCGCAACATCAAAATGGATAGTTTGTTACTGCGTCCCGCGATCGATCTGGTGTATGCACTTGCACTTATTATGTTGCTGAGCTATTTCGGGGTTACTTCTTTCAGCAATACAATCGAAGTGGGTGTGATTTACGCATTCGTGACGTATATCGACCGATTCTTTGAACCGATTAACCAAGTCATGCAACGGCTATCCATTTTCCAGCAAGCAATTGTTGCTGCATCTCGGGTTTTCAAATTGCTAGATGAAGAGGAACTAGTACCAAATCAGACGAATACGGATGCACGAATTGATGCAGGGAAAATTGAATTCCAAAATGTGACATTTTCTTACGATGGACAAACAGATGTATTGAAAAATATATCGTTTACTGCAAACCCTGGGGAAACGGTAGCTCTTGTCGGTCATACAGGTAGTGGGAAAAGTTCCATCATCAATTTATTAATGCGTTTTTATGAATTCGAACAAGGTGATATCTTGATAGATGGTCAATCTGTTAAGGCTTTCAAGGCTCAGGAATTACGAGATAAAATGGGTCTCGTGCTGCAAGATCCGTTCTTGTTCTTCGGGGACATTGAAAGCAATATCCGTTTGCATAATCAACATATGACAGACGAAGAAGTCCGAGCTGCAGCTGAGTTTGTTCAAGCTGATGGCTTTATTAATCAGTTACCTGAAGGCTATAAGCAAAAAGTGACCGAACGAGGCTCAACTTTCTCGAGTGGACAACGACAGCTCGTTGCATTCGCACGTACAATGGCAACGGATCCAAAGATTTTAGTCTTGGATGAGGCAACTGCTAACATTGATACGGAAACTGAAGTGGCGATCCAATCTAGTCTTGAAAAAATGCGTCAAGGACGAACTACGATTGCAATTGCACACCGATTGAGTACGATTCAAGATGCAGAGCTGATTTTGGTTCTTCATCAAGGAGAGGTTGTCGAACGGGGCAATCACCAGCAATTACTTGCCAGCAAAGGGCTTTATCACAAAATGTACTTGCTTCAGAACGGTATCGTGGAAGAAGCGGTTAAAAACTAAAACGATGAAAAATGTCTATCAAATTAATTAGATTTGATAGACATTTTTATATTTAAAGAGTACTTCTGATAAAACCCCTTCAGTAGCCTACAGCTTAGTAGAAAATATAAACTCAAAAATCGCTTTTTCGATTGCAAAAGTTGAATTACCTTTCGGTTAAATAATTGGGTATTCGCTCCTTCGTTATTTGAAAAATCGTCATTACTCTGTTTTCCAATGATTTTTTATAAGTACGTTTTATGTAATTCGATTCAATTATTTCATAAACCTTTTAAGTCAAAAACATTTGTGTTAACCTATTTATCAAATAGGTTAACACAAATGTTTTTTAGATTAATCTTTTTAAGATAATTGGTAAATGAGGGAATTACATTACAACATTTTGTGGTAGGTACTGATACATATGTTGGAATAACGTTTATCACAACAGTATTCATGCGTCATCTCCAAATGCAGGGACATAGAGTAATACCTTACAAAACCTGTAAAAACGAGTGAAATTATTGATAAATGTCGCTTTTATTATCAGGACACAACAAGTTCGTATATATCCATTATTGAAAACAATACATTCTACGAAAAGAGGCACACAAAATGAACTGGCAAACATTAGCTCAGGAAGTCATTGACGGTAAAGAAATAACAAATGAAGAGGCATTGGCAATTTTAACAACAGAAGATGATGAACTGCTACCCTTACTGCATGGTGCTTTTACAATCCGGAAGCATTATTACGGGAAAAAAGTGAAATTAAATATGATTATGAATGCAAAAAGTGGCTATTGCCCAGAGGACTGCGGTTATTGTTCACAATCGTCAAGATCAACTGCACCAATCGAAAAATATCCGTTTATATCCAAAGAAGAGATATTGGCAGGTGCTAAGCATGCATTTGAAAATCAAATCGGTACATTTTGTATCGTTGCAAGTGGCCGTGGTCCAACACGTAGAGACGTAAATGTTGTCAGTGAGGCAGTAGAAGAAATTAAAGTAAAATACGGATTGAAAGTATGTGCTTGCTTAGGACTATTAAGAGAAGAACAAGCCGAGCAGCTGAAAAATGCTGGTGTAGATCGCTATAATCACAACTTAAATACATCTGAACGCCATCACGATTACATCACGACTTCACATACATATGCAGATCGTGTGAATACGGTAGAAATTGTAAAAAAACATGGTATCTCTCCATGTTCAGGCGCAATCGTTGGTATGAAAGAAACGATGGAAGATGTAGTTGATATAACGCGTGCACTTCGCCGCTTAGATGCGGACTCGATACCAGTAAATTTCCTGCATGCCATTGATGGTACAAAACTGGAAGGTACAAACGAACTGAACCCGCGCTATTGCTTGAAGGTATTGGCACTTTTCCGTTTTATGAATCCAACAAAAGAGATTCGTATTTCGGGTGGTCGCGAGGTGAATCTTGGTTCACTCCAACCATTGGGTCTATATGCAGCAAACAGTATTTTCGTCGGCGACTATTTAACGACAGAAGGTCAAGCGGAGAATAAAGACTATTTAATGTTGCAAGATTTAGGCTTCGAAGTAGAGCTTACAGAAAAGCAAGCATCATTATGTGAAGTTTAACTTGATTTTGCAGTGACATATATTACATGTTGTAGCTTGGGTATTTTAGTTTTAGTATTTATTCCGGTCATCACTTTTATTAACTACTATACTCTTGAATTTTTAAGACAAGGAGTATTAGTAAGACGGTTAATCACTATGTAGGATAGTTAAGATGGGATAAAACTCATTATAACGGGAAAGCTAACCGTGGTGATGAAAATGAAAAATGGATGGATATTAATAATATTTATTGTTTTCGGAGTGTTTTCTTTATCTTTACATTCTGAAGAGATAACGCTCTTCAGTGATGCATCTAATAAGGATGAAATACTGGAGAGTTCATATATTTCTTCTGAAGCAAAGATGCCTGGAATTAGGGAGAAAGTATCCTTTCAAGGATATGAAATTGTCGCAAAGTCAACTGAAGAGAATATTACCTTGTATGCAAAAAAAATGGAGGGTTTGGATAGCCAATATCGAGATTTTAAAATCGATTTCAAAGGTGAAACTTATTCCAGACCTTTTTGGATGAACGTCACTAATCCTACGTATGCCCCGAAAATTTTTTACGAAGATATTAACAAAGACCAGAAGAAAGAGCTAATAATAATTTTAACGCTCGGTTATGGTACTGGTGCATTACTTCAAGAAGTTTATGTTTATGGATATACGAATGGATTGGCTAACGTACTTGTTGACGATCCTATGGCTATTATCTATAAAAATGTAAAAACCAAGCTATCGACTGAAGAAGCCGAATTAAGAGTAGGTGACAAAGAATATAAAGTTGATATCACTCCTTTAGATGTGCAACCTGAAAATTTATTTGAAGATATTGGGTTTGGCAGTATTATTAAATACGAAGTAAAAGACCAACAACTTACTGCAACAATTCCAGCTCAAATATCTCCAGCTGGCTTTATTGGTCAACTTGTAATTGTTTATGAAGATCGGGACAAAATGTATCAAGCAAAATCAATTGAATTTCAGCCGAGTGCACTATTGACCCGACGTATGGAGTAGGTAAAAAGAGCAACGACTTGAAATAGTCATTGCTCTTTATTAATGAAATATATGTTTTGCCAATACATATGTCGGACTTCAAACATTATGACTTATCTATCCGTTTCTTGAAATTCAATATTAACAACTTCTTCGGTATCGGTTTTAAATTCAATCCTTACGAAAACACCAAATTCTTTGTTCCCATCTTTTAACCATAGCTTAAATTTTTCAATTGTTGAATCTTCTTTAGTTTCTCTGCCTTCGTGCAAGTAGTCAATAATATCAGCATCAGGATATTTAGATTTTGTCTCTAAAACCGCGAGCTGTCCCCACTTAGCGTAGGCTGGAATTTCTCCTTCTGCATGAGCAATTGACGGAATATGTGTAAGTGTTGCATTGGATGTCATAATAAGTCCAAGTGCAATAAAAGTTTTTCGCAAAATTGAGCTCATCTCCTTTTTTATAGGATGAGTCATTTGTTTAAATTCATTCTATCCATATCTCTGTAGTATTGGAAACTGCAACCGACAGAATAATCGTTTCATACATTATCAAATTCCTTGTTTAAAGCACTTATTTGATATTCTATCGGTTTGTTGCTGAACTAAAAAGAAGTTAATTTTTCAAATCGAGTTTTATGGCACAGTTGTCTTAATCAGTATTTTTATACAAGCAAAGTAATGTTACTGACTCAAGCCATCGCCAATATCCCTGGAATGTAAGAGAACGCACATTTCATAAAAATCTAAAATGTGCGTTCTTATATTTTCATTAAATTAATCTTTTCTAGCTTTTTCGCTACTATATTATTTCAACAACTTTTTCACACAGTGATGACAATTTTCCCTTGAGCGTGACCTTCTTCAAAATACCTGAAAGCATCAGGTACTGCACTGAACTTATAACATCTATCAATCACTGGTTTTACTTTGCCGGCCTCAAGTAGTTCTTTCATATAAATCAGATCTTTTTGGTTTGCTCTTTGTAACATGTTCCCCATTTTTTTATTGCTGATAAATGAATGCCAAGGTCCTAGAAACATTGCTTGAGTAAGTTGTGCACCTGCACCTCCGACCACAACATAATTTCCATGGGGATTTAATGCACGCTTATATGCAGAAATGGGTTGATATCCGTTAACAGCAAGAATCAGGTCATAACGCTCCGCTTTTTTTGTGAAATCTTCCTTTGTATAGTCAATGACATGGTCTGCTCCAATCGATTGTACAATACCCAAATTTCTCGTACTGCACACAGCAGTAACATCAGCCCCGAATGATTTGGCAATCTGTACTGCGAAAGTCCCCACGCCACCAGAGGCACCATTAATCAATACTTTTTGTCCTGGCTGAATTTTGCCTTTATCCCGAAGTCCCTGTAAGGCTGTGACTCCCGCCATAGGTACAGCAGCAGCTTCCACAAAGGAAATATTGGCTGGCTTTGTGGCTAACGCATTTTCAGGAACAGCTACATATTCGGCCAATCCAGACCATCCACAACCTGATAAATCTCCGAATACCTCATCGCCAGGTAGAAACTGTTTAACATCTTTCCCGACTGCTTCAACTCGACCCGCTATGTCACCGCCAGGTATGGTGTATTTAGGTTTTAGTAGTCCGAAAGCAAAGCGGGCTAAGAACGGTTCTCCTCTCAAAAGAACCAGGTTACCATAGTTCACGGATGCTGCATGAACTTTAACAAGTACTTGATTGTCCTCGGGGGTGGGTTTTTCCACCTCTGACATTTCAAGAACATCAGGTGAACCATATTTGTAACACACAATTGCTTTCAGAATTAATCCTCCTAAGTTTCTTCCAATTTTTCAATAAAGACTATAAAGACTGACTAATTTAAAGATATTCCAGTTAAGAGTTATTCAAGACTGGTATCTGTAAATAAATTACACTAGTTAGAAATAACAACTATTAAGAGCTGGATTTAAAGAATGTTAACAACTACCCAGCATTTTTACTTGGACAAAAAAATGTCACAAGCAATATTGACGTCATTTGACTGATTATTTGATACGATGTTAGGAGTACTGAAAAGGAGCGACTTTGATGACGACTGATATCAATTTATTATTGGCATTTGGAGCCGGTTTTTTAAGTTTCATCTCGCCGTGTACTCTGCCTTTATATCCAGCATTTCTTTCTTATATTACTGGTATGACGTTGGATGAACTGAAAACGGAACGAGGCATTTTGCAAAGACGCGGAATGTTGCATACGTTATTTTTCCTACTTGGTTTTTCCAGTATATTTATTGCGCTAGGGTTTAGCACAAGTTTGTTCTATACGTTTTTCCAGCAGAATCAAGATTTAATTCGCCAAGTTGGAGCCATTTTCATCGTGTTATTTGGTTTACTTGTTGTTGGCGTTTTCAAACCTGAGTTTTTAATGAAAGAGCGAAGAATTCAATTTAAAAATAGACCCTCCGGTTATTTTGGTACTGTGATAATCGGCATGGCTTTTGCAGCTGGTTGGCAACCATGTACAGGCCCGATCTTGGCTTCTGTGTTTATATTAGCTGCAGATAACCCAGGTTCAGGCGTGTGGTATATGCTTGCTTATGTTCTTGGATTCGCTATTCCGTTTTTCCTCCTGTCTTTATTCATAACGAGACTTGGATGGATTCGAAAACATAATGCGAAAATCGTCAAAATTGGCGGTTATATCATGATTGCAGTCGGGATTTTATTATTCTTTGACGGAATGACATTTATTATCCGTATGTTGAGTCCGATTTTTGGTGACTTCCAAGGGTTTTAACAGGTAGAATAAATAAAATGAGGCAGAGGAGTTGTTGATGATGAAATCCATAACTACTTATGAACAATGGCAGGAAGTCGTTCAACGCGAAATACACCTATTGCTGTTTGTAAAAACGACGAACTGCTCGGTATGTGAAGGTTTATATCCGCAAATCGATGTACTCCAAAGTAGTGTGTCGATTCCGTTTTATGTCGTAAATGCAGCAGAGGTCCCTGAGCTTGCAGGGCAACTCAGTTTATTCACAGCACCTGTTGTCATTTTGATGTTACAAGGCAAAGAGTACATACGGTATGCTAGGTTCGTAGCTGTACAAGAAGTTTTGGAAAAACTACAAGAATTACAGAAATGGGAGGAATCCAATGTTTGAACTGTTAAAACAAATTCCTTCGCAATGGCTAATTATTGGTTCAACCATCATGGCAGTGGTCATGGGCACAATTGTGATGACGGTGCGCGCTAAATCTGCTAAAAGACCGGTCAGTGCAAAGAAAATTATTTTGCCGCCATTATTCATGTCTACCGGGGCGTTGATGTTTGTCTTTGAGTATTTTCGTGTTCCGCCCATGCAAATTGCCGAGGCACTAGGTGTAGGTGTACTTTTTTCATTGGTATTAATTTGGACATCCAAATTTGAAGTGAAAAATAACGATATTTATTTGAAGCAATCAAAAGCATTCATTTTTATATTAATTGGTTTGTTGATTGTGAGGTTAATTGCAAAAGTCATATTAAGCTCAACCATTCATGTTGGCGAGTTAAGCGGAATGTTCTGGATTCTCGCATTTGGAATGATTGTACCTTGGCGCATTGCGATGCTGATTCAATATAGGAATCTTGAAAAGAAAATCACTAATCATCACATAGAAAAGCCGACCTTTACTTCATAGGTCGGCTTTTTTCTTATAGGATTCTAAAACAAATGTTCATAAGGAGTCATATCAATTTCCATCGACTCTAGCTTTTTACGTAGGAATTTATGATCCCGCTTCGGTGTTGCTTGAATATAACCTCGAATTATATGATCATGTTCGATGGATTTTGCTTTTTCCTCTAACGCAATCTGACCCACTTTTCCCGCAATTTTTTGTTTAGCAACTGGTCGGAATAATTCCGGAACTGGTGTGACCAGTTCATTCAACATAAGCTTCGCCTGATCTCCCCATAAGTGTAGAGACTCTTGAACATAATGTTCTTCCCAGTCAAGGACAGATTTCCCATCATCTTTTGGTAACACTTTTAAAAATTTGCGGAACATAAAATAGCCACCAATGGCAAACAGGCCGGCAAGCACAAATACCCAAAATACAATAAACCATAAAAACCAACCATCTAAGCCCAACATTCTCACCTCTTATACACGATTCTTCTATTATAGAAGGTTATAGCAAAAAAAACACGCCCTATGTATCCTTTTTCATATTTTCTCTCTATGTAATGAGTGAAAGGAGGTGATACAACATGGCAAACGTCGATTTTAAAGAAGCGGTTGTACGTTTAACGTATGATGCAGGACTTACTCAGGATGGAAAAATGATCAAAAAAGCGAAAACGTACCGCAATGTAAAACAGACAGCAACACCGGAGCAATTATCGGAATTGACGAGTATTTTATCTAGCTTTTCATCGTTCCCGATTATCGCTGCAGAGAAAATTGAAACTGGTAACATCCAAAACTAATGAAGAGGGGGAACTAACAAATGGCACAAGTATTAGAAATGCAATTTGAAACAGCGGGAGGCAAAAAACTATCCGTTTCCGTGGATGATCCACGTGCGAATGTAACGGCACAGGAAGTAGAAACGGGCATGCAAGCTCTTATTGCCAGTGCGGTTTTTGAAGTAGATGGATTTGGTCTTGCCAGTGCATTTAATGCCCGATTGATCGAACGAAATGTAACAGATCTGGTATAACAAATTACAAGGCTGCCCGCAAACAGGGGCGGCCTTTCATTACGAATAGGAGGCTAAATTATGGAGCAATGGCTGAAGTTAATTCAAGAAGTTGGTTTTCCGATCTTCGTGTCTTTTTATTTGATGCATAGAGTAGAAACAAAACTTCAACTCATACACGAAGCGTTGTTGTCATTAAAAAATGCATAGACACAAATTCGTCGGAATCCCTGGATACTCCTCCCTTGAATTCGTAAATTCCATTCGATAAGATGAAAAGGAGCGAAAGTGGGGAGAGTCCATGAAGAAATTAGCAAGAGCATTTACATTCATAACATTGAGCGCAATCATTTTGGCAGGATGTAACTCGAATAAGTTTAAAGCAGAAACGGATTGGGAAGTTGAGTCCTTTTCTCACGAATCACAACGTGGGGAAGAGGTATCATTAGAAAATTTAAAAGGTAAAGTATGGTTGGCAACATTTATTTTCACCAATTGTGAAACCGTGTGTCCGCCTATGACAATGAATATGACGATGGTGCAGGATGAATTAATCAAATTAGGTGTGGAAGATTATAAAATCGTAGCATTCAGCGTAGATCCAAATGTAGATACGCCTGAAATCTTAACAGATTATCTAGCAAAATTTAACCCACCAGACGAAGCCAAGTGGGAATTGCTTTCGGGATATGACCCTGTTTATATTGAGCAGTTTGCAAGACAATCATTTAAATCTCTCGTCAAAGCTGATCCTACTTCAACACAAGTAGTCCATGGACAAAGCTTCTACTTAGTTGATCAAAACGGCGTTGTTGTAAAAAGCTATAATGGCTTTCAAGATGTGCCAAAAGAAGAGATTGCAACAGACATGGAAGCTTTAATTGAACAAGGAAAGTAAAATTTTAATACAGATATTTTTTTATAGGATAGTCAGTCCTCTATGGGGACTGACTATCCTATTTTAGTTTTCGTGTTATTTTTCCTGGATACTGTATAAGGGTGCTCGACTAACGGTTGTTTAGTTGGATTAATTAATAAAGGTTAATTCTATAATTTTATATCATCTGGTACCTCAATCACATGTGATTCTAATGGATTAATTGGGTCGTGATTACGTAAACACCCAAAATTTAGACCAGTAATTGTTTCGATTCTTGATATTGGAACTTGATAAGTTTTATATTCACCGTAGGTAAATTCCAAACTCTCAATAAGATCTTTTTGCGTCTGCATATAAGCAGTTGCAGAAAGGTTACCATCTTCCTTAACCATAATAGCGATTTTCCAAAACTCTGAAGGTATTTTAACTCCTCTGTAAACAATGTCATCCTCCCTAAAAACTGGTCCAGTAAACACTGTCACCTTCAAATTCCAGTTTTCAGCATTATTTAAAATATAATCCTCAAGATCCAACCAGATTTTTTGATTTAAATCGCTATGTTGGGGAGCACAATTTGTGAAATGGAATGTATCCTTATTCGCCTTTTCCGCTGCATCTCCCCAATTAGGATCACTGCGGCGGACTAGATGTCCTCGATCAAGTGGATTATTTTTATATAAATCAGGACCACATTGGTATTCTATTTCGATACGAGGATCCAGATACCATTTATCATTACGTTGAATATTTCTCAATTGGTTTCCATTAATATTTACCACCGTATAATATGCTAAACGGCGTGACTTACTCATGACTATCGAAAAATGAGTGTAATGAAGCACCTTGCTTCCGTCTTTTAGAGTGGCAATATCCTGTTCATCACATTGGAATGTTGGATGTGGAACCTCATAATCATCACCAAGAAATTTAGGATCATAACCAACCGAAGCTTCATACCATGAATCATTTAATATCTCAACTATCATCTCATCAGAATTATCTTTGGTGATTTCTTGCCCTTGCACAAGTTCATTCATTAACAATTTCTGATTTTCATTCAAAGTTGTGTCCTCCTTCTTTTTATTAGGTATTCTACAACTGATTTTCAATTCCTTCTTATAAGAAGAGGTTCTTTGAAAGGAGTAAGAACAATCAAATTCGAATCAAGCAATGGGTAAGCTTCCATCTTCTAATACCAAATATATTAGTACAATTAGATATCAAAAAAGGCGATAACATATTTAATATTTTAAATATGTTATTGCCTTTTCATTTGAATGAATTTAATTGGCATCACCAATATATAAAATTACTGATTGATTTGTTACTGATCATTTTTTTGGTTTTTCAATAAGTCGCGAATTTCAGTAAGCAATGCTTCTTTCGCATCGATTGCTGGACCTTCTTCAACAACCGCTTCTTTTTTACGCTGGAATTTCATCATTATGCGGATGACCATAAAGATGGCAAAGGCAACAATGACAAAGTCCACAATGGATTGAATAAAGTTTCCAATCATGAGCTTTTCCTTGCCCACTTCAACAACTAATCCAGTAAAATCAATTCCACCCATTAAAATACCCATCAGCGGACTAATAATATCTGTAACGAGGGAAGAAACAATTTTACTGAAAGCTGCACCTATTACGACAGCGACAGCCAAGTCCATCACATTTCCTTTTAAAGCGAATTTCTTAAAGTCTTGCCACATTTTTACGTCACTCCTTTCTTTCAGTCTACTAAAAGGAAAATATATTGTAAATTTTCGTATTTTTGATAAGTAGAGAAGATAGAAAGATATGGTACATACTGAAATGAAGTGACGTTGTATGTACATCTGTGATAAAATAATGAAAAAAACGGGATGCGAATGTATGAAAAAACGAAAGAATACGAAACGATTGTCTGCAGTTACAAGAGGATTGTTAATCATACTTATGGTTCCTATTACAATGACTCTGTTTGTTTTAACGAGTGTGTACTGGGGAGATCTACAAAGAATTCCAATCGTTCATACCTTAACTGAAACGCTACAAGATGCTCCTAAAAAGATGATGGATATAGATATTCCGGAAGAATATATACCGATTTACCAGGAAGCTGCAAAAGAATATGAAATTCCATGGACTTTGTTAGCCGCACATCATCGCATTGAAACGAAATTTTCAACGATGGATCCTCTTTTGTCCCCAGTAGGGGCAGAAGGACATATGCAGTTTATGCCATGTACCTTTGTTGGTTGGCAGCATCCTAGTTGTTCAGGTCAAGGAAAAGGGAATATTTCAGAGGATGACAAAACGAATCCAGATATTATTGCCAAATATGGTGGATATGGTATTGACGCCAATCAAGATGGTAAAGCAGATCCATATCAACTCGATGACGCAGTATTTAGTGCAGCGCATTATTTGGCAAGTAACGGAGCGTCCACTGGGGATCTTGAAAATGCCATTTACATGTATAATCGTAGTGATGAATATGTAGAAGATGTCTTATATTATTATAATAAATATGAAGAAGAGCAGGGGTCAAAAGGACAAGCAGCTTCTTCTGAACAATAAGAAAGAGCCGTTCATTTGAACGGCTCTTTCTATAAATTATGCTTTGCGTAAAGCTTTCATAATCATGCTTACGATGAAGATTAAAATAATTGCACCAATCAATGCTGGAATGATTTGAATACCGGCAACTGCTGGTCCGAAGCTGAATAACATGCCGCCAATCCATGCACCGATGATACCTGCAATGATGTTACCAATAATTCCGCCTGGTACGTCTTTACCTAAAATAAGTCCTGCTAACCAACCAATGATACCACCGATAATAAGGTATAAAATAAATTCCATGTTTTCCATCTCCTGTTCGATAAAGTTTAATTTGTGTTGCTAGTTATTAGATATCCTCAAACGAAACAATTCAAACCACTTTTTGAAAATATTTTTAAGCTCATAACAATTTCATAACATCTTTAAAACAAAAAGCGTTGGGACCATATTGATTTTGTATGCATATAATAAAAACTTCAGCGCTAATCAATAGTCTGACCATAAACCAAAAAAGTATGTATTTTGTTCTTAAAATCCGAAATTTTCACCGTATTAATTGACGGAAAATTCTTAAAAAGGTTTTGTGAAATGAAAATAAAAAGCGTATAATTTAATAAAGGAGTGATTGAGGTGGATAAAATCATCATGAAAAAACTTAACAAACAGGGAATTTGGTTTGCAGTGTTTCACACGATTTTTATCTTCAATCTTGCATTTGATTTCATTGAATTTATGTAATCCATTGTGGATAGCTTGCCTATCCACAATTTTTTTTGCGAACAAATACTTAAAAGTAGTCAGGAGTTTTACTATTGAAGAAAACATGGAATCGTCATACATATATTCAAGTTTTTGAAAGACTTCGCAATGAAGAATTGGCATCACCGATGGAAGCATATATGAAAAACCATTTTCCTTTTCTCGGTATTAAAAGCCCAGCACGAAACGAAGCGTTAAAATCTTATTTTGCTGAACATGACATTCCAGGTAATGATCAGATCTTTGATGAGGTTTGGGAAATTTATAAGTACCCAGAGAGAGAATATCAATATTTAGCCATAGCATTACTGAATAAAAAAATTAAAGCGTTAACAATTAAGGATTTGTCGTTCATTGAGAAACTCGTTACGGAAAAATCGTGGTGGGACAGTGTGGACTCGATTGCACCTACTATTGTAGGTACTATAATAAAAAAAGATCGCATCGAAGGCGAAAAAATCATGAGGACATGGTCGGATTCAGAAAACATGTGGTTAAATCGCTCCGCAATCCTTCATCAATTAAAATATAAAAATGAGACAAACGAAAATCTGCTTGAAGAAATTATCTTAAATCATGCAAAATCAAATGAATTCTTCATTCAAAAAGCGATTGGTTGGGTGTTACGTGAATATGCAAAAACCAATCCACCATTTGTTCAACAATTTGTTAAAAAGCATGAATTGAAACCTCTTAGCAAAAGGGAAGCACTAAAGCATTTCAATTGAAAAAGCAGCCAAAATCGGCTGCTTTTGTTATTTGACGGAGTCGCTGATAAATGAATGGTTTTTATAATACATGTTTTTCACTAGTACATTCGGTCCGAGACATTTTACTGCTGGACAATGACAGTTCAATTCTTTTGCAAGAGGCGAGTCCAACCATTTTTCAAAAATGCTTGGCAATGAGTCACTTTTCATATTACCAAGCACAGGTGCATCCCCGAAGTCGGTAACAATAACTTCACCTGAGAAGATATTGATATTTAATCTTGAACGACCGTCGGGATCATTACGGACTGTCACATTCTTTTCTTCTCTCAATCTTTGCTGAAGATGACGGTCTTCTTCACTTGCACTGCAAGGGTAAAATGGCAAAGTGCCGAAAAGCATCCATGTGTTTTGATCGCGTACATCGAGTAAATGATCAATGGCTTGTCGTGTTTCCTCTAACGTCAATGAAGTCAAACTGCTCGCAAAATCTGATGGGTACATAGGGTGTATTTCGTGTCGCGCACATTTCATTTCTTCAACTACTTGGCGATGAATGTGTTCTAAGTAAGGCAATGTTTTCTTATTCAACATCGTTTCAGCTGAAACCATGACGCCAGCTTCAGATAACATCCGACTGTTTTCAATCATGCGATTGAAGAGTTTTGCTCGTTGTTCATATGTTGGTTTGCGTTCCATAACGGCAAATCCGGTTTCCACAAATTCGTCGACCGTTCCCCAGTTATGAGAAATATGTAGGACGTCCAAATAAGGAGCAATCATCATATATCGCTCAGAATCAAGCGTTAGATTCGAATTTATTTGTGTGCGAACTCCTCGCTCATGAGCGTATTTTAATAGAGGAAGTACATAATTCGTGACCGATTTTTTTGATAACATCGGTTCTCCACCTGTAATGCTGAGGGTTTGTAGGTGCGGAATTTCATCCAACCGCTGACGTAGAAGATCAAAAGGCAGTGCAGTTGGATCTTTTGTCTGAAGGGTATAGCCAACAGCACAATGTGCACAACGCATATTGCATAGCGTGGTAGTCGTAAACTCGATGTTCGAAAGTGTCAGCTTGCCGTGTTTTTCCATATCTAAATAGGCTTCCCAAGGATCATTCGTCGGGGTCAGCTTTTGTATTGTTGTATTCATCAATCAATCGTCCTTTCTACAATAAATCATTGTCGCATATCAAAAGGCCATTGAAAACGTTAGATTTTAGATTTTAAGTCGATTCAAGTAATATAAGAAGAAAAGGTGAATTTTATGGATCTTTCCAATCCAATACTTTTGTATGATGGCAGCTGCGGTTTTTGTCAGCAGTCAGTCCAATTTATTCTTCATAATGAGCGTGACGAAACCGTTTGTTTTGCACCATTACAAAGTGATTTTGCAAGCCAAATAATTAAAGAACATCCATTTTTACAAACAATTGATTCAATCGTGGTTCTTCAGGGAAAAGACGTATTAGTGGAATCGGATGCAGTGATCGCTTTGTCATCCTATCTTAAGTCTCCGTATCATTTGGGTACCATGCTAAAAATGTTTCCGAAATTTTCTCGAGATGCCTTGTACCGTCTTGTGGCAAAACATAGACATCGAATTGTTCGTAATAACGAATCGTGTTTACTGCCATCCCCCCAACAACGTAAACGATTTTTCACTTAATTAAAGGAGAGATATAAATGTTTTTAGAAGACAACAATGATATACGGAAAGAATTGTTTCAAACGGTAGAAGGTTTGACTGACGAACAGTTTAACCAAAAACCTGCAAATGACGGATGGTCGCCAAAACAAATTTTTGAACATCTAGTACGCATGGAAACCGTTATCGCAACTAATATTGCAAGGGAACTAAAAAACCCAGACAGTCCCAAGGCCAGAAAAAAACCAATCGGCCTTTCGACGAATCGCTTAATTAAAGTAGAAGCGCCCGGTTATACAACGCCGACAGAAGACTATAAAACAAAAATGGAGATGCAAAAAGAACTTCATGAGTCACGTCTCTTCTTATTAGATGTGTATGAGTCCAGTACTAAGACTAATTTTAAGGAGAAATCATTTAAACATCCGATTTTTGGTCAAGTCCCATTAATTCAATGGTTTCCTTTTGTTGGCCTGCATGAAAAACGTCATTTAAAACAATTGAAAAAAACGATTGAAAAGCTATAAGGTCATAAGTGTTACTTATCACATCCTATAATTTTAATGTAATTTACTTATAAACTAGACTACGTTATGATAGGAAATGGAGAAAAGTCGCTACCAATAGTTGAGAGCCTTTTCATAAGATTAAAGGAGGAAAAGACATGGCAAAAAGTAACTTGCATAATAGCCGTACTTCTTTCGATTTAAACGGTAAAACGTATAATTATTACCGTCTAGCGGCGTTAGAAGAGGCAGGGATCGCAAATGTTTCCCGCCTTCCTTATTCAATTAAAGTATTGCTTGAGTCCGTACTGCGCCAACATGACGGATATGTCATCAAAGATGACCACGTAGAAAAATTGGCAAAATGGGGTAAAGATGTTGACCCTGAAGCTGAAGTACCTTTCAAGCCTTCACGTGTCATTCTTCAAGATTTCACTGGAGTTCCAGTAGTAGTTGACTTAGCAGCACTACGTTCAGCTATGGCTGAAATGGGTGGGGACCCTGATAAAATCAATCCGGCAATTCCAGTTGATTTAGTAATTGACCACTCTGTACAAGTAGACAAATACGGTACAGATGACGCACTTCGCATCAACATGGAACTTGAATTCGAACGTAATGCAGAGCGTTACCAGTTCCTAAGCTGGGCTCAAAAAGCATATGACAATTACCGTGCTGTACCACCGGCAACAGGTATCGTTCACCAAGTAAACTTAGAGTACTTGGCAAACGTAGTGCATGCAGTAGAAAACGAAGATGGTACATACGAAACGTATCCAGATACATTAGTAGGTACTGACTCACATACAACCATGATCAACGGTATCGGTGTATTAGGTTGGGGCGTTGGCGGTATCGAAGCGGAAGCGGGTATGCTTGGTCAACCTTCATACTTCCCAATTCCTGAAGTAATCGGTGTTAAATTGACTGGTGACCTTCCAAACGGAACAACTGCTACTGACTTAGCTCTAAAAGTAACAGAAGTACTTCGTAAAAAAGGTGTAGTAGGGAAATTTGTTGAGTTCTTCGGAGCTGGCGTAACTAACCTTCCATTAGCTGACCGTGCAACAATTGCCAACATGGCTCCTGAGTACGGCGCAACTTGTGGTTTCTTCCCAGTTGATGAAGAAGCACTTGATTACATGCGTTTAACAAGCCGTGACGCTGATCACATCCAAGTTGTTAAAGAATATTTAACTGCTAACGGAATGTTCTTCACTGCGGATAATGAAGATCCATTCTACACAGACGTTGTAGAATTAGACTTATCTACAATCGAACCAAATATGTCTGGACCAAAACGTCCACAAGATTTGATTCCATTGTCTGAAATGAAATCTGAATTCAACAAAGCGGTTGTTGCTCCTCAAGGCAACCAAGGATTCGGTTTATCTAAAAAAGAATTCAAGAAGTCTGCTACTGTAACAATGGCAGATGGTTCTGAAGTAACGATTCCTACAGGTGCTATCGGTATTGCTGCCATCACATCTTGTACGAATACTTCAAACCCATTCGTAATGTTGGGTGCAGGTCTTGTTGCTAAAAAAGCAGCTGAAAAAGGCTTACGTCCACCAGCTTACGTGAAAACTTCACTTGCACCAGGTTCTAAAGTTGTAACAGGTTACTTACGTGACGCTGGTCTATTACAACCATTGGCTGATGTAGGATTTGACTTAGTTGGTTATGGCTGTACAACATGTATCGGTAACTCGGGCCCAATGCTTCCTGAAATTGAAAAAGGCATCATTGAAAACGATTTACTTGTTACTTCTGTACTTTCAGGTAACCGTAACTTCGAAGGCCGTATTCATCCATTAGTGAAAGCGAACTATTTAGCTTCACCACCACTTGTTGTTGCTTATGCACTTGCAGGTACGGTTGATATTGATCTTCAAAATGAAGCACTTGGTCAAGACAAAGATGGCAACGATGTATTCTTTGCTGATATTTGGCCATCAACTGAAGAAGTGAAAGCAGTACTTCTTCAAACAGTTACACCTGAATTATTCCGTAAAGAATATGAGCGCGTTTTCAGTGAAAACGAGCGTTGGAATGCGATTGAAACTTCAAATGATTCATTGTACACATTTGATGAAGAATCTACGTACATCCAAAACCCTCCTTATTTCGAAGGCTTAACGAAAGAACCTAGCGATATCCAAACGCTTGCTGGACTTCGTGTAGTAGCGAAATTCGGTGATTCTATTACAACTGACCACATTTCACCAGCTGGTGCGATTGGTAAAGATACACCTGCAGGTAAATACTTGCGCGAACGCGGTGTGGAAGTACGCGACTTTAACTCTTATGGTTCTCGTCGTGGTAGCCATGAAGTAATGATGCGTGGTACGTTTGCAAACATCCGTATCCGTAACCAAATTGCTGCAGGTACAGAAGGTGGATTTACTACTTACTGGCCAAACGGCGAAATCATGGCAATCTATGATGCAGCAATGAAATACCAAGAAGACGGCACTGGCTTAGTTGTATTAGCAGGTAAAGATTACGGTATGGGATCTTCACGTGACTGGGCAGCTAAAGGTACGAACTTACTTGGCATCAAAACTGTCATTGCTGAAAGCTACGAGCGTATTCACCGTTCTAACTTAGTAATGATGGGTGTTTTACCACTTCAATACTTACCAGGTCAAAGTGCTGAAACACTTGGCTTGACTGGTAAAGAAGAAATCAGCGTAAACATTGCTGAAGGCGTGAAACCTCGTGATATCCTGAAAGTAACGGCTAAATCAGCTGACGGTTCTGTTAAAGAATTCGACGTGTTAGCACGTTTCGATTCAGAAGTTGAAGTTGATTACTACCGTCATGGCGGTATCTTACCAATGGTATTGCGTGACAAACTGAAAAACTAAGATTTTTGAAGGCTGTCCTTATGGGCAGCCTTTTTATTGTGGGGATATTTAGCTAATCAAATGTGTAGTAGGAAAGGACTCGACTTCTCAAGGACACAAATAAAGACCATCAATTTTTTTTGCGAATTGATGGTCTTTATTTGTGTGGTGAATTGCCATTAGATGATGCTCCGTGAATTTGAAGCCTTGAAAAACTTGGTGAAAGAGACAAGCAAGCTCGACTTTTTTTGAATCGGCACATCAAATTGTTATTACCATCTGTCTATTGGGTTCATCAACATACAGGCAGTACTCATCCTCCGAGGTAATGTTGGCAATGTCGATAATTTCCTTTGGAATTTTGATGTAGCCGTTATCAGAGATTAGTCGTTTATTGTGTGAGGACTTCGGATTTTCTTTTCGAATGAATATCATTTTTTCCTCATAGGCGATATCTACTCTTCTAGCTGTTTGCAACCCCAATAGTACTTGAAGCTTTTTTGGAATCCACAAAACTCCAGTAGCAGGAAAGTTTTTGCACGTATATTTTTCTATGCTCATAATGGCTCACTCCTTTATAATCTTTTTCCTTAATTTGAGAAAGTGAAACATAAAAGGGAATTTGTAGATTTTATCGGTATTTGTTGGAACTTGGGTTAGTTCAAACACATTAGAACCCAAGAAAATCCTACCGTTTTACAGGAACGTTGAATATAGCTATAGAAATGACATTAATGCAGGAAGGTTGTCATAAATTATTTTGGGGTGAAAAAATGCCAAGAGTAAATTACCGAAGTTCAGATGTTGATTTAATGGCAAGGATGATGAGAGCAGAAGCAGAAGGTGAAGGAAAACAAGGAATGTTATATGTTGGAAATGTAATTGTTAATCGTGTTGTAGCAGATTGTTTAGATTTTAAGGATGTACGTACAATTAATGATGCCATTTTTCAGGTGCAAGGAGGAAATTATTCTTTTGAAGCTGTTCAAAAAGGGAATCTATTTTATCAAAGAGCGAGAGAATCTGAAAAAAGATTAGCAAAACAGAATTTAACTAATTGGAGACAACATCCAGGGAAATATGCGCTTTGGTACTTTAATCCTTATGCGCCATGTCCTCCAACATGGTATGATCAACCTTTTGCCGGTCAATATAAACAACATTGTTATTATGAACCAAAACCCGGCACATGCGACAGTGTTTATATGGGTTAGGTTATCGAGGAGCTATTGTTGATTTTTGGGTTTTAATTTTGTCTAACTAATACAATTTTTTAAAAGTAAGTGTGGGCAGCTAGTACTTTAGCTGAAGAAGCATTGATGAAACATAAGAAAGGGGTCAGTTAATCGAACTGACCCCTTTCTTATTCAGATTAAGCCAACATGGACTTACGGATATTCTAGCTATTTGTGAACCATCGATTCTCATAACGGACGATTCATACGGCAGTATGGCATCTTCCTTAAGGGTCAAGAAAGTCCTGAAACGGGAAATGCTTTCCTCAAGTGCTCTTTGTTTATTTGTTCAAGAGGATATCCAATGTGTCTCAGTAGATGAACCGTGGATGATTTTACAGGAGGTACGACTGGGAAACCGAAAGGAGTCTTACTGTCCTATGACAACGTTAACTGGAATGCGAAGAATACGATCGCAAGCTGGGGGTTGAAGGAAAAGTATTGCACCGTTAACTATATGCCTCAAACATTGTCTTCTCACGCATCGTACCCTCAGGGAAGCGGCTGTTATTGGCTTGCCAGATGGGAAATGGGGGGGAAGTCGTTACAGCATTTATTTCATTAAGTGACACTGTTGATTTTGAAGAAAATCTATTGACCGGCCATTGCCGACAGCTTTTTAGGAGGCTATAAAATCCCCAAAAAATTTGTGGTATTACCTGAGCTGCCGAAAACGCATGTTGGGAAAATTGATAAGAAACAACTGTCTAACTTGAATGTCGGGTAACTGCTTTTTCTTGCTCAATTTTGTATAATGGTGCAAGAGGTGAGCAACATGTTTGTTAGTGAAAAAGAAATTGAAATTCGTTATGCCGAAACCGATCAAATGGGTGTTGTTTATCACGCGAACTATTTGGTATGGATGGAAATCGGCAGAACGAATCTGATTGAAGATTTAGGCTACACTTATGCCGGATTGGAAAGTGAAGGCTATTTATCTCCAGTGACGGATTTATCTATCCAATATAAAGCGTCAATGAAATATGGTCAGAAAGCGACTGTTCGCACGTGGGTCGAGTCTCACGGAAAACTTCGTACGACTTATGGTTATGAGATTTTACATGCTGACGGTACGGTAGCAGCAACAGCGAAGTCAGAACATGTATTGGTAAAAAAAGAAACATTCCGACCCGTATCACTTAAAAAAGTGAATGCGGAGTGGGACGCTACATATGCAGAAATCGCCAAGGTGAAGAGCTGATGGCTTTCGGCTTGAAACGTCATGAGTTGATTGCTTGGAAAGAAGCGGTCAGCAGAGGTGAAATTGCATTTCTGACCCACTACTGGTTGGATGATCGATTTCCGGGTTGCAAAACCGTTACGAAAGTCGGCTGTGCGGACGTTGAACGTTTAATCAAGTGGGGAAAGCAATATGGCCTGAAGCCCGAATGGATCGATTACAAGGAAGCATATCCGCATTTTGATTTATTCGGACATCATCAGGAAGCGATTTTACGCAAAGAAAATATGCTGAATCATTTGCAACGGTTTGCTAATTAGAAAATCCACTAGGAGTTTACACTCTTAGTGGATTTTTTGTTTATTTCTCATATCAATAGGTATAGGGGCAACCTTCACATCTAAATGTCCGTTTAGGAAACAAAGTATTTACAATGAAACCCCTTATCAACAAAGTCAATCGAATTTTATAAAAAAAGAGATGCTCAAAGGAGAGGAAAAGTGAGGGAAAAATATAAATGGTTTTCAAAGAAGGATCCCAGGTTAAAAGCATTAGAAAAAATAAAAAAAGAGGAAAAAAAACAATTGGATTTGGTTGATCAGATGTTGAAAAACCTAATTTAAAAAATAGAGAAAGAGGAAATCAGGAGAAAGGACAAAGAAGAAGGCGATGAAACGAATTTCAGAGAGCTCTAGCGAAAGGTTGTATGAAGAATAAGACAAAGCAGACGTATTAAAAACCGTCTGCTTTGTTTTATTTCTCGTATGAATATGTAAGCTCTTTTCGTTTGGGATCAACATTCACATGTAAATCATGTCCGTCAAAATACCAAATATCTCGGTCTTCAATGTAAAAGTGAATATCATCTTCCACTAACTCAATGGCAAGGTCCAGCGGTTGTTCTTTCGTTACACCGAGCGAAAAGCCTTCATGTAGCGAACTGGAACCACCGTAGCGGGCGTAAAATCGAATATATTCGCCGCTTTTTGCTTCCATATCTTCTTTAAACCATTGCATTGCTTCTTGAGAAATCACGATGTTCATGGGACACCAACCTTTCGTGGTCTAATCTTATTGTATTATATCCACTTCACTTTTGGCTCGGTTCCCGCTTTAATCCGGGCGATATTGGCACGGTGACGGTAAAGAATGAATGACGTAAGCAAAATAATCACGACCAACAAAGGAATATCTGTTTCAAAGAAAATGTTATAGATGACCGTATATAGCAGAGCAATCACTCCGAGCACCATTGACGTCAGAGAGACCATTTTTGATAATTTCAAGACAATGAAGAAAGACAGTAGCATTAAAACAAAAATCGGCCAGTGATAACCTAACAATATACCGCCAGACGTGGCTACAGCTTTGCCTCCTTTGAAGTTTGCAAAGATAGGATACATATGACCAACCACAGCTAAAACGCCTAAAAACAACGGGTGAATGCCTGTATCTGCAAAGAAAGGAATAAATGGTAGACAAGTAGCTGCTGTTCCTTTTAAGATGTCCAAAATCGATACAACTAATCCGGCTTTCAGACCTAAAGTCCGAAAAGTATTCGTTCCACCTAAATTTCCACTGCCGTGCTGGCGGATATCCGTATTGTAAAAAAGTTTTCCGATCCATAACGCGGATGGAATAGAGCCTAGCAAATAAGCTAGTAAAATAGCGATAACAGTATTCATAAAGTGCTCCTTTGATAAATTAGTACGAACTCTTAATATCTACAATTAGTTTATCATGTGTCACAACCTGTCACAACGCTTTCTGAGAACTTTCATTTCCCCTATGAAATTACGAGTCGATCATGGAATATAGCACGAGACTCATTGCAAAGGTGGCTTTCATTCTATACAATGAAAACATCTGTTTGTTTTTTGGAGGAGAACGATTTGGCAAAAAATCAATCAATATCAGCTTATAACGACGATGCAATTCAAGTACTCGAAGGACTGGAAGCGGTTCGAAAACGTCCAGGAATGTATATTGGTTCTACGGACGCTAGAGGCTTGCACCATTTAGTGTATGAAATTGTCGACAATGCAGTCGATGAAGCACTTGCTGGATTTGGTGATCATATCGTTGTCAATATACATGAAGATCAAAGTATCAGCATTCGCGACTATGGACGCGGTATGCCTACTGGAATGCACAAAACTGGAAAACCAACGCCCGAAGTTATTTTTACCATTCTGCATGCAGGCGGTAAATTTGGACAAGGTGGCTACAAAACAAGTGGTGGTCTTCACGGAGTAGGTGCATCGGTAGTAAATGCGTTATCTACGTTTTTGGAAGTTACAATCCACCGCGATGGCAAAAAATATCGCCAGCGTTTTGAAAATGGTGGACACCCCGTTACAACTCTTGAACAAATCGGCACTACGAAAGAATCGGGAACATCCATTCATTTCTTGCCTGATCCAACCATTTTTTCGGTCACAAAATACAATTATGAAACATTATGTGAACGTTTAAGAGAGTCTGCTTTTCTATTAAAAGGGCTCAAAATCGAACTGAATGATTTGCGTAATGGCACCAATGACGTGTTCTTTTTCGAGACAGGAATCGAAGCATTCGTCAGTTATTTGAATGAAGAAAAAGATGTATTACACCCAGTTGCCTATGTAGAAGGTACACAAGATGAGATCGAAGTGGAGTTTGCTTTCCAGTTTAATGATGGCTACTCTGAAACAATTTTGTCATTTGTTAATAATGTCCGTACACGTGACGGCGGTACGCATGAGACTGGTGCGAAGTCTGCTTTGACACGGGTATTTAACGAATATGCACGTAAAACCAGTTTGCTGAAAGAAAAAGATAAGAACTTGGACGGAGCAGACATTCGTGAAGGGATTGCAGCAATCGTGTCTGTGCGAATTCCTGAAGCTATTCTTCAATTTGAAGGGCAGACGAAAGGTAAGTTAGGTACGAGTGAAGCCCGTGCAGCAGTTGATGCAGTCGTATCAGAGAAATTGTTGTACGTTCTTGAAGAAAATGCTGAATTAAGTGCCTCACTTGTGCGTAAAGCGATTCGTGCACAGCAAGCCCGTGAAGCCGCTCGTCGTGCCCGTGAAGATGCGCGTAACGGCAAAAAATCGAAGAAATCTGCTTCAATTTTATCTGGGAAGCTGACTCCAGCACAATCTCGTAATGCAGCGAAAAATGAATTATATCTAGTAGAGGGTGACTCTGCCGGTGGTTCTGCGAAACAAGGACGAGACCGCAGTTTCCAAGCGATTTTACCTCTTCGAGGAAAAGTTATTAATACTGAAAAAGCTAAACTTGCAGACATCATGAAAAACGAAGAAATCTCGACGATCATCCACGCAATTGGTGGGGGAGTCGGCGCTGATTTTTCTGTTCCGGATATAGCGTATGACAAAATCGTCATTATGACAGATGCCGATACGGATGGAGCACATATTCAAGTATTGCTTCTGACGTTCTTCTACCGTTATATGAAGCCATTGATTGAAGCAGGAAAAGTATATATTGCTTTGCCACCGCTTTATAAAGTTTACCGCGGTGTCGGGAAGAAAGAAGTTCTGCAGTATGCATGGACTGAAAAAGAACTGGATGCAGCCATCCGTAAAATCGGTAAAGGCTATATGATCCAACGTTATAAAGGTCTTGGTGAAATGAATGCCACCCAATTATGGGAAACAACCATGAACCCCGATACAAGAACATTAATTCGCGTAGAAATTGATGATGATGCACGTGCAGAAAGACGCATCACGACATTGATGGGTGACAAAGTTGAACCGAGAAGACGATGGATTGAAAGTAATGTTAATTTTGGTTTGGATGAAGACAGCAATATTTTAGAGAACGAACTCATCCATGCTGAGGAGGATTCAGAATGACACAAACCGAACGTTATCAAGATTTACCATTAGAAGAAGTCATCGGCGACCGGTTTGGCCGTTATAGTAAGTACATTATTCAAGATCGTGCACTGCCAGATGCTCGTGACGGTCTGAAGCCTGTACAACGACGTATTTTATATGCGATGTTCCACGAAGGTAATACTAACGAGAAACCGTTCCGTAAATCAGCAAAAACTGTCGGTAATGTAATCGGTAACTATCATCCACATGGTGATAGTTCAGTTTATGAAGCGATGGTTCGAATGAGTCAGGACTGGAAAGTTCGTCACATGTTGATTGAAATGCACGGGAATAATGGTTCTGTCGATGGTGACCCGCCAGCTGCAATGCGTTACACAGAAGCACGTTTGTCTGCAATTGCGGGAGAAATGCTTCGTGATATTAATAAGCACACGGTTGACTTAGTACAAAACTTTGATGATTCAGAGTTGGAACCTACAGTACTGCCAGCTCGTTTCCCTAATTTACTTGTAAACGGTGCAACCGGGATTTCTGCCGGTTACGCTACGGACATGCCCCCTCATGCATTGCACGAAGTGCTTGATGCCGTGTTAATGAGAATGGATAACCCAGAAGTTACCGTCGATGAATTAATGACGGTTCTAAAAGGTCCTGATTTTCCAACTGGAGGCATCATTCAAGGTGTCGATGGAATCCGAAAAGCTTACCAAACCGGAAAAGGGAAAATTGTTGTTCGCTCGAAAGCAGAAATTGAACCATTAAAAGGCGGTAAAGAACAAATTGTTATTACCGAAATTCCTTTTGAAATCAATAAAGCGATTTTAATCAAAAAAATAGATGAACAACGCCTTGATAAACGCCTGGATGGTATTGCCGATGTTCGTGATGAATCCGACCGCACAGGTTTAAGGATCGTCATTGAATTGAAAAAAGATGTTGATGCAAAAGGTATTTTACAGTTCCTGTTTAAAAACACCGATTTGCAAATTGCTTACAATTTCAATATGATCGCGATTCATAACCGTCGTCCGACGATGATGACACTTCCTTTACTATTAGATGCTTATATCGAGCATCAAAAAGACGTAGTAACCAGACGTTCAGCATATGATTTACAAAAAGCAAAAGATCGCATCCATATCGTTGAAGGTTTGATGAAAGCTCTGTCCATTCTGGATGAAGTCATCAAAACCATCCGTGCATCTCAGGATAAACGCGATGCGAAAAATAATTTAATACGTGCTTTTGCATTCACTGAAGCGCAAGCTGAAGCCATTGTTTCTCTTCAACTTTATCGTTTAACAAACACCGATATTACGGATTTGAGAAATGAAGAAGCTGAACTGCAAAAAACAATCAGTGAATTGATGGCCATTTTAAATAACGAATCTAAATTGACGAAAGTCATCCAAAAAGAATTGCAAGCCATTCGCAAGCAATTCTCGGAGCCAAGAAGATCCGTTATTGAAGACCAAATCGAAGAAATTAAATTAACGCTCGATGTTTTGATTCCAAGTGAAGAAGTGATGGTTACCGTAACAAAAGACGGCTATGTAAAACGCACAAGTACGCGTTCATACAGTGCTTCTAACGGCAAAGATTTCATCATGAAAGAATCGGATTATCTGTTATTTGAGTCGATGATGAATACGCAGCATCACTTGCTGCTGTTCACAAGCTTAGGTAATTACATTTATCAGCCGATTCATGAATTGCCTGATATCCGCTGGAAAGACCTTGGTCAGCATATATCGAGTATCGTGTCACTTGATTCAAACGAAACAATCATCAAAGCTATTCCAATCGAAAACTTTGATGAAAACCGCTATGTATTAGCCGTTTCAAAACTGGGTCAGATCAAACGTTCCACACTTGCTGAATATCAAGTCCAGCGTTATTCTCGTGCTTTGAATACGATGAATTTGAAAAAAGGCGACCAGGTTATGTATATTGATCTCGTGACGGAAACCGAAGATGTCTTCATCGTCACACATAACGGCTATGCAGTACGATTCAATATGCAGGAAGTTCCTGTTACTGGTGTGAAAACTGGTGGAGTTAAAGGAATTAACTTGAAAGATGGCGATCTTGTAGCAAATGCAACGATTATTCCAGCTGATGCGCGCGGAGATTTATTCCTCGTGACACATCGTGGTGCCGTCAAGAAAATGGCTTTAAAAGAATTTGAACAAGGCTCTCGTGCAAAACGAGGAATTGTTGTGTTACGCGAATTAAAATCGAATGCTCACCGCGTGAGCGGAGTATTCTACGTAGAAGATAATGAACAAGTGATTATCGAGACGGCAAAAGGTGTTCGTGAAGTTGTTGAAACGAAACCGATTCGTGTGTCAGATCGTTACTCCAATGGCTCGTTTGTAGTTGATACAGACAAAGACGGGGCTGTCGTGAGATTATGGAAAGCATTAAAGAAAAAAGAAGATAGCAAGAAATAGAAGGGGTACAACAAGGAAGCTGTAATGGCTTCCTTTGTTGTATACAGGGGCAGATATGTGGAAGAATCGTAACGTTTGGATTATTTTAGTAGGGGAAATGATTGCGGGTCTTGGACTTTGGACCGGAATCATCGGAAATCTGGAGTTTATGCAAGAACGAATTCCTTCCGATTTCCTAAAATCAGTCATTATGGCAATCGGTTTACTAGCTGGAATTCTAGCTGGGCCACTTGCAGGTAAAATTATTGATCAATCGAAGAAAAAAACAGTTCTCTTGATTTCTGGATTTGGACGCATGATCAGTGTAAGCTTTATGCTAATTGCGATCGGAACAGGCTCTATCTGGTGGATGGTTGCCTTTATGATCAGTATTCAATTGTCGGCAGCATTCTATTTCCCAGCCTTGCAGGCAACCATTCCGTTAGTAGTTAAAGACGATCAGTTGTTGCAAATGAATGGCTGGCATATGAATGTCGCCACAATGGCTCGTGTCATAGGTACCGCGCTTGCTGGTGTTGTATTGGTTTATTGGTCTCTAGAATCGCTGTACTATATGTCCATCATCGCTTATGCGGGTTTATTGATTTTTACTTATATGCTACGTATTGATGAGGGTCAGGAAAAAGAGGCAAAAGTAAAAGTCACAACACCTGGTAAAGGCGGATTCATGGAAGTGTTCCCGATTTTAAAATCCTATCCAGCGGTCATGATGACATTGGTCATGACATTAATCCCTTTGTTGTTCATTGGCTCGTTTAACTTGCTGGTCATTAACATCAGTGAGTTGCAGGACTCTTCGTCCATCAAAGGGGCAATTTATGCAGCGGAAGGTATTGCATTCATGTTGGGTACGGTTGTGGTAAAATACATTGCAAATAAATGGAGTACCAGTACGATATTATTTTTCTTTGCATTCGTCATCGGTGTAGCAGAATTGATCTTAATATTTGCAGCAAGTCCAGTATTGTCGGTAACCGCATTTGCGGTATTTGGCTTTGCTGTCGGGAGTTTCTTCCCAACAGCCATGACCATCTTCCAAAAACAGATGCCAAAAGCGTTTCACGGCAGATTTTTCTCGTTCCGAAACATGCTGGAACGTGTGATTTTCCAAGTCGTACTATTGGCGACTGGCGCACTTTTGGATTTAATCGGTTTACAATGGATGGTTGTTGTATTTGGGGCTCTCAGTCTGTCACTGACAACAGTTTTCTTAATTCAAATGAAGAAACGTAGCATCAAACTGGATGTAAATGATGAAGTCACTGTCTAAATAGTTCCTAAAATAAAAGCAGGTAGAGAAAAACGTTGCGTTTTTCTTTACCTGCTTTTCTATTTGATTGCTTTAATGAAAGTAGCTAGAAATCGCCTGCTAATCTCAAAAAATATGCTAATTCCACAATCCTAGATTTCATCTAGAATTTCTACGTCATTACAAAAAATAAAGAATAAATATGATGACATTTAGTTAAGTGGGAATGTAGTGACTCCTTTTTAGTGGGAACATAATGTTTTTCGAACTTTCTCCAACGGTCTCTTTGGAAAAAAGTAACGACGAACAAAGCCCACAACTGCACAGTAAAGAAAATGAGCATCCACAAGAGAGGATGGTCCCAAAATACTTATCACGGTCATTAAACTAATTCCAGCCATTCCTTTCTTACCAGCTGACGCCATTATAACTAAAATAACAATCACAAAAAAATTGGAAACCAGAACATGTAATCCCATAACTAGGCTTGATTATTAATACTATGTTCATTAAAGTGTTACCAATTTATAACAAATAAAACAAGTGTATAATCAAATTTGCCATACTTCTAATTTAACTGAAGTGATGATTTTCGAAAGGATGGCTATTTTTTCAAAGAGGTAACCTTTTTGTAATCGAACAATTACAATTATCTAATACAAAAATTACTCACACTTAATATTTCTTTAGTAAGGTAAAGAGGACATATATAACAAAGGGGGCAACCAAGTGAATCCTGAAGGATTGAGCCCGCAACTATAATGAGATTCAATTAATGTAAAAGCACCTTTAGGTAAAGGTAAACATCATGTTGACGAAACAATTTTACTACTGCTTTAATGACATAATACTTTTTTAACCACTTGATAATGAGGAGGATGGATGATGAAAAAAGTGATTTTTTCACTAGTTACGGCTTTAACCATCGGAACGGTAACAACAACAGCGTTTGCATATCCTGAATCTCTTGATTTCGGTAAAGAAAGTAAACAACTGGTAGGGGAATTTCAACAACTTACTCGCAATAATAAATGGGAAGAAAAAGAGAAAGTTGATTTGCAGTTTAACACGTTTCATCCACAAGGAATGACGAAAATCGGAGAGTTGTATTACATGTCTTCTGTAGAAATCATTGAAAAACCTGTAAAATATGATCAGCCTCATAATGGTTACGATCGTACACCTGGTAAGGGCATCGGACACTTATTTGTATTTAACAAAGATGGAAAGCTCTTAAAGGATATAAAGCTTGGCGAAGGTAATATGTACCATCCTGGAGGGATTGCTTATGATGGTAAATCAATCTGGGTATCTGTTGCAGAGTATCGTCCAAACAGCAAGTCAATCATATATAAAGTAAATCCAAAAGAAATGAATTCCCAGGAAATGTTCCGTACAAATGACCACATTGGTGGAATACTTCGTGATGGAAAACAAGGAAACCTAAAAGCTGTTAGCTGGGGTTCGAGGACGTTTTATGAGTTTAATGAAAAAGGAAAAATACTCCGTAAATCAAACAATCCTAGCCACTTTATCGATTATCAAGATTGCGAGAATGCAGGAAAAGATAACATGATATGCAGCGGTATTACTGAATTGCCACAGCAAGGATCTTCCACCGCTAAATACGAACTGGGCGGACTAGCCTTACTGGATATGAAAACAATGGATACGATTCATGAACTGCCAATTACTCTCTATTCTCCTCATGGACATGTTGTGACACGAAATCCAGTATTTCTTGAAAATACAAAACAGGGACTAAAAATGTACGCTGTACCAGACGATGATCAATCCTCTTTGCTAGTGTATGAAACAAACGTCAGTAAAAAATAATTTTCATGATGGACAATTTGATGCCAAATATAAAAATATGAGGAACTCATAGTGTGGGCTGTCTTTTTAACTTTAGTATAAGATATGAAAAAATGAGAGGTAGTGAATCTATGAAAAAATGGCTGGTTTTGTTTATCTTACCTGTTTATATGATCTCTTTTTCAGGTGATTTTGCCTCTGCTAAAGACGATAACGTACAATCTGATCAACAGAATGTTTTACCTCTCGCAAGAGCACATGCTCATAATGATTACGAGCATACTCTTCCACTATATAATGCACTAGAGCACGGTTTTACAAGTGTTGAGGCCGATGTATGGCTTGTTAACGGAGAGCTTCTTGTCGCGCATGATAAGGATAAGGTTCAAACTGATCGTACATTAAAATCACTTTATCTTGATCCATTAATGACCAAAGTTCAAGAGAATGATGGAGCAGTTTATAAGGACTACGATCATGAGTTTATTCTTTGGATCGATATTAAATCGGAGGATGAGGCTACCTACCTTGCTATCGATAAGCAACTCCGCGAGTATGAGCGTATGCTTACAAAATTCGCCCCTTCAGGAGTTAAGCCTGGCGCAATCACTGTTTATATTTCCGGAAATCGGCCACGGACTTATATGGAAAACCAGACCGTACGCTATGCTGCATATGATGGTCGGATGAGCGACCTTAATTCTGGTGCTTCAAGTGAATTTATCCCGGTTTTAAGTGATAACTGGACAAAGCATTTCACTTGGTTGGGTGTTGGACCGATGCCACAAGTTGAACGTGAGAAATTGAATTCGATTGTTACCACCGCACATGCAAATGGTCAGAAAGTTCGCTTTTGGGCTACACCAGATCTGCCTACGCCTGCACGAGAAGCTCTTTGGAAAGAGTTGTTGGAGGCCAACGTCGATTTCATCAATACGGATTATTTAGCTGATTTAGAGGAATTCCTTAAGAAAAATGATCCACAGCCATCTGAACCTCAGATTACTTTTAAAAACAAAAGATCATAACGAACATTATTGAGACAATTGAAGTTCTTGTGGATTTCTCATTACATGTAAAGGCTGCCGCTATGTTTGGCAGCCTTTTGATAAGCCGTTTGCGATGGTTGAGTTAAATGTAATAGTTGCTGAAACGGATCTATAATAATGGAGTACCAGTACGATATTATTTTTCTTTGCATTCGTCATTGGTGTAGCAGAATTAATCTTAATATTTGCAGCAAGTCCAGTATTGTCGGTAACAGCATTTGCGGTATTTGGCTTTGCTGTTATGAGTTTCTTCCCAACAGCCATGACCATATTCCAAAAACAGATGCCAAAAGCGTTTCACGGCAGATTTTTCTCGTTCCGAAACATACTTGAAGTGTGATTTTCCAAGTCGTACTACTGGCGACTGGCGCCCTTTTAGATCTAATCGGTTTATAAAATGGATGGTTGTAGTATTTGGGGTTCTTAGCCTGTCAATGACAACGGTTTTCTTGATTCAAATGAAGAAACGCAACATCAAATTGGATACAAATGATCAAACCGCAGAAATTGTATTTTCTGCGGTTTTTTACTTTTTCAAAGTATTATTTTGCGAAAAACCGACCGTTAAAAGATACTTTTCATGTACAATTAAACAACTTGACTGAAATATAAATTAATTTACATATTTTGAAAACGTCCTGTAAGGAGTAATCGTCTATTAGTAAAAGGAAGGGAAGGGGGATGTGGGTGAACAGTTTTTTGTCAGAACAGAAATTTCAACGGATTATGCAGGAACATACCGATTACTTATTAAGGCTTGCCTATTTATATATAAAAGATTGGCCAGCTGCTGAAGATATTGTCCAAGATGTGTTTTTAGCCTATTATCAAAAGTTCGAGCAATTTGAAGAACGCTCGTCTTTGAAGACATATCTAGCAAAGATGACGATCAATAAATGCAAAGATTATTTAAAAAGCTGGCGTTATCGTAAACAATTAATAACAAACAGCTTTTCGAATCAAACAAAGAAAAATCGGGACAGAACGATTGAGGAAGATGAGAAATTAGAGCTTGCTGATGCAATTTTACAGTTACCTTTAAAATACCGCGAAGTGATTATATATTATTATTTCGAGGAGTTATCCGTACTGGAAGTAGCTCAACTGTTATCTATTTCGGATAATACGGTGAAAACCAGATTGAAAAAGTCGAGAGCCCTTTTAAAGAATCAATTAAAATACACTATTCAATGGGAGGTGCTTTTCCATGAATGATATAAAACAGCAGTTGAGTGCCAAAATAGGAGATACAACGGCACGTTCGGCTCGTGTACAACAACAAGTAAACTTGAAAAAGAATCAGCAACCTGATGTCATCAAGAAAGTACATTGGGGCTATTATGCCACCATAGCGGCCATCATTGGAGTCCTGGCACTTGGGATGAATTTAATTCCATCCGTATTGAACGAAGATCCCCGACAAATGAATGAACCAGAGCCTCAAGAAATCGTATCTCCAATTGAAGAAGATGCCGAACCAATTGTACTGGAAAAAGGTGAATACTACGAACTGTTGAAACAATACTTTTTCCCACACGAGGCAGAAGTTGATTTTATCGGGGGATTTGAAAATGGGGGTTTAAACATACAAACAGTTTGGTTAAATGATTTTTATGTTCAACAAATCCTTACTAATGATGGTGGAACTACAAAGCATATTTACCGCATAAACGGGGACCAGATTGAATTAGTTTACGATGAAATGATTGATGGTACCGACCCATCATATATATCGGTTGATGAGCTTAATAAATTGCTCCCCATACAGATTGTTATAAAAGCTCCATTCAACACGGGTGATCAATTTGGAGATTGGACTGTAATTGATACTTCAGGTCAAGTAACAACTTCCTATGAAAGCTTTTCAAATGTGCTCATTTTAGAGAATGCATATGATGATTCACGGATTAGAAAATACTATGTAAAAGACTATGGGATGGTGAAGTGGGAAAGTGCTGAATTAAATAGAGACAGCGGTGAATATGAAGTGTATATAGCCACTGAACAGATTACAGCTTATTCTCCGCCAGAACAAACACCATCTCATTTTAAGGCAACAATCGTGACAAATTATGTAACTGATTTTCATTCGGGGTGGAAAATATCTCCTGATAACTCACTAAAAGCAACGATAAACGGGAAAGGTGAAACTGGTGGTGAAGAAGGAGAAGCAGTGCTAGTTATAGAAAACCTTGCAACAAGTGAAACAACCATTTACGCACTAAAAGATAACTATTTCGGTCAATTTACACCTAAAAAGATTGAGTGGATAGATGAAAATCGATTATTTGTTATTATTGGTGCTTCACATGGCATGGTAACAGTTGGCGGGAAACTGTATGAACTGAGTATTAAGGATAATGTTGTTACGCCAGTAATTGAAGATCTAGGCGTAAGAGAAGAAATTATGTCAGTTAAAGTTAATGGTGACGGAACATACACATTCGAAAAACATGTTTATGATACGGATCAAATGGAATACAACGATAGTCATGTTGAAGAAGGAACACTGCCAATTCCACCAGCTAGATAATTTGGAAGCTGAAAGCTTGGTTCATTAAGAACTGAGCTTTATTTTTACGTTTAGATCGTGTAAACAATCGTTCAGTTTAATTTAAAGTGATTTTTAGCCAATTTTTCTCTTTTGTCTCACTGTTACAAGTATACTTGGTTCATGAGACACAGCTTCCTATAATTTATATTATGTAAACTAAAAATTATTTCAAACAAAAAGGAGTTCTCATTTCTCCCTGAGACTCCTCTTTTTATCAATCAATATCGATAAACTGCACACTGTACTCAATTACATCATTAATAAATACATTTTGATTTTTTGCAAACTCTTTTACATCGTTTAATAATTGCTGGTCATACGTTGTCTTATACTGAACTCGATCTAAAGGTTTAGTGTTATTGTCTAAAGCAATTTGTTTTCGTATCAGTACATTTTTTAATCCACATTCGATTAAATGATTTACATGTGAATTGTGTTTAGTTGCTAACTGTTTCAAAGTTTCCAACATTGATTGGCTAATATTTGTTCTGAAGGAAATTCTGTTGGTATGTTTTGTATGAATGATTTTACCTTCGACAATTTTCCACATCGGAATCTTTCTAGTATCAACCACTAAATAAGGATTATCTGTATGTTGTGTCATATAGACTCTTTTGTAAATATGAAAGTTTTCTGAATCAGCATCTTTGTAAATTATGTCAGAAAGTTTCTGAACACTTGTTTTTCCACGGACCCAAATACGGTAAATCGGATGATTCTTTTGGCTGGTGATAGAACTTATATCCGAGTTTAAGCTCCAGGATCGAAATACTTCTAATAATCCTTCTGCAAACGCTAAACTACCGGTTGTAACATTCACTTGGTATCCTTCGTGGCCAACCCAGCCATCGCCATCAATAACGCCACGCACAAATGAGGATAAAAAACCTTCTGGCACCTTTGGAAAAGACACATTTAATGATTTCTTTGCAGAAATTCCGAGTGATTCTAGATCTTGTTTCATTACTTTTGAATTTATGATTAATGTTGCTGCGGTTTTAGTTTTTCCAAATGGCGTTAGTGCATAATCAGTTTCCATATAGTTGGCGATCAGTCTCAGGATACGTTCATCTTTCTGAGTGAAAAAAATACTATGAAGTGAATTATGAATGTGTCCATCCGTAACCAATAAACCAAGTATCCATGCCATTTCATGCGTCCATTCCTTAAAGAAATGCTCGTTCACTTGATGTTTTCTTGGTTGACCTGAATACTGTTCTCTATTCATGGGTATTCCATGTTTGTATAGAACATTACGAATTGCGCGATCAGAAAGTCCGACAATCGTGTTCATTTCTTTGAAAGACATGTCACTTTTGTACAGTTTAATTATGATTTCATCAGTTATTCCAGGATGTCGAGGCATTGCTATTGCTCCCTTCTGCTCCCTTCTACTGAAAGACTACAGATAGATGTCTTTAAAACCATTATACAAACAAATGTTCTTGTGCGTCCATTTTGGCATTTAAAATTGTAATTTCATTTTACAAAAGTCCATGTTTGACGAAATGACGATTTTTAGCGATTCAGTATTTGATACACAGAACAGATATTGGTATACTGATTGTAAGATATGAGTACAATAAAAAAGATCGCTGGTGCGCTAACACCAACGATCGACGTAATAGCAGGTTCCCTTCAAGGGGATCGGCAACAAAATGGTAGGAATAACCCATCTGAGCGCTAACTCAAGGATGGGTTATTTTTTATGGTTGAAAGACAGGATTGATACAATCAATGCTGCGAACGATAATGCAAACATTAATGCTTCAAATACTGACATGGCACCACCCCCTTTCAAACGGGAGTGAGCCAACCACCCTTGAGTACCTATTCTATTACCTTGTCATTATAACATACGTATGTTCGTAGTCAGAGGAGCAAATGGAACCTTTTTTAAAACGCGATTTCCTCAAATTTTGTGTTCGCTATTTCTTCTTCCCTATAAAAAGCATATGAGATGAAATGCCTAACACATGTGGATTGCTAGCTGTCTCTTTCAAAAGCTCCATTAACTGATAAAACTCTTCTTCTCCACGATTTCTCCAATAATCCCATTGTTCATTCGTCAAAAGCGTTCCGATATTGGTCGACCCAATCAAATCCAACGTCTCAAACCCTTGGGACTCCATAAATGGTTTAATTTCCTCTACATTAAAGTAATATGCTCCTGTAAACCTGCCATCATCGCTATGATTAAACTCACCTGTCTTCATGAACTCCGCAATGGAATCCATCTTATCGTTTGGACTCCAATTCCTAGGATTCATCAAAGATGCCAACACATGTTTGATTCTGGGCATAAATGCAACAAACACAATACCTTCTTGTTTGGTCACGCGGTACAGTTCCTGAATCGCTTTTTGTCGGTCATCCTCTTTTTGCAAATGGTACATAGGTCCAAGCGCAAGCGCAGCATCAAACTGCTCATCAGCCAAAACAGACAAATCCCTGGCGTCGGCTACGTGAAAACCTTTAAATTGTGTATCTAAGTCCATTTCTTTTGCTTTTTCTTGCGCAACTTCAACCAGTTTAGGCACAAGATCAGTCAATGTGACGTTATATCCTTGATCAGCCAATCTCATGGCGTATTTACCTGGACCCGCTCCGTTATCCAACACACTGCCAGTTGCCGGCATATATTTTCGAATGAAATGCCAATTAATCTGAAACTCTAAAGGCTCCCGGTCTAGTCTTCCCCATTCATCAAATTTAGAATAATACTCAATAATTTTAGTCATCATCAAAACCCCTTTTTTATCTCTTATATATTTCTCCAACCATACCCCATTAAATTTAACTGTTTACCGCCAATGGTAATGTCTTTCTGTTTTTCAATGACGTTAGCACCCATTGCTTCGTAGAAATGTCTTGAGAGATTATCTTCCAATACCCATACAAGTGCTGATGTCATATTGTTTTCCTTAAGTTTCATAAAGACCTGTTGCAATAGTTGCTTCGCAATACCTAATCCCTGAAATTCTTTCAGGATATAAAGTGTCGTAATATCAGCCAGGTAACCTGGATATTGTCCTGACATTTCTTTTCCGGCATCAGTAAAACCAACGATTTTCCCGTCCCGTTCAGCTACAAACACGTAATTATGTTCATTTGAAATATTTTGAGCCCATATTTTGGTGCGATTTTCATAAAAAAGGTTATTCAAAAATTCTTCAGGAATGATGTCTTTATAAGTAGTTCTCCAGCAATCCACATGCACTCTCGCGATACCTTCTGCATCCACAACATTAGCTTCTCTGATTATCATCCTCATCTTTCCTTCCCTTTTTTTAGACGCAAAAAAACCCATCGCTCAAAAGAGACGACAGGTTTACCCTTCGTGGTACCACTCTTATTGGTTTGCAAATTGAACAAACCTTCTTAAGACTTTATTACGGAAGTGACCCGTTCAGACCTACTAATCAGCCTAACCTCTCATAAGCGAGTTGGGGAATTCATTGACTGTCTTTCACCGACCGACAGCTCTCTGAGCAATAAATATTCCTTAATACTCTTAATCACAGAGTTTGTTTTATGGTAAAATTTTCTTAATAATACAATTGTTAAAATATTTAGTCAAGAGTATTTTATAAATAAGCGTTAATTCCAAAACAACGAAAACTTCCAGTATTCTCCTGCGTACACTTAAATAGGAGTTTGAAGGGCGGTAAATTAATGAAAATCAGTAAAAGTAAATCTCTACTGCCAGCAAGCGTTTTGGTTAGCAGCTTTTTGTTTCTATGGTTATCAGGTCTACTCGGTACGTGGACAACAGGCATGCCGTTTATTGTTGGCGACACGAATAGATATCATGTTGAGAAAAGCCACACTGTCAAAGGAACCTACTCATTAACCGTAGATCTCACCAATTTGGAAAGCAATGTTGGCAAAGACTTGTACAATGATGGCACTCACCGCATTTATGTGACCCACATTCGAACGTCTGATCATGATGGCGTTTATGAAATTATTTTCAGATCAAGTGGAACGTATTCGCAGAGTGGAGCTTCACTAATCTCTGGAATTCATCATGCCGTGATTAATGAAAATGCATTTACTTCCGAAATGTCAGCAAAAGTATCTACTGAAATTGATGGAAAGTCCTATGAATATTACCCTTCAGCTACAGCTACAAGTGGAATCAATTTTAGAGACGGCGATGAATTTGGGTTTTATATCGGCCCGAAGGATGTATCTGAGAACGAAGCCAACATCCTGGATAAAGAAGAATCGTTGAAAATTACAGTTACAAACCTTTATCTAAACAGTTGGCGCAAGAACAAATAGAAGGACCTATTTTTTGGTATTTCAAAAAAATAGTTATTTAACTGCTATTTGAACAAATTTTATTAATAAAATGGGTAATATTTGATAATCGTTATAAAAGAACTACCCACTGCAAATATTGAAAGACCCCAAGTAATCGGTGACATTATAAATAAAAATGGTTTTATAGCTTCCGCATTTTGAGTGTTTTTATTTTCTAAAGAAACATCATATTCGCTATTTCTTGGAGTAATATTAAAATGATAGAACCAAGCACCTCCAAGAATTAAGAGTCCACCTAAGAAGATTGTATCAATGAAAGTCCAACCAAGGAGAATTGAAAATAACCAAAGTAAAAATGATTCCATCACTAATGTAATTAATACGATATAACCCTTTTTCATAAAAAGCACCCCTGTAATGATATTTTCTCTCAAGACACACTTTATTCTTACCTTCATATGTTCCAGATGTCTATAAATTATTACTCCTTTCAACTTTTATTTGAATAAACAAACCTTATTTAGTTAAGTAAAAGCAATTTAAATGTAGATACGTTCTAAATGAGCGACAAGTTTCATTAATGATTAGCACCTTTCTGAAACTCGCTCTGCCTCATCATTCAGCCCCATTGAAGTCAACAATTCCTGTATCAATTCCCAGACCGCTTCATCATAACCAGACGTCACGATGTACCAATAATTTGCATCACGAATGAATGCCAGCTTTTCTACTTCATTGGCTTGACTCATAAATAGACGCATTCGTTTCATTTCCTTTTCATCACACGTTCGTTCTTCAGAAAAAGTAAAGTTCTGTCTTGAAGTCGTTTCCAAATTTCGATTCGCCACACCGAGTCCATCCAAAGTGGGCATTCGGATGGACGCTGCCCGTTCTTTTTTCACTTCATGTAAATAACTGACTACATCCACTTTCTTTGTCCCAAAAACTTCACGACAACGGGTAAGAATACGCTCTCGATCTTTTCTCCATTTTCTTGGCGTATCTTTTCCGAATTCTGTTGCCAGTTCTTGAACTTGTTGTTCATTTTCAAAAGTCCATATGGTTTCCAACATCTCCACATAAAGTACGGAAAAAGCCAAATCTAAAAACTCCCGAAGATTCCGTGCCATGTAACGAATCCGCTGATCATTGGTTGGCGTTACACATACAATTGGGGCTTCATTTAGGTTAGATACGGAATGAAAATCAGTCAAAAACCCGAAATGAATTCCATCACCGCCAGTGCTAGCAAACGCAATTAAATCTGGAGGCGTAATCGCATAAGAATCGAATTGGTTGATTGGTTGAAAACCAATTTGAGCAAGTGAAAGGCCATTTTTCGCAAACTCTTCTTCCAGTTGGAACAATTGATGGATTTCACGTGGAATTTCATATGAACCATATAAATCTTTCAATACTTCATCTCCCATTGAACACATTCCCCTCTTTTTGTCCTTTTACAATTGTTCGATGAGCAGATTGGTAACTCCTTCATTTTCCAGAAAACAAAAAAACAGGAAAGAGATTTAGAATCTCTTTCCTGTTCAATAAAATGTTCTCATTATGCGATTTTTTTCTTCAATAGACCAGCTACCATTGCTGTCACAAACGCTCCTGCTAGAATCGCAAGCGCATAGAGCAAGACATTGATTATGCCACCATCTACAAGTCCCATAACGAATATGCCCCCGTGTGGAGCACGTAAAGCGATATCGAACAGCATCGTCAATCCACCTGTTACTGCCGCTCCTGCAACAGCAGCAGGAATAACGCGTCCTGGATCAGCTGCAGCAAACGGAATGACACCTTCCGTAATGAAGCATGCCCCTAAAACGTACGCCGTCTTGCCAGCTTCTCGTTCCGGTTTAGTGAAACGATTTTTGAATAGTGTCGTTGTTAATGCCATTCCTAGTGGCGGTACCATTCCCGCTCCCATGACCGTTGCGATATAGGCAAAGTTTTCAGCGTCGAGCATAGCAATACCGAATGTATAAGCGGCTTTATTGATCGGTCCGCCCATATCAATAGCCATCATCGCCCCTAATAGTAGTCCTACAAGAACAGCATTCGTGCCACCAAGTCCTTCCAAGAAAGAAGAAATACCTGTATAAACTTTTGTTAATTGTGGGTTAACCAGCATCATGATGATTCCCGTGATCGCGATACTAAATACCGGGAAAAATAATACCGGTTTTAAACCTTCAAGTGCATCCGGCAAACGTGAGAACATTTTCTTTACGAACAATGTCACGTAACCTGCAAGGAAGCCGGCGATAATCCCACCCAGGAATCCAGATCCGCCGCTTGCGCCTTCTACACCTGTGACCGTAATGGCAATTAATCCACCTACCATACCTGGAGCAAATCCTGGTCGATCCGCAATACTAGAAGCGATAAAACCGGCCAATACTGGAACCATCAGGAAGAATGCGTTTCCTCCACCGATGGTATTCAACATGGCTGCAAAAGCATTGTATTCCGGACTGTCAGGATTACTTGAATTGATACCCCAGAAAAATGATAGCGCAATTAATATGCCGCCACCCACGACAAATGGCAACATATTAGATACGCCATTCATCAAGTGTTTGTAGAAGCCATTTTTCGATTCTGAATTTGAGGTTTCTTCTTTCGACGATTCATGTTGATAAATTGGTGCGTCGTCTGAAATCGCACGGTTGAGCAAGTGATCTGTTTCGTGAATCGCCTTGCCGACTTTTGTTTGGATAACAGGTTTCCCATTAAATCGTGCCATTTCCACCTTGGTGTCAGCTGCAACGATAATGGCATCAGCTTCTGCTATGTCAGCATCCGTCAATCTGTTTTTAACGCCACTTGAGCCGTTTGTTTCTACTTTTAGGGAAATTCCTAACTGTTTCGCACGCTCATTCAGTTTCTCGGCAGCCATATACGTATGGGCAATACCAGTAGGACAAGCTGTAACGGCAAGAATTTTTTTCGATGGACTAGCTCCACTATTAGTCTTTTCAACTATGAACTTATCTTTAGGTTGATCCCCTTCGGCTTCTTTGTCTGAGACTGCCCGTAAGACTTCCTCAATCGAGGTTGCTGCTAGAATTTGGTTTCGGAAGTTTGCATCCATCAAAAACGTAGCGAGTCTCGAAAGCGCATCGAGATGATTATTATTCGCTCCTTCACTTGCCGCAATCATAAAGAATAGATGTGCAGGCTGACCGTCCAGAGATTCATAGTCTATCCCTTTTAAAGATCTGCCAAAGGCAATGGCAGGTACTTGAACTGCACTTGATTTGGCATGTGGAATAGCAATGCCGTCTCCAATGCCCGTTGTACTTTGTGTCTCTCGTGCCATTATGTCATCTGTAAACTTCTTCTTATCTATTAATTTACCAGCCTGATCTAGTTGTCCAATCAATTCAGTCAAGACAGCCGTTTTCGATTGCGCATCAAGATCTAAGATGATCGTATCTTTAGTCAATAATTGTGTAATTTTCATTTCTTCACATCCTGTTCGAATAGTGGATTAAGGATTACTTGATTGAGTAAAGCTTCAACATCTTCTTTTTCACATAAATCAGATCGAAAAGCAGTTGCACTGCCACTAGCGACTCCGTATCGGAATGCTTTTGCAGCATCTTGCTCTGTCAGATAGGATGCGATAAAACCGGATACAAGGGAATCACCTGATCCAACTGTATTGACCACTTGCTTAGTAGGGACCGTTGCTTTAATTGTCAAATCTTTTGTGACTAATAGTGCTCCTTCGGCACCCATCGAGACAATGACATGTTCTACGCCTTGGTCCACGAGGTTCCGGGCATATTTAACAGCTTCTTGAGTCGATGTAATCTCGGTTTCAAACAGTTCCCCTAATTCTTCTAAATTCGGTTTAATTAAGAGTGGCTTTATGCGCACCAGCTCTTTTAAAGCAGAACCAGACGTATCCAAAACGAAATGGATTCCATTAGTATGCCAATGCATAGCGATTTCCTCGAAAAATGATGTCGGGACGGAATCTGTTAATCTACCGGCAAGGACAAACCAATCTCCTGCCTTCATTTGTCGAACCTTTTTCAATAAGATTTGCATGTGCTCATCCAACAAATTCGGACCTGGTCCATTTAATTCCGTTTCCACAGTTGATTTAATTTTGACATTAATACGTGTGATTTCTTCAGTAGAAATGAAATCTGTCTTGATGCCTTCGTTATTTAGAAATTGCTCTATGTATGTACCGGTAAAGCCACCTGCGAATGCAATAGCTGTGCTCTCCACTTTTAGACGTTTCAACACACGGGAAACGTTGATGCCTTTTCCACCTGGATAAAAATACACTTCGTCTGAACGATTGAGCTTCCCTTCTTTAAAATCAGGCAAATACGTTGTGTAATCGATGGATGGGGTAATTGTGCAAGTATAAATCATGAGGATACCACCTTTACGTCCGTCATTTTTGTTAGTACTTCTAATGTTTCATAATCAATTTCATTGACGATCAGTTCCGCATCATGAATATCCATGATTTTGGCAAAACTGACTGTATTCACTTTTGTGTGATCCGCGACAACATATGTTTTTTGAGCAAGGCCACTTGCTAAGTACTTAACGGCCGCTTCTTCTGGATCAGGAGTTGTATATCCGTGAGTAGCATGAATACCGTTCACTCCGAGGAAACATAAATCAAAGCGGTAAGTTCCTAATGATTGAATGGCTTGGGTACCTACTAGTGCCCCCGTTAGGCGTTTCATATAACCTCCTGTCATATATGTTCGGATGCCAAGTTCATTTAGTAATTCCATATGTGTCAACCCATTGGTGACGACAATGACATTCTTATCTTGTAGAAAAGGAATCATATGATGAATGGTCGTACCTGCATCCAAATAAATACACTGTCCGTCTTGAATAACTGAGGCAGCATATTTCGCAAGCTGGCTTTTTTCTTGAAGGTTTTTGGAAGATTTATCAATCACGCTTGGTTCATTGGCATGGCGGCTCGGAACTGTTGCACCACCGAAAATTCGCACAAGTTTGCCGAGCTTTTCAAGCTCCGTTAAATCTCTGCGAATGGTTGATTCTGAAGCGGATGTTGCTTCTACTATTTCTTGAATTTTAATTGTCTGTTTTTGCGTTAACATTCTTAAAATCAAGTTGTAACGTTCGGTTGTTAACATCGACTCACCTACTTCTTCATGCGTTTGAAATGATAATACTTGAAATCGTTTTCAAAATCAATCATAATCAGTCATACACAATCAAAAACGCTCACAAGTTGATTGTTGTGATTCTAGTAAGTAGTCAAATTATTTAGGAGGAATTTAAGATGATTGAAAAACAATATAACATTACAGGTGGCGAAGGTCTTCATGCCCGCCCAACATCCGTTTTAGTGGGTGCTTCAGCTGCTTTCACATCAGATATTTCACTTGAATTCAACGACAAAAAAGTAAACTTAAAATCGATCTTAGGCGTTATGTCTTTAGGTGTACCTTCTGGAGCTACTATTAAAATCTCTGCGGATGGTGAAGATGAAGAAGCTGCAATGGCAAAAATCGATGACATCATGAAAAATGAAGGAATCGGTAACTGATGAACTTCTCTCTATCCGGAATTGCAGCGTCAAATGGGATTGCCATTGCCAAAGCTTTCAGACTTGAAAATCCGGAATTGAATGTTGAAAAAACAGCGATTGTTGATATTGAGGCCGAGTTAGCTCGTTTTGACTCAGCGATCACTCAATCGAAATCAGAACTTGAAACCATTAAAGAGCAAACATCGAAACAAATCAGCGATGAAGAAGCAGCAATTTTCAGTGCACACCTTCTTGTCTTGAGTGATCCAGAATTACTTGGACCAATAACCGATAAGATCAAATCGGAAAAGGTCAATGCTGAATTTGCATTACAGGAAACATCAAATATGTTCATCAGTCTATTTGAATCTATGGATAATGACTATATGAAGGAACGTGCATCGGACATTCGTGATGTTACGAAAAGGGTTTTGGCGCATCTCCTAGGTGTATCCATTCAAAATCCCAGCATGATTGCTGACGAAGTCATTATTATCGCAGAAGATTTGACGCCTTCAGATACCGTTCAATTGAATCCTCAATTTGTAAAAGGGTTCATCACAGATATCGGAGGACGCACGTCACATTCAGCCATTCTTGCAAGAACTCTTGAAATTCCTGCGGTTGTTGGCGCAAAAACCGTGATGTCTTCGATTGAAAACGGCTCACTGGTGATTGTAGACGGACTGGATGGCAATATTGTTGTAAATCCAGATACTGAAACAATTGCGCAATATGAAGAGAAAAAAGCGAACTACAAACAGCAAAAGTCCGAATGGGCACGATTGAAAAATGAAGCGACCATCACTGCTGACGGACACCATGTAGAACTTGGAGCCAATATTGGGACACCTACGGATGTAGTCGGTGTGATTGATCATGGTGGCGAAGCCATTGGTTTATACCGGACGGAATTTTTGTATATGGGACGTAGCCAATTTCCGACTGAAGATGAACAGACGGAAGCATACGCTTCTGTTCTGAAACAAATGAACGGAAAGCCAACAGTTGTTCGCACACTGGATATTGGTGGCGACAAAGAGCTTTCCTACTTACAATTGCCGAAGGAATTAAATCCTTTCTTGGGATTACGGGCGATCCGCTTGTGTCTGGAAATGAAAGATATGTTCAGAACACAACTGCGTGCGTTACTTCGTGCAAGTGTTCACGGCAATTTGAAGATCATGTTCCCTATGATTGCAACGCTTGAAGAATTCCGTCAGGCAAAAGCACTGTTCCTCGAAGAAAAAGCGAAGCTTGAAGAGCAAGGTGTTGAAGTTAGTAAATCAATCGAAGTTGGCATTATGGTTGAAATTCCTTCAACTGCTGTTATGGCGGACGTTTTCGCCAAAGAAGTCGACTTCTTCTCGATTGGCACAAATGACTTAATTCAATACACACTGGCTGCTGATCGCATGAATGAACGTGTTTCTTACTTGTACCAGCCTTTTAATCCGGCTATCTTACGTCTAGTGAAAAACGTCATTGATGCGTCTCACAAAGAAGGTAAATGGACGGGCATGTGTGGCGAAATGGCTGGAGACGAAATTGCGATTCCTATCCTTCTCGGAATGGGTCTGGATGAGTTTTCCATGAGTGCATCATCCATATTAAAAGCACGCTCTCAAATCAGTAAGCTGTCTAAATCGCAGATGGAAAGTCATATCGAAACAATTCTCTCACTATCTACCTCTGAGGAAGTAGTATCTTATGTGAAAAGTTTAAGTGTTTCAGATTAATGTTTTTAGCACACAAAAGGCATGTAATTTCCGATTAGGAATTACATGCCTTTTGTGTGTAAGAGACCAAGTTTTTGATTTGGTTAAGATTTAAAATGGTATACTTTCAATAGTGTTTTAGTAATTTCGAAATACTCAAACAAATGTTGAGGAGTGAAAGGAATGGCTATTGAAGTTTATCTGAATTTTAATGGGAATTGTCGAGAAGCAGTAGAATATTATGCAGAGGTATTTAAAACTGAACAACCGAAGATCATGACGTTTGGTGAAATGCCACCAAGTGAAGAGTATCCATTACCGGAAGATGCTAAAAATCGTATTATGCACACGCGTTTAAATATGTGTGGTAGTCTCGTTATGTTTTCTGATACATTCCCTGGAATGCCTTATGTTGAAGGAAATAACATTAGCCTCGCTATCGTCAGTGAGGATTTGGATGAAATCAAATCACTGTTTAATCAGTTGAAAACAGGCGGAACTGTAGGCATGGAGCTTCAAGAAACATTCTGGAGCAAATGTTACGGAAGCCTTAGAGACAAGTTTGGAATTGAGTGGCAGTTTAATTACGGCATGAGTGAGTTGTAATAACTCCTAACCAAGAAAATTAAATTTAAAAGTCTATAGGTAACCCCCGTTGATTCATTCAACGGGGGTTCATTTCATTTCTAAATTCGATGATGGTCTGCTTTCCATGAAACAATCGCTTTCTTAATATCATCTGGGGAAAGATTTTCTTTGACTGCACGTTCACAAAGAGTTGGAAACTCTTGTTCACCGGCAAAACGCAAAGCAATAATTTGACCTTTAGTCAGATTTGAATCTAGTAATTTACCTGTTAAAACAAAATGACGCAGATTTTCTTCTGCTCGAATGGTTCGATCTTGGTTTTTTAACGGATTCAGTCTAACCAGAATGGCAACAATAATAATACACACGACCATTAGTAACAATAAAACAGATTGCAAGATGTTTTCACCTGCATTAAATGAGCGAACTATATTTAGTATTGATATGACCAAAGTTGCTAATAGTAGAAACAATAATACATAGTGATAAAGCGGGTCTATTTTTACATGCGTTTTGTAATCTTGACTTTTCATTTTTATCTCCTTCATTTTCTTGAATTCTTATTCCCACTTAAATGTGTAACTCGCCATGATAAACGCTCCTACTAACCAACAGCCCAAAATTAGCGCATCAGAACCAAGGTCCATAAAAGAAGTCCCGACATTCATTGTTTCCCGTAATGCATGGCTTAAATGAGAAATTGGTAAAACATTAACAATCGGCTGAAGGAACTCAGGCATGTCTCGAATCGGGAAAAATACCCCCCCTAAAAACAACATAGGGAACGATAAGAAGCCTGCAATTGGTCCTGCACTTTCAGGTGTTTTAGCCACTCCTGCAATGATGAAGCCTATTGCCATAAAGGCAAGTGTTCCTAAAATAACGAATGTAATCAAACTCAGCCAAGACCCATTAACTTGGGTTCCGTAAATAAGGTGGGCCACTCCTAATACGATCATTGCTTGCATTCCGTTCAACAGTAATCTTGCTGTAATCTGAGCAGCAATAAAAGTGGAAGCTTTTAACGTGGTTCCTTGCATTCTACGTAAAATCCCGCGCTCTCTCCACGCAGCAATCTGACCTGCTACACCATTCATATTGTTGCTCATGATCATCATGGCTAGAATTCCTGGAACCAAAAAATCAATATATTTTAAGTCCAAGGCTTCAACACCATTTGCATGAGTCACAATAACTGGCGTGTAATTTGCTTTTTCCTTACTAATCCCATCGACGACACTATTGACAATCGTTAAACCGATTTGCGAAACTGCGATGTCGGTTTCGTTGTAATATAACGGTAGTTCAAATGGCGTTTTATTTGAAGTGTCCGTCATTTGTGTCTCATACCCTTGAGGAATGACAACGACGAGTTGAAGATTGCCTTTTTTCACTTGCCCAAGTGCTTTCTCTTTACTGTCAATTAGATCTAGATTAACAGTTTCAATTTTTCCGAGCGTTTTTGAAAACTCTTTTGAAAGAGATGTTTGATCCTGATCCACTACACCGATCGAGATAGATACCCCATTGCCGTCTCCTAAAAAAGAACCGAGCATGATCATGAGGAAAATTGGAAATGCAAGCGTCCAGAAAAGAACTTGGCGGTTGCGAAGAAATATCCGTAATTGCGATAGCGTTAATTGCCAATAAGCTTTCATTCTTCTCTCAGACTCCTTCCTGTCATATGGATAAACACATCTTCCAAGGTTGAAGTTCTGGTCTGTAAATTGGTCAATTGGATCTGTTTTTCAGTTGTATATTGTATTAAGTTAATCAAGCTCTCCTGCAGATTATCAGTATACAGTACGTAGGTATCCTTATGCTTTCCAACTTGCTTCACTCCATTAAGCGAATCAAGCTCTTGCGTCTGTAAATGCCCTTCATATTGAAATTCTACTGCACTATCAGACTCTAAATCTTTAATGAGACCAGCAGGTGTATCTAAAGCAATCAGATTTCCCTGATCCATAATGGCAATTCGGTCACAAAGAACTTGCGCTTCATCCATGTAATGCGTGGTTAAAACAGTGGTTTTTCCTTTTTCTTTTAATTTCAATACGATGTCCCACAGCGTTCTTCTAGCCTGAGGATCAAGTCCGGTTGTCGGTTCATCCAAAAACAGTATCCATGGATCATGAACGAGAGCAAGCGCGATAGCCAGACGTTGTTTTTGACCACCGGATAGAGTCTTAATACGACTCTTTGTTTTTTCAGTTAATACCATATCCTCGATCAACTCGGGAATCGAGACGTTTTTTTGATAAAAACTTGCATACAACTTTAAAATTTCTTCAACAGTAAGTAATTCAAACAATGTGGTTGATTGGAGTTGGATGCCGATGACTTCTTTCACTTTTAATAAGTCTTTTGCGATATCAAATCCTCCGATAATGGCTGATCCCGCATCAGGTTTTCTCAGGCCAACCATCATTTCTAAAGTGGTCGATTTCCCTGCGCCATTTGGTCCGAGAAGTCCGAAAATCTCCCCTTTATTCACGGAGAAACCAATACCATTGACAGCTGAAAAACTCCCATATTTCTTGACTAAATTCTTTATTTCAATCATTGTTTCCGTCTGGTTTTGCATGGTTCACCCTCCTATCGAGACCGTTTCAAAGTTGTATATTGCTCATAAAATGCCAATTTTTCCTCGAAGGAACATTTGTTCTATCTTGTATTTTCCTTTGGTTCGTCTAGGACAAATTGTATCATCTTTTCAGTCGTACCAAGTGATTTATTTATAATTAGAGATGAGCCAGTGTGAGATCGCATTTAATCCATCAGGACTTAAGGGACGGCTCTGTATTGATTTATTCAATTTCTTAACTTTTAATATTGATTTATCTTCTTTTTGAATACGCAGACCATGTTCCATATCTTTGATGATATGAATATCTGACGTTCCTTGGACAAGAGAAGATAGTTCATTTAGATGAATGTTATCAACCAAAGGATCTTTGTCCCCTTGAATGGCCAGAACTGGACATGTCACTTGCCTTAATGCCTTTCGGGGGTCATAACTATAATGTTCTCTAAGCCATTTAGCAGGCTGTTTAAACAGGAACATTGCTTTATAAACATCTCGATTCGATTCACCCATTTTTTGCATCAGTTTTTCTACTTTCTTTTCTTCTTTTTCTTCAATTACGAGCATTCTCATAAGTAAACCTTTGATGCCTTTCGAATTCTTGAGTTCTTGATAGGCTAACTTCCTTTGATGTTTTAAATATTCATCAAGGTTCGCAACCCCACCTGCTAAAAGCATTAATCCTCCAAGTTTCTGTCGCTCAGAAAGTGCTGTTCCAATAATTGTTCCTTCACTATGACCAAGAACTATGATTCGTTCTGGATCAACATTCGAATGTTGTTGAAGGTATGTATAGCTACACTCCGCATCCGCAACAAAATCCCATAATCCACTGACTAGCAATGTCTCTTTACTACTGCCGGTGCCCCGCTTGTCATATCGAAAAGTGACAAAACCCATTCCACCTATAAATTCGGCCAGTTCTTTATATAAATTGAACTTGTATTTGCCTTTTGGCCCGTTTCCATTCCGGTCAAGTGGTCCAGAACCTGAAATGAATAAAACAGCAGGAAACTTTTCATTTTCATTTGGAGTCGAAGGAACGGTAATCGTTCCAAAGATTTTAGCAACGCCATTAATTTCTACTTCTTTTTCGATAAAGGGTATTCTTGTAAATTCCTCCGTGATTACTGATTGTTGATTCACCCTATACTCCTCACTTTCTGATTTTATGGCAACTTAATTCACATAAATAGAAGCACAGCCATGGCTGTGCTTCTATAAATTTTATGCTTTTCATGACTCAGTCATTCAGGCTCTTATTAAGCCGATACCTCTACTTGCGCATGCCCCTTCTTATAGAAGAACTGGAATACTACTAGCGTTAAGACAGCAAACCCAATCAGGAACATGGCAAGTACGAATACATTTGCCAATAAGAAACTAGTATCCCCTAATGAAATGATGGACTTGAAGCCCGCATTTGAATACGTCAAAGGCAAGAATTGGCTAAGTGCTTGTAGATTCTCTGGCAACATAGGAATCGGCAAGTTAGAACCTGTCGTTGATAATTGCAATACCAAGAAGGCAAGGGCTACAAATCGTCCCACGTTACCTCCAACTGTTACCAAGAAGAACACAATGGCCATGAAAGTTAGGCTTGTGAAAACGGAAAATAAAATAAATGAAGCTACGCTTTCTACTTGAAGATTCAAGAAGAATAATGCAAATAAGGAAACTAGCAGCCCTTGTGCTGTAGCGAATATAGACAGCTTCATTAATTTACTTGCATACCAGCTGAAGGCTGAACCTGGCATGATAACTGGTTTTTTGAAATCTACTACAAAAGATAAAATTAAAATTCCAACGAATAAGGCAAGTGAAAGAATGTATGGTGCCGTAGAATCACGATAGAATTTCAGCCCGTTTACCGTTTCGCCGCTTAAAGCAACCGGATTTGAAAACATCGCAATATTGGCATCCGTTACTTGAATTTGAGAAATTTCATTCGCTCCACCAGCAAGTCCACTCGACAGTTCCTTACTTCCGGATTGAAGTTGTTTTGCCCCATTGTCTAGAGTAGTTACACCTAGTGTCATAGATTCCCACCCAGACGCTACCGTACTATTTCCAGTACTAATTTGAGAAAGTCCATCTTGGAGGCTGGAAACAGCGTGACTTAATTTAGCCCATGAAGACGCTACGGAAGCGTTTCCATTTGCAACTTGATTTGCCCCAGCTTGTAATTTGTCTATGCCAGCAGTTGCTGCCGTTTGCCCTGCCACTAATTGAGACAAACCATTATTCACTTGTTGGGATCCAGCCGCAGCTTGTTTGATTCCGCCTGCTAGTTCAGCAGCTCCTGTTTTTAACGGTTGTACTTCTTTATCAAATTGAACCATTCCCTTACTAATGGCATCACTTGTTCCAACAAGGGTCATAAATTCAGTATCCGTTGAAAGCTCAGGATGTTTGGCTAAAAAGGCTTTCAATCCCGCCGTCAACCCTTGAGATCCAGCAGATAATTGTTTCGTCGTTTCAGTAACTTTTGTCATCCCGTTGGCAATTTGCTCACTGCCAGGGACTAATTTAGATTCTAAACCAGTCGTCAAACTGGAGCTTCCTGTATTGGCTGCTTTCAAACCGCCAAGTACTTTAGTCGAACCTGCTTTCAGTTCATCCACGCCTTGCGCCAAGCTTTTAGAACCCGCAGCCAATTTGTTGATGTCGCCCGACCCACCGCGAATAGAGCTCAATAATTGCCCTGCCCCACTCTCAGCTGATTGTGCACCGTTTGCCAGTTTCTGAATGTCCTCTGTTTTATCAGTTAACGATTTTAATAAAAGGCTTGTCCCATCTGATAACGAAGTCGTTCCTTCGAAAATCTTTTGTGAACCGTCTGCTCCTGACGAAAAGCCAGTTGTAATATCACCAAATTTTGAAAAAAGAGTCCGCGTATACGTTTCAGTAATTTTATTGCCGAGTTGCTCTCTGATTTTTTCGGTAGCACTTCTAGTCACTTGTGCCGCCATGAAGTTGAGTCCTTCATTTTGAATGTAATGCAACTCAGGTACTTGTGGATTTGCATCCAATACAGTTGTGACTTTTTTTGAAAAGTCTTCTGGAATTTCAATTACCATGTAGTAATCCTGACTTTTCAATCCTTTTTGAGCTTCTTCAGATGAGACAAAGTCCCATCCAAGGGTGTTGCTTTTCTTTAAATCAGCAACTAAATCATCTCCAACATTAATTGGATTTTCTCCAGACACAGCGCCTTGATCTTTATTTACGAACGCAACCGGTAAATTGTTTAAATAGTCATACGGTCCCCATGTAGAGGACAATAAAACCGCGACGTACACGATTGGAATTAGTAATACTCCAATCAATGAGAATAAAACCCCTCTTTGCTCTTTAAGCTTTGACAGCTCCATTCCTAACATACGAAACCCGTTCATACATAACCCCCGTTATCAAAATGTGTACTCTCTCTAAAGAAAAGTGAATTTGTATTCATTTATCTTATAAAATATTATATTCTGAATAGTGGGACAAAAATCCTGCTATTTTTGTATTCAATAAAAAATAAATATATTTTTTTAGTTCTATAGATTTAAGTCAGAAAAATTCATAAAAAAACCCTCTGAACTGTTTTAAAGTTCAAAGGGTATATGTTAGTATGTTAGACTTGCTGCAACAAGTAATCCGACAACGATCGAAATCGAAAACAAACTAAATCCTACAGCTAAATTTCCATTTTCCACTTCTTTGGCCAGGTTGGTGGTATTTGGCGTGAGTCCATATTCCACAATCCAGTAAGCAAGTACTTGAGTCGCAATTCCGACAAGACCCCAAATAAAGGCATCAAGCAAATTCACACTTCCCGCCCATACGGTATAAATGACAATGCCAAGACCGATTGCTTTCCCCCACAACTTCAACGCTACTGCAATGTTGCCTTCTTTAATCAGCTTGACTTCAGAAAACTTGGTCGTAAATGCAAAGACGGTCAGTCCTAAAAGCATGAGCAAAACGCCAACACCAAAGTGTGCTAAAAAGTTCCCAACAGTTTCTCCTGTAATGTATTCCATCATCATGATCATCCCTTCAATTTCTCTTCTATGCCTATCGGTAAAAAATAAGATAAGTTATTCGTTATTGCCCTACCTGCACGTATCCCAATCGCTCCCGCTTGATCGTTTAGTAAAAAGCAGCCATACATCATATGGACTTGTTTTGTGCCTAAAGTCGTCTGTACTTCCGTTTCTGGCAATGGATAAAAAGCTTGATAGACCGGTAGATTATCGACGTACGTCTTTTGGGGCTCCTCGTCGATGGTTTCGCCCGCTCCGTTAAATATTTCTACCGTATCACCTTCGCGTCCAAATGCAGGCTTTCGGACATAGGGCATATTCATAGTTAAAAATTTATCCGGCTCCAAATAGGTTGGTAAAAAGTATTGTCCAATCACTTGCTGTTCTTCAGCTGTGAAGTATTGATTTTCCTCATGCAGCCCCCAAATAAGTGCCTGGACGGCTTTTGACTGCAACAAAAAAGCAGAAGGTGGATTGAGAACCATCACTTTGTTCTCAATAATGAGTTTGATTAGTTCCTGCCCAATGTTTTCGTCGGTCATGGGTTCTTTATCATTTACCAAATGTTCGATTGGATAAGTTTGACGGTATAAAATATCTATCCGTTCGCCACTGGGTGTAAAAAGACCTGAATCAGTGATGACCCCATTCTCCTCGACTGGTTCTGTCAAAATTTGAAGCTGGTCCAGACTGACGTATTCCGATGGCAAATCGAGGTGTTCCTGTAAGAAACGTGTGGTCCACAAATCTTCTATATTGTCGCCATGAGACGTGAAGACGATCTTAGGCGTACCTGCACGGTTTAAATGATTCCAGGAAGCGGCTACCGCTTTTCTCATTTCCTTACGTAACAAGTCCACACATGTTTCATTGGGATTTTCAACCCCATAGTAATTACATACGAAGGCGTTCGCCTGGAATGCTTCTTTAATGAACGTCGGCGTGTCGGAATTGAATTCCATCAACTTGATGCCAGAGTCTGAAACAACAAAATCAAGGCGACCAATAATGGTATCCTGGGGTATTAATTTAAGACGACAATACGCCAGTGCTTCAGTCGGAATACCAAGCTGTAGCAGGGTTTCGTCATCCAGTTCTCTTAAAAGTGGTACAACTTTTCTGAAAACAGCTCCGACTTGTTCCGCTGCTTTCCGGATATCTTTTATTTCAGCTAAAGAATGTTTCTTTATGTCCAGTAGAGCATATTCCACTTCATATAAATCTGGAAAAAAGTATGGAACTTGTTCATATACTTTCTGTCTTTCCAGTTGAAATTGTGGGTCAATCACCCGCCAAATCCTCCTTTGGAGCCACTGCCGATCCCCGACTTATAGCCACTGCCGCTTTGTGCGTTATTGTAGTTGTTGAAGTTACTTGTATAATTTGGTGATTTCCTTAACGCTGATTTGTTATTGAACATGGTGCCGAAGAGATAATAGGCACCAAAATGTGAGGATCTGCTATCGTCACAATAGTAGGTTGCTTCATTTTCATCCCATTCCCAGTCATCACAATCGTATTCAGTAGGTTCGGCTGGCAATGACGAATTGGATGGTTCATATTCATTTTGTCCGCATCCGGTCATCCCTAAAGCCATAACCGACGTCGCTACGCCTGCCATCAATTTTTTTGTCTTATTCATGTGTTGATTCCCTCCATTTTATATCCGGTCTCCATTAGGTAAAGAACGTAGACACGACGATCCTCATCTATTTCCGCGGAATCTTTTTCCCATTCCTGACCATTGATGTAATGGTAAACAGAACCGATTCGAGAAAGAATGTCGATATGGTGTTCGAATTCCAGTGTTTGTAGCAGCGGATAGTTTTCTCTTTCATTAAATCTCCGCATTTCCAATTTCAACGTATTGTTCAGGTTGAATTCTTCTTTTTCCTTTTCGCCTTCTTCGTGCTTTTCTACATAAATCACATGCCAATCTCCTTCTATGGCAGAGGAAGTCTGTTTATAGACGGTTCCTTCTTTTACGTAAAAATCGCATTCTCTACGTGCAAGAACTTGATGTAAATCGATTTCTTCATAGTGAAACAAAGGTTTATATGAGCTGGTACGGTCATACAAACGGTATTCAAGTGAAGTATTCACTTGTTCATCCATCCTTTCAAAAACTTATCAATACTTATACGGTTGTCATTCCCATTGGTTTCATATAAAAAAGATTCTCACAATCTATTGTATATCAGGAGAAAAAGAAAAAGGCGAAATCCTTTAAAAAAGGACTTCGCCAACTCTTCAATCTTCATTCTCTTAAACCATGATTTTCGGTTTTCTTTGTTCTAGTAACGGTTCTTGATAAATGATTTCTTCTCCCGTCTCTATGTCAATAAACGAACTTGTTTCATTGAACCAGCGGTCTGGCGCTTCATGTCCCCAAAATGTTTGGCGAAGAGGATCATTTAAATCCCAGCGTTTAGGCTTCAAATCCGGATCTGTTGTTAAGTAATCACCAGTATAAAGTTCAATGCGATGGCCATCCGGATCCCGTAAATACAGGAAGAATGCATTGGATAATCCATGTCGGCCTGGACCACGTTCAATGGATTGTGCATAGCCCATACTTGCGAGAACGTCACAACAGTCAAGAATGCTTAAGCGGTCTGATAGGGAGTACGCAAAGTGATGGAGTTTTGGTCCCGGGCCACTCATGAAGGCATGATCATGAACGGTTGGCTTACGATAAAGCCAGGCCGCCCACAAGTCTCCTTTTTCAGTTTCGGTATATTCCGAACACGAGAAGCCTAAATTCTCAACATAGAAATCATATGCTTTTTGAACATCTGGTACTGCACAATTGACGTGGTCAATCCGTTGAATTTTCGCTCCACGGTACAGGTCATATCGTTGAAGCATGCGGTTGACAGTTGTCATTTCCGCGAAAAACTCAAGCGGAATTCCCGAGTTATCATGCACACGAAGTGTTCTTCCCATAGCATGTTGAGTTCCTGAAGGCATCCATTTTGTTTTCAAACCTTTGGAAGCAAAAAGCTTTTCAATTTCATCGAGGTCCTGTTCTTTTGCTACTTTGTAACTCAGTACTTCCACCGTCGCTTTTTGTGCTTTTTTCAAAACCAAACTATGATGAGCGTGTTCTTCCAGTCCTCTTAAAAAGATATGCTGGTCATCACATTCGGTTTCAATCATGCCTAAACCATCGACATAAAATTCTCGGGATGCTTGTAAATTCGTTACATGCAGAACCGTTCTAGCAATACGAATGATTGAAAAATCCATTGTGTTCACCACCTGCTGTTATTTTCCGAACTGTTGAATATGATGATCCGCTATGGAAACATGAATAATTTTCTGTTCGGTATAAAATTCGAATCCATAATGTCCGCCTTCACGGCCAATTCCTGAATACTTTGATCCACCGAAAGGAGTGCGTAAATCCCTTACATTTTGAGCGTTGACCCATAACATCCCGGCTTCCACTTTATGCGCTACGCGGTGACCACGTTTAATATCATTTGTCCAGACATAACCTGCCAGTCCATAATTGATATCGTTTGCAAGTTTTATCGCTTCTTCTTCATCTTTAAAGGTCATGACCGTCAAAACTGGTCCGAAAATTTCTTCCTGTGCAATTCGCATATGATTCTCTGCATTAAGTAGGAGTGTCGGAGCCACAAAATTCCCTTTGGCCATTTCTTCCGGAATATCAGCGGTAATCACTTCTGCGCCTTCCTCTTTGGCAATATCCAAATAGCTTTTCACTTTTTGATAATGCCCTTTATCAATTAATGGTCCTACTTCTGTGGCAGATTCCAGCGGGTCCCCCACCTTGATTTTCGCTACACGTTTTTTCAGCGCATCAACAAATTCATCTTTGATTGATTCCTGAACAAACAAGCGGGAGTTCGCTGTACATCTTTCTCCATTGAAGGAATAAATGCCCCATACACAGGCATCCATTGCTCGGTCGAAGTCTGCATCGTCAAACACAATGATCGGTGACTTCCCGCCAAGTTCCATGGAACAGCTTTTAAGTGTATCTGCACTATTTTTAATGATGGTAGATCCCGTTTTCGTTTCCCCGGTAAATGAAATAAGTTGAACATCTGGATGCTTAACGAGTGCATCTCCTGCCGTTTCACCGTAACCATGAACCACATTGAAGACACCTTTTGGCAAATTTGCTTTATGAATGATTTCAGCTAACAAGTTCGCCGATAGTGGCGACAGTTCAGCTGGCTTCAACACAACAGTATTGCCAGTTGCCAGAGCAGGTGCCACTTTCCACGTTTCAAGCATAAATGGTGCATTCCATGGAGTGATTAACCCAGCAACCCCAACAGGCGTGTTGATTGTATAGTTAATAAATTCATCATCCACTTGATAGGCATCGCCGACAAGGCGGCTTTCCACCATGCGTGCGTAGAATCGGAAGTTTTCTGAAGCGCGGCCAACCATTTTTTTAGTCTGACTGATTGGAAGTCCCGTATCGAGCGCTTCTAAGTAAGCGATTCGCTCGACTTCTTCATCGATCAGGTCCGCAATTCGATAAATGTATTCCATTCTTTTCGTAATTTTCATTGTTTTCCAAGGACCATGGTCAAACGCTTCACGTGCAGCAGCTACCGCTTTATTGATGTCTTCTGCTTGTCCTTCAGCTACTTCATTGATTCGTTCATTGGTAAATGGGTTCATATTAATGATCGTTTTGTTTCCTGCAGCAGAAGTGAATTCCCCATTGATATAGAGGAGGATATTGTCTTGCGTCTCATGTTTTAACGCCACTTTTTCGCGGGAAGATACCATACTAATCACCTATATTCTTAAGTTTGTTGTGTTTATCAACGAAGTTCTTAATTTACAGCCGCTTCTTTCGGAAGTTTACCAAGATCGATAAGCGTCTCACGCACTTCTTTTTTCAGTGCCTCGGAAGGGAATCCTAAAGGCAGTCGAAGCATCGGATTGATTTTGCCCATCATTCCAAGCGCTACTTTAGCGGGGCCTGGGTTCGTATCTTTGAATAACACGTCGTTCAATGGCATTAATTCAAAGTGTAAATCCTGACACCTTGCCACGTCGCCAGCTTCCCATGCATTATATAGTTCCGCCACTTTAACCGGCTCAACGTTTGCAGTAGCGCTGATGAATCCTGCGCCGCCAATCGCAAGCATCGGGTAGCAAAGTAGTTCAATTCCTGAATACAACAGGAAGTCTCTACCGCAATTTAGCAATACACGATTGACATGCTCGAAGTCTTTATTTGCTTCTTTGACACCGACGATATTCGGGCAATCTTCAGCTAAACGCTTCATTGTGCTTACTTCCATATTGACGGCCGAACGACCGGGAATATTATAGATAATAATTGGGGTAGACACTGAATCAGCGACTGTTTTAAAGTGCTGGTAAAGGGCTTCCTGGTTTGGTCTATTGTAATAAGGTACAATGACCATCGCTGCGTCGGCACCGATCTCTTCAGCGTATTTTGTCAGTTCCATCGTTTCATCATGGTTTGTCGACCCTGTTCCAGGTGCGAAAAAGACACGGCCATCAATCGTTTCTTTTGCAAGGGCCATCACTCTTTTTCGCTCTTCCATTGTCAGTGAGCTTGGTTCTCCACTTGTTCCAGTAACAGAAATTCCGTGACTGCCACTTACAATTTGCCAGTTAATAAGCTCAACAAATGCTTTTTCATCAATTGCACCGTCTTCTGTAAACGGGGTAACAACCGGACAAATGGACCCTCTTAATTTTCTTTTTGCTTCTTCGTATGCCAATGTTATCTACTCCTTTAAGGGATTAAAGTTAGTGAATGTTAGTCCTGAAGTTCTTTCAGTTCACGGTATTTACCTTGGCTGTAAAGTAACGGGTCATGTTGTTCCAGTTTGACGCCCGTAACTTGCCCGATAAAAATCGTATGATCACCTGCTACATATTCGCTATGCAGTTGACACGTTACAACCGCTAGTGAATTTGGCAGAATAGGAACTCCTTTAAAAGAAGAGAACGTTATTTCTTCCTCTAGATTAAGCTGACCTGAAAATTGTTTTGATTCATTTACTTGATTGGACGTCAGGATATTAACAGCGAATTGTTTTGCTTCTTTTATGTGTTGCAGCATTCTAGCGCGTTCTCCAATGCTGACAGCAATAAGCTTCGGGTTTAAAGATATCGACATAAACGCGTTTGCGGTCATGCCGTGGACTTCTCCAGAAACTTCGGTTGTGATGACTGTTACCCCCGTAGCGAAACTGCCCATCGCATTGCGAAACAGTCGATCATCCACTTCATGTTCTCCGTTGTGCATATTCCAATCTCCCTTCCACTAACTTTTCGAGTATTTATTACTTGATCAGGTTAAAATGCCCGCTTCTTTTTTCGCGCGGTTCAGGAAGTCGTTCACCATGTTTTTATATGGTTGTTTATCGAATTGATCGTAATAAGCATTGGACATACGTACTGGATCTCCGAAGAAATAGTATTCATAAAGGGCTTGACGGTTACCGAATGCACTGATTGAAATATCCCAGGCCAAACGGAATAGTTGAACTTTTTCCTCACCGTTAATGTTGGCTCCTTGAGTGTATCGATGTACTAACGTACCGACATCCGTGTTGCTGAAGTCTGCTTCCGTCGGCAATGCCATCAGACCAGATGCGCCTAAAATTTTGATGATTTCATTCATACGCTGATACATTTTCGGGTACCAGTTTCGCGCCGCGTTCAACGGTTCGAAGTCTGGTGTCATATTGCCATATTGGTCAATCTTGGCATTATGTTCAGCACGGTAAAGATGAGAACGCATCACTTCGAGAATGACCATGATTTCGCTCGCCTTTTCTTTTACGTGCATGAATTGGTCGATTCCGATTGCTTCCATCATATTGACGACCACACCGAGAATGAACTCTGTTTTTACTGTGTTCTTGGCGATGACTTGATGCGTCATATGTATGACCGCATTCGTTTCTGTATACGTGCGATTACAAATATTTGTGTTTTCGCTTACGAATACTCTTTCCCATGGGACAAAAACATCTTCAAAAGAGATGATGGCATCACTTTCGTCAAATCGGGCACCAAGTGGGTGATCCCATTTGCTCTTACCATAATCGAAAGATTCACGGGATAAGAATTTAAGTCCCGCTGTATTATTTGGAATGGCAAAGGCGAATGCATATGGATCGTCCGTTGTTCCTGGTGTTCGGTTAATCGTAGAAGGGAAAACGACAAGCTCATCCGTGATCCCGCCTAAAGTAGCTAACAGACGGCATCCGTTCACAATAATTCCGTCTGGCGTCTTTTTCGTGATACGGGCAGAGAGGGTAGGGTCTTTTTGGTCCGATTGGGTCAACGTCGATCGGTTCACTTGTGGATGGATTAATGTATGTGTCAAACTGATATCATTTTCACGAGCGTATTCATAATAGTCTCTGGCATTTTTGGCAAATTGTTTACTGCCTCCTTCTTGTGCGAAAAATTCACTGGCAGTACCAAAAGCCATAATGCTCGTATTTAAATAGTCGGGAGAACGACCCATCATACCGCCGGAAAAACCAGCCCATTCCGAGTGCATTTCACGTCTTTTAATTAAATCTTCTTTTGTTTTCGGAGCAATGAAGGAGAGTCCCACTTTCTTGCCTGAGGTTGGTGAAGTATAGAGCATTTTCTCTGGCTTTTCATGTTGCAGATCATACAGACCCGCAACGCTTTCCACTACATTCTTAAAGGCAGGGTGCGTTGTTACGTCTTCTACTTTCTCCCCGTGAATCCATACTTCCGAATTCCGTTTTTTAATGCCGTCGATATATTCTTTTCCTGTACGTGCCCCCATGTAATTCCCTCCTATATTTCAAGTTCTTTCATGTATTATCCATCGAAAAGTACCAAAGGTTCTAAATTTTCAGAATTAAAATAACGCAAGGACTCACAATAGTTAACCACAAAACGATCAAGTGGAAAGTTCCCTCTACATAAACCGATTTAATTCTTTTTAAATCGTGAGTGGATATTGTTTTGCTTATATGTGCCAGCTTCACTAAACTCCATTAGTTCCATTGACAATGCCAGGTAGCGGTTGGACATGAGTTCTGAAAAATGATTCTTTAACACGTCAAACAGCGCATCACAAGCTTCTTTTTTGATTTCTGCCGACCGTCCTGCCCCTATTTTTAGCACAGCATGGACAAATGCATCGTCTTCTGCCCCGTCCGCAATCCTGTACTCTGTTAATTGAATCGCTCTAGAGCGAATTCCCCCTATTGGGAAAACCGAGCCCCTGGCGATCAATACTTTATGGACTTCCTCGAAGAGCTTGTCGATATTCATTTCATTTTTTATGTTGTCTGTATACTCTACTGTAAAATGCGGCAAGTAGATTTCCTCCTGTCCAAGTTACCGGTTCAGAAAGGACTCATCTCCGATAATGGTATTAACGAGCCGACCGACTCCCTCAATTTCCGTCACGACTACATCACCTACAGCTGTATCGACGGATCCTTTTGGTGTACCTGTTAGAATGACATCATTTTCACTCAATGTCATAAAGCTGCTAAAATATTCGATCAGCGTCGGGATATCAAAGATCATATCTGCTGTCGTTCCTTCTTGTACGAGCTTGTCATTGACATGTGTTGTTAACTTCAGATTCATCGGATTAGCTACTTCGTTCGCATCGACGAGCCATGGACCAAATGGTGTACACGTATCACGGTTTTTGACACGCAAATTAGGGCGGTAGTAGTTTTCGAGATAATCCCGGATGGCATAGTCGTTCGCGACACTATAGCCTTTTACATATTGGTAAGCCTCTTCTTTTTTTACATGTCGAGCTCTCTTGCCGATAATGACGGCCAATTCGCATTCATAATGCATGTACGTGACGTCACCCGGGCGACGAGTAAACCCATGATGACCAATTAATGTATTTGGACCTTTCAGGAAAACAAGTGGTTCCGTTGGTGCATCAAATGCCAGTTCTGCTGCATGATCAGCGTAGTTAAGCCCCAAAGCAAATACCGTCCGCGGAATGATTGGCGTTAACCACTCCACTTCACGTTCTTCAACAATCCGTCCATCATCCAACTTCAGTCGGCCTTCCCATTCAATAGCTTCATGAATGGCGCCTCCAAAGGATATCCGCGCTTTTCTCATTGCGTCCACCCCCGGCTGAAAGATTTTTCGTCAACGAGTACATTTTCCAGACTGCCGACGCCCTCTATCTCAATCCGGACTTTATCTCCGGTTGTTGCAAGTGGTGCATCTTCTGGTACCCCTACGAGCAAGACATCGCCTGGACTTAGTGTCATGAATTCAGTCACATCCACAAGTAGACGGGCAACCGGTCGGATTAGGTTGTTTGTTGAATTTTCCTGTTTCAACTCATCATTGATGTATACGCGGATGGTTACATCATCCGGATTTTTCAACTCATCCCGATCAATAATCCACGGGCCGATTGGACAAAATCCATCGCGGCATTTATGTTGCACTGCTGGTCGGAAAAAGGTTGCATGCGGAACGCTCACATCATTAACAATCGAATAACCTGCTACATAATCCATGGCTGTTTCTTGCGTTAACCCCACCGCGGTCTTGCCGATGACAATCCCGAGTGCCGCCCCCATTTCAAGATGTGATTCGTTTTCTGGAACCGGTATGCCGGCCCCGTATCGATTGAATGTATTTGCAGGTTTAATATAGAGAACAGGTGCAACTGGTGGCGCTAGATAGGGTTTGTCATTGACAGAATCACCTAAACGCTCAAGGGCACCATGAAAGTTTAATAATGTGCCGTATACCGTTCCGGTTACTGGATTGTCCAACGGAATATCGCTTATATTTATCTCATTGTCTTCAAGTTTGATTGAGTTTGTTTCTGTACTTACAACTGTAGAAATAAATTCCCTTGAATCTGTTCGTTTGAATTTTGCATTCATCATTCATACCACTCCTTAAGTTATTAAACTTTTTATCGATCGGTTCAATAACTATAAGATTTATAAATTGAATATTAGTAAAATATGATTCTTCGAGAAAACTAATAATTAAACAGACAATAAAGCTTTATCGCTGTTTAGTTTTTCGCCACGAATTCGCTGGAATTCATCCATGAGTTTCGGTATGGTCAATTTCTTTTTCTCTTCCGCATTAAATTCTAAGATGATTTGTCCTTTGTCCATCATGATCAGCCTGTTTCCTAAATCCAATGCTTGCTGCATATTATGCGTAATCATCAACGTGGTGAGCTGATCTTTTTCAATCAGCTGTTTTGTTAATTTGGTAATCAGTTCCGCACGGGATGGATCCAGTGCAGCTGTATGTTCATCCAGAAGCAGAATCGATGGTTGTGTAAAGGTTGCCATCAAAAGAGAAAGAGCCTGCCTTTCACCACCGGAAAGCAAACCCACTTTCGCATTCAATCGGTTTTCGAGGTTTAAATGTAGTGTTTCAAGAGATGCTCGGAATAACTCCCTGCGTTTTCTGTCTACACCAATTCTTAATACACGTTTCTTATTGCGTGAATAGGCCATAGCCAGATTCTCCTCGATGGTCATCGAAGGGGCTGTACCAGCCATCGGATCTTGAAATACCCGACCAATCATCTGGGAACGTTTATATTCGGGTAATTTTGTAACATTATTGTTGGCGATTTCAATCTCACCAAAATCAGGGGACAGCGCGCCTGAAATCATATTCAACATCGTTGATTTTCCTGCACCATTACTTCCAATCACTGTCATGAAATCACCTGGATTTAAATGAAGATTAATTTGATCCAAAGCGATTTTTTCATCAGGTGTGGCTTCATTGAACAATTTGTTAATCTGGACGAGTTTCAGCAACGGTAGCTCCTCCTTTTGAAAGCGAATGATACTGTACTAAACGTTCCGCATGACGTTTGGCTTTTCTACTTCTCTCTCTCCGCTTTTCAATGTATTGAGGGAGAATCAAAGCACAAATAACAATAACTGCTGTAATCAATTTCATATCTCCTGTATCAAGGAAGTCCACTCTCAGTGCCATACCAAGTACAATCCGGTATATGATGGCTCCTGCAATAACAGCAAATGTTGTGCGAACAATAGTTTTTGTCCCGAATATCGCTTCTCCGATAATGACCGAAGCCAGTCCGATAATAATCATTCCGATTCCCAACCCAATATCGGCAAACTTCCCGTATTGAGCAATCAGTGCACCTGAGAATGCAACCAAAGCATTGGAAAAACCAAGCCCGACAACTATAAGCGTGTCCGTATTGGCAGATAGGCTCCGAATCATTCTCTTATTATCTCCGGTCGCTCTGATCGCCAAGCCAACTTCAGTTTTCAAGAACCAATCAACCACTAATTTAATAAACAAAACGATAAGCGTCATTAGGAACATAATGCCCCAAGTAGCTGGTAAATACTGTACCCCCAGCATGCTGAAGAAATTATTCACTGCGGAATCGATTCCTAAAGAACCCCAAAAAGACAGGAATTGAGTAAAAATTGATTCAGCATTCAGTAAAGGAATATTCGGACGACCAATGGAATTCTCCGAGGTCAGTCCCATTATTCGAAGATTGATGGAATACAACGCAATCATCATCAAAATCCCGGATAGTAGTGCATTGATTTTCCCTTTCGTATGTAAAAGACCCGTCACACAACCTGCAAGAAAACCGATAATGACGGCAAGCGCCGTTGCCACCATTGGATGATATCCTAAGATAATCATCGTGGCAGCAACCGCAGCTCCAGTTACAAAGCTTCCGTCAACTGTTAAATCCGGAAAATCCAAAACACGAAATGATATATATACACCAAGTGCCATGATTGCATAGATGATTCCTTGCTCTACAGAGCCAAATACTGCAAAAAACATGTAGAATCACCTCCTGATTTATTTGCTGAATTCAGCTTTCCACTCGTCTTTTATCTCAAGTCCGATTGTAGATGCTGTATCTTTGTTCATGATGAACTTTAATTTTTGTGGAATATCTACAGGTAGATCGCCGGGTTTACTTTCACCTTTAAGAATCTTAACGGCTTTTTGACCAGCTTCGTAACCGATATCATAGTATTCAAATCCGTATGCAGCTAAACCACCACGTTTCACAGAGTCAAATTCACCGACCATCATAGGTAATTTATTTTCATTTGCTACTGCCACAACAGATTCAAGAGCAGATACCACTGTGTTATCTGTAATGATGTATAAAGAGTCAACTTTGCCAATCAAAGATTCTGTTGCTTGTTTTACATCTGCTGACGTTGCAACCGATGCTTCTACAACCGTCATATCCATATCTTTCAACATGGCCTTAACTGCATCCACTTGGGAACGTGAGTTTTGTTCTCCAGCGTTGAATACCATTCCGACTTTTTTGGCACCTAATTCCTCTTTCAGGAATTTCATCGTATTAGAAATTGCGTCTGGATGACTATCGATTGTACCGGTTACATTGCCGCCAGGTTTCTCCATTGATTCTACAAGCTCAGCCCCTACTGCATCTGTTACTGACGTGAAGACAATCGGAATTTCGGTTGTTTCACTTAAAGCTGACTGTGCACTTGGAGTTGAATTTGCAAAAATTAAATCTACTTTTGAACTTACAAGATTGGCTGCAATAGTTTTGCTGGCACTAGCATCACCCTGTGCAATTTGCACATCATACTCTGCTTCAATTCCTGCGTCTTCCAACGCTTTTTTAAAGCCATCATAAGCTGCGTTTAAGGAAGGGTGCTCTACGATTTGTGTTACACCGATTTTAAATGTCTTATCTTCACCTGATGAATTCGTCTTTTCTCCATCGCCACATGCCCCTAAAAGCAATGCAGAACTGAGAAGAACGACTCCCATTTTTTTCAATCCACTCTTCATTACAATTCCCCCTACAAGATTAGTTTTATTTTCAAACTTGAAACCAAAGGAACGAATGCTACTGTGAAAAATTGTATCTAGAATCAGATGATGGATAAATCTTTCTTTTTGGCAGGCGGGGCATGGATGGCCTGTCCGATCAATCCTTCCACAGCTTCTAACAGCCCCTCACCTAACCCTGGATGTGCATACATTGGGAATTTTACATCCTCTTCTTTTGCGGCCATTTCCATCAACTGAACAAAAGAACCAGACATTTCGATTGCCCCTTCGCCCATCATATGAATTCCACTGATAATTTCAGTTGCTGGATCGGAAATGACTTTAATAAAGCCATCTTTTTTCCCGGTAATGGAAGCATACCCATTGCCACCGAGAGGGTACTGACTGACTCGAACCTTGAGTCCAAAGTCGAGTGCATTTTGTTCAGTAAGACCTACTGAAACGGCTGGTGGGATGGTATGTGCAACAACTGGCATAAACGTAATGTCTACTTCAGGTTTATGCCCTGCAATCGCTTCAACCGCAGCTTTTCCTTGTTTTATGGCTTTGATCGCTAGCAAAGGTCCTTCTGTTACGTCACCAATCGCAAAAATGGATGGACTCGATGTCCGCATATAGGCGTCGACATGGATAAAACCTTCGTTCGTTTGTGCAAGCCCAATGCGGCCGATGCCAAGTGAATCTACATTCGGTTTACGCAATCCAGTTACGAATAGGTGGGTTCCTTGAATTGTCTCTTCGACGTTTTTATCGTTTTTAAAAGTGATCGAGATATCACTTTCACTCTCATTAGTGGAAATTAGTTGAGCTTCTTTATAGACATTTATTTTGCTGCGTTTAAATAGTCGCATCATTTCTTTATGGATGGACTCATCAAAATCAAAACTCGCTTTGTCTTCAAGGAGAATGCTTACTTTGGCACCGAGTGCTGCGAAACTAGAAGCAACTTCCAGAGCAATATAGTCCTGACCTGAAACCACCAAATGTTCAGGCATTTCTTCAAGTTCAAATATTTCGTGTGACAAGAGAATCCGGTTGCCTTTTTCTTTAATATAAGAAGGAAGAATCGGACTACTTCCGGTTGCAATAATCGCCTGATCGAATTTAAAAATATCGAACTGGTGCCCATTTTCCACGCCGATTTTTTCCGCTCCGAGGAAAGTAGCTTTCCCCTGAATCACTTCGATTTTATTATTCTTACAAATACTTTCCACACCGGTTCTAAGCCCGTTGATGGTCTTGTCTTTATAACTTAAAAGCTTGTGATAATTGAATGTAATACCGCCAGATTCAATTCCCAGTTCGTTCAAATGAGCAGTATCTGCTCTTTTTGCCGCAGCGTGGGTAAAGATTTTGGACGGAATACATCCTTTATTCAGACACACTCCGCCCATTTCACCCTGTTCAATTAATGTGACTGAAAGACCAAGCTGGGCACCACGAATGGCAGCCGAGTATCCGCCTGGCCCTCCGCCAATAATGATGAGATTTCGTTGTTGACTGATTTCACCGACAACCATCTATATCATCTCCATCATCAGTTTATGTGGGTGTTCAATAAGACTTGCAAAGCGGTTGGTAAACGCCACTGCGGTTGCACCATCTGCAACTCGGTGATCAAATGCCATGGACAGGGTCATGATATGACCGATGACAATTTCATCCCGTTCATTAACGATTGGCTGTTTCTTCGTTTTATGGAAAGCAATCAATGCCGTTTCAGGATAATTAATAATTGGTGTAGCACCTGTGCTGCCTAAAGGCCCTACGTTACTCACAGTAAATGTACTGTTCTGCATTTCAAAAGGCTGAAGTTTCCCGGCGATTGCTCTCTCCGTTAACCCTTTGACTTCTGCATGGATACTTTTGATTGATTTCTTATCCGCGTCGTGTAGCACTGGAACAATCAACCCGCTATCCGTATTTGTTGCAATGCCGATATGATAATTTTTCTTAAGAAGGATCCGACTGTTTTCTTCATCAAGCTCGGCATTAAAGATCGGGAAGTCCTTCAATGAAATGACTAAAGCTTTAATGAGGAAAGCAGATACACTGACTGATTCACCAGAGGCTTTCAATTCTTCTCTCATTTTAAATAAGTTCGTCATGTTTACTTCGTCAAAATGAGTAACATGCGGAATCGTAAACAATGATTTCGTCATTTTTTCAGCAATCTTTTTACGTATTCCTTTAAACGGAATTTCGTCCGGTGTTTCCTGGTTAATTGCTTCTTTCGAAACCGCCACTACGGTCTCTTTTGGTGTTTCTGTCTGCTGACCTTTTAGGAATCGGTAAACATCTTCTTCTGTCACTCTTCCAGATGGATCAGAAGCGGGAACATCTTCAATATTGATATTGTTGTCACGTGCGATTTTTCGTGTGAAAGGTGCTGCTAGAACTCGGTTGAAGGTCATCGTCATATTTTTTTCCTTAAGCATCACTGGCGAAAACGCTTGTTTTTTTACGTCCTGTTTCATTTCAGAGGATGTTTTTTGTTCTATTTTTAAGGATTCATCCGCTTCTATGTAAATCAGGCTGGTTCCGACTCGAACGGTTTCACCGGCATCGATAATGATTTTTTTAACGACTCCTGAGCAGGGAGAAGTAAGTTCTGCAACCATTTTGTCTGTCTGTACTTCCACAAGAGGTTGATCCGTTTTTACCGAATCACCAACCTTGACCAGGTAATGGATGATTTCTCCTTCTGTCATCCCTTCACCAATATCATGTAGTTTTACTTCGAGCATTGCACTTCCCCCTTAAAAATGAACCACTTTTTCAATCCCTTCAACAACACGGGCCGGCGTAGGAAGATAATGTTCTTCCAAAGTAAAGAAAGGAACAGGAACATCAAAGCCCGTCACTCTTTCAATCGGAGCACGTAAGTATAGGAACGAAGAGTCATTGATGATCGACACAATATCATTACCTAGCCCACCGGTATGATGCGCTTCGTGAATAATAACCGCTCTGGTCGTCTTTTGGACGGACTTCGCAATAATGTCACGATCAATCGGATAAAGTGTACGAAGGTCAATAATTTCACAACTGATGCCTTGTTTCTCTGCCTGACCTGCCGCTTTTTCAGCGATTGCAATCATGGCTCCCCAGGCAATCAAAGTGACATCCGACCCTTCACGGACAATGTTTCCTTTGCCAATTTCCACTGTATATTTTCCAATGGGGACTTCTTCTCTTTGCGAACGATAGTTTTTCATTGTTTCGAGTACTAGCACGGGGTCTGGATCTTCCATCGCAGCAATTAACAAACCTTTTGCATCGTATGGATTTGATGGACAGACAACTTTTATGCCCGGCATATGCGTGAATAGCGTTTCAGTACTATCAGAATGAATTTCAGGTGCACGAATACCCGCTCCGTATGGGGCTCTAATGACCATAGGAACAGTAAAGCGGGACATTGAACGCATCCGAATACGGGATACATGAGTCATGATTTGTTCATATGCAGGATAAATAAATCCAAGAAACTGGATTTCCGCGATCGGTCTGAATCCATTTACAGCCAGCCCAATAGATGTTCCGATGATTCCGGATTCTGCCAAAGGAGTATCCACTACTCTGTCGGCGCCAAACTTTTCCTGAAGTCCTTCTGTCGCACGGAAGACGCCCCCATTTTTCCCGATGTCTTCACCCAGGATAATGGTACGATCATCTTCTTCGAGCAATAAGCGCATGCCGTCATTGATTGCCTGGATCATCGTCATCTGGGTTGTCATTACCTCTTCATGATTTGACTCTTTCATTTTCGTCATCCTGTCACCGCCTCTCTAAATGTGCAAGATATGATTCTTTCTGTTCAGCGAGTTGATCAGGCATAACAGCGTACACATGATCGAAAACATCTTCTACGTTTGGTGCAGGGTAGTTTTCCATTTCATCTACTGCCGTTTCTACTTCATTCATGGTTTTTTCTTTCATTTCTTCAATCCACTGTTCGTCCCAGTAACCATAATTCTTCATGAATAGTTCCATACGTTCCATAGGATCTACAATATGCTGACCTTGTTCTGCCGGACGATATTTTGAAGGATCATCAGCCGTCGTATGGGCACCTTTACGCCATGTAACAGCTTCAATTAAAGTCGGTCCATCACCATTACGCGCACGATCAAATGCTTTTTTCGTTTCAAAGTAGACGGCTAGACAGTCATTTCCGTCAATTCTGATCCCCGGCATACCATATGCAACTGATTTTTGTGCAATCGTCTTTGAATTCATTTGTTTTTCCATTGGCACTGAAATTGCATAGCCGTTATTCTGATTGAAAAAGACTACCGGAACCTTGAAAACGCTAGCAAAATTTAGACCTTCATGGAAGTCACCTTCCGATGTGGCACCATCGCCGAAATAAGCAATGGACGCATTTTTTGTGCCTCTCAGTTTTTCAGCCCACGCTGCTCCTGCAGCATGAGGCAGTTGGGTTGCGATTGGCACAGCCGGTGGGAAAATATTTCTTCCTTCAGGTGGTACACATCCTTCGACTCTTCCGTTCCAGTACAAGAAGGTTCTGGTCATACTTTTGCCGAATGTCAGGGTCGCGCCGTGGTCACGATACGTTGGGAAGACCCAGTCATTATCCTCAAGTGCCAATGCACTGCCTACCTGCGCTGCTTCCTGTCCTTCAAAAGGAGCGTATGTACCCAGTCGCCCCTGACGTTGCAAGTTAATTGATTTCCTGTCATAGGTACGAATCCGCAGCATGTTGTAATACAAATCTTTTACAAGATTTTCATTAATCGTCTGTTCATAACTCGCATCAATCAGAACACCTTTATCATCTATTATTCGTTTAATTGGATAGTTTTGTTCCACTTAACTTGCCTCCATTCAGGATAGGTTGCGTATGGACCACTTTGGTTTCGCAGGTGCTGTATAGAAGTTGTTTCGTTTCGCTCTTTCCGCAATTCGCTTTTCACACATCTGATTTGCGGATTCTTCTGTTGTTTTACCGCTTATGCTTGCTTCATTGAATACTTCTAAAAGTGCATCGTAAATATGTTTTGTTTTGGCAAGTACACGTTCATGATTAATACCGTATAATTCATCGGCCACTTGAATCAGACCACCGGAATTGACGATATAATCAGGGGCGTATAATATCCCTTTTTCGTGCAACATTTTACCGTGTGTGTCATTTAACAGCTGATTGTTAGCAGCACCGACAATGGCTTTCACTTTAAATTGAGCAATTGTATTGTCATTGATGATTCCACCAAATGCACATGGAACAAAAAGGTCCGCAGCTTGTGAGTAAATATCTTCTTTTGCAATAATGGTCACTTTTCCTGCTGTCTTTGAAGCTACTGCTTCAATAGCCAACAAGCTTTCTTGATGAATATCTGTCACGAAAATGTCTGCACCCGCTTCAAGAAGACCGCTTGCAACTTTGAACCCTACTTTCCCCAGACCTTGAATGGCATAGGAATGTCCACCCAATTCATCATTTCCAAAGAGCATGCGATTGGTTGCTTTTATGCCATACAGGACACCTGCAGCTGTTGGGATGGAAGAATCGCCGCCTCCACCATATTCAACAGGGAGTCCGTTGATGAAATTGGTTTCTTTTGAAGCGTGAATGAAATCATCCATTGCTGTGCCCATATCTGTTCCTGTATAAAAACGGCCACCTAACGAATTGACAAATTGACCGAACGCACGGAACAGTTCAGGTGACTTATCTGTTTTCGGATCCCCGATAATAACGGCTTTTCCGCCTCCAAAATCCACATCAGCTGCTGCACATTTATATGTCATTCCTTTTGAAAGACGAAGAACATCTTCTAGAGCCTCATCCATACTGTTGTATGGCTGCATCCGACATCCTCCAAGTGCTGGGCCAAGCGTTGTATTATGAATTGCAATGATGGCACGCAAGCCCGTGGATGGATCATTACAAAAGACCACTTGTTCATGCCCACTCATTTTATCGAAGAGTTCAAATTCTTTTGCCATTGATGTTCTTTCTGCCAGTTTCATTCGAAAGGCCTCCTTGAGATCGGTTAACTAAAGATAGACGCTTGTTTTAACTTATTTGCTATGGATTCTTTTGAAAGAATTACTTGCACTACTTCACCTTTTCCAATGACACCTAAATGATTTTGTGCGGTCACTTTTGTCTTTACAAAATTGTCACGTAGCTCAATCACAGTAGCTGTTAAGGAAACCACTGACCCAAGAGGGGATGCCGCAATATGTTTCAATTGGACGGATGCACCCATTCCCTCTTCATGTTCTTCTAAAAAAGGCAGAATGATTTTCCTGGAAACCCATTCCATATGATAGGTCATCGCTACTGTTGAATAGACAGGATGTATAACTTCCCCTTCAAAGGCGGCATACATGTCCTCTGTCACTGTAATTTTGATTGATTCTTCTCTGCCTAACGCCAATCCCAGTTTCATATTCTATCTCCCACTTACCATTTAGTTTATGTATATGATATGAATCAAATTGCAGATTAATAGAAAAAAGTTTCTACTAACGCAAAAGATTCATATAACCAGGCTAAATATGAAAACGCTTACAAAACGAGGTTGATTTCAACGGAATGACCATTTAGGTTTACTTGCAACTGTGAAAAAACTATTGCGATTCCCTTTGTAACCGATTCTTTTCTCACATATCTTATTAGCGGCTTCCATTGTTGATATGCCATTCTTCATCGCCATCTCATATACTTCCAAAATGGCATCATAAATATGTTTTGTTTTGGCAAGAACTCTTGCATGGTTAATTCCATATAATTCATCAGCTACCTGAATTAACCCACCGGAATTGATAATATAATCCGGCGCGTACAGAATCCCTTTTTGCTGAAGCTTTTTGCCATGAGTGTCATGTAAAAGTTGATTATTTGCAGATCCTGCAATTGCTTTCACTTTGAACTGATTAATTGTCTGGTCATTGATGATTCCTCCAAGAGCGCATGGTACAAAAATATCCGCTTCCTGCGAATAGATCTCATCACTTGCCACAACCTTTACGGATCCCGGTGTAGTGGCAGCGATTTCTTCTATTGTTCTCAGGCTTTCATTACTGATATCAGTCACAAAAAGATGAGCTCCTTCTTCCAGTAACCCAACGGCTACTTTTGCTCCCACTTTTCCAAGCCCTTGAATGGCGTAAGTAACTCCGCCCAAATCAGGTTTGCCAAAAAGTCTTTGATTTGTTGCTTTAATTCCATAAAGAACTCCTGCTGCAGTTGGTACAGAAGAATCGCCTCCTCCTCCATATGCCGCTGGGAGCCCTACAATGTAAGGGGTCTCTTTTGAAGCCTGTATAAAATCTTCCATAGTAGTGCCCATATCGGTTCCTGTATAAAATCTGCCGTTTAATGAATTAACAAATTGGCCGAATGCCCGAAACAACTCTTGTGATTTATCTAATTTTGGATCCCCAATAATCACGGCTTTTCCTCCACCGAAATCCACGTCGGCAGCCGCACATTTATAACTCATTCCTTTGGACAATCGTAAGGCGTCTTCGAGTGCCTCTTTCACACTTCCATACGGATGCATACGGCAGCCACCCAACGCGGGTCCAACTGTCGTATTATGTATGGCAATGATTGCCCTTAGACCAGTTGATGGGTCATTACAAAAGACTACTTGTTCATGCTCTGCCATTCTTTCAAACAACTCAAAATCGCCAGTCGATGGGATATTTTTTAGTATTTCCATCCATCAATCCCCCTTAGGAATCACATAAAATTCAAGTGTTTTTTATGTTAAAGATGAAACGATTTCCATTTAGATTACATAATATATTTATGTGTACATTTAATTTCATTTCACTCATATAGTGTATGACGCGTTTCATCGTATAACACTATTTCAACGTAATATTATCAAAACGTAATATTATAGTCAACACAATAATCGGAAAACTCTTTATTTTTGGAATTAATAGAAACTTAATTTAAAACTACTTTTTTAACCACGCGAAAGTTGCTCATGAAGTAGATAATTACCCATAAAGAAAGAGCCCATCCAAGTTGATTAACTTGAAAGGGGCTCTTGTCTAAAAAGTCTCGTTCCTACTAATTTGTTCTGAAAAAAATGAATCGTATAATCTATTCATTTATTCATTAATAATTCAAGCTCGCGCGAAGTTTTGCTCATTTGTAGATTGGCATCATTTATCATCGTTTTAAACAAGTCTTTGACACTCGGAATCTCATCGATTAATCCTGCGATCTGTCCACTACTAATAAATCCATTTTCCAGGTCACCTTCGATAGCACCTTTGACGTGTTGCTTTTCTGTTGTCATTTCACCGTATTGAACAAGCGTCATACCTTCCCTTTCATTCTCTTCCAGTTTCATTGAATAGGGTGTCTTCAACATTCTTCTTAACATTCCAACGCTACGCCCTACGATGATGGTTTCAGTATCACTGGCATTCACTAAGCTTTGCTTATAATTGTCATGGAACGGCGCTTCTTTTGTGGCAATTAACCGTGTACCGATTTGTACACCACTTGCACCTAACATAAGTGCCGCAGCCAGTCCTTTTCCGTCACCGATCCCCCCAGCAGCAATCACTGGCAGTTTGACATTCTTCACGATTTGAGGGATAAGCGAAAATGTCGTCAATTCAAGATTGGAGTTGATTCCAGCTGCTTCGAAACCTTCCGCAACGAGAATATCTGCCCCAGCAGCCTCCGCTTTTTGAGCATGTTTTACTGATGCTACAAGTACAATCACTTTTACGCCATTTTCATGTAAAGTCGAAATAAAAGGAACAGGGTTACCTGCTGACAGGGAAACGATCGGAATACGATATTTGATGACAAGATCAATAAGTTCTTTTGTATATGGAGAGACATTAATGGCGATGTTAATCGCAAAATTCTTATCGGTCAGTTTCTTCGTTTGAAGAATGATTTGTTCCACTTCATCAGGTGTCATCGTACCGCAACCGATTGTACCTAAACCTCCTGCTTCAGAAACTGCGGAAGTTAACTGGGCATTACTGATATTCCCCATCCCACCCTGAATAATTGGGTAATCAATTTGTAACATCTCACAAACATATTTCATTTTTCATTCACCTCTACTAGAATATGTTATAGTAATACTAGTTGAAAGACAATTGCGTTAATTTGTATTGGGGGGTATTATTTTGATCATTCCTTTTAAAGGGAAAACGCCTGAACTGGCTAAAACCGTTTTCTTGGCACCTGGAGCTAAACTAATCGGTGAAGTTCAAGTAGGAGAAGAATCGACCATTTGGTTCAATGCAGTCTTGCGTGGAGATGAAGGACTTATTTCGATTGGAAAAAGATGCAGTATTCAGGACAATTCAACGATTCATTTATATGAAGATGCGCCAGTCATGGTTGAAGATGAAGTAACCGTTGGCCATAATGTTATTTTACACGGCTGCAAGGTTGGAAGACGCTCGATTATTGGGATGGGTTCCACTATTCTCGATCATGCTGAAATTGGAGAAGAATGCATCATTGGTGCCAATACGTTAATTCCACCAGGCAAAAAAATCCCACCACGTTCCCTCGTTGTTGGATCACCAGGAAAAGTGGTAAGAGAATTGAATGATAAAGATTTTGCAATTATTCAACTCTCCATTGATACGTATGTTCAAAAAGGATACGATTACCGAGAGATTCTTCAAAATGCTGATAACGAATAAATAACACAATCAGGTCCCCAAAAGGTCCATGTTGCATGTCCCAAAACACTAGTTAATCATTTTTTCAGCACCGTATTTGCGGTGCTTTTTCTTTTATTGAAAATAAAACTTTCAACACGCTGACAAAGGATTACCTATCCCTGCTTGGATGACGATACAAAAATTACAAGCAACTTATTGCCATTTTAAGTTTCATAAAAGTTTGAAATCTAAATTATTTAAAGTCTATTCAATATTATCTGAGTTTCTCCGCCAATTCTAAAATAATACCTTCTGGACCACGAACGTAGCATAACTTATAACTTTCTTCATATTGCTGTATCTCACTAAAGATTTCCGTACCCCTCTTTTTCAATTTTGCAACAATAGCTTCAATATCTTCAACAGCAAAGCAAATATGTCGGATACCCAGCGTATTTGCAAAAGGTAGCTGAATATCTTTTTCATCTGATGGCGTATAAAATTTGACTAGCTCTATCCATGTCTGACCATCTGGCATCCCCAATCCTACACATGCCGTTTTAACATCATTAAGCCCAACTATTCTATCCAACTGTTCACCAGCCAATTCCCATTCCGCTCGCACTTCAAGTCCTAAATTAAGAAAAAACGCTTTAGCCTCTGAAAGATCATTTACGTTTATACTCACATGATCTATTCTATTGATCTTCATATCTGATACCTCCTATGTTCCTGTTATTTTCAATACCTGTATTCGTGTAAAGTTTGTTTGAAATTCTAATTCGCTTAAAACAGGAAATATCCTTCTTCCATTAACTTTAACACCTAAAGAAAAATGCCCAAAACCCTTATATGTCAAGAGTTTTGGGCATTTCTAGATTGGCGGATTATTTGCGTTAAAGCGGTACATGCAAAGCATACCTATAAATACCGAAAGCTAATGTCTTTTCTCAGACGTTAGCTTTCTTTTTCTTGTTCAATTAAAGCACCCGTTTAACACAATAAGGATTTTTCATTTATACATTCTTTCAATATTATTAAGTTCTATTTTTTCTTCTTCTTTTCGATAATCACTATAATCATTGACCTCAATTATCTTTAGTAGTCCTTCTTGAAAAAAAGACAATAACCGCATAGCTTCATTTATAATCTTAGGTTTAATACTATTTAGTATTTCTCTTTTACTATCAAATTCTTTTTTATCCCATTCATCTTTTTGTTGTAGCTTAGGAAGTTCATCAATTCCAGTAATATAGGTAAGCCCTAAATATCGGAGAAATGAGTATCCGCTACAATAATCATCGTATAATTGTTCCAATATCTCTACTATGTCATCTTTTTCATATTTAATATTTTCCAAAAGTGAAATAATCCGTGTCTGTTCAAATTCATCAAATGGAATTTTCATTTCAATAAGTTTCTCTAATTCAATTTTTATATTCTTATTTCGATAATCCAAATCAAGTAAGCTGAAGTAAAAATCATTGCCAAAAATACTTTCAATTTCTTGTGTTTTATAAAGCCATTCTTCAAATTCTGAAATACTAATCTGTCCTTTATAAATTTTATAAAACTGTTTTTGTATGTTAATTTTACTATTCATTCTTTAACTTCAACTCCCTTAATTGCAAGTACCTCTTCTTCAACTAACACCGTTAGTTTAAGTGTAAATCTTCACAAACTCACCCTTATTTTAACATATATATCCAGTTAGGGAGAAAATAATTAAATCAGATTTAGGGTAGTTGTCACCATACCATTTTACGATGAATCAACTTTTTCCTTTAACATAGAAAAAAATAAAAGGAAAAGGTTCTATTATTACAATTGCAAATAAAAACACCACAAACTGGGCAGATGAATATAATAAATTGATTTCATTTTGGACTGACCAATAGGAGTGAAATAATGGGAGCAGTTAATGGAAAGGAATTAATTAACCGTTTAGACCAATTGAAAAGCGAAATATGGTTCGATGGAGAAAAGATCACTGGAAAGATTTCAAAGCATCCTGCTTTTAAAGGTATTCTCGAGACAAAAGCATCTTTGTACGACCTGCAATTGGATCCCAGTGTTACAAATGAATTGACGTTTATTTCACCTGATACCAATAAACCAACAGGTCTTTCATATTTACAACCTAAAACAAAAGAAGATTTAGTGAAGAAAAGAAAAATGATGGAACATTGGGCAAGACAGACCAAAGGGATGATGGGGAGAAGTCCAGATTATATCAACTCAGTGATCATGGCTTTTGCTTCTTCTGCTTCATTTTTAAAAGGAAAAGAAAAGTGTTTTCCCGAGAACATTCAATCTATATATGAATTAGCCATGAGTAAAGACCTAACATTCACTCACACATTTGTAACCCCTCAAGTGAACCGTTCTTTATTTAATTATCATTCCTCAAAGGAACCAATTGCAGCCAAAGTCATCGATAACAACGAGCAAGGGTTAGTCATAAAAGGTGCACGTCTACTTGCTACTCAAGGAGGTTTAACGGATGAAGTCCTCGTTTTTAGTACACCGAATTTTTTCTTAGAAGAGGATGAAGCATATGCTTTCTCGATTCCTTCCGATACTCCAGGGTTAAAATTTATCTGCAGGGAATCTTTTGTTGGTGGCGATTCCACTTTTAATCATCCACTTAGTTCACGATTCGAAGAAATGGATTCTCTAGTTGTCTTTGATAATGTTTTAGTCCCTTGGAACCGTGTATTCTATTATGGAAATATAGAAGCATCGGTCAACTTCCTTTTAAAAAGTTCCTTTCATTGTTTTGCCTTACATCAAACCATAACCAGACAAATTGTTAAATCCGAATTCATGTTAGGGATTGCTCAACTTCTTGTGGAGACCATTGATGTGGGCGAGTATCAGCATATTCATGAAAAGCTATCAGAATTTATCATTGGACTTGAAACAATGAAGGCTCTTCTTGAGAAATCTGAGCAAAACAGCGAATTAGATGAATTCTGTACGATGCGTCCACATTTACCTCCTCTTCAAATTGCCAGTAATATTTTCCCTAACATATATCCACGATATTGTGAAATCATCCAAATAATCGGTGCAAGCGGTATGGTGACTTTGCCCACTGAAAAAGCAATTAATTCTTTAATTGGCTCTGATATTAACCACTATCTTCAAGGTTCAGACAGAACTGCAGAAGAGCGTATAAAGATATTCCGATTGGCTTGGGATTTAACAATGAGTTCATTTGGCACTAGACAAATTCAGTACGAACGGTACTTTTTTGGAGATCCTATACGTATGTCCAGTACCTTATACAACACGTATCCAAAGGCGCAATACGTAAAAAACGTCTGTGAATTTCTTGATATCAATAGTGAAGGAAGCTGTTAAATGTTGAGAAAAGTTTTGCTAGTGAGTACGTTATTTTGAACAAAAAAATGACCAACAAATTATTTTAAAATTTGTTGGTCACATTCTATTACATATTAATGCTATGTTCAAATGTTAAATATTCATTCACTCATTAATGGATGATCATCAGCATCATATTCTTTATCTTTCCACTGCATGTCATTGTCTTCCTGGAATACCTCTTCGAAAAACTGACTTGCCGATTGAGCGAGCAGTTTATAGTATTGCTCGAATAAGAGCGCTGCATGATGTCCATTCCAAATTTCCGGTAGCAATTCTTTCGGTAATCCTGGATCCGCAAAAAGGAATTTCCGGTATTCATGCACGAGCTTGGTCCGCTCAACAAAACATTCCGCGTCTGTCATTTGACCTTTGTTCATCATGCTTTGATGGACAATAAATTGCTTGCTGTAAGTAGCAATGAACTCCTGATATTTAGCTTCGATCTCTTGGAGAGGCCAGCTTTTTTCGACGAGTGATTTGTCAGCTTGAGGTCCTTTATATGAAGAGATGAAAAAATCTGCATAGGATTGAATTTCATACTTTTCAATAAGCAGGTTTACTTCTTTTTCAAGATTGTTCGGTGAAATCCAACAACCATTTGAAAAGCTGCCAAAGCCACTCCATAAAAGTTCTTTACGTAGTTCATCGCGAATTTGTCTTTTTTCTTCAGGAATCGTATACATCAGCATACGCCATTTTCCGTCCCAGTCATCTGGGGTTAACTTGAAAATCCGGACTGCAGCTTCCTCCATACGGGCTTCTCCACGTGGGGTTAAAAAGTAATAACTTTTATTGCCCTTTTTTTCAGACTCAATCCATCCTTGCTTCATCATTCGGGAAACCGCTACACGAACAGATTGTTCGTTATGCCCGAATTCTTTTAAAAGTCGAATTAAACTGCCAATCCATATTTTATTTCCGTAATGCCGAATGTAATCACCATATATTGTAAAAATCATGGATTGTGTGTTTGCCAATGTATTTCACTCTTTCTTTTTATGCTCTTTTACATATTTCAGTCTATATGCTGTATTTCATTATATCGTTATATTAAGAAAATGAAAATTAATTCCCCGAGAATACCGGGCTCCTCTTTTCACTGAATGCGTTTAAAGCTTCCATTCGATCAGAAGTTGGAATGACCAATTCGTATGCTTTTGATTCAATAGCCAGTCCAGTTTGCAAGTCCGTGTTCATTCCGTTCGTAATGGCATATTTTGCCTGCTTAATCGCAACGGGTCCATTTTTCATCATGTCGTAAGCAAGTTGCTCGCATGTTTCAAGCAACTGTTCTTTCTCTACCACTTTTAATACAATGCCAAGGTTGACGCCTTCTTGTGCGGAGAACTTTCTTGCGGTGAATATCAATTCCTTCGCTTTCATTTCTCCAACAATTCTAGGAAGACGTTGAGTTCCTCCTGCTCCAGGAATTATTGCCCAGCTGGTTTCAGTCAATCCCATCTGTACATCTTGCGCTGCAATCGAAAAATCACAAGCAATCAATAATTCAAATCCACCACCGAACGCATAGCCATTCACTGCAGCAATCGTCGGCTGAGGTAGATTTGCGATGCTGTTAAATACGTCTCGAATGGCTTTCACATTTCTCCGGACTTCCGTTTCTGTCAGTGTTTTACGTTCTTTTAAATCCGCTCCAGCACTGAATGCTTTCTCTCCAGCTCCTGTAAAAATGACAACTCGCACATCTGGATCTAGAGAAATTGAATCTGTTACTGACTGTAGTTCCCGGAGTGTTTCGAAGTTAAAGCAATTTAAAGCTTGTTCTCTGTTTATCGTTACATAGCCGATATGATTATTTTTTCTATACAGAATCGTTGACATACGTACTCTCCTTCATTAAAAGCTGTCCAACTCCCGCAATAATTCGTTTACAGAATCATTTCTGGAGGGACAGCCATATTTGTGGTCTTATTCCGTTACATTTTCAATAATCGCAGCAATTCCTTGCCCAACTCCAATACACATAGTAGCTAGACCATATTGAACGTTCTGTTTTTTCATTTCATATAAAAGTGTGGTCAATATTCGAGCTCCACTTGCACCGAGTGGATGTCCAAAAGCGATAGCGCCACCATTGACATTCACTTTTTTATCATCCAATTCTAATTGACGTATACACTCAATTGATTGAGAAGCAAAAGCTTCATTCAGTTCAACCAGGCCGATTTCCGTTATGGTCATCCCAGTTCGTGCCAATACTTTTTGGGAGGCGTAAATCGGACCTAGTCCCATTACATTTGGTTCAAGACCCGCTGTAGCCCCTGCCACATATTTAGCCAGAGGTTGCAAGTTCAATTCCTTCGCTTTTTCTGCACTCATCAGCAACAAAGCTGACGAACCGTCATTGACACCTGATGCATTCCCTGCCGTAACTGTGCCATCTTTAAAAATCGGTTTCAGCTGCTTGAGTTTCTCCAATGTAGTATCAGGTCTAGGATGCTCATCCTGAACCACAATTACTTCATTTCCTTTTCGGTCCATATAAACTACCGGCACAATTTCATCAGCAAACCGGTTTTCTTCCAACGCTTTTTTAGCACGTCGTTGACTTTCAAAAGCAAACAGATCCTGACTTTCACGCGAAATATTGTACTGTCGGGCCACATTTTCAGCTGTTTCAGGCATAGAATCCGTGCCGTACATTTCTTTTAGCTTGCTGTTTGTAAAACGCCAGCCAATTGTTGTATCCATCATTTCCATGTTGCCTCTAGGAAATGCCTGAGATGGTTTGGCCATGACAAGTGGTGCACGAGTCATGCTTTCCGTTCCGCCCGCAATGTAAATATCACCGTCACCTACTGCAATAGCTCTGGCCGCGTACATAACTGCATCAAGCCCGGAACCACAAAGACGATTAATGGTTGTCCCTGCCACTTCAACCGGCAGTCCCGCCAGCAATGCGGACATACGGGCCACGTTGCGGTTATCTTCTCCTGCCTGATTGGCATTTCCTAAAACAACTTCTTCGATTTCTGAAGCGATCACAGCTGGATTTCGCTCAATAAGTGCCTTGATCACGACCGCACCTAAATCATCCGGGCGTACATCTTTTAATGCACCGTTATATCTACCGATAGGTGTTCTAACAGCATCTACTATAACGACTTCTCTCATTTCTTGACCCACTCTTCTTCTATTGTATAGTCGTAAACACCTTTACCCGTTTTTCGACCAAGACGTCCTGCTTTGACATATTGTTCAAGGAGAGGCGCAGGGCGGTACTTCTCCCCTAGTTTTGAATGTAAATAGTTTAAGTTGTTAAGGCGTGTGTCGAGTCCCACCAAATCTACAAGTTCGAAAGGGCCCATAGGATAGTTCAAGCCAAGTTTAATCGCTTTATCTATTTCTTCAGGTGTACCAAGCCCTTCTTGTAGCATGAAAAATGCTTCGTTGCCAACGAGGGCGCTGATTCTACTAGTAACAAAACCAGGGAATTCATTGATGACGACCGTTTCTTTCCCCATCTTCCTTGCTACTTCTTTGATTACTTCGGCCGTTTCGTCACTCGTTTCCAAGCCGCGGACAATTTCCACAAGTGGCATTTTATGTACAGGATTGAAAAAATGCATCGCAATCGTTCTTTCAGGACGTTTTGCAAAAGAAGCAATTTCTGTCGGACTCATCGTTGATGTATTTGTTGCAAAATAACAATGAGCAGATGCATGTTCTTCCATCGTTTCAAACACTCGTTTTTTTATGGTTAGTTCTTCAGGTACAGCTTCTATTATTAAATCAGCATTACAAGCTGCTTTGGATAACTCTGGGATATAGCTTAAGTTACCTAGTGCTTGCGTAGCCTGATCAGAAGATATTTTACCGATGGAAACACCTTTTTCGAACATGCGTTCAATCTCATTTCTTGCATTTTCCAAGGCCGTTTCATGTATGTCGACTACCGTTACATTAAAACCACCAACTGCGCCGACATAAGCAATTCCTCTGCCCATCAAACCTGAACCGACAACAACAATACGGTTTATCACGTAATATTCCTCCTTTTGAGCTGAAAGAATACGGACAGGGGGTTGTATAACTCCCTGTCCGTCATTTATGGATTCTTATACGAGTCAGAAAGTAAAAGATTATCTACCTTAGTTTTTAATGATTCTATAGGAAGCTTCAAGCGCCAGTCCCTCAGTTGAAAGCAAAGGAAACGAATCGCTTTCTGCTTTTCTTATAGACCGAACGGATTCAAAGGACGACTTCCGTAGTAGGATAGAATACTTTTCGTTTCTGTATAAAGATCCAGCGTTTCGATGCATAATTCTCGTCCGAAGCCAGATTGCTTATACCCTCCGAAAGGTGTTCCCGGGAATGCGGAAAACGGGCAATTGACCATAACGATTCCCGCTTGAATCTGATTGGCAACGCGTGTCGCACGAGCCCCATCTTTTGACCAGACGGCTGAACCTAATCCGAATTCTGTATCGTTAGCTAGTCGGATTGCTTCTTTTTCATCTTTAAATTTCATGACTACAACGACTGGTCCGAAAATTTCATCTGTTACTGCTTTCATGTCATGAGTGACGTTAGCTATGATTGTCGGCTCATACCAGAACCCATTTTCAAACCCTTCAGGTTTTGCGGCGTTACCACCAACTAGAATTTCAGCACCATCTTTTTTCGCGGATTGGACGTACCCATCAATCGTGTCTAGTTGACCTTGATCAATAATAGCTCCAACATGTGTACCTTTATCAAATGGATTGCCCATCTGTAATTTTTTTGCTTTTTCCACAAACTTGCTCATAAATTCATCGTAAATATCTTCATGGACGTAAAGACGGGAACGCGCCTCACATGACTGGCCTGAATTATAGAAGATACCAAATAACGAACCATCGACTGCCGCATCGATATCTGCATCTTCGAATACAAGACTAGGTGATTTCCCTCCAAGCTCCAGTGTCACACGTTTTAACGTGTCAGATGCTTTGCCCATAATGTCTTTTCCGATTGGTGTAGAACCGGTAAATGCAACTTTATTTACTCGCGGATGCTCCACTAAGAAGTTTCCGACTTCCGATCCCGAACCTGGAATCACGTTCACGACACCCGCAGGAACTCCTGCTTCTAGACAAATCTCTCCCAGGATGATTGCCGTCAGTGGTGTGAGTGATGCAGGCTTAACAATTACTGAACATCCTACAGCAATCGCAGGTGCGATTTTCCATGCCGCCATCATTAATGGATAGTTCCAAGGAATAATTTGTGCACAAACTCCAACAGGCTCTTTCTCCGTATAGTTGTGGAATTGTCCCGGCACGTTGTTGACAGTTCCACGATGCCCAACGATTGCGCCAGCATAAAACTCGAAATCTTCGATTGCTTGCGACACTTGACCTTGGGCTGCATGAAGCGCTTTACCAGTATCCAACATTTCAATTTCCACTAATTCATTGAAACGAGATCGCATAATGGCAGCGATTTTATTCAGTACTTGTGCACGTCGACCAATGGGGAAAAGCTTCCATTTTCCGTGATCAAAAGCATTGCGTGCCGCTTCAACAGCCTTTTCAGCATCTTCTTTAGAAGCTTTTGCCACTTCCGCTATCAGTTCACCAGTTGCTGGATTAAATGTTTTGATCGTGTCGCCTGTACTACTCTTCACTTTTTCACCATTAATAATTAAATGATAAAAATCACGTTTCATCGATTCTTTTTCAAGTTCGTTTTCTCGGATTGTAGCCATGTGATAATCCCCCTATTGTCCTGAAAAGACAGGTTTTCGTTTTTCCATAAATGATTTAACGCCTTCACGATGATCTTTTGTAAGACCTGCTATCCGCTGACCTTGAGCTTCTTGTTCAAGGTAATCTTCAAAGGTGTTTTCTGGGATCGCCTTCAAGTAACGTTTAATCAATCCGATTGCTTTTGTCGGTAAATTAGCAATACGTTTTGCAAAAGCAGATACATCCTCTTCCCAGCTTTCTGCTGAAATGAGCTGTGTAGCCAGCCCCATATTTAGTGCATCTTCAGCTTTCACTTTCTCACCCAATATCGAAAGTTCTAAAGCCTTCGCTTCCCCCACTAGGCGTGTTAAATAATATAGATTTCCTGAGTCCGGAATTAGACCGACATGGATGAATGCATTGATAAAACTTGCACGTTCCGATACCAGTCTGAAATCGCAAGCAAGTGCAAGGCTGAACCCGGCTCCCGCCGCTACCCCATTCACAGCAGCAATAATTGGTTTTTCACACTGCCTGATTTGCTTAATCATGGGACCGTAATGGTCACGCAATACTTGGCCGTGATCCATCTTTTCATCGACTTCCGATAAATCTTGTCCCGAACAAAATGCCCGTCCCTCGCCTGTAATAACGATGCAACGAACGTGTTCATCATTGGACGCAGCTTTGATAGCTTCTTTTACTTCACGATTCATTTGAGCGACGAATGCATTCAAACTTTCAGGTCTATTTAAGTAGAGCCATGCAATACCGTCTTTGACGTCGTAACGGATCGTCTCAAACATTCAACACACTCCTTATTTCCCTTTATAATCCGGTTTTCTTTTTTCAATAAACGCATTCATTCCTTCTTTTTGGTCTTGAGTTGAAAACAACAAATAGAAGTTTTTACGTTCATACTGCATGCCTTCTGATAAAGAAGCATCAACCGCCTTGTTTACCGAATCTTTGATCAGACGTAAGGAAAGAGGCGGCTGCTTGGCAAGAGTGTTTGCGAACTTCATACACTCTTCCATCAGTAGTTCCGGTGCGACAATCTTGTTAATCACACCATATTTAAGTGCCGCTTCCGCAGAAATGCGCTCGCCTGTCCATAGCCATTCTAAAGCTTTCGTGCGTCCGGCAAGTTTAGTCAAGCGCTGCGTGCCACCTGCGCCAGGCATGACACCAAGACCCACTTCCGGGAACGAGAACTCTGTTCCACTGGCAGTAATCAGAACATCGCAACACAGCGCTAGTTCGAATCCTCCACCGAAAACAAATCCTTTTACCGCGCCAATGATAGGCTTTTTAATAAGAGCCAACCGATCCCAGTCAGCAAATTGATTCAAGAGTTCCAGGCTGATTGAATCATCATTCGTCATTTCATCAATGTCCGCTCCAGCAGAGAACGCTCGGCCCTTACCCGCCAACACGATAACTCGCACTTGGTCATCCCGATCGAAACTTTCCATTGCCTCGACCAGTTCTCTGACCATTTTTCGGTTCAGGGAATTCAATTGACGGGGACGATTCAGTCCGATTAACGCCACGCTGTCTTCAATGGAAGTTTCAATGAATTCATACGCGTTCATTACGCATCTTCACCAATCATTAACGTTACTAGATTCCCTGCAAACCCCATGAGGTCTTTGCCGGACGCTTTTCCTTCAGCAGAACGCATTCCTAGTTGCATTGATTCCATGTCATCGTAGATCATTTCGCACATAAGGTAATACTTGCTTTCTCCACCCATTGGTGAACCAGTGAATTTTGTTACTTTCATTTCACGCAGACCAGGGATTTTTGCTGTCAGAGGTCCATGAACGTTGAAGTAATGATCATCGAAAGCCTCTTTGTTTTCAGGGTGTTTGTATAACGCGATTAATTTAGCCATTATTTTCTCCTCACTTTACATGTTGGTAGAGACCGGTTTCATGGCCTCAAATACGTTTTTACAACTCTTGCAATATAGGATGCTACGACAGGCGGTCGGTCCAAAGATATTGTCCATCGTTACATAGGTGGACCCACAATAAGCGCAATCCACATGCCAGCTTCCGTCTTCTTTAAAATGACGCGGAGGTGGCGCAATTCCAAACGCTCTTAAATTCTGGTGACCTTTTTCCGTAATGCGATCAGAGGTCCATGGTGGATAATAGGTAAATTTCACTTCAACCTCTGTGACTTCCGGTAATTCTTTTATTGCATTTACTGTATTTTTCTTGATAATTTCAAGGGCGGGACAACCTAGGAAAGTTGGCAGAAGAACAACTTTCACATGATTTCCATTCATCGTAACTTCACCAATCATACCGAGATCAAAGATGCTAACTGTGTTTATTTCAGGATCTTTCACATTCAGCAATGCTTCGTACACCATCTCGACCGTTAGTTCTGTTAATGCAGTCATGTTGTCTCCTCCTTTCCCTAGCCTGATCACCAGGCCGCCGCTGAGTCGAACTTGTAAACTTCTGAAAGAGTGGTTAACCCTTCGTCCAGATCTTTTGTATGTTCACCTTTTCTTCCGTTTTTGACTGGTTGATCTGGAATTTTAGGCATTTGCATTTGCAATGAAGTCATCAAAGGTTCGATGCTCATTTCCCATTTTTGTTTCAATGCTTCTTCACTGCCGATTAGACCATTACTTTCAATCGCTACCTTTTGTTGGCCATAAGAAAAAACATCACCGAAATCTGCCATTACAAGGTCAATCGCTTCATTCATTTTCTTTTTAGCCACATCAGTGGAACTCATCAATTGTTTGAACCAGGTTTCCCAGTGCAATCGGTGATAATAAAGTTCCATCCTCAGCTTTACAGCTACTTCCGCCAGTGGCTTATAGGTGCTCTCACATAAAGAATCGATCTTCACCTTTTTGGCCTGTGTATAGAAATAACTTCTTGTCACGGCATATGCCCAGTCATAATGAGGAGTATCCAAGTAGTATCCGCTACCGTTCACCCGCTCGGTCAAAATACTGTTTTTTCTCTCCGAAGCAGGGCGGCAATGAGCGAGGTCATCTGCTTTTCCTGCTCCAAGATTTTCTAAAAGGGTATAATACATCGCAGCATGCCCCATCGTGTCCTGGCTGATGGAAGAGTAAGCAATGTCCGCTTCAATATGAGGAGCGAGACCTAGCCATTCAGAGCCACGAAAAGAGTACATGAAGTCATCGTCTGCTAACTGGAATAATAAATTTTTTACCGCTTCTGTATATTCCGAGCTCATTACAGAATCATTCACTTTCTCTCGCCTCCCCAAGACAGGATTTCTTTTTCATCCAACATTTCCTGTTCATATTGACGCCATTTCTTTTTTAAATATCCGTACCCTTTTGTCGTGCGGTACTCTTTATTTTCAAGTCGGCCGAGCGTCAATTTTTCCTCAGCATTCATTCGTTTGATATGCTTGCGATTGACAATCCAAATGTCGGCAACTGGTTCACGGCGCATAAAGTTTTCCTGTGCCATAATGAGCGCCATTTCTTCATTTGGAGCCAGTAAGCTGAATTGGTGCTGAAATGCAGAACTTGGCGTCCGTTTACTAAAAATTTCATATTCGTGATAAAAGGTTTTTTCATTGTTCACTTCCCCTGACTCCTCTCTTTAACTGATAGTTGCGCTGAGTGCATCACGGACCCATGAATTATATTCATAAGAATGACGACGTAAATTCAGTCTCGCTTCCGAACGTTGTCCCTGATTTTTTATGATTTTTTTGAATTCATTCCAGTCTGGTTGCTGATACGACCATAAATTGCTGTCTTTGTCGTAACGAAGTGTTGGATCAGGTATGGTCAATCCCAATGAAATTATTCGAGGTATATATTTATCAAAGAAAATCTGTCTGAACTCTTCATTTGTTTTTGTCCGGATTTTATATTTGATCGTCAAGTCTTGTTTGGATGAACCCGTCGTTTCTTTACTCGCTGGGCCAAAGAACATAAGAAGAGGTTCCCACCATCTATTCAACGCCTCTTGAATCATAGCCTTTTGTTGATCAGTTCCTTCTGCTAACGCCATGATTATTGATTCACCGTGCTGTGCATGGAAAACTTCTTCAGCGCAAATACGTTGAAGTGCTCTGGCGTAAGGACCGTACGAAGCCTTCAGCATGTCTGTCTGTGTGATAATCGCCGCTCCGTCAACTAGCCATCCGATAATTCCTGCATCTGCCCACGTTTTCGTTTCCATATGGAAGACATTATGAAATTTCAAATCTCCATTAAATAAATCCTGCATTAAATCTGCACGATTTTTGTCATAAGGTTTTAATAAGTCTTCAGTTACCCGTAAGAGGAGCTGGCCATGACCCATTTCATCCTGAACTTTTGCCATAATGCCAAGTTTTCTATAAAGTGACGGCGCTTTAGGAACCCATTCTTTCTCTGGTAGAGCCCCCATAATTTCACTCATCCCATGCATTGAAATCAATTTGATTAATGTCTGTCTGTAATCTTCAGGCATCCAATCATCTGCTTCGATTTTTTCTCCAGCTTCAATACGCTGCATAAAGTTCGTGAACTGATTTTCTTCAGAGACCGTGTTAAAACTCGCCATTCCAACTCCTCCTTTGTTTAATATATGTGTTTGTATTCTCTGACATAACAATTACATTACGGATATATGAACACACGTTATGTATAAGGTTTTTATTCCGCTCATTAGATTAAATTATGTAGATGTTAATCACGGCTATATAAAAAAATTGCTCTATTTCCTAAATGTAATGTTGAATTTAGACAAAGAATCCTTAATCCATTTTAGCGGTAGAATGCTTTATGTTGATTTACATAACATTTTAACAACGATATAAACAAATTTTGTAATATGTTTATAGATTAATAGGGCATTACTAAGAAGTCAACAAAAATCTCTGAAAATTCCAATTAATGAAGAGTATAAAATTTCAAGCACACAAAAACCCGAAGGTCAGGCAGAATCCTGATCTTCGGGTTTTTTGAATGCTCTTATAGTTCCTTATCTTGAATCGAGTTTAACCATTGTTCAATCGGACCGATGACCGATTCAACGCAACCATCTTCAAACGGGGAAATCAAGTTGGCTTCTTTTACAAGGCCAGTAAACGATAGACTTCCACCTATTTTACAAAGATGTACGTAATCAGCCCAAGCTTGATCACGGTCTTCCATCGCACGTTTAAAGAACTGGAATGCACAGATTTGAGCTAATGTATAGTCTATATAATAGAAAGGACTTTGATAGATATGACCTTGGCGCTGCCAGAACCCACCTCGGTTTAAATAATCATTGCCGTCATAATCACGGTGCGGTAAATATTTTTCCTCGAGTTCTCTCCAAGCTTTTTTGCGTTCAGCTGGCGTTGCATCAGGATTTTCATAAACAAAATGTTGGAATTCGTCCACGGCCACTCCATACGGTAAGAATTCAAGTGCTCCGCTTAAATGGGAGAATTTATACTTGTCTGTATCTTCCTTGAAGAAATTCTCCATCCATGGCCAAGTAATGAACTCCATGCTCATCGAGTGAATTTCACATGCTTCGTATGTCGGCCAGTTATATTCAGGAATTTCAAAATGACGACTCAAATACACTTGAAACGCATGACCCGCTTCATGTGTCAGAACATCGATATCTCCAGAAGTACCGTTGAAGTTAGAGAAGATGTAAGGTGCTTTGTATTCTTCAATATATGAACAATATCCACCGCTCGCTTTCCCTTTTTTCGCAACAAGATCCATCAAGTTGTTATCAATCATGAAATCAAAGAATTCACTTGTTTCCGGAGACAATTCATCATACATCTTCTTACCACCTTCAATAATCCACTCAGGAGAACCTTTCGGTGTGGCATTTCCAGATTTGTAATTGATTGATTCATCGTAGTATTTAAATTCGTCAACCCCAATACGTGCCTGTTGGCGTTCTTTTAATTTGCCTGCCAAAGGAACAATAAAGTCTTTGACTTGATCCCTGAAGTTTTTCACCATTTTCGCGTCATAATCTGTACGAATCATGCGATAATAACCCAGTTCCACAAAGTTTTTATAACCTAATGTACGGGCAATTTCTGTGCGGACTTTTACTAGATCATCATAAATACGGTCGAGTTGCTCTTCATTTTCAGCGAAAAAGCTAAAGAAGGCATCCTTCGCCCGTTTCCTCATATCACGGTCAGTTGATTCAGTAAATGGCTGCATTTGTGCCAGTGTGCGTTCTTCGTTTTCAAATTGAATTTTTGCAGATGCAATCAATTGTTGGTATTCGGAAGACAGTTTGTTCTCTTTTTGCATCAACGGAATGACTTCTGAAGAAAAAGATTTGATTTGCGCATCCGCAATGGCAAATAATTGAGTGCCCCATTTTTCTTCTAGCTCTTTACGAAAAGATGAGCTTACCAGTGCCTTATAATATTTTGTTACTAAATCATCTACCTTTGGGCTTAGTTCATCAAAGTAATCCTGTTCCGTTTTATAAAATTCATCAGTCGTATCAATGGAATTTCTGATATAAACAATATTCATCATCGTTCCAACCTGATTTCTTATATTGTTGATTAGCTTCATCGCATCACTTTGAGCTTCAACTGTATCAGCAGTCGTAAACTGAACCAATGCATCATTAAACTGTGCTTCAATTTCTTCGAATACAGGTCGTGTATACGTAAAATCCTCAAATTTTGTAACCATTGAAAACCATCCCCTACTTATTTCAAATCGTAATCCGCCGATTATGTGATCGTGTAATTACGTCTACTCATAAATAGTTTACTATTATTTCATTTATGACAACAAGAAAAATTATTTTATTATGAAAGTTAGGTTTATTTATTCAGACCACTGGTTCTGCTGTTCTTCCGTTGCAACCAATTGTAAATCATCTGCAGAAATTGACATGATGTGATAGTCATTTTTCTCTGCATATTTCATAGCCAGTTCTTTCATGAACTTCGGAGAACCTTCATTCTCTTCATCATAAATGATGAGTAGACCGTCAGAATTCCGTATGATGAATTTATTCTTTTCGATAAATTGCCATGGACCTTCATATGGTTTTTTTGTCACACTAGTTTGAAAATCTGCATTCGCACAAATCATTTGATACGTTTCTTTTTTATTATCATTCCAATTCTTTTCTTGCTCAAGAAAAGGAGTGATGATGGCATATTTTAAATCTGGGAATGATTGTTTCAACTCAATGACCAACTGGGCAGCCCATGTTTCAACCCCTAATTGTCCACTGAGAATCACCCATTCCAGACCATCGTCAATCAGTTCCAGCAGGCGATTTTCTAAAGCCTTCTTTATATAACCTACTCCTGGATGTTTATCGTCAAAAACCCCAATTTCATGCTGTTTGTACCCCGTTATGACCAATCTCTTAATCATTTGAAATCCTCCGTGTCACTGACATATCTATGAACTAGTTTAGCATTTATTTGAAACCACAGTATGACTGAAGTAAATACGGACTCCTCATTTTACAATGACTATTTTTATTAGAGGAAATGGGGCAGCACCCAAAAGAATCTTGATGGAAAAGCCAAACAGTCGAGACCACGCAAAAGCGAAGCGCCGAGAAGACTCGACGCTCGACTTAGGAATTATCTAATTCTTATATTAAAAACATGGCTACGATTGTTGTCACAACGAGACCGATTGTTACAGGCAGAAGATTTCTTCTCGCAAGTTCGAATGGATCGACACCACAGATGGCCGCAGCTGGAATAAGTGCCCATGGAACCAACGTACCGCCTCCAACCCATATTGCTGCGATTTGGCCAAGTGCGGTAAGAGTTGCTGCTCCGGCACCTATTGCCGTAGAAAAGATAGTGGCTACCGAACCTACGAGTGAAATGCCGGAAAACCCTGAGCCATCGAGACCAGTTATCGCGCCAACAATTGTCAAAGTAACGGCACCGACTTCTTTACTTAGCGGAACGAGCGAAGCAAGAGCAACTCCAAGGTCATTGACAATTCCGTGAGATGTCTTCGGCAATAGCTCACCTATTATTTTATTAAATCCAGCATCGCCTAGATAGAAGAATGCGGCGATTGGAATGACTGCCCCAAACACTTTAAAACCGAAATGAAAACCTTCGATAAAGTAACTCGTAGCTTTTTCAAGACCTTTATTTTTATGGCTGACCATTGTAATGAGTAAGAGAATAAAAACTGATGTACCGCCTATCAAAGCCGTCGCATCGCCACCCTGCAAATTAAGGATAGACATGGCAATCACATCAAGTGCAAATAGTACAGGAATCAAGAGTGCAAAGAAGCGTTTTTGTCCTGTGGAAAGCAACGTTAATTGATGTTCTGTCGGTTCCGCTGATAGCGTGGTTGTTAATCCTGTTGATGCCGTTAATAGACCTGATTTCAAATCCCGTTTCAAGAAATAAAAAGCGGTAATGGTAGTAACGAGCCCCATTACAATAACTAGAGGAATACTCGCGCTGATGACATCACCTACTGGAAGCCCTGCAGCATCCGCAGTTAGTTTTGGTGCCCCTTGAATAATGAAATCACCTGATAAAGCAATACCATGCCCAAATAGATTCATTGCCATGGCGACCCCAAGTGCAGGTAAACCCACTCGAAGGGCGATTGGAAGCAACACAGCCCCCATTAACGCTACCGCTGGAGACGGCCAGAAAAACCAAGATATGACCATCATTAAAATCCCAATGGTCCAGTAAGCCAGCGCAGGCGTTTTAATGAGTTTCGAAAACGGTGAAATCATCACATCATTGATTCCGGTCGTTGTTAAAACTTTACTCATTGCAACAATGATGGAAATAACCAGTATGGTGGGTAATAATTCTGTAATCGCGAAAATGAAACTGTTGAAAATACTACTGATTGAGCCGCTTAATGATCCGGTGGCTGTAATAGCAATTAGAAAAATACCAATGATACTTACAATGGTCGTATCACGTCTCATCACCATAAAGCCGATAATTAAGAAGATAAATACGACATAAATCCAATGCAACGCTGTTAGTTCAACACCCATTAGATTTCTTCTCCTTTCTTGCATCCTTTTGTTTGAAGACGGGTATCCCCACTTCAAGATGTTCTATAGGATATGTGCAGAAAGAAAAGTGGTTTGAGGAATGCCCAAGAATATAAATATAATTAGCATCGCATTTAGCGATGTATTGTATTAGAAAATTTCCATATTTTCACTATGAAATAAAGTGTAATGTGTAAAATAAAAGAAGAAAAAATAATAAAAAAAAGGAGAGAGATATAATGATAATAAGACAAATTGAAGTTAAGGATGCAGAGGAGCTTTCAAAATTAATTGGTAAAGTTGAAAGCGAATCTCCCTATATGCTCTTTGAAGCAGGTGAAAGAGAAATAAGTTCAGGAAGACAACGACAAAGAATTGAATCAATAAAACAGGAAGATAAGTCAGAAATATTTGTTGCTGAAGAAGACAACAAATTAATAGGATACTTATTTGCTATCGGTGGACAAGCAAATAGAACAAAATACTCTTCCTACATTGTTATTGGTATTTTAAATCAATACAGAGGACAGGGTATTGGGACTAAATTATTTATGGAATTAGAAGAGTGGGCTCTAAACCAGAAGATTCATCGCTTAGAATTAACTGTTATAACTAAAAATGAAGTAGGAGTTGGGCTTTATAAAAAAATGGGTTTCGAAATCGAAGGTATAAAAAGGGATTCGCTTTACATTGACGGCGAATTCGTCGATGAATATTATATGTCTAAGCTTATATAAATTTATACAAGAAAACTATGTGTGGTTTTTTAAATTTGCTAGAAATTTCAACCGATTAACGGTTCGAATTTAGTTATTAATTCACCTAATAAAAGAAGCGTTTTTTATTGAAAACCTGATATTTACATAAAACAAAAGGCTGCTAATTTAATTTCAAATTAGCAGCCTCTTTTGATTATTAATTTAACCTTTGCACCACTTGTTTGTCGTTAGTCTGAACACCACTCTATCAAGCGGTGTGAAAAGGTACGATTAAAAATCAAAGTTATCTGGATCTGGACCTACACGTTTATTTTCATTTAGTGAAGAAATTTTCTCCATTTCTTCAGCTGACAGTTCAAAATCAAAAATAGATGCATTTTCAACAATTCGATGTTCATTAATTGATTTCGGAATGGTCACAACATCATTTTGAAGATCCCAACGCAAGATAATTTGAGCAACGGATTTACCTTTAGCATCAGCGATTTCTTTTAGTTTTTCTTCTTCGAGTAATTGACCTTGCATAAGAGGCGACCAGGCTTCAAATTGAATATGGTTTTGTTGGCAAAACGCACGCAGGTCTTCTTGAGTCAATTTAGGGTGATACTCAACTTGGTTGACCATCGGGACGATTGTTGCGTCTTTCATTACATCCTGCAGATGATGAATATGGAAGTTACTGACTCCGATTGCTTTTACGCGGTCTTCTTTATAAAGTGTTTCAAGTGCACGCCATGTGTCCTTATATTTCCCTTCGACTGGCCAATGAATTAAGTAAAGATCTAGATATTTTAAGCCTAATTTCTTCAGACTTGTTTCATAGGCTTCCAAAGTCGATTCATATCCGAAATCTGCATTCCACACTTTCGATGTGATAAATAATTCTTCACGTGAAATTCCGGCTGCTTTCATTCCTTGACGAATTCCTTCACCCACACCTTCTTCATTTTGATAAACAGCTGCAGTGTCTATGCTGCGATAACCTTTTGAAATTGCCGTTTTCACAGCCTCGATTACTTCTGTTCCTTCTTCCACTTTAAAAACGCCTAAGCCGAACCACGGCATTTTAACGCCATTATGTAAAGTTGTACAAGCTTGTAAATCGTTTTTCATATTAATAAATCCTCCTCTTTCTACATATTATTACCCTTTCCCATTCTCTCGTTTTTTAATGAACACTTCAAATAATTGAACTTAACAATTCTATTTATCATTTAATAATTTAAGGTTTCCTTAGAAAAGACTATCTTTTAAATACATTTGCAATATGCAACTTAATCAAAGTGATTAAACTTGCATAATACAACAATACAACAATACTTGTAATAAGCAAATAATTATGAGTGAATATTGTTGCAATTCGCAACTATAAGCCAAAAGAAAAACCACTCCTCATTTATAAGGAATGGTTCCAATTTTTACACTAAATCCTTACCGTATACAATTTCGTCTTCGTCCCTTACATCCACAGCATTAATAATATGTATAGATGTTCGTAAATACAGTTTTGCGGTTTCATCAGTGGATTCCCATCTTTCATCCGGCATCATTTCAAAAGGTACCATACGGGTTTCTTTTGATTTGACTGATCCAACCATTTCTATTGTGTGTTTAGCCACACACTCTTCAGTTACGTCAAAATCACTATCTTCACGGTGCCCTTCTTTTCGCATTAATACTTCCAGTTTAATAAATTCAATAACCTGTTCGCTTTGACCACCATCAATATAAATTTTTCCTGATAGTGATTCACCATGAGCAATTTCAGGTTTGTCGACAATCGTATCGACTTTCATCGTACCAATTCCGATTGTGGACAAAAACTTTTTCAACATCATTTCTTCCTCCCTGTCATTTCGAAACCATTACACCCATCTTGTTATCATTTTACTTAAAACAATTTTTAATCATAATGATGATCCAGTTCAGTTTCATGTCGATTATATCTACGCTTAAATAATTTATACATATGCGTGATTAACACTTTAAGTAAAGCATACCCTGGAATTCCTAAAATTACGCCAGGAACGCCAAACAATGAACCGGCCGTCAACAATACGAAAATAATCGTAATTGGATGTATATGTAGTGATTTACCCATAATTTGGGGAGAAATAAACTTCCCTTCCACTAATTGTACAACTGTCCATACTAAAGCCAATTTCACTAGCATAAATGGTGCAGTTGCGATCGCGATAACAGCTGCCGGGATAATCGCAATAATTGGCCCTAAATATGGCACGACACTCGTAATCATAGCCAGGACGCCTAAAAGTAATGCATAGTCCATTCCGATGATGAGAAATCCGATAAACACCATACATCCAATGCAAATGGCGACCAGAATTTGCCCTTGAATATACGCGCTGATTTGTTTGTCTGCATCTTTCATGACTTGAAGTGCATCTTCTCTCATCCGTGGAGGTAATAAGTTAAGAATATATTGTGGTAACTTTTCTCCGTCTTTCAGCAAGTAAAACAGGATAAATGGAACTGTCACAATTGCCAGTATTAGTCCGGTAAGTGTGGAGATTACTTTTCCGATTCCATTCGCTACTCCTCCAACAGCATTTTGGAGTGTGTTGCCAATATTTTCTGGAAGTTGCTGCATTAGTTTTTCTACATCAAATTCCAGATTTAAATAATAACTTGAAAATATAGATGTCCGTAAAAACATATCCGCATCGATCACAAGTTTCTTGAAATATTCAGGGAAATCTTGAATCAAATTCGTTAACTGCGTTTTCAAAAATGGAAACACCAAAACAATTAATAATGTAAGAAGTCCGATTAACGCCAAGAAAATAATAAGAATGCCCCATATTTTCGGTATTTTCACACGCATCAATAGCTGCAGCAATGGCCGGAAAAGATAATACCCGATGGTTGCTAAAATGACAGGCAAGACAACATTCGCTAATAGCACTTGCATTGGATAGAAAACAAACGAAACGATATCGAAGATCCAAATAATCAAACCCAGTAATAGAATCAACAGCATTAAAAAAAGTGTGTTCCTTCCCCCTAGAAAATGAATGAATCTAGTAGAAAAAAAAGAAGGTTTTTCTGGTTGCATCTCATGTCCCCACTTTCGAATTCTCATAATCTTAAGACAGATTAGGATAAATTTAATTCTACAGGAAAATTGCGTTGATAATCAATTTATCAACGCAATCGCATCCCAAGAAATTCACTTAAAGCCTGTTTGTTTTCATCAACATTTATTTCTATGACAGAACCTACCCCTGGATAAGAACCATAATCATAACTATGTTCTACAGGAATCGTCATTTTATTAATGTCTACTCCCCCACTAAAAGCAAGGCTTAGAACACGTTTGACTTCTTCGCTGGATGAATAATCAGATTGGACATACCCTTGAATAGCCCCTGCAAATTTTGGGTAATTGACAGAATTTGTAGGACTTAGTATTTCATCCTTTAGTGCTTCCATTACTTTCTGCTGTCTTGCAACTCGGCCGAAATCGCCTTCAGCATCCGCACGGAACCTTGCATATCCTAAGAGTTCTTTTCCATTTAACTGCTGAACTCCAGGTTCAAGTGATACACCTATTTTCTCTGACATTGCCTTTTCGACTTCTATTTCAACACCATTTGGTGCGACAATGTCAACCAGTGACTCAAAGCTTTTAAAATCTATGAGCGCGTAATGATGGATTGGTACTCCAAACATACTTGAAATCGTATCTTTAACAAGTTGTACGCCATCCAGGTAGTAAGCTGTATTCAACTTATCGGATTTGTACCCTGGAATTTGAGCATAAATATCCCGCATGAATGATACTACATTTACTTCATCGGTTTCTTTATTCCACGAAACAAGCATCATCGTGTCTGTGCGTGATTGTTCCTCTCCTCGAGTATCGACACCCAATACTAAAATATTTTCGATGGCTGGGTTTTTCACATCAAGTGGATCACCTGTAAACTCGACATTGTTTTTTTCTTTATGGGAAGCCAGCTCTTGACCAGCTTTGAATTGAACGACCGAATATATGGCGATTCCTATAAAAGCTAAAAATAATACAGTCATAAAAAATCGACCATACCGAAACTTTCTTTTCTTTCTCATGGAACGAAGATTTGGAACTTGTTCTTCCAAAACGCTCCCCCCTTTCTTTCACTTTCGTATAATAGAACGATTTAGGACCAAAAAGGTTGCTTTTTTATCTCCTCAATCATAGTTGTTGAGCCATGATGATGCAAGTGCTACAATACGGTTTATGCACGTTTGAGAGGAGTTTTATAAATGGAAAGAGCTACATTTGCAGGCGGTTGTTTTTGGTGTATGGTCAAACCCTTTGATCAATGGGACGGAATAGAATCCGTAATATCCGGATATATGGGTGGACATGTCGAAAATCCTACTTATGAAGACGTTAAAAAAGGCGATTCAGGCCATCTAGAAGTGGTACAAATTCAATTTGACCCTTCCATCTTTACATATGAACAACTACTTGAGATCTTCTGGCAGCAAATTGACCCGACAGATGATGGCGGTCAATTCCAAGATCGTGGAGAATCTTATAAAACAGCGATTTTTACACATTCCGATAAACAACTAGAATTGGCTAATAAGTCGAAACAAGCACTTGCAGAAAGTGGGCGATTCTCTAAACCAATCGTTACACCAATTCGTTCTGCGGAAACGTTTTATATCGCGGAAGATTATCACCAGGATTACTATAAAAAAGAACCGGATCATTACACAGAAGATCGCGCAATGTCCGGACGTGACGAATTCATCCAAGAGAATTGGAAGAAGTAATTCGATTTCTAGCCTTGCGGATGCAAGGCTTTTTTATTTGCTTTGTTTATCAAAACTATTGTTTATCGTTGACAAGAGCTTTTACATTCCCTTTATTTAACAGGACTGTGACCACAAACATTCCCACAATCAAAACAAGCATCACATAGTAAGTCATTTGATGCGTTCCACTCCAATCGTACAAAATCCCGATTGCTAAAGGAACAAGTCCTCCCATAATAAACCCACCTGTTTGCACCATTGCCGTCCATGCATTTGCTTCAAATGCATCCGTCGTTTCATCCAAAGGCAATAATAATGCAAGTGGGAACAATCCGCCAAGAGTTAAGCCTAACAGAATAGATGCCGGCCAGATCAGCGCAACATTTCCTGTTAACAATAGGACAATACCGATGGTTCCAATAAAGAGCGAAGAATAAATCCAGAAAGACCGATTCGGAAATTTCTCAAGCAACAAAGGAATAAAGATGTTGGCGACAATTTGTGATACGGTCAAAACACTGATTACCGATCCTGCTTCAATCACATTAAACCCTAATTCACTTGCAGCTGATGCAAGCCATGTAGTCAATGAGAAAAATAATGAAGCTTGAAAACCAAAGAATAATAAAATGAGCCAAGCCCTCGAATTTGTCCATGGAGATCGGAATGAAGTTACGATTTGCTTCCGTTCAATTTCGATTGTGGCTTCATTTTTTTCAGGTTTCATTGCAACGAACCATACCAAGTACGCCAATAAAGCCAAGGAAGACCAGAATGCAAGTGCATACTCCCATTCTTCACCGATTGATACATATAATACACCCGTTAAACCAGCACTCAATGTTGCACCTGCACCCATTCCAAGAGAATATACGCCAATTGCGGAAGCTGTTCGGGTAGGGAATTTTTCTTTAATTAACGACGAAAGAATTGGTCCGATAATTGCAATGGCTACACCTATTACAAAAGCGGTAACTAGAAGAGATACGTAATCATTAAGCCATGCTCGGACCAAGGTAAGAAGACCGATTAAAGCAATTAATAATGAAATGCCTCTTTTTTGCCCAAATTTATTGAGCCAATGTACAGCTAGTGGAGCAAATAATCCCATACAAATCACAGGTACTGCAGTTAACAAACTGACTTCACTGTTCGTTAGATTCAAATCGTTACGGATAGTATCCAACAAAGGTCCAATTGAAGTAACAGCTGGTCGTAAATTTAAGGCGATTAAAAAGATGGCAATTAATAATGATGTCATTGATTTATGGGGATTCATGATCTCAGTCCTTCTATTATTTAAATTGTTCTATAATAAGTAATATCATATCAGACGTCAGACCACAACAATGTGATTGTCACTTTTAACACATGCAAACTTGTGTTCCCTTTCTGAAATTTGTACAATAAATTATGAAAGGATGACTTATTTTGAAACTTATTCAATGGAGTTATACGAAAAGATATCAAGTGAAGGCCATTTTTGATGAATTTCCAGATATGATTCTCATTTTCAGAACGATAGGTTCCTATTATTTTGTCTTTACTACCAAAGGATCCGTCGCCGATCGATACCCAACGAGAAAAGATTATGTTGAAATGGAACTACTAATAAATGAGGAATTACAGACTTTGCCTGCCTATATCAATCGCAAGTCTTCACTCGAAATGAGATGGGTTGAAGCATGGCTAAGAAAAAAAGAACTTCCACTTAAGCAATTGGAAGTCCTTCCTTATAAAGAATAATTTGTTTACGCCCAAGTGACTTGGCCAAATATAACGCTTGATCAGCATGTCTCAATAAGTTTTCTCGCGACTGCTGAAACGTGTATTCATATACACCCGCCGAAAATGATAACTTGACTGAATCCATGCGGTATTTCAACAAATCGGCTGTGCAGCAATCTTGTAAGGAAAGCAATTGTTTTCTCGTTTCCTGCCCATCGCTATTATGGAAAAGGATAATAAATTCTTCCCCACCCCATCGAGCAACGATATTAGGTTCACTAATTCGGCCTTTTAAGAGATTGGCAAACGTTTGAAGAGCAATGTCTCCAAATGTATGTCCATATCGATCATTGATGTTCTTGAAATGATCCAAATCCAATATCGCTAAAGTGAAAGGTTGCCCATGTACTTCAAATCGTTTTTGGGCTTCCTTGATTTCCTCGACCATTTTTCGCCGATTAAACAGTGTCGTTAAGTGATCGGTAATTGAAAGTTCTTTTACTTCCTCAACCAAACGTTCCAATTCCTCGTTACGCTTATGTAATAAATTTTCTATTTCTTTCCTCTCGGTAATATCGATATGAGTTCCAATCATGCGCTTGGCAATTCCCCGTCGATCTCTCTTTACAGCTTTTCCTCTATCCAAAATCCAACGGTATGTTCCATCAGCGTGCAATAAACGATGTTCAGATTCAAAAATTTCTGTTTTATTTTGAAGATGTTCTTTTATCTCCGAATCGACTTTTGAGACATCTTGAGGATGTATTCGTTTACGCCATTCACTGAATTCATTCGGCAACTCGTGTTCTTCATAACCGAGCATTTTCTTCCAATGTTTTGAAAAATAAACTTCATTGCTTTGAAAGTCCCAATCCCAGACACCTTCCCTCGCACTATCAATAGCTGTCGCCCATCGATGTTCAAGGGTTATATGCATATTCAGCTCTTTTTGAATTTCCGTTTGATCAAATAAATATGAATATATCGAACTTTCATTACCTGTTTGGTCCTGTTTAATGTATGTATAAGATTTAATGAATCGAATGTCTCCATCTTTAGAATAAATCCGGTAGGAAGATTCCCAGAATGGACTTTTGGAAGTGATGCGTTGTTTCATGATGATTTGAAACTTTTGACGATCTTCTTCGAAAATAATGGATAGTAAAGGGATGGAGCCTGATATCATTTCTTCAGGCTCATACCCAAAAATTCTCTGTACATTCGGTGTTATATGTTTAACTTCTTGTTTTCCTTCATCCATTACCCAGTGCATAAAAATTACAGGTCCATTCCAAGTCATTTCTTGAAATGATGTTTCAAATACTTGTTCCATATTACCCATAATATACCACCTCACTCATGCCTTAGTATAACTGAAAGTACTAAATATGGCTACCTAAATTGAGTTATACCAATTATGAGCTTGTTGTACTTCTTCCATCGTTAATTGATGCCCATTGCTGTACCAATAATCCTGGACATCTGCGCCGTTAGCACGCAATACATCAATTAATTCCTGTGTTTCATTTTTAGGAATGATAGGGTCATTTAATCCTGCCCCTATAAAGATTTGTGCATGACTTAATTCATGAACGGGTTGGTTCCGATAAGGTACCATTGCATGGAATAAAATCGAACGATCCAATATTTTTTCATGTTTCATCAATAAAGTCGCTGCAATATTGGCCCCGTTGGAATAACCGATTGCTGTCACGAGTTCACTGTTAGGCGCATAATGCAAAAGAGCATCTTTTAAGAAAAGATGGAGTTGTTCAGCTCGGAAAAACAAATCCTCCTCATCAAAAACACCTTCAGCTAATCTTCTGAAGTATCGGGGCATACCGCCTTCCAATACATTTCCGCGAACTCCAAGTATGGATGCTGTGGAATCAATATGTTTTCCTACATTAATCAGATCGTGTTCGTTTCCACCAGTGCCATGTAGCAAAATTAGGACTTTTTTTGGATCTGTTCCTTCAATGAAGATATGTTGATGTATCTCTTTCATAAATATCCCCTCCCTGAAATAATCATATCTTGAATTCGAGATATTTTCCACTGTGAAAGTTTGAGCATTCTTGGTGGCATTCATGGTATAATTGAAGCATTGTGAAAAATAAGGAGGTACAAGCATGATTGCTGTAAGTAATGTAAGTCTACGCTTCGGAGATCGTAAGCTTTTCGAAGACGTCAATATAAAATTCAACCCAGGTAACTGTTACGGACTAATTGGTGCAAACGGTGCTGGAAAATCTACATTTATTAAAATATTATCAGGTGACATTGATACGCAAGAAGGTAATGTCATCATGAACCCGAACGAACGTATGGCTGTCCTAAAACAAAATCACTTTGAATATGAAGAGTATCCTGTTTTGGAAACAGTTATGATGGGCCATAAACGTTTGTATGAAGTAATGAACGAAAAGAACGCCATTTATATGAAAGAAGATTTCTCTGATGAAGACGGCATGCGCGCAGCTGAACTCGAAGGTGAATTTGCTGATATGAATGGATGGGAAGCGGAATCTGAAGCAGCTATTCTCCTTCAAGGTTTGGGCATTGGCGAAGAATTCCACGCAAAAAAAATGGCTGATTTAACTGGTTCTGAAAAAGTGAAAGTGCTTTTGGCACAAGCTTTATTCGGCAAGCCAGATGTTCTTTTACTCGATGAGCCTACTAACCATCTGGACTTAAAAGCAATTCAATGGTTGGAAGAATTCTTAATTAACTTCGAAAACACGGTTATCGTTGTTTCCCATGACCGTCACTTCTTGAATAAAGTTTGTACGCATATCGCTGATCTTGATTTTGGTAAAATTCAAGTGTATGTCGGAAACTATGATTTCTGGTATGAATCAAGTCAATTAGCCCTTAAAATGTCTCAAGACCAAAACAGCAAAAAAGAAGAAAAAATTAAAGAACTTCAAGCATTCATTGCTCGTTTCAGTGCGAATGCATCGAAGTCTAAACAAGCTACTTCCCGTAAAAAAATGTTGGATAAAATCGAATTGGACGATATCCGACCATCTTCACGTAAATATCCATATGTAAACTTCCAAATGGGCCGTGACATCGGAAATGATGTATTGTCAGTTCAAGGCATTACAATGGAACATGAAGGCCAAACATTATTTAAAAACATCCATTTCTCCGTAAATAAAGATGACAAAATCATCTTAATCGGAGATCCAATTGCCAAATCATCTTTACTACGTGTATTGGCTGAAGAAGTGCAACCTATTGAAGGTTCTATTCGTTGGGGTGTCACAACAACTCGTACTTACTTCCCTATCGACTACAGTGAATACTTCACTGGAAAAGAAAATTCTTTAGTTGATTGGTTACGTCAATATTCACCAGACGACGAAAGCGAAACATTCTTACGTGGGTTCCTTGGACGTATGTTGTTCTCTGGCGAAGAAGTGAAGAAAAAACCAGCTGTACTATCAGGTGGAGAAAAAGTTCGTTGTATGCTATCAAAAATGATGTTAGCCAATGCCAACGTTTTATTGCTGGATGAACCGACTAACCACTTAGACTTGGAATCGATACAAGCGTTAAATAACGGTTTGATTGCATTCAAAGGCGCTATGATTTTCACATCTCATGACCATCAGTTCATTCAAACGATTGCCAATCGTGTCATAGAAATTATGCCTGACGGATCAATTTTGGATAAACAATTATCATTTGATGAATTTTTGGAGTGGAAAGAAGCTCAAGGAATTAAATCATAATATAGATAAAAGTGCGAAGGAAATCTCCTTCGCACTTTTTTATTTTGACTTTTTGATAAATCGACCAAGAAGTGAACGTGCAGGTAATTTGCCGAGCACCCCATCGCTGGTTTCAGAAATTTTCTTTAAGGCATCCAGTAACTTTTGATCTCCAACCCAGTGTTCTTCCAATATTTCAGGAGAAAATTTATTCAATAGCATATTTACTACAAACGTGGCTACGATGATGTCATCCATAAATCCACCTGGCCCAATCAAACCTTCGGGTATTACATCAATGGGTGCGATAAAATACAATATACCACTTCCGATTAATGCTTTGCTTTTACCGTCAATCCGTTGATCCAACATGGATTTAGTCAATAAATGAAACAAATCGGGTGCAAATAATAAATAGGGCGCAATTTTGCTTGCACTTCCGTGGGATTCTAAATAAGAAGTAATTTTCCCGCGTAATTTTTCATAAAAGTCCTGTTGTTTTTGTGGTGTCGGTAGTTCCTGTTTAAGTTCATATTGCGTCATAATCATTCTCCTTCCATACCAGTTACTATACCAAAAAAACAGATTATTGAAACGTTTCGACACTTACATTCGTCAACTGTATAAATGACTTGATTGGAGGTTGCTTTATGTCGGCATTCAGATTTCTTGGTCTCATGGTACTTTTGCTCCTATTTAGTGCTTGCGGGGAAAATTCAGCAGTTGAAACTCCTACCGACACAGTAAATACATCTAAAGATGAAGAAACTCAAGAAGTTGTTAAGGAAGAATCCAAAACTCCAATTGAAGAAAAGATTGAACTTAAGAATTTCTTTATGCGTGATGGAGCGGTTGCTAGTTATTTAGGAGAAGGCAATGAATATGCCAGCTATCAAGCCCGCACACAATGGCATAACGATGATACGGTTTCAATCTATGAGGACAACGGAGGGACTACCGTAATCCGTACCTATCGAATTACTGAGGGCTCAATTGATTTAATAAAAGAACAAGGTGAATTTTATGAGCAATTTAACCCGACCAATGATGATCTAAAGTCACTGCCGACCCTTTCAACATTCTTAAAGTTGCCTTTGGAAAAAGGAACGACGTTTGATGAGTGGACATTGGTGAATGTCGATCAAATGCTGGAAACACCATTTGAAACGTTTGACGGTGTGATTGTACTCGAAAAAACAGATGATAGCGGAGCAATTCAACGTAAATATTTAGTAGAAGGTTTTGGTGAAGTTAAACGGGAATTTCTGATGAAGGAAAATGATGCAGAATTCATTGTGACTTCTACTCTGGAGACAGTTGAATAAATCAAAAAAGAAGAGGCAATCCGAATATGGATGCCTCTTTTACATTGTAAGATTAGACTTTAGTTACGTTAGCAGCTTGTGGTCCGCGGTTGCCATCAACAACTTCGAACTCAACTTTTTGACCTTCATCCAGTGTTTTGAAGCCATCTCCTTGGATTGCTGAGAAATGAACGAATACATCGTTTTCTCCCTCAATTTCAATGAAACCGAAACCTTTTTCTGAGTTAAACCACTTTACTGTACCTTGTTTCATGAACAAAACCTCCAAAAAAATAAAGTTAACAATCTTGATTATTTCTTGTAAACCTAAAAAACCACATAGTCAACAGTACCAGCAAACGCCGATCACTATCGAAATTATGTGAATTCAGGTCTCCGGTAAAACAATTTCAATTGTTAAGAATATTATATCATTTGCCCAACAACTGTCAATTTTAATATTTGTATTTTCATAGCTTATTCTGTCAATACAATTTGTTTAGGCTTACCATTAACAAGCCATAAAACGCCATGATACGTTTGTAAATCATCGTCACATGCTTCGCAAAACTCTTGTTCATCTTCCGTCCAAAATGCCCAACATGCCCCTTTTTGACAAGCTTCATTTGGATAAGATTTCCTGAATTTTTCAAGCAGCGAAGTCAAATAAATACTCGCTTCCTGATCGTTCGCAAATACCTGTTTTTCTACAATGGTTTCTTCCCAACCACAAAACATCCACCAAGGTTCATATCCAGCTTTCATATAGATGATTTCATTCATGATTATTCCATCCTTTTCTTTCAATCCATAATCTCATTTTAGCAAACGATTTCCTGACGTCTAGTCATTCGCTCCTTTCTCTTTTCACCCTTTCATTCATCTATAAACATCTAAACAATTCGAAATGATTGATAACGGAATAAATTTGATATAAGTTTAGTCTTAACAAGGATGAAACCTTTTGTTGCCTCAACCGTAAGTATTATATAAGAACTCTTAAGGAGGGTTTCAACATGATCGATTTGAAATATTTTATGATTCGACAATTTCTCGGATTCCCCATATTTATAGGTAGCTGGATCGCATTTCAGTCAGGATTTAATATACCTTTCATGTTATCCGGCTTATTGGCGATTGGAACATACGCCGCGTCCAACCAAGTAATGAAAGTCGTTCAATCCAGGTTGATTGTTACCAAATATGGCTTGACCTTTGCTGAATACCGACATATCCTCATTCAGTTAAAAGAAGCAAATGCAAAACTTAAACAATTGAATGGATATTTTCTGAAAGTGCGCTCAATAAGAGCATTTAAGCAACTTTTTGAAATGAATCGTTTAGCTAAACGAATTTTTCAAATTGTAAAAACCAACCCGAAAAAGTTTTATCAAGTCGAACCATTTTTTTATGCACATCTGGATACTGCGGTGGAATTGACTTCTAAATATACCTTGCTAGTATCACAACCTATAAAAGCACCTGATGTTCAAATAGCCCTTCAAGACACTCGTGAAACTTTATTGGAGCTAAATCAAGTGATGGAAAAAGACTTACGACAAGTGTTGTCTTCAGACATTGAACATTTAAAAATGGAACTGGATTTCGCCAAAGTTTCAATGAGAAATCATGCGTCACCTCTACTTATGAAAGGAGAAACACCAGATGACACAAAATCAATCGGCTACTAACCAACCCAAAACTTTAGATGATTTACTGAATTCACCTTTTGATATGCAACCACAGAGAATGACACAAGACCCAATAAATGAAAAACTTCCTGTAAAGATAATGGATAGATTATCAGAAGAAGAAAAGCAAAAAGCACTCGCCCTTGCTTCTCAAATTCCTGCAGGTAATTATGAAGCCATTCTAACATATGGAGCCAATGCACAAACGGAATTGTCTTCATTTTCTCATCAAATGCTGGATCACGTGCAAAAGAAAGATATTGGTCCTGTAGGCGATATTTTGAAAGACCTTATGGACAAGCTTAGTCAATTAAATCCTGAAGAATTATCCACTCAAAAAAAGTCAGGAATTAAACGGTTATTCGGCAAAGTCTCTCGATCTGTTCAGGAATTAATGACTAAATATCAAAAACTGAGCACTCAAATTGACCGGATTGGAATTCAACTGGAACATTCCAAACGTGGACTGATTGAAGATGTTCAGATGCTAGATAAATTGTATGAACAAAACAAAGCTTATTTTCAGGCATTAAATATTTATATTGCAGCAGCTGAAATCAAACGGGATGAAATTCTTAATGAAACCATCCCCTCCCTCCGTCAAAAAGCAGAGGCATCTTCTGATCAAATGGCATATCAGGAAGTAAACGATATGGCACAATTTTTGGACCGTCTTGAAAAACGTCTATACGATTTGCAGCTATCACGTCAAATCACGATACAAAGCGCGCCACAAATTAGGATGATTCAACAAACGAATCAGACGTTAGCAGAGAAGATTCAATCATCCGTCATGACGTCCATTCCATTATGGAAAAATCAAATTGCCATAGCTTTAACACTTAACCGTCAAATGAAAGCTGTAGAGGCTCAAAAGCAAGTGACGAAAACAACAAATGATTTATTGTTAAAGAACTCTGAAATGCTGAAAATCAACAGTCTTGAAACCGCGAAAGAAAATGAGCGCGGTATTGTAGAAATTGATACGTTAAAGCAAACTCAGGAGAACTTGCTTCAAACAATTGAAGAAACGCTTCGTATACAAGCAGATGGTCGCGTGAAACGTAAAGCCGCCGAAGTTGAAATCGCGCGGATGGAAGAACAACTAAAACAACGATTATTAATCGTCCATCAAGAACAAGAAAACCGTCCTCGTTAATGAGGACGGTTTTCTTATGCTGCTTTTATCTTTTAAATCCACCTTCAGAATGGATAATTTGGCCTGTGATCCAACTTGCATCTTCACTCACAAGAAATTTTATGGCTTTTGCAACATCGTTAGGCTCCCCTATCCTACCGAAAGGAAATTTTGCTGTAAGCTCGCTTTTTATTTCCGCAGTCATCCATCCCGTATTGGTAGGACCCGGATTGATTGCATTGACAGTAATACCTAGAGGTGCAAGTTCAGCTGCCAGTGTAATCGTCAGAGCATCAACTGCTCCTTTTGTTGTTGCGTAGGCAAGTTCACCAGGCATTGGTCCTTGAAATTGTCCGGAAGTTATATTGATTATCCTTCCTCCGGTTTTCTTCATGAAGTTCTTGGCAAATTTGCTACTTAATAAAGTTGTGGCGCGGATATTAATCATATAGTGTTTATCCATTTCTTCTGCAGTTATGGAAGAGTAATCATTGTTTGTTGAGTATGCAGCATTATTGATCAAAATATCTGGATGACCTAAATCTTCTTCAACTTTCATAAATAGCTGTTCAGGTGCAGTTGGATTGCTCAAATCCAACTCCATACACGACACTTTTACACCTTTGTTCAATAACTCTTTTTTTAGTCTCACAGGTTCTTCGATGTTTATGCTCCATGGCATTTTTTTATCATATTCTGTCCAAAAAGTAAAAAAGATATCATAACCTGCATCTGCAAGTTCTCTGCATATAGCTGCACCGATTCCTTGTAGTCGGCTTGCACCTGTTACAATGGCTAATTTATTTTGTAATTGGTTCATGAGGACATCCCCTTTGTTAACTGCGATTCATTTTACAATGAGGTATAACATGCGACGTAACAGTCGTAATGTCTGTGTTGTAAACTCATCGACATTTCTAGCAGTTGCGGTTCTTGGACCGAACATCATTTTAAATAATTGTAATTGTTCTTCCACTGGTTGCGCTGCACTTAAATATAAATGCAGTATATGAATCCCTTTTTTTTCGGATTCAATGACTGCTTCTGCTGTATCGACAATGCCATTTGCAGCGTATCCATAAGCTGAAGGTTCCCCATCAGAAAACAGCAAAAGAAATTTATGCTTCTCAGGACGTTTATGAAGTCTTTCTGCCATCCAGCGAATCGCCAATCCATCCCGATTATCTTCGTGTGCTTCGAGTGAAAGAATCTCTGCCGCATGATCTTTCATACCATCTTCCACTTGATGACAAAATAAAAATGAATTCGGCTGTTCATGTTCAGAAGCTTCATAGGCATCTTCAGAATAAGACACAATATCATGACGAATACCTAAATCCCTCAATACATCATGAAACAGCAGTACCGCTTTTTTCGTTTCATCCATCTTGTCAATCATGGACGCCGAGCTATCTACCAATAGTCCAAAAACCGCATTCAATGGCAACGAAGGATTATTTTTTTTATAGAAAGGTTTAGGACGTTGTTCTGTTAACAAAGTGGTCAAATTTGGCGTTAATCGACCTTTAGTTAAATTAGACCGTTTGTTTTCCATTTTCTGATCGATTCGTTTTCTCATTTCTTTTGTAAATGCTTTTACATAAGGCTTTTGCTCTGCACGAATCGTAAAAATATTGTTTTTTAACGACGAAAACTCCTTAGGAACGATTCTTTTTTCCTCGATGGTTACGAATTGATGCTCATCCCCGAATCGCTCACCGGAATGTTTTGTACTTTTCTTTTCGGACTGACCATTCACTTGAGCATCTTGTTTTGATTTCTTATTGGAATGAGAAGAACCGACACCTTCACTTTGTATTTCATTGGCATCGTCGCCTTCTTCAAATCGCCCATTGTCCGTCTTCCCTTTGTTTCCTTTTGATAAATCAAATTCCAGATGTGGACCGGCTTGTTTCTCACTTTCACGGTGCCATGCTCTGAACATCTCTTCAATGGAATCCTGTGCCGGTTGTTCATCTGTATTTTGCTGATTAATTTGACGCTGAGCTTTAGCTTCATAAGCCGGTGACAGTAAGTTTTCATGAAGTGTCAGGAAGGTGTGAGTCAAATCTTTTGTTAACTCTTCTTCCAATGCATAAAGAATGTCAAGACAGATTCTGCAACAGTCGGCTGTTGATTTTGCATCATAAACAAATTGCCATTTTGCAAGAATTCTTTGGAAGTATTCGGGGAAATCTTCATTTATAATGACAGCTAGTGAGCCTTTACGGAGTGACAAATATAAAAAATTAAACAAACTATCACTGATAAAACCTTTATTTAGATTTACGCTCATCTGCTGTTCATGGTAAGTCGTATAGACATTTTCACGCACAGAAAATGCCTTGTCTGTTCCGGGACGTTCTTGTCGAATCAAGTTGGAAAGTCTGAATTCTTCTGCACTTAAAGCAAGCTGCAATGCAAATTCTTTAAGTGGAAATTGCATAACTTCTTTTTTATACCGATTCCATGATTGAAGATTAAAATGACGCCAATAACCAGCCGTTAGTAAATACAAATCTGACAATTGACCGTTCTGTTCAATCTCTGAATCTCGATGTTGCCAAAAATGGCTTATGGAAATTGCGCCTTCTTTAGGTCGGAATTCCATCAATTTACGAACAGTCAAAGTTAAAGATGGAGTTCGACTCAAAGCCCTCGCTAGCTGTTCCATCTGAATCATTCTTCTTGCATTGATTGTTTCGTTATTGAATTGAATAAATCGATTCACTGATGACATTTAACTCACCTCACTTAATCCAAGTACTCGCGAGTTCCATGACTAATTCTTTCTCACTTTCATCGTCCAGTTTTTCTGCAATGGCGTATCGAATTGCTCGAAGCGGATCGATGTGTTGAGCAAGTTCTGTCGCATCAAGCAGACTGCGAATCGAAGCGGCTTCTTCACTGAGTAAACCATTTTGGACTTGAATAAACATATCTTCCGAGAGATGAAGCATGGTTTGAATAAGATTAGGTGAAGCTTTTGGGTATTCGCGAACGAATAATTCACGAAGGGGCTCGCCAGTCAAATACGGAATGGCAAAAGAAATAAAACGATTTTTCAACGCTTCATTTAATGGTGAAGTCCCGATATATCCCTCATTTATTGCGGCGATTACAGTAAAATCCTCATGCGCGTGCAAAACTTCTCCAGTGAAAGGATTTGTCAGCATACGACGGTGATCCAGAACACTATGCAGGATCGGCAAAGTTTCAGGTTTCGCCATATTGATTTCATCAATATATAAAATATGACCGTATCTCATCGCTTGAATTACAGGTCCTTCAACAAAATCAATATTGGTTTGTCCGTTGTCCTGAACAAGTGTTTTAAAACCAAGAAGTGCCTCAGCGTCTAGATCAACGGAGCAATTGATACTGTGCATAGGTTGTGTGAAAAAGGATGAAATTGACTCAGCCAGTTTCGTCTTCCCTGACCCTGATGGCCCTTTAAGTAAAATGTTTTTTTGCAATACGACACTCAGTAATAAATCCTCCCATAAATGTGGCAATGGTGACATATATCCACCGCGACCAATCAATGCTGAATGATCTTCTGAATGTGTTCGTTGTGTACGAGTAGATTGAGATTGTAATATTAGTGATTGTGCATTCAAATTGTTTTACTTCCTAAAAGAAGAACATATTGCTCCCCATTAAATATAGCCGTTTTTAGTGATTTCTATTGGAATGATGAAGCTATGTAGTTGGAACATGTTCTGCGGCCATACAAAAATCAAAAGCTACATTTTCGCTGGCTGACATTCCTATATAAAAATAAAGATAAAAAGTTAATTTGCTAATAAGAAAAAACCGATGAAAGATTCATCGGTTATTCAAAATATTCCTTATAAAAGCCACCGATGTGACCAGTGTTATCAACGACAAAAATAAATTCTTCTGTTTCATTTTTCACTTCATATGATTTTCCTACAGTCAACACATTCGATACAGAGAATTTTGCTGCGTTAGTATGAACGCAAGTGACAGTTTTAATGGTAGGTGTCTCTTTCCAAACGTTATGTAACATGATTCATCTCCTCAATTCTTACTCTCTCTAGTATAAGCAAGCGCTTACGGATTATCAACAATCCAACCATCATAATTCTGATCTACTTAGGATTGTTTAGAAAAGTTGACAGTGTTCGACTCCAGGTTGACAGAACTGCGCTCCAGGTAGACATTTTTGCTTTCCAGGTTGACAGAATTCGATTCCAGGTAGACAGAATCGCTCTCCAGGTTGTACAAAATCAGTATTCTTGTTGTGAATCGAATGAACCTAGCTGTTTCTCCCACCACGCTTTATTAGCGAAACAAAAAAAAGCAGCTTCGCAAGTAAATGCGAAGCTGCAATCTATTTCTTAAGACTCTAACAATAAGTCTTCTGGATTTTCAATTAATTCTTTAACAGTTTTCAAGAATCCAACTGAGTCTTTTCCATCAATTACGCGGTGGTCATAAGATAGAGCCACGTACATCATTGGACGGATTTGAACTTCGTCACCGATAGCAACTGGACGTTTTTGGATTGTATGCATTCCAAGAATACCTACTTGAGTACCGTTCAAAATTGGTGTAGACATTAGGGAACCGAATACTCCACCATTTGTGATCGTGAATGATCCACCCGTCATATCAGAAATTTGAAGTTTTTTGTCGCGAGCTTTTTTAGCTAACTCGCCGATTGTCGCTTCGATTTCTGCGAAGTTTTTACGGTCAGTATCACGAACGATTGGTACAACCAATCCTTCTTCAGTTGAAACCGCAATACCTACATCATAGAACTGTTTCAATAGGATTTCGTCCCCATCAAGTTCTGCGTTAACGTATGGGTATTTTTTAAGTGCAGAAGTAACAGCTTTCGTGAAGAATGACATGAAGCCTAAACGGACATCATGATCTTCAAAGAATTTATCTTTCTTACGAGAACGTAAAGCCATAACGTTTGTCATATCGATTTCGTTGAAAGTAGTCAACATCGCAGTTGATTGCTTAACTTCTAACAAACGGTTAGCGATTGTTTGACGACGACGAGACATTTTCTCACGTTTCACACGATCATCGGCTGGTTTTGGTGCAGGAGCTGCTTTTGGAGCCGCTGGTGCTGCTGGTGCTTGTTTAGGAGCATTTGAATGTGCCTCCACGTCTTGAACTCGTACACGACCCATTGGATCAACAGTTGAAACGGCTTGTAAATCAATTCCTTTTTCACGAGCAAGCTTACGTGCAGCTGGGCTTGCGATTGTACGCTCTGTAGAAGAAGCTTCTTCTTTAGGAGCAGGAGCCGCCGCTTGTTGTTTAGGAGCTGTTTCTACATTTTTTACTGGTGCGTCAGCTTCCGCAGGATCTGCTTCAACTGGGCTCTTAGTTGTGCTTCCAGAACCTGTGCCTTCACCAACAACAGCAATCACTTGGCCAACCTCAACTGTATCGCCTTCAGCAGCAAGTAGTTCTTGAACTACTCCCGCTTCTTCTGAAATGACTTCAACGTTTACTTTATCTGTTTCAAGTTCAACGATGAATTCACCTTTTTCAACTGTGTCGCCTGGTTGTTTCAACCATTGAGCGATTGTTCCTTCTGTAATCGACTCTGCTAATTCGGGTACTTTAATTTCTGCCACTATATTTTCCTCCTCTAATCAATCGGTATTAACGTGAAACCGCTTCTTCAATAATGCGGGATTGTTCAATTTTATGTGTTTCACCATCGCCCTCAGCTGGACTTGAACGTTTAACACGGCCAATATATCTGACACTCTTCGTTCCAGCCAAATCACGTAAATATGGATCAGCAAATGTCCAAGAGCCCATGTTTTGTGGCTCTTCTTGTACCCAAGCGATTTCTTTCGCATTTGGATAACGTTCAACAATTGCTTGAATTTTTTCAGATGGGAATGGATATAATTGTTCAACTCTAATCAAGTGCAGATGGTCAAAATCCTTACCATCTTTTACTTTATCAGCTAAATCAATCGCCATTTTACCACTTGCTAATAAAATTCTTTCCACTTTATCTGTTTGCTTGCCAAGACCTGGTTGTTCGAGAATAGTTTCAAACTGACCAGTTGTAAGGTCTTCAACTGCAGCCCCAACAAGAGGATGACGAAGCAAGGATTTAGGCGACACGATAATTAAAGGTCTCATCGTCTCTTCTCCAAGCATTTTTGCTTGTCGACGTAAAATATGGAAATAGTTCGCAGCACTTGATAGATTTGCAACAGTCCAGTTATTTTCTCCAGCCATTTGCAAATAACGCTCTAGACGAGCACTTGAATGCTCGGGTCCTTGGCCTTCATAAGCATGTGGAAGTAACATAACCAACCCTGATTTTTGACCCCATTTTGAACGACTTGCAGAAATAAACTGATCGAACATAACTTGCGCCATGTTTGCAAAATCGCCATATTGCGCTTCCCAGATGACTAACGCTTTTTCGTTTTCTAAGTTATAACCAAATTCGTAACCTAGAACCGCTGCTTCAGTCAATGGACTATTGTAAACAACGAACGAAGCATTAGCATCCGAGATATGGTGTAAAGGAACCAATTCAGCTCCTGTTTTTTCATCATGCAACACAAGATGTCTGTGTGCGAATGTTCCACGCTGTGCGTCTTGACCAGTCAAACGTATTGGATTGCCCTCTTGGATAATCGAACCAAATGCCAAAGTTTCAGCATGAGCCCAATCGATTTTCCCTTTTCCTTTGAAAGGTTCTTCACGACGTTTAAGAATTTTTTCAAGTTTCTTAAATGCCGTAAATTCAGAAGGCCATGACAATAGTTCAGCATTCATTTTCACAAGTGTTTCTTCTTTCACACCTGTAGGAACTTCCGGGTAACCATTTAACACGACTTCCGGAATCACAATATCCTGGTGTTCTGCATGTGGCACTTCTTTTACGCGGTCATATGCAGCCTGCATTGTTTTTTGTACTTCAGATTCAAGTTTTTTCACTTCATCTTCTGCCACAACTTTTTCAGCAACTAGTTGCTTACCGTACATTGCACGCACTGTAGGATGTTTGTGAATAGCATGGTACATCGTTGGGTTTGTAACCAACGGCTCATCCATTTCGTTGTGACCGAAACGACGGTAACCGATTAAGTCGATCAGGATGTCCTTGCCGAACTGCTCACGGTATTCAAATGCAAGACGTGCGACTGCGATTACTGCTTCAACATCGTCAGCGTTAACATGTACAACTGGCACTTCAAAGCCCTTCGCAGGATCCGAAGAATAATGTGTTGAACGTGAATCGTAATATTCAGTTGTGAATCCAATCATGTTGTTGGCAATGATATGGATGGATCCACCTGTTTGGAATCCACGGATACGGCTATAGTTTAGCGTCTCCGTAACGATACCTTGACCCGGGAATGCTGCATCTCCATGAATCAATACGGAATAAGCCGCTTTTGAATTTTGAGTAGGTACCCCAGTTTTAGTCGTTTCTTCTTGAGCTGCACGTGTTTGACCAGTAACAATCGGACTTACAACTTCAAGATGTGAAGGGTTATATGCAAGTTTAACTTTCAAACCTGATTTTGCAGTATGAGTAGCACCCATGTGGTACTTCACATCGCCAAACCAACCACTCGTAATTTTCAATGAATCATCTTTTGGCAAGAACGATTCGTTCGGAACATGTGCAAAATCCGCAAACATCATGTCATATGGTTTATTAATAATGTGTGTTAAGACATTTAAACGCCCACGATGAGCCATACCGATTAGAATCTGCTTTGTTTTCTGTTTCTCGGATTGACGCACTAATTCATCAAGCAGGACGACCAGTGTATCCAGCCCTTCAATTGAAAATCGTTTTGCACCGACAAAAGTACGGTGGATGAATTTTTCAAATCCTTCAATTTCAGACAAGCGTTTTAACAATGCTTTGCGTTCTTCTGTTGATAAAGTTAATTTCATTGATGATGATTCAATTTTAGATTGAATCCACTGACGTTCTTGTGGATTGATGATATGAGCAAATTCATACGCAATTTTGTCCGTATAAAATGATTTCAGATGCTCGATTACTTGTAATCCATTTTGAATATCCTTTGGAGCATTTTTCATTAATAAAGTAGCCGGAATTTCTATAAGATCAGACTCCGTCAATCCATATGATGAAGGATCCAATCTTGTTGAATCTTTCGGTCGATCATTTAATGGATAAATATCTGCTGCTAAATGACCATGCGCACGAATAGCATCTGCTAATTGCACAGCTGCCAATACTTTTCCTACATGGTTCGGATCAACTTGACCTGCTGCAGAGAAATCGACCATATTTTCATCTGTAGATGGAGCGCCATATTGTTTAAATAGTTCACCTAGTTCCGCGTCAACAGATTCTGGTGATTGCATGAACAAATCGTACATTTCTAATACATAACCTAAATTCGGACCAGAAAGTTTAGTCCATGGTGACCCATTCGGTGTCCCGTTTTTTGACATTAAGAAAACCCTCCAACTTTTGCCAAGCGGCATTTCCTATTTCTATTAATACAATCTACATTATTTTATCACGTTAGTTCTTGATATCAAAGGAATCGAACGCAATGCAAATGGCAGAACATTTTTTCCATTTCAATCTTACTACTCTGGTAGGAAAATACAATGCTTTTTAGTAAATTAGGCAAACTTTTTCGTTAAGTCGAAATAACTCGACATTTAGACAAGGTTTCTTCATTTTAAAAAAGGTAAAACGACTGAAAAAGTTGACCCTTTACCAGGTTCGCTGGTCACATGAATGGAACCTCTTGCATTCTCCACAAGCATCTTGACAATACTCAATCCTAATCCGCTGCCCCCCAAATCTCGTGATCTGGCAGTATCGACTCGGTAAAATCGATCAAATATTTTCGTTACATGCTGCGGCTCTATACCAATCCCCTTGTCATTCACATGAATCGTAACGTTCTTTTCTGTAAGTTCATATGAAATACGAACTTGCGCAGGCTCTAGACTGTATCTGATTGCATTGATCAATAGGTTGCGAATAATTTGCTGGTAAGTATTTGAGGTTATTCGCACTTTCAAATTTTGATCATCGGGAAGTTCATGTTCAATGTATGTCGTTGGATAAACTTGAACTAGTTCTTCTATCACTTCTTCAGTGTGCTCGATAATATTTGTCGGTGGAAGATCTTTCATTTGTTCACCGCGCGCCAGTTCCAACATCTCATCAATTAACGTTTTCATTTGACTGACTTCACGTAAGGCAATGCCAAGTGACTCTACCAAAATCTCCGGATCATCTTTCCCCCATCTGTTTAACAGGGATAAATGCCCTTCGACTACTTGAATGGGCGTCCGTAGTTCGTGAGAAGCATCCGCCATGAATTGTTGCTGTTGTTCAAAAGAATACTTCAATTTGGCCATCATGCTTTCATAAACAATGATCAGCTCGCCAATTTCATCTTTAGCGTCGTACGAAATCGTTAACTCTTTTTCGAAACCATTTGCCACGACGTCGTCCATTGTCATCTTTAAATCCTGAAGGGGTTTTAATAAATAAGAAGCCAGAATGTAACCGATCCAACCGGATAATAGCAATGCGCATACGCTAAATAACAACATAGCGGTCAATATATAGTTATTACTAGAATGGAATGACTTTAAGGGATGTTCAAGCTGGATATAACCTTTAAAACGTCCAAGTCGAACATTTCCAATAGCAGAAATGAACGATTTATTCTCTTTCGTCAGCACATAGCCTTCTTCAGGAACTTCAATATCATCAAATTCTTTGAAAGTCGCTGAATCATTGATTTGCAAGACTTCAATTCCATCCGCATTCAACAATCTTACCGTCTGATCTTTATCGACAATAGATGTCATTAACCCTGTGTTCGATTGAATGTCCTGTACGGTCAAAAATGGACCTTGTGATTCAAAGAAATCCGTTAAATCCTGCATGGTTCGATTTACTTCTTGTTCTTCTTGTTGATATAACCAACCTTTAAGAGCCACATATAAAATGATGCTCATGGCTGCAAAACTTAGAAAAATGGCGGTTGCCGAACTGATTGCCCATTTTTTCTTCAATGATTGTGTTGCGATTGTTTGGCTTAACTTTTTCCACACATTCATTCACGCATCACATACCCGACCCCTCTAACCGTTTCAATATAACTGGATGCAAGTTTGGGCAATTTTGCTCGCAGATGACGAATATATACATCCACCACATTCGTTTCGATGTCTGCTAAATATCCCCAAACATTCTCCAAAATTAAATCTCTTGATACTACCCGATTTTTTTGTTGCATCAAATAAACCAGCAAGTCATATTCAGTCTTAGTCAGTTCAACATTTTGGTTATTTACTTCAACGGTATGTGCATCTGTGTCAACAACAATGTCCTTAAACTGCAAGCGGGAATTCATATGATTTGCATTGCTTGATCTTCTTAAAACGGAGCGTATTCGAGCCAGTAGTTCTTCTATGGCAAACGGTTTGACGATATAATCATCTGCTCCAGCATCTAGACCAGCGACACGGTCAATGACGGCATCCCTTGCTGTGATTAACAGGACAGGCACTTGGGAAAAGGAACGGATTCGTCGACACACTTCAATTCCGTTCAGTTCTGGTAGCATGACATCAAGCAAGACAACGTCAAACTCCTGAGTTTTGGCTGCTTCCAACCCTTCTCTGCCAGATACTACATGGACAACCTCGAAATTCTCATGACGCATTTCGAGTTCAATAAATCGGGCGATGTTTTTTTCATCTTCCACCAATAAGACGCGACTTCCCATCGTTTCACCCTTTTCTATATTTTTAAAAGAACCGCTCCAATTTGTGGACCGGTTCTTTTAAGATTTATTCTAAATAATAAACATATTGATTTTTACCCATGCGTTTCACTTCATATAAAGCCGCATCTGCTTTTTCCAACAGTTCATCAATGCTGTTACCGTTCTCAGGGAAGTAGGCAATGCCGATAGATGTTGTTGGTTGGAAAGTCAATTGTTTGATCGACCATCCTTTTCTTAGGGACGACTTAATTTCGTGAATGATTGTATTCGTTGTTTCAATGCGTTCATCAGTATCCAGAGATAAATCATTTAACACAATAACAAATTCATCTCCACCGATTCGAGCTACCAAATCCTGTGGTCGAACACTTTTTAACAATGCTTCGCCAAACTTACGAATAAATTCATCTCCCACATCGTGCCCAAAGGAGTCATTGACGGACTTGAAATCATCCCCATCCAGATAAAGGACGGCAATTGATGTTTCTTTGACTTCAGCGCTATTGGATAATTTAGGGAATTCTTTTAGTAAATAACTGCGATTCGGCAATTGTGTAAGACTATCATGATAAGCCATAAAGCTAAGATGCTCTTCGAAATTTTTGCGTTCCGTTATGTCTCTTGAAACAATGACATGTTGAAGTTTCTCTGGTTGTTCACGGTCTTTTACCGCAACAATCGATGTTTCCGTCCAAAGTTTTGATTGATCTTTACGAATGAACTGTAATTCCAAACGAACTTCTTGATCCTCATTCACTCGGTTTGTAATGTCATCTTCCCAAGTTTGAATAAAATGCTCTGGCAACAAATCACTGAATTTCTTGTTTGCCATATCATCGTTGGAAAAACCTAATATTCTTTCATGAGAAGGAGAAGTATATACAATTTGACCTTTTTCATCCGTAATCGCAATTAAGTCATTGGTATTTTCAGTAATAAGACCAAATGTTTTTTCGATTGATTGAAGCTCGATCATCACATTCTTTTTTTCGGTGATATCAAATTGAATAATAAGAACGTTTTCAATATTGTGCTGGTCATTGTATAAGGGGATAACCGTCGTATCTCCCCAGTAAAACGAACCATTTGACGCTCGGTTTCGAAGTTCTCCGCGCCACATTTTCTTTTTAAAAACATCTTTCCACATACGCTTCATTTTAAAGTCGTTGTATTGGTTAACCTCAAGAACGGTGATATGTTTTCCTACAATGTCTTTTGTGGAATAACCTGTGATATCTTCAAACAAATCATTAACATATACTATGTATCCTTTTCGATTGGTCATTAAAACCATAGCCGCCTTACTAATGGCGCGTTTATAACTCTCTAGAATATGTCTTGTGTTTCGAAGGCTCTCTTTTAAAGCCACTTCATCCGTTACTTCCTGAAGCAAAATATACATGGCTACATTTTCTCCGTTTTTCTTAATCGGAGAATAGCTGACTAAAAACGTTCCCTTGTCACCCGTCGATTTCATTCTTTTGACAAGCACTGAAGATTTACCATCTCCCCGTAAATTCGAATCAAAAAGATGCTCAACCGTACTGCGTTCTTTTACAGGTACAAAAGGTAAGTTTAGAAAATGTTTACCACGCCACTCCTTCAAATGATAGCCAAACACTTCTTCAAATTTCGGATTCATGTCGAAAATATTGCCTTCATTTGTCACAACAATGGTTGGATCCACATTCGCATTTAGGAGTGATTGCATAAATAGATATTTTTCTTCTATTTCCTTTTGGTTTGAAACTTCCTTTGTCTTGGCCAAAATATACGTGGCAGTATCCGTGATGATCGGCTTAACAATTGTCTCATTTACCAATTCAACATCTGAAAACAAAAAGAAGTCTTGATAGGTTATTACCCTTTTCTCATCAATAGCTTGCACGTAGTGTTGAAGAATTTTTTCTCCATATGAAGCGGATACCATTTCATGCAAGTTTGAATGAATCGGGTTTTCTTTAAAAATGAGTCTAGCACTTTGGTTAACAAATAAGTATTCAAAGGAGTGTTCCCTTTGGATTAAAAAAAACACTAAATCTGAAGAGTCTCCATATAATAAATCAAACTGTGCTTGAGTGAAAAAATGTTCCATTCCCTTTCATCTCCTACATGTACTCTTCGCTAGACCATCCATCTTTTACTTTTTGTTTTGCCTGTTGCTCTAATTCTTCGTATTCATTAATTTCTGCCTCATGAAGAATTTTTGAATCATAGGTGAACTCATAATTAACAGTCAGCATTCCGTTGTAAGTTGCAAAGAACGTTGCATTGCCTATCAATGATAGATGAGTAGAAGAATCATTTTGTTCAATCGCACACTTAACGAAGCCCCCTGGATTATATACAGTTGTTTCTCCGTAAGGAACAAGATTGATCGTGGCAGAAACCAAAGCCGAAGCAGTCATTGCAGTTCCACATGCATTTGTAAAACCTACTCCACGTTCATACGTACGCACAAAAATACTTTTTTCATCAACCGGGTGCACAAAACTTACATTAACACCATCTGGGAAAAAGTCATTTTCTCTATTAAATGATGCAGCAAGTTGTTCTTGAAAACCTGTATCTTCAATATACTGAATAGGGACAATTCCTATTAAGTGAGGATTCGGAACTGAGACTGCCGTAAAGTGAATATCCGCAGAAAACTCCGGAACTATTTTATTGATAATTTGTTCGTTTTTTTGATAGTTCATTGGCAGTGAAGACAGCTCGAATGAAACCGGAGAAATTTCAACTGCATATGTATCAATTGTGTTAAAAATTGAATCTACTTTTTGCACAGTTAAGATCGCTTTCATTGTTTCGATCGTTGCTGATTGTTTACCAGACTTGCTCAATACAAATCTTGCAACACAACGAAGTCCATTGCCGCACATAGATGCTTCTGATCCATCTGCATTATAGACACGCATTCTAGCATCCGCTTTGGTCGATGGTGAAATGATTAATAATCCGTCCGCTCCATTTTCATTAGAAGGATCGCACATTTTCTGTGCAGTTAAAGGCCAATTATAAACCGCGTTTGCTACTTCTTCATGTAAATAAAACGTGTTGCCTGAACCGTGAACTTTATGAAATGTTAAGGTCATGATTATCCCCCCAGATACTCTATCTTTTCATCATAAATCTAATCGAAAACGGTTACAACTATTCCTTTGAAATCAAGGTGCAATCTTGTAACAAAACTTACACATTTTTTACGAATTTTTTTCTTTGCAATTTGAAAAAAAGTTAGTATAGTAAGAATGCAAACAAACAATTTCATAAAACGATTTTATTCACCATAAATCGTGAGGGAAGGCAAATGGTGCGCCACCAGCATTTTGACTGGTTCTAGTGGGTTCGATTCCCACCCCGAAATTTTTTATGCAACACAAAATGAAAAATTTCGAGGGGTTAGAGCGGACTACTGTCTTAATCTGCCCTGGTACGGAGGCGTTAATTATGATTAAACGACGAGAATTACACGAATGTGGGTCTTTATTCGAGTATTTATCTCACCCATCTGTCTTCCCTTTTGTCCGTCAAAAAGCTACTTCAGCTGATGAATTTATGTTCATGACGAAACAGTTAATGGAAGAAGAAGAGCGTGGAGAAGTAATTTCACGTACAATTACCGATGATTATGGGATGCCAATTGGGACCATTAATTTATATGATATTCAAGATCAAGCAGGTTTTCTTGGAACATGGATTGGTCAACCTTTCCAAGGTAAAGGATTTAATCAGAAAGCAAAGAACTTGTTTTTAGAAGAACTCTTCTATCAACACAATATTAATACGGTGTTCTTACGAATCAAGAAACATAACGAGAAATCAATTCGCGCGGCTGAAAAACTGCCTTACACGATGAACGCCAAGGAAACTCACCCTGCCCTACTGGAAGAAATTAATGCTGGGAAGCACCAATATGAACTTTATCAAATTCCTAAAGATTTGTTCTACCTGGCTACGGCTGCCTCCAGATTTACCGAAGAAGAAGAGCAAGCAATGTAAGTAATAGCTTCTTCTGTAACTGTACAAAGACAAAAATACCGTCCACTCAAGAAATAATGAGTGAACGGTATTTTTTATTTTGCGTATGAAGTAATTAGAGTAACCATTTCATCAGGCGTTTTTGGAAGTTCCGAACTTCCCATCAATTCCTGGACATGTTCAGCTCTTGATCTAATATCATCCAAGGCAGCCATAAATGTTGCCGGAGTTACATCCTCTTCTTCAATGACAGATGCCCAACCTTGTTTTTTAAAGATTTGGGCATTCAATAGTTGATCTCCACGACTTTGTAATTTCGATAATGGAATTAACAACATCGGCTTGCGTAAAGCTAAAAATTCAAAAATAGAATTTGACCCCGCTCGAGAAACGATGATATTCGCTGCATGCAACAAATCTGGCAATTCCTGTGTTACATATTCAAATTGCTGATAGCCTTTCATGTTTTTTAAAGTTTCATCCAGCTTGCCTTTACCGCATAAATGAATGACATCATACTTTTCAAGCAATCTCGGTAGATTACTGCGTATTGCTTCATTCACTACAACCGATCCCTGACTGCCGCCCATTATTAGAAGGACAGGTTTAAACCCTTCAAACTTACATAGACGCAATCCAGCCTCTCTTCTCCCTTCAAATAATTCTGAACGGATAATGGAGCCTGAACAACTTGATTTCTCTGATGGCAAATGCTTTAATGTCTCTGGGAAAACAGTGAAAATATGATGAGCAAATGGCATGGCAATTTTATTTGCAAGTCCTGGAGTTACGTCAGATTCGTGAATCACAACAGGGATTTTCGTCATTTTTCCAGCCATAACAACAGGAACAGATACAAAACCACCTTTAGAGAAAATCACAGAAGGTTTTACTTTTTTTAAAATTAGTAATGCTTCTAGTAACCCCTTCATCACGCGTAGAGGATCTGTGAAATTTTTGATGGACGCGTACCGTCTTAATTTTCCACTGGAAATCGCATGGTATTTTATATGAGGAAATGCATCGCGAATCAGTTCCAATTCAATGCCATCTTTTGAACCGATATAATGAACTTCAAATGATTGTTTTTCTAATGTTGGGATAATTGCTTGATTTAATGAAACGTGACCGGCAGTTCCTCCGCCAGTTAAAACAATGGTTTTTTTCTTCATGTGTAAAGCTCCTATCTTTTAAAGCCACTTAATTTTGTATTTTGTTGAATTGATTGGGTATAACCAACTTAATCTAAAATTTACCCTTTACATAATATACACCATTTCAAGCATTAACATGAACGTTAACTTAAAATGGGGGGTATCTGATGACATGAAATTCACGTGAATAATTGATAATTTCCAAATCCTCTAACCATTAGATAAATATGATATACTGGTGAAAATTTGTAGAAATTCAAGGTGATCACTCATGCATGAAACTTCAAATCTTAAAGAAAAATGGTCACTTATGCTGAAGATTATTTTTCCGATTTTAGTTACACAAGTGGCATTATACTTAGTCTCGTTTTTCGATATCTTAATGTCGAGTAGATATGGGAGTGAAGATCTGGCTGGGGTAGCCGTAGGATCCTCTCTTTGGGTACCCGTATATACTGGCTTAGCTGGAATTCTACTTGCGGTTACGCCGATAGTCGCTCAATTAGTTGGGGCGAAAAAAAAGGAAGAAGTTAAATTGGTCGTCCAGCAGGGACTATTTTTGTCACTGGCATTATCAACTATAGTTATCGTGATTTTGTTGTTTTTATTGGAACCCCTTTTACAATCCATGACGCTCGAACCTAGAGTCGAAACGATTGCTAAATCTTATTTGTACGCCATGATGATCGGAATCATTCCTTTATTTGCTTATAATGTCCTTCGCTCTTATATGGATGCTCTCGGTAAGACAAGAGTGACCATGTTTATTACTTTATTGTCTGCACCTATTAACGTGTTTTTTAATTACCTGCTTATTTTCGGCAATTTTGGATTTCCGGAACTTGGAGGAGCTGGTGCAGGTTATGCTTCTGCCATTACGTATTGGCTGATCTTTTTAATCGCACTTGGAGTTGCGCACTATCAATATCCATTCAAACAATATGAGCTCTTTAACAACTGGCAGCGGGTCCAGTTTTCGAAGTGGAAAGACATCAGTAAAATTGGTGTTCCTATCGGATTATCTATTTTTGCTGAAACGAGTATTTTTTCCGCAGTTACTTTGATGATGAGTACTTATAGTACCGCCGTCATTTCAGCACATCAAATCGCATTGAATTTTACATCTTTACTATATATGGTTCCCTTAAGCATTTCGATTGGCGCCACGGTTTTAGTAGGATTTGAAGTTGGAGCAAAACGTTTCCATGATGCCAAAATCTACAGTTGGCTCAGTGTTAGTACAGCCATAATATTCAGCTTCTTTTCCGTCTGTATTTTATACTTCTTCCGAGAACAAATTGCCGGTTTATATACGACAGATGAAACGGTCATTCATTTGACCATTCAATTCTTTATCTTTGCTGCACTCTTTCAGCTGTCTGATGCTATTCAAGCACCAGTCCAAGGATCATTGCGTGGTTATAAGGATGTTAATGTCACATTTATCATGGCCATTATTTCGTATTGGATTATTGGGTTACCAATAGGCTATCTCCTAGCGAAGTTCACTGATTTTGGACCATTTGGGTATTGGATCGGTTTGATTATAGGCTTGACAGCCGGTGCCATCACATTGTCACTTAGGCTAATACTCATACAGAGAAAAAAACATGACGCTGTCCTTAGAGGATAACGTCATGTTTTCATTTTGGTTTGTTGCGGCTTTATTTTAAGATCCCCGTACGTTTAATGTCGACTTTGATATCTGGTTTTATAGTAATTTCACTGAACGTATCATTCCAATCGCCTTTTTCCCATACTTCTGGATGGAAGGCTCGAACTCTCCGTCCTAATCCGAGTGGATCGCTCTTTGCTTCTTGTAAAACCTCAAATAATTTCTTAGTTTCTACATTAAGTTGCTCAGAGAGGAATTGTTCTAATTCCTTCCTATCTTCACCCTCTTTAATATGGTCTTTTGAAAATTCTTGAACATCTGCTTTCAATTTGTACGACAATTTAATCATTCCTGATTCGTCAATTTCACTGTAATCCCATTTTTTATCAATTTTGCGTATGACCATTGTTACAGGGGTATCTTTATAGATGACCGTAAAATTGGCTCTCCTACCAGCCTTGTCTTTCAAAACGGTCAGCAATTTGGATTGCTGGACTGTTAAATAATTTCCCGTATATTCTCTTCCATTGAATAGGGCAAGACCTTTTAACTCAGCAATATTTTCTTCCTTATTAATGGATAAGTAGGGTAAAGTTAAATCCATTGCATCATCAAATAGTAAAGAGCACACCATTTGTAAATCGGTTTCAGGATAGATTGATACGAAAGATAAGCCCTTGATAAATTTCTTATAATAAGATCCCGCTTCATCCTGTAATTCATTCCCTAATTCAATGAAAGGTTCAGGACTTCCTTCGGTAATTGCAATATACGTGCTCAACTGATTTGTGGCATTACGATAATAGACATCCAAATATTCATAAATATCACTTTTTGCGCTTTCATCCGAATATAGGAGAACTGACAATTTTGAAACATCAATTGTTTGATTAGATTTCAAATCCGCATCCATTCGTGCATCACGCGTTGATTTCCCCATTCCTTTGATAATGGATGAAGTAGTTGCACCTTCCTTGATTGTAGGAACACTGAAATAAGATGTTATTTCCCCTACTTGACCCTCATGCCCCACCATGGAGACAACAGAGAAGTCCTTATATTGGCGTTCATCCCAGCAACCACTCAATAATAGTACACAAAATAGGATACTAAGCTTTTTCCGCATTATTACCCCTCCACTTGTTAATGACTATGACGAAGAAAGGAATGATCATCGAAAATAGAAAGTGACCGTAAATGAGAAGGTCACGAGAAATGCTAAACGATTCCTGTGAAATAATTATCAATGGCAGAACGAATAATAACACATGGAGAATGACTTTTTTTAAGGTCGTCGATTTGTCTGTTTTTTTCTTCATGAACAAGCTAATCGTGAAAATCAAGTAGACTACGGTAATAATGCTCCAAGCCATCCAGATGAAAATGAAAAATAGGTCAAGACGTTCTATAAATGTAACTTCCTGAGATTTCAAAATATATACAAGCGGTTCAGGAATAATCTTGAGTTCTTCCAAAGAAAAGAACATTAAAATGAAGACAATGGTGAAGAAATAAAAAGCACTGATTGTAGATACGAATTTCAAGATAGACTTCACGTTTATTTTCTCGGATTTCAGGAGAAATGCTCGGTAAAATAAATATAATTCTGTTCCGATAAAAGCAAATTTAGCTTCTTTTAAACCGATTCCCCACTCCTTCAATGTAATATTACCCATCGGAAATAAATTGGTCCAGACCAAGTCAGGCGTAGCCAATGAAAGGAAAATGAAGATTAATGGAAATAACGGGAGTAACAAAACACCCAAATTGACAACTGATTCCGGTCTGCTGATGTTTGCATAAAAAGAAACTAATACAACTGCTCCAATAATTACGGAAGGTGGTGTTAATGGAAATGCCCATAAGCTAAGTGATTTTTGAATATAGGCTAAAAATGTCACAACTAGAAGTAGCCAATAAGCAGAATACATCCATTGCAAAAATTTATTTATTTTAAAATACGAATAATATCTTTCATATAAATAAAGCTGAATGAATTGAATTACACAACAAACAATGAAAATAATCCAAGCATCTTGTGAGGCTGCTTCAATTAATGGGGTTTGGAACGAAATAAATACCGATCCAGTCTGTACAATAAACAATCCCAAAAAGAATTGATTTTTTGAAATAAAGAATTTCATGATTTTTCTTCTCCCGATTCTTTCACACTTTTTTCAGGAACAAAAGAAGAAGCTTGTACATGTGGTTTTGTGAATGGTAGACGGAAAAAAATTTCTTTAAAAACAAGTGGCTTAAACGGGACGACTGGATAAAAGTATGGTTGGTTCAGAGATCGCAAATTAATCAGATGGATAAACAAAATGAGAGTTCCAATAGCTATGCCAAAAAATCCGAACATGGAAGCAACAATCATAAATGGATACCTGAGTAACCGAATTGTTGTGTTCATCTCTATTGAAGGAATAACGAAACTTGAAATCGCGGTGATTGCAACGACGATGACCATGATATTTGATACAAGTCCTGCACTCACAATCGCATCTCCAATAACTAACCCGCCTACAATACCAATGGTTTGGCCAATAGGATTCGGAAGTCGTATACTGGCTTCCCGTATAAGTTCAATCGTAATTTCTAAAATCAACGCTTCAAAAAAAGGCGGGTAAGGAATTTCGTTTACAGATGCTTTCACGGTTTTACTGAGTTCCAAAGGAAGAACTTCAAAATGGAAGCTTACAATTGCGATATAAAATGCCGGTAGAAAAATCGCCGTCATGAAACTAAAAATCCTTAAAAGCCGATAAAAAGATCCGACTAGAACTCGTCCATTAAAATCATCAGGGGATTGATAAAAAGAAAAAAACGTGACAGGACCAATCAATACAGTAGGAGATTGATCTACCAAAATCACTACTTTTCCTTCCATCAGGTTTGATACGACCTTGTCTGGTCGTTCTGTGGTCATCAATTGCGGAAAAGGTGACCAAACGGTATCTTCAAGAAAATCGGCAAGATGGCCAGCACTGATTAAATACTCAGTATCAATTTTTCTCAATCGGTTTTCCACTTCACTTAACGTCACTTCGTCTACTTTAGATTCTATATACAAATAGCAAACAGGACTTTTAGAAAAACTGCTGACTACCACTTTACGAACAACTAAATTTGGGATCGTTAACCGTTTGCGAATCAATGAAATATTGACATCCATGCTTTCTACAAAACCATCGTGTGGACCTTGAACGATTTGTTCACTTGATGGTTCCATTGGCGCACGATAAGCTGCACGTGGTAGGTTAATTCGTAACAGTAGGTTGGATTCAACCAAAATGATGACCGATTCTCCACGACATACATACTCCACTAAATTTGAAGGGTGAAAGGCTTCAAAAGAAGAACTTGGTGTGTCTCCCCAATTGGGAAGATTCTCTTTATATCTTTCCTGAATCAATTTAAGCTGTTCATTAATAACTGCATGATCCATAAGTGATGAGAACTGGCAAAGTATTGCTTCATCCCCTGGCCAATCTATCTGCCTAACAATTAAATCTGAAGAGTCATGAAATAATTCCTTTATATAGACGGATAGTTTAGTGAAAGATTCCATGATATCACCCCATTTTTTCATTAGTATAGGGTTTATATGTACTATTTAAACTTATTATAAAATCGGTTATGTAAAATCAAATGAGTGCATTTCATTTACGCTTTGCACGTCTCAAGAGCTTAGAAGATCGAGCACCACATGTTTGAGGTATTGATTAAAGCAACATGAACCTAGGTAATAGTAAAAAACAAAAAAAGCCACCTCAACGAATTGAGATGGCTTATATATATTATTTTTGAATGAATTGTTGTGTCCAGTAATTACCTTGTGCAACGTACCCAATACCAATATGAGTGAAGTTACCATTCATGATATTAGCGCGATGACCAGGTGATTCCATCCATCCTTTAACGACTTCTGAAGCCGATTTTTGACCCATTGCGATATTTTCAGCTGCAGCCTTGTATTGGATGCCTTTAGCTTTCATTTGATCGAATGGAGATCCCATTGTTGGGCTTGTATGAGAGAAATAATTATTTTTACTCATATCTGCAGATTTTGCACGAGCACTATCCATTAATGCTGCATCTGTTGCAAGAGCTTTTAATCCAGCTTTTGCACGTTCTTGATTCGTCAAAGTAAGAACTTGTTGTTCTATTGAAGAAACATTACCTGATGCTGGTGCTGCTGGTTTTTCAGCAGTTTGTGTATTTGTTGCTGGCTTTTGAGCCACCGGTTTTGCTGCAGATGCTGCAGGCTTAGCCGATTCAGCTGGTTTCTGTGCAACTGGTTTTTCTTGAGTAGTATTAACCCCTGCAGCAGATAGCTGCCCATAAAGTTGATTTAACAATTGTTTTTCTATATTTGAAGACTCCACCGGTTTTGCTTGAGTAGGTGCTGACCAGTTTTTAGTGCTCTGAGTCTGACACGTGGGGTTATTTGATGAAAATGAAGCTTCTGCGGTCGTACCTTGACTGAATGAGAACACCATCGCTCCCATTGTTAAACCTAGTAACATTTTTTTCATTTGTAATTCCCTCCTCTGCCACCTAGTCTATCTTTAAAATCTTTTTAAAAAACACCTAATCTTTCCCACTGCTACCAGGAAGATTGAAAAGGTACTATTTTCAAAGGTTTAAAGACTAAATATTTGAGTGGATTTAGAGAAAATACCATATCTTTCTTTCAATTAGGTGTTGACGTTCTAAAATACTGCTCCATATGCCTGCTTAAGCTTCTCGTTTTGAGGGATGTTTTAGGACCTATTGTCATTTCAGTCATAAATAATCGGGTATTTTTACTGTAACCTGCTTCCCTCTTTGCATGCCAAAAAAAATAGGCTCACAAAGTAGTTTAATCCTTTTCTTTGAGACGCGTAACCGCAGGCACAGCACTATCGAAGCGAGAGATTTGCAAACTTGGTGGTTCATGCGGAGCTTTAATAATTTAAATAAAACACAAAAAAACCACCTCAACGAATTGAGATGGCTTATATATATTATTTTTGAATGAATTGTTGTGTCCAGTAATTACCTTCTGCAACGTACCCAATACCAATATGAGTGAAGTTACCATTCATGATATTAGCGCGATGACCAGGTGATTCCATCCATCCTTTAACGACTTCTGAAGCCGATTTTTGACCCATTGCGATATTTTCAGCTGCAGCCTTGTATTGGATGCCTTTAGCTTTCATTTGATCGAATGGAGATCCCATTGTTGGGCTTGTATGAGAGAAATAATTATTTTTACTCATATCTGCAGATTTTGCACGAGCACTATCCATTAATGCTGCATCTGTTGCAAGAGCTTTTAATCCAGCTTTTGCACGTTCTTGATTCGTCAATGTAAGAACTTGTTGTTCAATTGAAGAAACATTACCTGATGCTTGTGTTGAAGGTGCTGTTGGTGCTGTTGCTGGTTTTTGTGCAACAGGTTGATTTGCTGCTGGTTTTTGTGCAACCGGTTTTTCTGCTGGCTTCTGTGCTACAGGCTTAGCTGTTGCTGCCGGCTTTTCTGCTACAGGCTTAGCTGTTGCTGCTGGCTTTTCTGCTACAGGTTTAGCTGTTGCTGCTTTGAATCCTGCACCATTAAGTTGTGCATGTAGCTGATCCATCAATTGTTTTTGAATATCTGAATAAGAACCCTCTGATATTTGTTGAGAACCTGCCGACCAGTTTGTATTCACCTGTGTCTTGCATGTGGGTGTATTTGATGAAAATGATGCTTCTGCTGTTGTAGCTTGACCTGCTGAGAACACCATCGCTCCCATTGTTAAACCTAGTAACATTTTTTTCATTTTTTTATTCCCTCCTCTGCCACCTAGTCTATAATTAAAATCTATAAAAAAAATACCTAATCTTTCCCACTGATACCAGAGAGATTGAAAAGGTACTATTTTCAAAGGTTTAAAGACTATAAATTTGAGTGGAATTAGAGAAATTACCATATCTTTCTTCAAATTAGCTATTGACGGTCTGATAAACGTCTTCATATACCTCTTTTAGCTTTACTTTTTCCGGCAAATCGATGGCACTTTTTTCGATTCTATCAATTGCTATCTGCAGTTTTTCAGCCGGACTCTTCCTTACACGCGGATGCGTGAGCTCATCTAATAACTCAATGCGTATGCTATCTTTTAATTGGTCTATTGTTTCTATTGACTTTGTACCCTGTCTGAAAGGAAACAACGATTGATATGCTTGTATCACGTCATTCATGTTCAATCTTGCTCCCTGGAACCTGCAATTGCGAAATTTGTTCACCAATCATGACAATGACCGGTTCCATCTTTACATACTCAGGCAACCACTGAACCATTCCATATGAATATTGGAAAAGCATTGGATTTTTCATACCTAGGACCGGAACATAACCTTTCATGCGATAAACGGATGAAGGCAATGTACGTAGCCAATCTTCAAATTCTTCTTTATCTACTGACTGTGTAAAGGACACGAGTCTTGTGGACAGTGACAGCTCTTCACCGATTCTGGCTTGATTTACATCTGTAGTTCGCACAGTGCCTTTCAATCTTTCTATAATAGATAAAGGACATTTGCCGTGTGATGTTTGAATAATCGCTGCGGTTGGATTGAAACTTTGTAACTCGTAAGTGATTTTGGCTTGTTGGTCATCAGAGAGCAAGTCCATTTTATTGGCTAACAATAGATGTGCATGACGAATTTGTTCCAAAAAGAGAGAACGGACTTGTGACGGCAATGTTTGACGATTTAACCATAGCAAGCTGTCTACCACTGTCACGATTCCTTTTACATTCAATTGTTTTGCAAACAATGGTGAATAAACAGCATCCAGCGCTTCGACAGGATGTGCTGCTCCGGTCGTTTCAATAATTAATACATCAAATGGTTCCCCTGCTAATAAAGTTTGTAACTGAGCCTCCGTTTTTTCTGAACCGGTACAACATATACACCCTTCTAGCATTTCCTTCAAAGGAATATCCTCATCCACTGCTTGAGAATCAAAAGGGAGCTTGCCCAGTTCATTCATCAAGATAGCCGGTTTTAAACCTTTTTCTTTTAACTGCCGAATCGTGTCTGTTAATAAAGAAGTTTTGCCACTTCCCAAAAAACCACTGAATAAATAAACGTCTTTCATTGTATACTTCCTTTCTTGTGAAAAAAGCTGGCCTCAAGTTGCAGGCCAGCTTTTGTTTATTTTGATAGTTGTTCCAATACCAATTCTTTTGCTTTTAACAATTGCGGATCGTCTTTTTCAATTTTTACACGTAAGCGGTCCATTAAAGCGAAAGTTGCCTCACCAGTCAAGATACCTGTCTCTTCAAGTTTTGCTTCTTTCTGTACTTGTTTAACAGCAGCTTCCGTTTGATCATCGAACAATCCGTCCACTTTCCCTGTATCAATGCCAATTGCAGTAAGCATTTCTTCTGCAGATTTTACTTGATCAGACAAAACACCATTCTTCATTTCGATGGATGCATCCAAATAAGGAAGTTGTGTATACGATGGATATTCTACTTTCACGTCTGGAGCAATTCCTTTTTCGTGAATCCAATTGCCTTCAGGTGTTAACCATTTCGCAGTTGTGAATTTCATATTTGAACCATCTTTTAATTCATTTGCGGTTTGAACCGTACCTTTACCGAATGAATTTAAGCCAACCAGTTTCGTACCAGCTGATTCGCTCATTGCAGCTGCAAGAATTTCAGAAGCTGAAGCACTTCCTTCATCTATTAATAGAGAAACCGGTACTTTAACTTTCGTTCCATCCGTTGCGGTGTAAACTTCCGCTTCTTTTCCTTTTTCTTGAGTCTGGAACAAAGGTTTGCCATCTTCAACAAACAAATTGGAGATGTCAATGGCTGAAGTCAATAGGCCACCTGGATTTTGACGTACATCAAGCACTAACGCTTTCATTCCCTTTTCTTCCATTTCAGTGATGGCAGTAAGCAACTCATCATACGTATTAGTTGAAAAACTTGTAATCTGAATGTGCGCCACATTACCTTCCAACAGTTCAGCATAAACAGTTTCTATCGGAATTTCATCGCGTACAATTTCAACTTCAAGCGGCTCTTCCAATTCACCACGTTGAATAGTCAACGTAACGGATGTACCTTTTTCTCCACGAATCAGCAAGACCGCTTCAGAAGCACTCATGCCTTGAATATTTTCCCCATCGACTGCAATGATTTTGTCATTTGGTAAAATCCCTGCTTTTTCTGCTGGAGAATTTTTAATGGGTGATACGACCGAAATTACTCCATTACGTTCTTGAATTTCAGCTCCGATTCCCTGGAAGCTTGAAGAAATACTTTCTTCAAATTGTGCGGCTTCATCTTGATTCATATAATCAGAATAGGGATCACCAAGTGCATCAATCATTCCGTTAATTGCGCCATTGACGATTGCATCTTGGTCGATATCAGCATAATAGCCTGCTTTTAATTCATCATAAGCTTGGTATAGCTTTGTAAACTCTCTTCTTTCAGGAGCACCTACTTCGACTACTTTTTCGTCACCGAATGTTAATGCGAAGATCGTTAATCCTGCAGTACTCAAAATTAACGTGAAAATCAGCATGATGAAAAAGAAAGGTTTCAAGCGTATATACTTTCCTGCGGGTCCTTCATGATGTTCGTGTTCAGGTTGGTCGGGTTGTCCTGCTTGTTGTTCCGTATTGTTTTTCAATTCATCCAAGTTATTCACCACTTTCAAATGGAAACCATTTAAATACACTTCAATAGTTATGTATAGTTTATCAGTTAAAACACGTAAACGGAAAGAAAAAGGCTGTCAAAAAACGAATGACAGCCTTTTTCAGATATTCTAATTAGTCTTGAATTGCAGCATCCAATGCTACTTCAATCATGTCATTAAATGTCATTTGGCGTTCTTCTGAAGATGTAACTTCTCCAGTCAACAAGTGATCACTTACTGTAAGGATTGATAATGCTTGACGGCCAAATTTAGCTGCCAAAGTATAAAGAGCAGATGACTCCATTTCAAGTGCCAAAATTCCATATTGAGCCCATTTTTCATGCTCAGCATGCTCATTGTAGAAGACGTCTTCAGTGAATACGTTCCCTACTTTAAGATTCAAGCCTTTTTCTTTACCTGCATTGTAAGCCTTTAACAGTAAATCGAAATCTGCTGTTGGGGCAAAGTTAATGCCGTTGAAAATAATTTCGTTCATTTTAGAGTCTGTTGAAGCACTTTGTGCAATGATTACGTCACGTACTTTAACGTCTTTGTGAATTGAACCACAAGTACCAACGCGAATTAATTTTTGAACATCGTATTCAGCCATTAATTCTGTAACGTAAATCGAAATCGAAGGTACACCCATTCCTGTTCCTTGAACAGAAATACGTTTTCCTTTATACGTTCCTGTGTATCCGAACATGTTACGTACTTCATTGTACTGAACAACGTCCTCTAAAAACGTTTCGGCAATGTACTTTGCACGTAATGGATCTCCTGGTAATAAAATCGTATCAGCGATATCGCCTTTTTTAGCATTAATATGAACACTCATCTTTGTACCCTCACTTTATAAACATTTCCGTACTATCATACTGTTTTTCGTGAAGATATGCAAATGATGTTAAGCATAACGTGCAATTTCTTGATTTAATCTTGATTCTAGTGAGGATAAATCAGCTTTTGACAATGTCATGCGAATATAAGACTCATCCATATTTAGCGCTTCTGAGAATAAACTACCCAGTCCACGCACTTTCCGATCGACCTGAATTAGCAATTCAACTTGATCCGAACCTTTTGGAATGAATGTAAATTCAACTTCATCAAACTTCCCTCTAAATGGTCCTGATGCAGCGATAAACTCGAATTCCTGAACAAAAGGAGTAATCCCTCTGTATGCACGAGGTGCTTCTTCACAGTCCACTTTACGTAATTTGAAACCTAAATTCTGAGCAGCAGTCAAGCCTGCCTGAATAAAAGCATTCGGTCGAATTTCAATCATATCTTTATCCCCAGGGTCAACAGCATTTTTAATATCGAGACCGGTTTGAAGCCAAACCCTTGTTCTTCCCATGGTAACCGGCGTAATAAGTGGCAGACTAAATGAAAATGGAAATGCTTTTTTCTCCCCTTTTTCAATCGTGAATGGTTCATTCAATTTGTGGGAATAAATTGCGACTGAATCTGTGTATTTATTATCATTCGATTCACGTTCATACGTTGTATAAACTTTAATGTAAATGCTATCCACGTTCTGAGATGTGTTTCCTCCAACAACTTCAGTAACCCCTGAAATTGTTTCTCCTGCGACAAAAGCGGAATTGTTCAGTTTAGTATCTACTTTTGCATTTCCGACTCCTACTGAAGCTAAAACTTTATTGAAAATTGACATATCCATTCCTCCTAATTTGTTTCTATTAATCTTTACGATTGAGAAAGGACATTTGTTTCATACAAAGACCAAATTTCATCAAAAATATTTGCACTCATATCTGGGTGTGCCAATTCTTCAATGTAACGTGAGATTTCATCAAAATCGGTCGATTGTTTTGGAAAAGGCAAATCCTGAAACATCGCTTCAGCAAACATAGCTTTAAGGTCCGATTTGGGGCCTCCTCTAAAATTTAAGGTGTATTTATAAAATGTATGATTCATAGTTTCCTCCAAGAATAAGCATTGTTTATTCTATATATACAGGTTTTTACCTGCAAAGTAAAAGTCTGATGGAATAGAAAAAGCTAAACCCAGGAAAATTCGAGTTTAGCCCGTTCATTAAAAGTGATTCAAATAGTCACCGTAACCTTCTTCTTGCAACTTTTCTTTTGGGATGAATTTCAATGCAGCTGAATTTATGCAATAACGTAATCCTTCAGGACCAGGACCATCTGGAAAAACGTGCCCCAAATGTGAATTAGCTGTCTTGCTTCTCACTTCAGTTCGTGTCATGCCATGAGATACATCCGTATGCTCCGTTACTTCTGGACCATCGATGGGCTTACTAAAACTTGGCCATCCGCAACCCGCATCGTATTTATCCTTCGAACTGAACAAAGGTTTACCTGAAACAATATCGACATATATACCATCACTGAAATGTTGATCAAATTCATTTCGGTGAGGCGGCTCTGTCCCATTTTCTTGTGTGACATGGTACTGAATTGGTGTCAGTTTAATTTTCAATTCTTCTTTATTCATTATTGCTCACCCCACATTTTTTGTTTAAATCCTGCTCTTCCAGACCCTACTTGATATCGTTCGTAGTGTGTTGGGTTTTTTCTGTAATAATCCTGATGATATTGTTCTGCTGGGTAAAATGCTTTCGCTTCCACTATTGGGGTGACTATTGGTTGCAAAAATTTTCCGCTTGCCTGCAATTCCTGTTTGGATCTTTCAGCAATTTGTTTTTGTTCTTCACTATGGTAAAAAATTGCTGTCTCATAAGATGATCCCCGATCAAAAAATTGCCCTCCTGCATCCGTTGGGTCAATTTGCATCCAAAACAGTTCGACTAGTTGTTCATAAGGAAAAACATTGGGATCGAATGTAATTTGGACAGCTTCTTTGTGTCCGGTGGAGTTCGTACAAACTTGTTCGTAAGTAGGATTTTCCACATCCCCACCTGTATATCCTGATACTACAGAATGTATGCCCTCGTACGAATCAAATGGTTTAACCATGCACCAAAAACATCCACCAGCAAATGTGGCTTTTTCTACAGTCATAAGTGGACCTCCCTTAGTTAGTCGGAACTAGTATTTCGAGTATAATTTCATCTTTTTCCAAATTGAATTCTTTTGCTTTAACTTTCACATTGGATTTCATTGGAATACGAGATAAATCGATATATACATCTTCCTCTTCAGGACGCACAATCATCCATTTCGGCAACGCTACGGAATCTTTAAGCAAGTTTAACACGTATTTAGGATCAATCTCTAATGGACCAACTTCTACGCCTGTTTGAACCAGTCTCAAGTTGCCATCCGGCTCGACTACTGGATCAAATTTCATGATGACGGGAAGTTTGGTTGAAAAAATAGTTAGTTCAGTAGACAAGAGTATTTGCTCCTCCACACTTAAAACGACTGGCATCGGCTGTATATCTATCGCTTCCCTTATGTAAGAGTTGGCAATGCCTTCAAAATCTTTTTTGGTTGTTTTCACGGTCAACACATTTCCTTCGGAAGCTGCCTGTGGTTCAGGAATAATCGTTTTTTCTGAAGGTGAAGTAATCCAAATAACAAATACAACTACTGTAGTGATAATTAGTGCGATTAAAAGTAAAAAAGCAACTTTCCAACCATTCATTAATATGTCAACTCCTTAAAAATCCATTTCCCCTTTTGTTAAGTGTTTTAAACCGCAAGATCCAAGGGATTCCAGAATCCGGTCTGTCATTTGGTCATAGCCTTTACTATTTGGATGGAAAAAATCCGTATGATATACCATGTTTGCGTTCGAATTGAATAAATCGCTGACCGGTACAAAACAAGCATTCACGTCGGTATAAGAAGTGTTAAGGATTGCTTCGTTCCAGTTCACCATGATTTCATCAAACTCATTTTTTTCATTCGTTACAACTGTAAACGGATTGTATAAGCCGACCATTAGTATGGGTGAATTCGGATTGATTTTTCTGATTTCCATGAGAATTTCCGAATAACGCTCAGAGAATGCCACTAACTCTTTTTGAAAAGCAGCAATTCGCAATTGAAATAAATCTTGCTTGACGATGCGCATAATGTCGTTTCCACCGATCGTCACAATGATTACATCAGCTTCCTTAATGGGCTCGTTAATGTCACCAGATTTCAGTTGCTTCAATAATTGGTCACTTCGTCTTCCCCTCTTCGCTTCGTTCTTCAAGTCAACTTCACGGATTCCTTGAAAAGTTTTCATTTCAGACGCCAGACGTCCCAAATACCCTCCCAATTTCCGTTCATCCCCTACTCCTTGTGTTAAAGAATCGCCTAATCCAACCAACATGATATCATCTGGAAAGAACGTTTCGCTTATAACAAAATCTTTCATTGAAAATGGTTGCCTTGTTGAAAAATCGGGGCTACTTTCATGGTCAAATTGACATCCTGCCAAGATGAATGAGTTCACCACGGTGACAAGTATCAATCGTTTTATCATGTTCCCTCTCCCTCTCATTAGAAAAGCAGGGATCTCTCCCTGCTCGTTACCCACTTTATTCGACCGTGTACATAAAACCGATGGCACCAATACCGGTATGAGTACTAATAATTGGTGTCGTATATGCCACTTGAACATCGTTGAACCCAGATTCCTCAATTAATTTTTTTAATGGATCTGACATGGCAAATCCATTAGCTTGCGAAATGCCAACAGATTTTACTTTCTTACCTTTAGTGTCCTCTAAATATTGTTTGTATAAATATTGTACGACTTGTTTATGACTTCTTGCTTTATGGACTGGTGTGTATTCTCCACCCTCAAGCGAGGCAATCGGTTTTATTGACAGCAATGAGCCTATTAAAGCTTTTCCTTTTCCAATCCTACCGCCCTTCACCAAGTTCTCCAACGTATCAACCACAACAAAAAGGTTTGTGTTTTCTCTCATGAAATGAAGCTTTTTTACGATTTCTTCTACGGTGGCACCTTGACTTGCCAATTTTGCTGCTTCTAATACTTGAAATGATAAAGCATATGAAATAAACCGAGAGTCAATCACTGTTACGTCTGAATTGGTCATTTGTGAAGCTGCTTGTGCAGATTTAACAGTGCCACTCATACCACCTGTCATGTGAATGGATATGATTTGATCTCCGTTTTTACCTAACTCGTCGTAGAGTTCCTGGAATACACCAACAGCAGGTTGAGAACTTTTCGGAAGTTCTTTTGACGACTTCATCATTTCCAAAAACGATTCTGCTTGGATTTCTACTCTATCAATGTATGTTTTTCCATCAATTTGTATCGTTAGCGGTACAACATGGATTGAATATTTTGTAATTTGTTCAGTTGTTAAATCTGCTGTTGAATCGGTTACGATATGAATTTTCGCCAAGCCGGTCACACCTTTCTGTTCATGTATTTATTATAAAAAAGATAGGAACGTTCTGTAAACTATTAGAGGCTATACGACTTCTGATATGCACGAATAAAGAAAAAACCAGTTGCTCTGGCTATTAGCTTCTGGTTTTTTCCTGGTGTAACTGTTCCACTGCATTTGCAATTTTCATTTGGACTTGGTCGATCAATTCCTTTGAAGAAAGTGTATGAATGGATTCTACCGATATAGGTTCTAAAATGCGTATGTTTACATGGGCCGGTTTAATTCTATTATTATTCATTTCCATAATTTTTGATGTACCCGTAATGGCAATCGGAACAATTGTGACATTCGCTTCTTTTGCGATTCTCGAAAAACCAGACTTAAATTCCTGGACTGGCTTTCCTTTGCTTCGGGTACCTTCAGGGAAAATTATCATGGAATGTCCATTTTTCAATGTTTTCACCATATCTGAAATGGATTGCATGGCACTTCTGCGATTGGTCCGATCAATGAATACACAATTCATTGCTTCCATCCAATCTCTGATGATCGGCAATTTTTTCACTTCTATTTTCGACATAAAAGCAAATGGTTTCGGAATATGGGCGATAAGCGATGGAATATCGAAATTACCTTCATGATTGCTTACAAATAAGACTGGTCCTTCTGGAATGAAATCCAACCCATCGATTTCAAAGGTGCTTTTCGTCCGCTTTAAAATACCGTCAGCCCATTTCTTAGGCTGACGGTGTACAAGTACGTCATAATCTTCTGTAGATAAAAGATCCCGTTGTTTTTGTACTTGGCGTAAATCTTTCAAACTGAAGGGCAAATAACCAAACAAAAATGAGAAAGTCCGGACAGAATTATACAACTTCCTGTCCCCCATTTTCCTTTTTATAGATCAAGTATTGGTACTTTAAACCATTGTCTGTCGTAATGGGTTTGGATGCAGAGGCAATACTCCATTCTCGGTCATAAGACGGGAAAAATGTGTCACCTTCAAACTCTTTTTGAATGAGCGTGACATACATCAAATCGGTATAAGGCAGAACTTCTTTAAAAATTTGTTCCCCACCAATGATCATGACTTCTTCATGGTGTTTTCTGGCAAGTTCAATCGCATCTTCAATTGAATGGACAACCGTTACGCCATCAGCTTTATAAGCCGTATTCCGTGAAATCACGATGTTCAAGCGACCAGGTAGAGGGCGTCCAATGGATTCAAAAGTATTGCGTCCCATCACAATGGCTTTCCCCATCGTTTTTTCTTTGAAGTAAGCCAATTCATTCGGGATATGCCAAGGCATTTTATTATCCTTGCCAATTACGCGATTAATATCATGTGCAACAATTAATGAAATCATAAATACTCCTACTTTCTATACAGCAATCGGCGCTTTGATTCGTGGATGTGGATTATACCCTTCAATTGAAATATCAGAGGTTTCCAATTCAAATATTGACTTTTTTTCATTTGAAATCGTCAGTGTAGGCAAATCTCTAGGTTCTCTCGAAAGTTGTTCATTTACTTGATCCATATGGTTTGAATAAATATGAGCGTCACCAAGAGTGTGAACAAATTCACCGACTTCCAAATTACATTCTCTTGCAATTAAATGGGTCAATAATGCGTAGGAAGCAATATTAAATGGAACTCCCAAGAAGACATCCGCACTGCGCTGATACAATTGACATGATAACTTGTTGTCGGCAACATAGAATTGGAAAAATGTATGACAAGGTGGTAACGCCATTTGATCCACTTCCGAAGGATTCCAGGCAGTCACAATATGTCGTCTTGAATCGGGATTGTTTTTAAGCGAATGTATGACGTTTTTCAGCTGATCAATTGATGTGCCATCAGCCGACGGCCATGAACGCCATTGACGGCCATAAACCGGACCAAGATCTCCAAACGATTTCGCAAACTCATCATCTGACAGGATTCGTTCTCTAAAAACGGTCATTTGTTCATCCACAATTTGTTGGAATGCTTCATCTTGTGCAGCTCGCAAACCAAAGTCGGTCATATCAGGACCATTATAGTCTTCGCTCTTCACCCATTTTTCAAAAGCCCATTCGTCCCAAATGTGGTTGTCTTCAGCGATTAACGTTCTTACATTGGTATCGCCTTTCAGAAACCAAAGCAATTCTGAAACAATTAATCGCATCGCTGTCCGTTTTGTCGTTAGCAAAGGGAACCCTTTTGTTAAATCGAAACGCATTTGGTAGCCGAAAATACTTTTTGTACCGGTTCCTGTTCGATCATCTTTAACTGCACCATTAGCTAAAATTGTTTGACAAAGTTGCAAATACTGATCCATATATAAAACCTCCAGAAATTTAGATGTGAAAAAACCTTTTTCAGCGCTAGGCATTGAAAAAGGTCTGAAACGTTATGATAACCACTTAGGTGGCATATTTTTGGACCAATAAATATCACCTAACTTATAGTGTTTGGCGAATTGGTCGGCGGCTGTATGGTAGTGAAAATTAAAGAAAAATCCTTCTTGCGGACGGTTCTCAGTTCTTACATGAAATCGAATTAGATCGGATTTAGTTGTTGAATCGTAAATATGAAATATCTTTTCACTGTGATCTCCGGAAGGTTTCTCACTAATCGCCAATGAATTAAGTGTAGGATTGTCCATATCAAACAATGTCATTTCAATTGTTTCCTGGATTTTAGGGAAGATGACTTCGTCAAATTCATTTGTAATTACTGGACCTATTCGTGAACCGAACTTTAATAACGACTGTTCTTTTGCTTGCATAATGGCATCTTCAATAAAAGTAGATGGTAATTCCTCAGACCATTCTACTGCATAAGTAGGTTGCGAATCATGGGAAGAAATCGATTTTTGGTTCGCTTTTTCATCCAGTAAACTTTCCCAAATCGCATGATCAGGAGAAATTAAACCAAATGTCAGAAGCGCAACTGCAATGACTAACGTTTTTTGAACCCAATTTTTCATCAATTATCACCTTCAAGTATGTACAATTTTTAACAAGATTTCATTACTTATACGAATTCAAGCACGAAAAGGTTTCATCTTTCTATTATTCATTGTACAATAAAAATGTAGAAACAGCTTCGTTTTTTTAAGTAGGAGGAATAATTATGGACATGCATACAGTGATTGGAATTGGTTTGTTGCTTTTGCTTGCGTACTTGACTTCTTTAAACTTTACAGACTAAACATGAAAAGCTGCCTTCAATTATTGAAGGCAGCTTTTTCTATGAATCCATAATGGAATTTTGTATTTGGGCGTTTGATCTGTTCAAATTCGAACTTTTCAAACCAAGGTGAACTAAAATGTGCTTTTAATACAACACGCTTTTTCGCAACACGTTTCGCTTCTTGGACCCATTCATCGTTTAAAGTATCCTGAATCCCCAAAGCCCTTAACGGACTGATATTAACTGACTCCTCTATTGAAGTTTCGAACATTGGATCCATATAAACCACATCAACTGATTGATCTTTCAACTGTTTTAGATAAGTGACAGCATCAGAAGAAATCACCTTAATGCGATTCATAAGAGTTATAAATTCCATGTGATCAGTTCGGCCTTCATGAAAAGCTTCATTTAAAATAAATGCAAGAACAGGGTTTGCTTCACATCCCTGCACAGAACCAGACTCCCCCACGGCAAATGCAGCCAGTAAACTATCCGATGCATATCCAAGTGTACAATCCAGGAAAGAATCCCCGGGCTGAAGCTGACATACATCCAGAAAAGGATCATGTTCACCTCTGGAAACTCGTTTCAATCGGAACATCGCGGAACTCGGATGGTAAAAGAATGGTTCCTTTGACTTTAATCCATGATATTCCCAGTGACTCTTAGCCGCTACAAGCACATCACTTTGATAATGTTGCTGTAATTGTGTTACGGTTCTTTTCTGACGGTCAATATAAGGCAAACCCAACTTGCAGGAAGCATTTTTAGCTAACTGTATCGTCAGATCGGTTGGCCTGCCGGCAGTAGTTATGATTGTTTTCACGCAGTCGTAACTTGGTTCAACACTTGAACTAAATGATCTTTAATTTGTTCCATCGGAAAACCTTCGATTTGTTCACGTGGAATGAAGTATGCTAACTGACCGTCTTTAACTATGGCAATGGATGGTGAACTTGGCGGAACTTCTTCAAAATAAGCGCGCATTTGATATGTCGCTTCTTGATCTTGTCCTGCAAAAACTGTTACAAGATGTTCGGGTTTATTTTGCACTTCAGCCAACGCTTCAGAAACTGCAGGACGTGCTAATCCCGCTGCACATCCACAAACTGAATTAATTACAACTAGTGATGTCCCTGTAGCCTCCGCCATATGTTCGTTCACCATATCTGCTGTCGTCAATTCTTTAAAGCCAACTTTCACAAGTTCAGCTCTCATTGGTTTAACGACTTCTTTCATGTATTCATCGTATGCATTCATCTATTTCGCCTCTTTCAGATTCATTAGGTTTATTTGGCAGAAAGCTTTTCAATCCTATCATAACTTGTATTTCAATAGATTTCACTTATCCACGATGTTTTTACCCGTTTATTTTTTATTAATTTCATGCAGTGCATTACTATTCATTCATTTTTTATAACATGTATGAGCCACTTTTACTTACACAAACTGTATGATGAGGTGACTGCCATGAAAAAGATAAGTTTTTTAGGAATAACGATTATTTTTTGTTTAGTACTATCATTTACTATCAAAGTTAAAGCGGACGAATTTCAATTTGAAAAACTTTTATATGACATTGGCTATAAAGAAGTTAATAAAGCCTATATGGAAAGCACAAATCACTTTAAACGTGATATCGCATTGCCCTCCCAACTACCACCTATTGCCTTCACTCACAATTTAGGCAGATTCAGTAATTTGGAAGGGAATGCGAATGATAGTTTTCAAATTACTTATCTAAATAAAGATATTGCACAGAATCATTATCAAATTAGGGTAAAACCGGTTAAGTATAAATTAGAATTCAGTAAAGAAAAAATTGATCATAAAGTTAAACTAAATGATGGAAGTGAAGCGATATATAGCACTAAAATGCCCCTTGATTTACTGGCATTCGAAAAAAATGAGTGGCAATATATATTGCTAGTAGATAAACGGATTTCAAAAAGTGTTTCTCTAAAAGTATTAGTTGATATTGCAAATTCTGTTCAATAAGTGGTTACGTTATATCTACAATCGATGAAACTTATGAGCTCGGAACATAATTTAATAGTAAAGCAAAAAATGTTAGCAAAATGTGATCTGGATCACCTTTGCTAACATTTTTGGTTTGTTTAAATTGATTTACTGATTTCTGGCTTCCGTCATCTGTTTCCAAACGGAGCCTTTTGCTTCTTCCCCTTGCTCGATACGTGCAATCGCCATATTGACTTGGAGCTTCACTTCAAATTCAGGGTCTTCTTTCGCCTGATGAAGGGCGGGTAAAGAATCTTCAGTTCCTGTTTCATATAGGAACATCGCTGCGCGCCATCGCACAAGTTTGTTTTTGTCCGTCAGTGCAAGCATCATCGCATTTTCAAACTGAGGAAATCCTAAATCACTCATGCAATCTCCTGCTGTCCGTCTTACAGATGGACTTTTATCCTGTAAGGCCTTTTCCATATAAGGTATGACCTTTTCGTTATCAATCATCCCTAAATAAACTGTCGCTAGGCGGCGAATGGACATTTGGTCATCTTCCAATGCTTCACTCAATAGTGGCAAGTCGTCGACTGATGGGTCGGCCATTTGGTCAAGCAATTGGAAACGTTCTTCCCAAGCATCCACTTGAAATTCTTCAAGTGTTATTTTACGACCATGAGCAATCACTTCGTTTTTTGGACTCTTCACAGCTTCTATCAATTGAGTCAGACGAGCATCCGGATAAGCAGCTTCGATTTCTTCTTTGATCTGAGCTGCTATTTCTTTTGTCTCACCATAGCGAACACCGAAATCTGCCCATTTACGTTGCAAAATGTAATTTTCATCCTGATCTTGCATGCTTGCATTCATGGCTTCTATAAACCGTGGAGATAATCCGATACGTTCTTCAGAAGTTTGGTCAAATACTTTCACTTGAAGAGGAATTCCTTTGATTTGTTGTACATGTACATAGACTTCCCCAAAGTGTTCGTCCAATTGGACTCCATTTGAAATGGCTTGATCATTTTCTCCAAATACATTACGCACTTCAGCTAATATTTGTTCCCAGTCATTCTTAGCCAATCGTTCAATTGCCAAAAAATCCGCAACATGATAAATCCCTTTAACGCCTGGTATATTTAAAATGGAGACGATTTCCTGAGGTGCCTCTGAACTTTCATCCTTTTTATAATTAAAACTTTTCCCAAAAGGAAGTTCATGGTCCACGATTACTTTCATGGTATTCGGACTTGGTGTCGGTTCAATTGTAAGTATTTTCACGCAAAACGCCTCCTACTTGGATCGTATCATGACCCAATAATTTCTTGCAGGTAACCCCATCGCTCTATTAAGTGGTTATATTGCTCGTTTAAAGCTTCGAGTTGGTTCGTTGCTTTTTGCAATTTTTCGAAGTCTGCACCAGCAGATTCCACTTCTTTTTCCGCAATGATGATCGCTTCTTCAATTTTTTCAATATCTGATTCAATGGTTTCCCATTCTTTTTGTTCTTTAAAAGATAATTTTTTCTTCGGTTCTTTCGTTTTTACTGGTTCAGGTTGTTCTACTATATCTACTGGTTCAACTAGAATTTCTGGTGCTTGTTCCAGGAAGTCAGAATAAATCTCTTGTACTTCTCGTGTATTTCCTTTTCCATCAAGAACCCATAATTTTTTCGCGATACGATCTAGGAAAAAGCGATCATGAGAAATTGTAATTACAACCCCGGGGAATTGTTCGATGAAATCTTCCAGCACTGACAACGTTTGAATGTCCAAATCATTTGTTGGCTCATCCAGTAGTAAAACGTTTGGTTGTTCCATTAAGAGTTTAAGCAAATGAAGTCTTTTGCGTTCTCCACCTGACAATTTCCCAATCGGTGTGCCATGAACTTTAAGTGGGAACAAGAATCGTTCAAGCATTTGGGCAGCTGAATGTCTAACTCCATCTGAACCTTCAATATCATTTGAAGACTCTCGGACATACTCAATCATACGAGTATTTGGATTCATTGGAGGTATCGTTTGCTCAAAATGAGCAATTTTAACGGTTTGCCCAACACTCAATTCCCCACTATCAGGCATAATTTTCTCAGCTAACATATTAATAAGTGTACTCTTACCAGCACCATTAGGTCCGACAATACCGATGCGATCACCTGGTTGTAATAGGAAAGAAAAATCTTTAATGATTTGTTTGTTTTCATATGCTTTTGAAAGATCTATTCCTTCAAGCACTTTTTTTCCTAGACGAGTTGTAGCCAGTTTCATTTCTAGAGATGTGTTGTCATTGTTGCGTTCCATTTGTTCATCCAATTTATCAAAACGTTGGATACGTGCTTTTTGTTTAGTTGTTCTTGCCTTGGCACCACGACGAATCCATTTTAACTCTGAACGGAAACGGTTTTGTAGTTTTAACTGAGAAGAAGCAGCCATATCTTCTCGGATAGCTCTTGCTTCTAAATAATCTCCATAATTTCCACGATGTGTGTACATGGTTTGGTCAGCAATTTCATAGATATGTGTAGATACGCCATCTAAAAAGTAGCGATCATGTGTTACGAAAATAATAGCACTTGATAGACGCGCTAAACTTTCTTGTAACCATTTTGACGATTGAACATCAAGATGGTTGGTAGGCTCATCTAGTAATATTAAATCTGCTGGTTCCACCAACACTTTTGCTAATGCAACACGTTTAAGTTGTCCGCCAGAAAGTTCGTTCACTTTACGGTCAAACATATCTATTCCAAGGTTCTGTAAGGCTGTCTTAGCCATCGAATTTATATCCCACGCATTATTTAGATCCATTTGAGATTGGATTTCCATGTACGCATCTTGATATTCAACAGAAGAGGAATCTTCATTTAATTTATTTAAAGCATCTTCATACTTTCGATTCGTTACTAAGGCAGGTGAGTCTCCACTAAAGACAGCTTGAAGTACGGTTAAATCATCATCAAACTGCGGATCTTGCTCTAAAAATGCAATTCGGTATTGATTTGGATGGTCCATAGATAAACTATCTGCCTCAATTTGTTTTGAAATGATTGAAAGGAAGGTTGATTTTCCTGTTCCATTTACACCAATTAAGCCAGCTCGTTCACCAGCATAAATTGTAAAATCGATGTTTTCAAATAATGTCTTTTCTCCTACTGTCTTGGTTAAATTTGAAACTATTAAATGACTCATTTTTCTTCACTCGTTTCTATTTTCAGTTGGTCGATAAATGCCAACATAAATTCATGACGCTGCAAAGCTAATTTTTTCCCTGATTCGGTAACCATTAAATCTTTTAATAAGAGTAATTTCTCGTAAAAGTGCGTAACGGATGCTGTTTCTTTCGATCGGTATTCAGATTCGGACATGTTCATTCTTGCCGTCTCTGACCAATCGTACAGAGGCCTGCCTTTCGCTCCGCCATAGGCAAACGTTCTGGCGATGCCCACTGCACCTATGGCATCAAGTCTGTCTGCATCACGAACAATCTTGGCTTCAATTGTTTTGGCTTCTTTTTCATGTCCGCCACTGAATGATACCGATTCGATAATCTCGACAATTTCTTGTCGATCACTTATTGGCAAATCAAGTTCATCCAGTATGGCATTCTCTTTAGCTTTCCCTTCACTGCCACTGTATTTCACATCACTGACATCATGAAGAAGTACAGCAAGTTCTATTAAATCAGTACGAACTGCCCCTTCTTCCTGACTAATAATTTGTGCGTTCTTTCTTACGCGTTCAATATGTTGAAAATCATGACTTGCGTCAAATTGATTGTAAATATCTTTTACTAGTTGTTCGCATTTTTCAATCGTATTCAATTTGATCTTCCTTCCTTCAAGGACAAATAAAGGTCACTAATAGTATCATTGCACAGATGGAACTAAAATCGCAACAGAGTGAATCGACAGTGAATTGACTACTTTCGACAATTCATGTATAGTATAGCCATCCATTCGCAGAATATTTTGTTATATGCGGTTCTGGAAATTGACATTTCACTCGAATATTATGAGGAGGAACGTTCATGCACCAAGGCAAAGTAAAATGGTTCAACAATGAAAAAGGTTACGGATTTATTGAATACAATGATGGTGAAGATGTGTTCGTCCATTTTACTGGAATCCATGGTGATGGGTTCCGAACGTTAGATGAAGGTCAAGTTGTCTCTTTCGAAATAATAGACGGTAACCGAGGTCCACAAGCCGCAAATGTCTTATTGATTACATAATAAAGTTGACCCACCAATCAATCGATTGGTGGGTTTTATCTTGTTCATTATTTCATTTTCACTTTGTTGAGCTCTTGCCCTAAAAATTGCAATTGGTCACCAACTGTACAACTGTTTATACAAAAACGGTGTGCCATCGTTTTACCACCGTTTAGTTTGAGTTCTCTTTTAATGAAGCAACCATCGCAATAAGTCTCAAGCAAATCATCAATTTCACTGATAACTGTCAGTTTGTTCAAAATTGCTTCATCCTTTCATTAAAAATGAAACACTTCTTTGCTTTACAATCCATATCCAAAGAAAGTGCTACTTTATCTTACACCCTCATTGCATTTGCTTGCAACTGACATTATAATAGTCAAGTTGGAAAACAACACGTTTTTTTGCGGTTCGTAAACATCCCGCGTTATCAAAACTACTGGAGGATTCTTATGTTTAATGAAATGCTCGGCTTAGGATTTGCAATAGTCAACATGCTATTCGTGTTGATCATGTATAAATTTTTTGGCAGAACAGGTTTATTCGTCTGGGTTGGATTTGCTACTGTTTTGGCGAATATACAAGTAACAAAGCTAATTGAAATTTTCGGTCTGACTGCTACACTTGGTAATGCGATTTATGGCAGTATTTTTTTAGTAACCGATATATTGAACGAAAAATATGGAAAGCAAGAAGCTAAAAAAGCGGTATGGTTAGGTTTTATTTTTCTTTTAATGATGACGGTCATCATGCAAATGGTGCTCCTGTTCCAACCAGCTGCTGACGATTTTGCACAAGAATCCCTATCCACAATTTTCGGATTGATTCCACGAATAGCGCTGGGAAGCATGATTGCCTATCTCGTCAGTCAATACACTGATGTACTTATATTCAGCTTCTTGCGTAAACTGTTTCCATCTGATGGTGCATTCTGGATTCGTAACAATGGATCAACTATGCTCAGTCAATTGCTTGATACTTTGATTTTCACTTCCATTGCTTTCTGGGGAGTTTATCCGACAGACGTTTGGTTAAGTGTATTTATCTCTACTTATGTATTGAAGTTCCTCGTGTCAATCCTAGGTACACCATTTGGATATATTGCCAAACGAATGACACCTGTGGATGAAAAATAAGGAGTTGTTTTCATGCTTGAAGTGTATATTGATGGAGCAAGTGCAGGGAATCCAGGCCCGAGTGGTATCGGTATTTTCATCAAAGGCGAAGGTCATCAACTACGTTTTTCTGAATATGTAGGGATTTATGATAATCATACGACAGAGTTCATTGCCTTATTACGAGGACTTGAAGAAGCACAGAAACTTTCAAAAGAACTGATATCCGTCAGATCTGATTCACAAATTGTCGTTGCTGCTGTTGAAAAAAGATACGCTAAAAACCCTGTTTATAAAGAATTACTTGATAAGGCACTTGAAATTGCCGATACATTTGATTTCTTCTTTATTAAATGGGTTCCCGACAACTCTAATCTCACAGCCGATCAATTAGCACGAAAAGCCATCATCAAGCAAAAGGACTCATAAGCGTATAACGCGAATGAGTCCTTTTCTCTGTTTTTTGGAAAGCCACTATGCTGGAATACCTCTATGAAAATGAAGTACAAAAAAACAGATTCTCCGAAGAGAATCTGTTTATAGGTTATTCTTAAAATTAAGCTTTGTTTACGTTAGTAGCTTGTAGGCCACGTTGTCCTTGCTCGATTTCAAAAGTAACTTCTTGACCTTCGTCAAGAGATTTGAAACCTTCGCTTTGGATAGCGCTGAAATGTACGAATACATCGTCTCCGCCGTCACGTTCGATGAATCCAAAACCTTTTTCTGAGTTAAACCATTTTACTTTACCTTGTTCCATGTGTGTTTCCTCCTCGTGTACTAAGTACACATTGTGTTACTATCCTTGCTCAAATCGTGGAGATAAAATCTCTTACAAGTCTTACTCATATCCGAACAAAAATAATCCTCTATTAATGTAACATGAAAACCAGGTTAATGCAAATGAAATGTTCATGTATTTTTATAAAAATCAGTTTTTAATAACGTTTCAGTTTCCATCAAATTTGCTCAAAAGTGCACCAATCGCGCCACTATATCCATTATCCTTAAGAAAAACAGGTGTGCGGTTTTTTCGTTTTGTATAGCTTCCAATAATCTTTTGAAGTGGTTCGTTTTCAGCTAAAGTCGACCCAATATACACAATATGCTCCATTTTTTCAGCATCAGCACATTGAATGCTTAATGTTGAAATAACTTCACCAACCAGGCCTTGAACTGTTGCTAAAATATCTTCTTTGGATCGTTCCAGAAGTGGTCTTAAACCCGCGTCCCCAAAATTGCTTGCAGTCAATCCACCATCAATAGGCGTTTTATTCCCGTAATAAATATCACTAACTAACATGTCCACCTCAGAACGGCTGCCACTTGCCGAAAGCTGAACAATTTGTTCGAACTCATAAATGCCCGTCATTAACGCTGACATTCCAAGTAACGTACCTCCACCAATACCAGTTCCAGCAATTCGAACATGGGTATCCCCTCTCAGCGAATGAATGGATGTTCCTGTGCCAATATTGGTAATGACAGCCTCGGCGAAATCTTGACCATCCTTTTTCAGCTGATATTTGACACCAGCAATGGTTGCGTCGAATTCAACCAAGTAATGAAGATTTTTATGTGACCTTAAAAACGTTTTTAATTGTTCTGCACGTCCCCCAGTTAAACCAATTTGAATATCTTCTTTAAAAGAAGCAATCCAATCACTTACTTTTTGCAAGTCAGCTGAAGGGAAATGTAACAATTTCAACTGTTGGTCTTCTTCAAAGTAGGCGATTTTGGTTAAAGTACCACCGACATCTATTCCAATTGCTTGTACCATATCTTTTCTCCTTTAAACACATGAAAAAGCGTCGCTTTCGTGCGACGCTCAAAATTGTTATGCGCGATTACTTTCTGCAACCTGTTTCACTCGTTCTACAAATTTCACTACCACTTTATCATTGGCAAATACCAAGAATAATTTGATAAACCATTTAAGCGGTTTGTTTGTACATGTGTAAACAAATTTCGTTTTAGCATCAGTCAGTGATTCTAATTCATATTCTGCTGTAATATCAAATAATTTGGCAAGAGTAAATGCAACTTTCATGTGTTTTTCAGTAGGGGTATTTTTGTACTCAGTCACGTGTACATCATAAGCTTCCACCCTCTTGCCTTCTCGGTATTCTTGACGGAAGACACTGCCAACAACTTCTTCTGTTACCAGTACTGGTGTATTGCTTACTACGTTTGGCATGATTTGTTGCATTTTATCCAAATCCCCGTCCAAATACTGCCACACGGTCTCAATTGGTGCTTCAATAACTACTGATTTCGTCCATTGTTTCATGTGGACACTTCCTCTCAAACTTCATACTTTCAGTTTAGAGAATATTCCACATTTAGACAACCTCTTATTTTCGGTACACATGTATTTTATAAGCACTCCATTGTTCTTCCAGCTCTCTCATGTGGACGGTTTTCCAAGGATTGAAAAATACTTGCCCATTCTTATTGAAAAAGTAGTTTTTATCAATATGGAAGCTTGCATGAACAATTTGATTCTTCTCATCTTTCCACACAAGAATATCATGTGGGAAAATGGCATCCATGGATAATGGAACTTCTTTGTATCCCAGTTGTGTAAGTCCATTTAAAAAGGTTGTCGGATGAACCCATTCCTTAATAATCCAATCAAGTGTGTAGCCAGCCTGTATGGATGCGGCAGCAAATAACGTGGATGATAAGCAATTTGCTCCGTGCGCATTTGGATAAGTATTAACATACGTACTTGTCACACTTTCAGTAGGAACATACGGATCAAATATTCCCGGCGTATCATAATCAAAAGCAATCCGGTTCAATAAATCCGATTTTAATGATTTTGGCAATTGGTTCCAAACTTCTTTTTGGATGGCAATATATATGCGTTCATTCGAAACAAATTCGTAAGGGGCCAATAAGCTTTTGGCAGGCTCTCTGAGAATGCCTTCGAAATAACGGGCTTCAAATACCAGTCCTCGTCCTACTTGTTGTTGGATTTTTAAAATCGCTGTTCTAACTGGTTGGTTTAATAATGGAAAGACACGATGCGGCAATACGACAACTGTTGAAATATCTTGAGATAATGTCCAGTACGTATAACTGCTCCCATATGACACCGCTTTATATGTAGGGTGTTTCATAAATTCTTCTTTGGAGAACAATAAACAGTTCATGCCGAATTCTTTCAGTAAATGGAGATCTTGGTCTCTAAGAAAAAATACATCTTTCTCTGGCACGAATGCCTCTTCCCATTTTTCCAGTTTGCCTTGACTTAAATTAATACGTTTACTCAAAAAAACCACCAACCTCTATAGATTCCTACCAATACTACCAATCTTTCATGACGTTCGTGTAACATTCACTTAACAATCAAGCCTTAACCAACGGAAGATTTTTTGCAATTAAACCATTGTCTAAGATCGTTTGAGTCACCAGTTCTTTGGATGTTTCACCGAATTGCAGAACAAGTCGGTCTGGTTTGATTTGAACGATTTGACCGACGCCAAATTTTTTATGGACTATTTCTAGTCCGACTTTCATTTCGCTTGCTTTGCGGATCGTATTCGGATCTTCTGGCTCTGTTTGTTCTTTTAAGTTTTCGGGTTGTTTCGCATTCTTCAGAAGTATGCCCCTCACTTCGCTGATAAATCGTGACTCCACTTTCTCTTTCCCGTCTTTCTCTGCATACGTCAACAATTCAAGATGTTTCCTCGCTCTTGTCATGCCAACATAAAATAATCGTCGCGCTTCCTCAAGCTTCTCGTTGTCTCGTTGATCTTCATCTGATGGAATCGTACCATTATGACAATCAATCATATAGACATGATCGAATTCCAATCCTTTAGCACTGTGAAATGTAGATAGCGTAACAGCGTTTGGATCTTTTGTTTTCTTAGCTTTTTGCGTAAGTTCATCCAATTCTTTTAAACGTTTAGCAAATGCCTCCATCGTCGTGAAAGGCTCAGCAATTTGTTCTAGTGTCCGGATCATATCCATTAACACTTCAATGCGAAATCCGAATTTTTCAGCCCGGTTGTTTAAGACTTGTTCATAGCCGAGTTGTTCTTTAATTAGACGGATGACGCTCTTCGGTCGGGAATTTTTCATTTTCTCATATACGTTTGCATAGTTTTGCAACGATTGCACTTGATAATCCTTTAATGGTACATGTCGAGAAAGGAGCTGAAAAACATTCCCTGTCTCTTCGACACGTTCAAATTTGCGGATTTGATCATTTGATAGATATAGATTGAACTTACGTGCTATTTTAAGAAAAATATCTTTCCGCTCTAAATTAAAAGTTAATCTCATGAAATTCAAGATATCTTCAACTACCCAATGTGAAAAAAATCGCTGATCGACATCCTTCATGTAAAATGGAATGCCTCTTCTTTCCAATTCACTTATATATAAAATGGCACTCGCATTGTTCCGAAATAGAATGGCAGCACTGCCGGTTTCCTTTAAATCAAGTAGTCCATAAATTACATACCTCATCTGGGCCTGATCATCATGAAGTTGTTTTAATGCAATATCTTGAGACGGTCTATTTTCCGTAAACATTTCTTTTTTATATCTACTTTTATTCCTTTTAATGAATTGATTGGCAACCGAAACGATGTTGTAAGATGAACGATAATTTTGTTCCATTTTCAATATTTTGGCTTTTGGATACGTATCCTTGAATTTCAATAAATAGGAAGGATCTGCTGCCCTCCAAGAATAGATTGTTTGATCATCATCTGCAACGACGCATAAGTTTTGATGACCAGAAACCAGTTTTTCCACGATTGCATGCTGAATTCTTGAAGTATCCTGACTTTCATCAGTTAGCACATAATCATATAGTTTTGAGAAACTTGCCATAATGTGTTGGTCGTAAGATAAAGCTTCATACGCAAGTACCAGTAAATCATCAAAATCCAGCAAAAGATGTGCAGGGTTTTGGGTTTTGATTGCTTCGTATTGAATCGTGATTTTCACAGCTTCCGGATTTGGCAATTCTTCGTCTTTCCATTTGGTCTGAGGAATCATTTTGTTTTTAATGAAACTAATGAATTGAACCATCTCTTGCAATTGATCATCAGAACAATCTTCTTTCAGTGATTGTTTATATAAATCCTTCAGTAGTTGAGATTTCGTCGGTGCATTGGTGATTGGTGTTCCTTCTATTAAGGTGAAAGCAATCCCACGACTTTTTAAATAACGCGAAGTTATAGAAAATGCCAAACTATGGATGGTCGAAAAACCAGGTTGGTTCAATGAAGGGAAAAACTGCTCAAAACGTGTTTTCATATCATTCGCTGATGCACGACTAAATGTAATAGCTTTTATTCGTTTGGCTTCTATGCCTTTTTCTTCAATTAAATATCCGATTCGCATAATCAATGTAGTTGTTTTACCTGAACCAGGGCATGCCAATAACAGCAGTGGCCCATCCGTTTCACATACTGCTTTTTGCTGCACTTTATTTAAATGTACGTTATGTAATTTTGCTTGTTTTTCAAAAAACGATGTCATACGAAAACTCCTTTTTAAAAACAAAAAATCGCTATCTTGTGGAAGACAACGATTTTACATATTTTTGAGTATAACAGAACACTTATTCTCTGGCTAATGTTGATAATTTCCTCTTAAACTGTGTGGTATGCCTATTAAGCTTGAATTGCCTTTAGTGTATTTCCTGTTTCAAGGTAACTTTTCAAGTTGCTCAAAATAGCCGGCCATCCATTGTTAAGTCCCCAAAACGTATCAGAATCTTCCACGATGTCGCTCTCCACCAAATTAGAATGAATCAATGTCAGTTTCACTGTTTCTTCTAGTTCTTTAATCAAAAACGTAACGACTGTAGGCTCATTTCGCGAAGTTGGATCTTCTGGGGATGTCCACGTAAAGGATAACTTTTTGCAATGCTCGAGTTCTAGCAATTCACCCATTACATCTAATTTAGAATCCCTAAAAAAAGTGACATTTTCTCCAACTTGCCAAGTGGACTGAACTTTACTGTTAAAGAAATATCGTTCAGTATCTTCACTACTAGTCAGTGCTTGCCAAAGCCTATTTGGATTGGTGCGGATATACGTGGTATAAACAAATTTTTGGTTTGACAATTCAATCACTCCCATTAAGTATGTTATAGTAATTTCAATTGATTTTAGTAATATTATACTTCATGAGAAGGTGAAAAGATGCCCCGTTTCAAACATGGCGTTCTATTATTTAATGGACAAGCTGGGCAGGACTCTGCAGAGCAAGCACTATCAAATGTAGTTCCAGTCATTGCAACTCATTGTCACAAACTAACAATCGTTCAGACTCTATCTCCTGAAGAATTTAAACAAGCATGCATGGACGCATCGTATGCGGATGTTTTATTTTTGATGGGTGGAGATGGCACGCTGCACACAGCTGTTCAAGTATTGGAGAAGATTGAGAATTTCCCCATCATCGGTTTGCTTCCTGGAGGCACTTGCAATGATTTTGCCCGTACCCTAGGCATTCCACCTTTCCTTAAAGAAGCGGCAGAGGAAATTGTAAATGGAGTCATTCGAGATGTGGATTTAGCACAAATCAATGAAGGTCTGTTCATGAACTTTGCAGGAATTGGGTTAATTGCGGAGGCGTCAGAAAACATTAATCCGGATCTTAAAGGGAAATACGGAAAGTTAAGCTATTTTATGAGTGCGTTACAAACGTTCAAGCAAAGTGAACCATTTCCAATCCATTTAGAGATTGATGGGATTACTTATAAGGAACAAGCTGTCATGTTGCTAGTCATGAATGGGAAATCAATCGGAACCCACCGTTTCCCTCTAGACATTATTGACCCTTCTGATGGCCAATTGGATGTGGTCCTCATTCAATCGTCAACAATGACAGCCATTCGCGAATGGTTCTCTTTGTCTCAGCCGGACATTATGCCAGACGATTTGATGAACGTGACACACTATACCGGTAAACACATTGTGATTAAAACAGATGAACCGAAAAATGTGGATATGGATGGAGAAATTTATTTACAAACACCAGTAGAAATTACCATAAAACCAAAAGCCATTCGGTTTTTAGTACCGGCCAACACCAATTAAAAACGCAGCTGCTATAATTAGGCAGCTGTGTCTGACTGTAGAGAAAGAATAAAACAAGTTAATATAACTGCATACTCTTAAAAAGTGGCAATGTAAGAAAATGTTGATTTCCCTTGCGGCGGACGCGTTTCGCGGGCACGGCTTCAGTCTCCTCGGGCCAACAGGATGTTGGTCACGAAGACGTTGCCAAATATCTTAGCCCTGCATTTTGCGACGAGTAATCGCAGGAGCAACACGATGTGGCGCACTTAGTCTTCGTTCCTTTATTTCTTGCGGGGCCTTCAGTTCGTGCTGTTCCCGCTGAAAAGATTGGGACCAAAGGCAATTTGGTCCTAATCTTTGCGAGGAGTAACCGCAGGAGCAGTCTTGTTTTCGCCGCCTCCACTCCAATCAACAGAACGCGCTCTGTCAGCGTTCCTCTTCAAAATAGTTAATAGGATAGTGGTCGGCTATTTCTGAAGACTCCTGCGGAATAAACGGAACAAGCTAGACCCCGCAGGCTCCGCTGTCAGAGACAGCTGAGTCGAGGAGGCTTGCGTTTCGTCCGCGGAAAGCGAAAGAAATAGCCGACCACCTTCTTTTTTATCGAGTGCAAGTAGAGAACATAAATTTTTATAGCGATATATTGATTTATATTCTCTTCCCTTCAATAAAAACACAGCTTCCATGATTAGGAAGCTGTGTTTTGTTTCGTTATTTAGTTTACATAATAATATTATCTTGTTATTTATTTGCGATATGAACTTTTAAGAGTTTCCCCTTTATTGTTGTGTTTCTCATTTGCTTCAAAACTAGGGGTCCCTTTCCATTTAAAATTTCCACATAAGAAACATTGTCCTGGATCGTAATGATGCCGATATCTTGCGCAGTCATTCCATCCAATTTTGCAATGGTTCCGACAAAGTCCACAGCACGGATTTTCTTCTTCTTACCACCGTTAAAGTACAATTTCGTAATATCTTCATTTAACTGTTCTTTTTTATCGACTTTGATTTCAGGTTGTTCATTCATTTTTTGTTTAAAGGCAGCCTTTGCTTTAACTACGCGTTCTTTTGAAGGCGCATCTTTCAACGGAATATCAAAGCCGATATACTTTTCAACCGATGCAAGGAATCGATCCTCGTAGGGTGTTACAAGTGTAATCGCTTTTCCGACTTCCCCTGCTCTCCCAGTTCTACCTGTACGATGAACATAGCTCTCGTTTTCCAAAGGCATATCGTAATTGATGACATGGGTAATACGGTCAATATCAATTCCGCGAGCCGCAACATCGGTAGCAATTAAATAACGGAAATCTCCACGTTTAAAATCATTCATCACGTCGAAACGCTCATTTTGTTCCATCCCGCCATGAATTTTATCGACTGTATAACCTTCATCATCCAATAAGTCCACAAGTTGATCGACATTATCTTTTGTACGGCAAAAAATGATACAGCTGTCTGGATTTTCAACCATCGTAATGTCTTTTAACAAGGCAAATTTCTCTGCTTCTTTTACGATGTATACAGAGTGATCAATTTGTTGGGTTACATTTTGTGTCTTTTCAATTTCGATGTCCAGAGGATTGTCCATATATTTATGGCATAGTTTCTCCACATCTTTAGGAAGTGTTGCGGAGAACAACATGGTTAATCTTTTTTTCGGCAAGTGACTGATAATGGATTCGACTAATTCAATAAAGCCCATGCTCAACATTTCGTCCGCTTCGTCGATGACCAGTATTTCAACTTTACTTAAATCCAGTGTATGGCGTTCAATGTGATCCATCACACGACCTGGCGTTCCTACTACGACATGGGATTTTTGTTTTAATTCTGTACGTTGGAAGGCAAACGGCTGTTTTCCATAAATCGCAGTAGCTTTAATCCGCTTAAAACGACCGAAACTCATTATATCTTGCGAAACTTGCATGGCTAATTCGCGTGTTGGTGTTAATACTAGAGCTTGGGGTTTGTTTTCATCCCAGTCCACCAACTCACAAATAGGAATACCAAATGCAGCTGTTTTACCACTTCCTGTTTGTGATTTTACTGATACATCTCGCTTTGCCAATGCAGTAGGAATCACTTTTGATTGCACTTCAGTCGGTGATGTAAACCCCAATCCTTCAAGTGCGCGAATTATGTCGTCTGAAATACCAAAATCTTTAAATTGTGTGTTTGTCATTAAAATCTCCCTTTATTTAAGAGTTTTACACTCTTCTTTGTATCTTCAGTATACCAATGAATCGGGCGTGATAGATTAAAACAGAAAACTATGTTATAATAGAAACATATTAACTTCATAATACGACAAAATCTCATGAGACTCTTTCGACTCGTTTCGAGCTGAATGTAGTCGATATGACATTAGTGTTATAGAAATGGGGAATTCAGATGACGTTCCAAAAACATGAAAAAGAAGTATCCGAATTTGTACAAGCACGAAGAATTCGTGAAAAAATCACATTCGTTCGTCGTGATGTAGAAGTTGAAGGGGCAATTTTCAAAATCCTTGAAAATTCATGCATCGTTGAAATTTCTCAAGAAGACGCAAAAAAAATTGGTGCCGCATCAACATTAACAGTAGTATCACATAAAAATTATAAAGTATTCTCATAAGACAAAAAAACGAAGAGCATTTGCTCTTCGTTTTTTTGTCTTTAATTTTAGTTAATCTAGGTCAGTTTGTTGTCCACTGGGTAGGCTGTAATCCAGTCACTGTAACTACCTACATATAATTTCACTTTCGGATAGCCCGCTTCTTTTAGCATGGCATATACTGGAGCAGCAGTTACACCACTTCCACAATACACCGTGATCTCTTCATCTTGTTTAACAACTGTTGCAACAGTTGGCAATACTTCCGCAATTTCTTTAAAACGATTATTTTCTTTTAATTGTTCCCAGTCCAAATTTCGTGCAGATGGAATGTGACCTGCTACGTGATCAATCGGTTCATGAATACCTGCATATCTTTCAGCTGAACGGGCATCCAGAAGTACACCTTGTGAATTTTCCGATACTTCTTTCACTTGCTCGCGATCCGAAAAAATGTCTTCATTCCACTGAAGGTTCAATGTTGAGGTCGGGAAAGATGGAGTTTTAGTCGAAACTTCAAAACCCATTTTGATTAATTCCCCATATCCTTCCTTCACCAACGTAACTTGTGGAAATCCAGCATAGCAAAAAACCCAGTAGGCTCTAGGTGCAAATGGCATTCCACCTTGATCATAAATCACAATATGATCCGAATACTCTAATCCTCGAGACTCAAAAAGATTTTGCAGTTGTGTTTTGTCCGGAAGTGGATGGCGTCCACTTGATTTACTCATATCTGATAATTCTTTCTCAAGATCCAAATAGACGGCACCAGCTATATGACCATGATCATATAGCTCCTTGCCCGCATTAGCATCTTGCAGTGAAAATCGAGTATCAATCCATCGCACATTTAAATTCTTCAGTTCTTCTGCAGACTTCCAAACTTTACCCATCAGCTCATTCCCCTTTAGATAAATTGTTATATACAGCTTTCCACTCTTCTAGGCGCGTGCCTTCTTGCATTGCAGTTCTCTCGGAATCAAGTTGTTGAAGCGACTCATGAAGTAGATGCTGTCTTAATCCTTCAGCTTCCAAATCTATCACACCTCTTGCCCAATCTCTCATGCGTACATTTTGAGCATTTAAATATTGCTCCGCCTCTGGTTTTGTTGCATCTTGCAATGCATCTCTCAGCTTCTCTTTTTCATTTTTCTCAAAGAACGATTTATTATTTTTGTAATGTGATTTCACATGTGAGTAAACGGTCGGATTTTCAAATGGTCCATCAAAATCAAGCAGCTTCGCCTCCGCAATTTCATAAGGCATAAATGAAAAACTGTTGTTACTTTCTTTAAGTTCGTGCATTTCATCTTTTTGTCGTTGTTGTAATGCTTTTCCGATCCATTGATTCAAACGGAAATTCGTTACACGCATTTCCTGCTCAAAATCAAAACTTAGCATGGACAATGTTTCTTTCAAGGCGAACTCAAGTGCTTCAGCTGAGGATCTGTTCGCAAAAACTGAAGGATTATAAGATTCTTTAAAGAAATCAGGATATCTATAATAGACACGTTGCAATACATAGTAAAGTAGTTCGTCTAGTTCCTGATAGGCATTCTTTGTAATGACTCCTGCAGCTGAACTCGTCAAACGTTGACGAATTTTTTGTTCCAACAGACGTAGTTCCTGCAATCGCTCTTCTTTTCTGGATAAATTCACTTCAGTTTGTTCTATTAATGAAGCTAATCGGGCAACTGTTTTTTCCGTCTCTTCAGATAGTGCTTGGACAGCCATCGCTTTTAAATCTTCGGATAAGAATTGTTGGAAAGATTGTTCAAACATTTCCATGCCGGAATTCAATAAAATCGACTCTTCTTTTTCTTTCAATGCTTGTAGACTTGAAACACCATATACGCGTGGGAAGCGTATACCGAATCGTTGTAATTCGCTCGTCACATAATTCTTGACGTCATTTGCTTCCTCTTCGCTTGAAGCCAAGTCAATCGCATTGACGATAAAGAACATTTTATCTAATTCAAATGCATCTTTTACACGACCCAATTGAATCAGAAATTCTCTGTCCGCACGTGCAAATGCATGATTGTAATACGTAATGAAAAGAATTGCATCAGCATTTCGGATATATTCAAATGCCACCCCAGTATGTCGGGCATTAATGGAGTCTGCTCCAGGTGTATCAACGAGCGTAACACCCATTCGCGTTAATGGACAATCGTAGTAAAAATCAATGGTATCCACGAAACAACTTTTGTTTTCCTGAGCAACGAACGCTTCAAATTCAACGCGATCGACGCGCAACGTCTCTCCCAACTTGTCTTTGAATGCAGAATATCCTTCTTTAAAAGCACGAATGAATGCTTTGTGTACTTGCAATCCTTCGTTTTCTAAAGTTATACCTTCTATATCGTTCGCCTTTTTGTAGGCTTCATCTAATGAACCAACAATGATTCCGATGGCTTCGAACGAAGAAGCCACATCTCCAAAAAATTGATCTTTCGTTTTCAGTTTCACATCAGCCGTTTCGTGTGGATGGTCCTTAGTGACTGGTCGAATCTTATTGATAGCAGCCGTTGTCGGGTTCGGGGAAACCGGTAATACATTGGCCCCCATCAATGCGTTTGAGAAAGACGATTTTCCTGCACTGAATGCTCCGAACAAAGCAATGGTAAAGTCCTGTTTCTCTAGACGTTGAGATTTTGTTTGCAGATACCGTGCAACTTCAGAGAAGCCTTGGATATGTTCAATCTGGCTTGCAATGTACTTCGCCCGTGTCAACGTATCAGTCACTTCGACTCCTGATGATTCAGGTTTTTCAGTAAATAGTTCTATCACTTCTTCATCCTTGTCTTTTTCGACAATCATCGAAGATTCAAATGGGACCATTTGTTGTTCCGCCAACTCATGGTTTTTCATCCATGTCTCTACCAGCTCAGTAGCAAGACTGTCTATGTTTCTTGAAGGGTTGTCCCATTCTTTTGTAAAAGCTTTAAGCTGATTGTGCATTTGTTCCAATGTCTCAATCGCCAATAACTTTTCTTGATAGGCACGAGATTTAGAATCCGCTAGACCAAAATTATCTTCCGGTAAGTCATCAATGACTTTTGCTTGGACGTTTTTCCATCCATCCGTTTGTTGGATAAACCACTTTTTCGTCGTATCAGTAACACGATTTGCAAAATTCAACACTGAATCTGCCGTAACCAATGACCCTTTTTGAATTTGTTCATCAATGATTTTTAGAGGGGGATGGAACTCCATTTGATCAATGGCCAGTGATTGTTCATCACTTAATAATCCAACATCTTTTAACGACTGTTTCATTAATGAACGCATATGTCCTGAAATTTGAGACTGAATAACGTTATCGTACTCTTTCTCAACCAGCTGTCCGCGTAAATTTCTTTCTTCTTCTGTTTTCTTTCCACTGAAGAAAAGCCCCACCTTGAAATTTTCCTGTTTCGATTCCAAATATGATCTTAATTTATCCCGTAGCTCATAAGGCATCATCGCAGCATTATCAAGCAAATTTTTACGATTAGATTCGAACGTTTCTTTCCAAGCTTTAGATGAAAGTAAATTTGCCTGTTTTTGATAGTGTAGGGCCGTTAATTTCATTTCTTCTTTCTGTTCCCACTCGTCCGTGGATAATACGTTAGCGAAAGTAGCCTGGCACTCCTCTACTTCTGCCGATAAATATTCGATATGTTCATCATGTAATTTCGTTAATGTATTAGTTGAAGACTTCACTAATTGGTCTTGCCAGTTGTTCATACTGTATAAGACGATTTCCCGGACTTCATTTAAATCGTTTTGAGGATGATCAGTATCTTTTAAAGATGTAAAGAAGATCTCTTTAGGAATGACGCCCCATGCTTTGAATGAATCATGTACAGAATCTTTAAATTGCGTAAACGTTAATTCATTTTCACGGTGTTTATCTATCTGGTTAACGATCAAATAGACATTGTCGTTATATTTCATCAGTTGTTTTGTAAACCCGAAGTTCAGCTCCGATTGGACGTGATTATAGTCCATCATATAGAAAACAATATCTGCCAAGTGTAAAGATGATTCTGTCGACATGCGGTGTGCATCATCTGTAGAGTCAACTCCAGGTGTATCCATGACGGTGATTCCTTCTGGCAATACTGAAGATTCATGGCCTATCTCAATTTGAGAAACAGCATCCCCATCCTTACAAAATTCTTTAACCGTTGCAAAATCATAATCTCCCGTAAATTTGACAGGTTGTTGATTTTGCATATATACAATCGCAAAATCATTTGTAGCTTTATGTATTTTCACGATATTAGCACTTGTCGGGATCGGACTGGATGGCAGAAGTTGCTCACCAGTCAAAGCATTGATCATACTAGATTTGCCTGCAGAAAAGTGTCCAGCGAATCCAATTGTAAATTCCCTGTCCATTAATTTTTGAGCAAATAAAGTCGTTTTATTTATTCGCTCCATATCGTCCGCTTTTTTATATAATGTATAGGCTCGTGCCGTTTCTTTTAGTAAGTGATTTATTTGGTCATCAAATGATTGCATTCTTAGTTGAACTCCTTTATAAAAAAACTATATCTATCATATCATGTTTAAATATGACGTATCCTGTTGGGATGAAAGATGTTTTAAATAAACTCAACTTTCGCAGCATGAAAATAAACTTCCACTTTACTGAAACCTATAATAGACTCTTTTTAATTAGAATCTAGACTAAAGAAGAAACGTCTTACTCGATGCATTGACATGGAATCACATCGACTTCCGACTCGCTTCGGACTTCAATTTACTGCACCATTGACCTAAACGCAAAGAACCCTGGCGAAGTGACGTTGTCACTTCGCCAGGGTTCTTTCTCTTGGGCAATCCTGCGGCGAATTTTCGTCTGTCGCATACCGAAAATCGATGTGCTCATGTTTAAGTGCTTTTGGGTAACGAAAGAATCGACACCTTCGTCTCGGGAAAACAACCTGCCAAAGATGAAATTTTGGCAGGTTCCTTCTGATTTTACTCGGTTGTGCGAAGCTTATTTCTATTTGGTTTAAAGTGTGCACAATTTTAAGTTGTTAATCTACGACAAACCCGACTCTTGGATTTAATAAAGGACGTTCACGTTGAAAAAGCATCTTTTGCCAAGCGCTTCTTCTTTTGCAGAATATTAACCTTAACCTCACAATTATTAGAATATAGCCTATCAATAAAAGTGACAGGTTGTCGATGAAATCCTCGTCATAACTAAGAACACATTATTGTCTTCATTTCCATGGTATGTAGGATGTACAATCAATGTGCGATGATTGGGTATGAAAGAGCTAAGTGGCTAAAGTCAATTGGGATATCAGTTTTTGCATCAGCCTAGAATCCCATAAGATTGGAGAATATTTTTCTATGCGAAAGTTGAGAAATTAATATATCTCACCTAGAAAATATTTATGGAGTATAGCACGACAAAAGACCGGTTACGGAAATATCCGCACCGGTCTTTTGTTTGTTCCCTTACTGTTTCACTGTTATCACAGGATACTTAACGTTCATTAGTACATTAATCGTAAACAGGATAACACTAATTACTACTAGAGTTGCGCCGATTGAAATAATTGGGATCGCCTGCTCATTACCACTTAGTAAAAGAGTAGTCAATCCAACCATCATGAGTGGTAATCCGATATTGGAAGCCCAAAAATGAACTTTGGCAAGCGCGTGATTCCCCGCTTTAGGAAATAAATAATAAATGAGTCCCGCTAATGCAAATGAAGCCCATCCTAACAAATTGATATGAACGTGAACGCCTGTCAATGTGTAATCATGCCCTATGGACATATACATACCGAGCACTACACCTATGGTAAAGTAAATAACAGAAATCTTGATAAACTTAATCCCCACGCCTCAGTCTCTCCTTTCTCAAATTAAAATAAATCTCTTTGATTAAATGTATTTTTAATTGGATAAGAGTATTCATTACATATTTAATTATCAGTCTCATTTTTCTTTTCGCATCTCTAAAACCTATTAATAATCTAAGAATTCTTACTTCTGGAAATAGCAAGTAAAAGGTTGCCCAAATTCATACTTCAGTGGTATGTTTTTAAGCGAATTACAATTTAAGGAGGCTTTTTATGACTAATTTTATGAAGAAAAAAAGATTGTCAATATATATCGGATTGGCTTCGATGCTATTTTTGACTGCATGTGGAAATGATGACTCAAAAGAATCAGCCAAATCACCAACAGCTTGGGATACAATCCAAGAAGAAGGTAAACTGACAGTTGCTACTTCCGGCACACTTTTCCCAACTTCTTACCGCGACGAAGCCTCGGATGAATTGACTGGATTTGAAGTGGAAGTTGTACGTGAAGTCGCAAATCGCTTGGAACTGGATATCGAGTTTAAAGAACTTGGATTCGATGAAATGCTTACTAGTGTCAAAACTGGTCAAGTTGATATTGCTGCCAATGACATTGAAATCAGTGAAGACAGACTTGAAAAATTCATCTTCTCCACTCCGATTAAGTATTCATATGGCACGGCTGTAGTTCGCAAGGATGATTTATCTGGCATTAAATCGTTGGAAGATCTAAAAGGTAAAAAAGCAGCTGGGGCTTCAACATCAGTTTATATGGAAATGGCAAGACAATATGGAGCAGAAGAAGTTACGTATGATAATGTACCGAACGAAGTTTACTTACGTGATGTATCGATTGGACGCACAGACGTCATTTTAAATGATTATTATCTTCAAACACTTGCTGTAGCTGCTTTTCCCGAATTGAACATCACCATTCATCCGGATATTAAATATAGTCCGTCCAAGATTGGTCTTGTCATCAATAAAGAAAACTCAGAGCTCGAAGATCACGTTAATGATGTGTTAAAAGAAATGCTTGAAGATGGAACGATTAGTGAAATTTCCGCAAAATTCTTTAATGGTGCGGATGTTTCCAAAGAAGTTAAGATTGATTAATTGAGCAAGGGGGTAAACGGATGAATGAAATTGAATGGGGACTTCTATTTGATCCTCAACTAGCTCTTGATTCTTTCCCCTATATTCTTAGTGGCATTTGGCATACGCTCCTCATAGCAATTGTCAGTATGGCAACAGGACTAATTATTGGCTTTTTCATTGCTCTGGCAAGAACATCAAAATGGCCATTCTTACAATGGCCAGCGAGATTGTACATTTCATTTATGCGAGGTGTACCGATTCTGGTAATTCTGTTTTTGCTTTACTTTGGTTTTCCAGTCATTGGCGTAGAATTTACAGCGGTGCAAGCAGCGCTGATAGGTTTCAGCTTAAATAGCGCAGCTTATATGGCTGAAATTCTTCGATCCTCACTCTCTTCTGTTGATCATGGACAATGGGAATCTTCTAAAGCTCTTGGTCTGACTTATTGGCAGTCTATGAGAAGAATTATTCTTCCACAATCCGTTAGAATCGCCGTACCACCACTATCCAATGTATTAATGGATTTAATCAAAGCATCTTCACTGGCAGCGATGATTACAGTTCCTGAAATGTTTCAGAAAGCTCGAACCGTTGGAGCAAGGGAATATGATTTATTAACCCTTCTCATCCTTGTTGCTCTTATGTACTGGGCGATTTGTTCAGTCATGACGGTCCTGCAAAACTATTTAGAAAAACGCTATGCGAAATATCTTTAATAATTTAAATCAACCATTTGTAAGAGTGGTTGATTTTTTTATTGGACTTTCCTTGCACAAATCCAGTATTTTCAGATGAAACTTTTTGATTACCTATACCGTATTACTTAGTATTCATGAAAGAGGCGAGTATAGCATGACGGATTCTATTATTTGGTTGCAAGAAGAATTAAAAAAAGTAGAAGTTTGGGAAAAAGATCAGAGTGATCTTTGGTTCTGGGAAAAACTTGGACGCTTGCCGTTTAAGTTTATCGACAAATGGACCCCGATCTTCATTCAAAATAAAATCGGATCACTGTTAGATGAACTCGGCAAATATGTTCAAACTGGCGGGAGCTATTTAAGCACGGTTTCATCCATCCCGTCCTATTTTCCTGGTGAAGAAGTAACAACATTAAATGAAGTGGCGAAACTTTCATTATTCTCAATGGATCAAGCAACAGATAAATTAACCATTAACCGAAAACGATTTGCGACAATTCAAGGTGCCAGTACTGGAATAGGGGGTATTTTTACATTATCAATTGATATTCCGCTCCTTTTGGGATTACAATTAAAAACCCTTCAGGATATTGCCATTTGCTATGGATATAATCCTAATGACAAAGAAGAACGTTTGTTTATTGTGAAATGCCTTCAGTTCGTGTCAGCAGATATTGTTGGAAAACATGCCATTCTTGATCAATTATCACAATTCGACAATCAAGATGATTCATTAAAAAGAGAAGTACTTTCAGAACTTCAAGGATGGCGTGAAGTAGTGTTCTCTTATCGTGACCAATTTGGCTGGAAGAAGTTATTTCAAATAATTCCCATTGCCGGTCTTATTTTTGGGGCATTTATTAATCGTTCGGCCATTACCGATATAGCTGAAGCCGGAAAAATGCTCTACAGAAAAAGAAGAATTATTGAAAGGCTTAATTCAATAGAATGAAAAATAGCAGTTTTAATGACATTAAAAGAACCGAGACAAACATGACTTAAAGTACCCATGATAAAAGCAAAGGAACCAAAACTGTTTCGTTTTGGTTCCTTTTTTATTTTCTTGAATTATCATTTCTCCAAAACTTGGTTAATGATGATATGTGGTTTGCTGTTATTTAAGTTTTTATAAATACAGCTGGCTGGTTTTTCACGTAAAGTTTCTGCGAACGCAATCGCTAATTCCGTTTCACCAGCAACATGGATTTCTTTCCAGCCTCGCTCTTTCTTCATTTTATCTACGTTGGCACCCATTCCTTTAAAAAATCTTTGTAAATTCTCTTTTAGTCGAGACTCAATCAAATCAACTTTACTGCTTCCAATTTTATGCGGTCCTGTAGGATCCATATTTTTTTCCTCACCCCATACTTCCAGGTTCGGGTCGAAACTATACACCATATCCTCTTTGACAAATCCCATTGATGTATCCAAAATACGGACTTCACCGAAACTTGGTAAGATTATTCCTGCATCTGGATAAGCTTTATACATATATTCAAACTGTTCAACAACTGGTCGATCTTCCCAATGAAATCCCGATTTTACTGGGACTTGTACATAGTGCACGGACCATAATGGTGGATTCTCAGAGGCGAAAATTACAGCCCCTTTGTGAAGATCATCTTTGTTATTATCAATTTCATCCATTACTTTTTTCTTTGTTTCCTTGAAATACTTAAGTTCAGTATCTTTTTCAGATGCCGTTAAACTCTTTTCAATGTCCTTCAAGCCATTCTTTAAATGAATTTTCCATCCGCCATTCAATTGATCTGGATCGCCTGGATTTGTATTTAAATAAACGCTCAGAACATTACGGTCACCACTCCGATAATCCTTTAATGCCTGAATTTCTTTACTTAATCCCATAAAAAATACTACCTCCTTGTTATTCTCTACGTAATAGGATGCCCAGAGAGTTTAAAAATACCTATACTTTTCGCTATTCATTTTTCTTAACTCTTGTTGCATGATTCATTAAGTAAGCAACAAAAGTATCATCTCTTACTAACCATGCCGAATAATTTCTTTTCAAGAAATTCTCCACTTCATCAAAGCTTGCGAATTTTTGGTCTAATATATGGTTATTATGATCAATTTTCCATTCTTGATCACTAATTGAATGAATAAAGAAGGTCTCTTCCATAATATTTTTATAAAGAGATCCGAACGATGATTTCTTCAGATTATATCGGTTACGTTGTGCATCTTCTCGAATAGGATCCAACTTAAACGTATCTGTCACAAACTGTGTGTATGCGGCATCAGTTAATGAACTTCCTGATGCTTTCGCATGTCCACCACCACCGTATTTTCCTGCAATTTCTGATACGTCCACATGGTCATGTACGGTACGGTAACCGACTCTCTTGCCGCCCATATTTAAAATTACGATGTAATCAAGATGTGGATATGCTTTGCCCAATTCATTCCCGAGTTCTGAATGGTAGGATTCTGCATACACAATACCTGCCAAATATTCTCCGATCTTGGCTTGCACAATTTCTTTTTTCTTACGTTTTATATAACGTTCGATTTTATTTTCTTCCATGTCCAAGAGTTTCTTTTCAAAATCATCAAAATTGAAACGATCGCCTATTTTAAGCCGTTCAATCATTTTTTCTTCGAATTCCTCTATTGAAATTAAATAAAAGAGCGCATTCAGCCGCTGCGCATCAAAGTTTTCATTTCTTTCCCATTCCCATGTATCATACTGCCTGACAAGCTCAACAAACTCTGAAATAGCTCCATTGGACTCTAATAATTGTTGAGAGACAAGGTAATGATAAAACAAAGAAGTGGCGGATGTTAATTTTCCTTGTTCATCTTCAACCAGTACGTGTCCCCACTCATATTCATTGAAATGAAGAGATGTTTTATGATGATCGATAAGTTGGACATTCCCAGTAATTTGATAAAAATCATTCAGCTTTTGTTCATTTTCTTTATTTACAGACAGATCAGTTATGAATAATAGAGTGTTTTTGTCATCATTCTCCAAAAACCAAACCACTTCACGATCCAGATTTGATACCGAATTGTATCTGACCTTAACCTGCTTGCCAAAAGCAAGTTTCGCGAGAATTCCACACCCAACTCCATCTAAATCGTTGTGCGACAAAAGTTTATACAATTGATTCACCTCAACTGATAGTATGGATAAAAAGTTGAAAATTATTGATGATTATTTTACCCATATCAACATACATAATCTTATTGAAAGGTTTGATAATTAAGAGGTGATGGCTTATCGTTTTTTTATTGTAGTTGTACATTTAATTTAAAATAGATACTCAAAATCAAATAAAGACAAAAAAACACCAGAGAGAAGGGTATCTTCTCTCTAGTATTTCCCGCTTGGAATTCTACTTTTCACTTACCTTTAATGTTTAGATACAGTTTACCTTTTGCCGTCTGGCGTGTTTCGTTATTGAAGCTATCGACTGCTTTCACTTCAATTACTGCACCATTAGCTACTGTACCTTTTGGAACCGTATAATAGCCTACATAATGACCGTTCGCTTGCTCTGTCATTGGTAATTCTGTAGCGTTTTGAAGTTGTCCGCCCATATTTGTTAGTGGCATATGGATGACAAAAGTTGATCTTAGTCCAGGTTCACTATCAAATTCAACTTTAACAGTTTTGCCATTTTTAAGATTGAGATCTTGGTCTGGTTTTAAGTTTGTAATGACAGGTGCAACATATTTTGCATGTACTGTCACTGTTTTCGACATGCTGTTGTTTGCTTTATCTCTTGCTACAACTGTTATTTCATTTGCACCAGTATCCAAAATTATACGTTTTGAATATTTTCCGTTTACGACTGCTGCAATTTGACCGTTTACTTTCACCCAATCAAGGTTGGCATCTTCGACACTACCTTCTACTGTAACCGTCTCCCGATTTGTTTTATCTCCGTTTATCGGGCTGTCGATTGTTAGATTTGGTTGCACGGTGTCCAAGATAACAGATACGGGAGAAGATTCACCCGTCACTCTACCATCAAGAGATGAAATTGCTGTAAATACATTCAACCCTTCACTCAATTCTGTTTGGATGACAAATTTACCATCATTTCCTACTACTACTGAACCTGCATCTCCATCATTATTTTTCAGTTGAATTGTTGTGGTAGGTGATGCACTACCTTCAATAGTGATAGCTGAATTATTTGTTGCTAAATCAGAAGTTGGTGATGTAATGACTGGTGCACTTACTTCATAACTAACACGAGCACGAATCATATAGTTTCCTTCAGCTACTGGGGAAGCTGACCATGTACCTGAAACAGATTGGTAACTTCTTTCCGCATTTGTTCCATTTTCATCAGTAGCAAGTCCTGGCGTGTTTGGATTTGCAAATGTTTGTCTGTAAACCATGTAGAAGTCACCATTTACAACGATGTTATGTTCGGTTAAGTCAACTACTGTCCATTCTCCGTTGCGTAAAGCTGTTGCATTAATTGATTCTGTGAGTTTTTTACCTGGTGCTCCTTCAGGACCAGTAGCATCCCAAACTTCCACTGCAAATGCTGTTCCACCTGGCACTGGCCACTCAGTATCCCAGAAACGGAATACGCCATCAGTAACAATGCCATTTTCTTTTCCTTCAGGAAGAGACATTTTCACTGCCCAAGCATTACCAGCTGCATTGAATGCGCGTGCATTTTCAGCTGTTCCATCATCATAACCAATTTCACCACCTGGATATGTGTAGAACGGTTCAAGTGCAAGACTTAATTCAAGTGCGTTTGCTCCGATTGTGACGGATGCATCTTTACTATGATAGCCACGTGCAATTACTTTTAGCGTATAATTGCCTTCGTAAGCTGTGATGCTGTAGTGACCTGAATCATCTGTTTCAACAGGCGTGATATTGGCATCTTCAACAAGTAGAAGTGTTGCACCTGCGATTCCTTCTCCTGTCGATTCGTCAGTTATTGTTCCGCTTACAGTGTTTTGTGCAATTTCATCCAAAGTGAAATCCGCTTGTGCTGTTGCGTCTGCTTCGATTGTCACCGTCTGTTGATTTGAGTGGTATCCATAAGCTTCCGCTTTCACTGTGAATGTACCAGGAACATGCGTCATTGAATATGTGCCATCTGCAGGATTTGTATAGACTGAGCGTCCCGATTCAAGCACACTGACTTGAGCACCAATTGGCAATAAAGTCGGATGAATCGGTGACTCTGATACTGGCAAAACTTCTTTTACAGGTATTGAAGGTCTAATTTTTGATGGGTCAATCGCTTCTTTCATTGCTTCTTTATTATCATCTGTGATTAAGCCTAGACCAATGCTGCCTTTGTTCTCATTTGAAACATTCTCAGTTTGGGCTATATCGGTTAATGCGACATCATCGATATACCAGCCGTCTCTCACAACACTGCCATCGGAGAATGCGTGAAAAGCCAAGTAAACACGTTGACCACTAAACGCTGACAAGTTTACTTCCCCATCTAACCATGCTCCTGATTCTCCTTGGAACATTTTTAACTGTGTCCACTCTTGTCTATCTGTTGAAACAAACACATGACCGTAATCCCATGCTCTTCCTGATGAAGATTGTTCAAAACTATGCCAGTGTTTGAACTGCAGATACGAATTACCTTCTGGCAGATTAACTGGAGGGAGAACGAGTGTTGCGTTCATGTTATTGTCATACTTACCTTCTAAATTTGTTGCATATACTTTTTCACCAGACGCCGCATTTCCAGGTCCAGACGTTGGAACTCCCCACTCCCAGCTGTTCATTTCACCGAATGAAGTCCAGCCAATTGTAGCAGTTTCAAAATCTTCGAAGTAACCAACCGTAATACCCGGTTTCACTTCAACCATATATTCTTCACTATTGACAACGTTGTTTCCGAAATCATTGATGATCCATTTATAAGTAAATGATCCCCCTGTTACTGAAGTTCCAGGAATCGTAACAGTGTATTCACCAACTTTGTAGTCACCAGAAATTCTTGAAGCCGCCATAGTTTGCCATTCATTGTTTCCATCCAAATAACTTAATTCAACGGATGAAACGCTGATGTTATCTGTTACTGTTACCGCCAAGTCCAAATCCATGCCTTCATACGTTTCTATAGGAGAACTATGTTCAAAGACTGGTGCTTCTTCATCTACACCTTGCTTCGTAACTTGTCCACCAATTTTCCCAATACCGTTCATGATTGAAGACACCGCTTCATACGCATCTACTAAACCATATCCATACCCGTGATTCGGTGTTTGTGGATATTGTGAGTCAGTTAATGGGATTGCTGTTTCAAGTAAAATTTGTTCCATTTCTTCAACGGTTAAGTTAGCGTTTACTTGGCGCAACAATGCCGCAACCCCGGATATAGCTGGTCCAGACATGGATGTTCCATTCCAACCGCCTTCATAGCCACCACCAGGTACAGAAGAACGGATATTAACTCCTGGAGCCGAGATATCTGGTTTGATTTCAGCATAAGGAGAAGGTCCTCGTAAAGAGAAATTACCTACTACGTTGTTAATATCAGTTGCACCTGTTGCAAATGATTCAGGATAGTTTGCAGGTGATGCAACAGAACCCGGACCACCTGGATTTGTTGGAGTTGTGTTTCCTGCTGAAAATTCAGGGAAAATTTCTGCTGCACGCCAGTTGTTGACTACATCACGATACCATTCGTCAAGACCTGGACCACCACCCCAAGAGTTGTTTACAACATCAGGAGCCATATCGACACGGGCATTTCCTTCAGAATCTGTTGGTGCTAATATCCATTCTGCAGCTTCTAGAAGGTCAACATCTGACCCGCCATTTGCAGCAAATGCTTTAACAGAAATGAATTTCGCACCAGGTGCTACTCCTACCTGGTTAGATCCATTTGGTTCACTACCTACCATTGTCCCTGTCACATGTGTTCCATGATCTAAGTCATCGTATGGTGTGGTTTGTCCAGTTGTTGCGTCAAACCAGTTGAAGTCATGATTTGCCTGACCTGTTAAAGCATTATAACCACGATATTTTTCTTTTAATGCTGGATGATCCCATTGAACTCCTGTATCAATGCTCGCTACAACCGTTCCAGCTCCATCAATTCCCATCGCCCAAACATCGGGAGCTTTAACACGTTGAACATTCCATTCAATATTGGCAACTTCAGATTCAGGCGCCACAACTTCTTTCGTTTTTGTTGTAAAAAGTTGTCGCATTTCATTCGGCAGCACTTTTTCAACTTCCGCAAAAGTAGCTACTTTTTCTGCTACTTCTTTCGTTGCTGTAACAGCCATCCCGTTTACAATATAATACGAATGGATATCTTCAACATTGCCTTTAGCAACTTCTTGTTCAAGATAATGTTTTACTTTTTGTTGCTCCTGAAGGGAAGTCGCTTTTAGTTCAGATACTAATGCAGAACGCTGGACCATTAATGATTTTTTAGAAGATAATTTCGCTTTTTGAGAATTTTTCTTAGCCTCTTCGACCACTTTTTGCGTATCCGCTTTTTCTTTGAATTTTATTAAGAAGGTAACTTTCTCATCTTCTTTAAAATTCGATAGCAAACGTTCGCTCACTTTTGCGCTTGTATTCAAGTTCGAATTATAAAGCGACTCGTGCAGTTTACTAGTTGTTTCGGCACTCGCGACTCCAGGTGCGATTAGAGACAAGGTCATGAGTAAAGAAACAGCAATGTTGAAAGATTTTTTAGAACTATTTTTCTTCGTCATCTTCTTTCCTCCCTTTTAATCTTCCTTTCTTGCCTTTCATAAAGCGGATTGCAGTTTACACTCCCACAAAAATGACCAAATAAAAACACCCATGGCCCCCTTTCCCTAATCATTTAGGCAAACAGTATCAGTGGTGTCGATCGTGAAGCTCTAGTTGTTAATCAAACTATAAAAGAATGAAAGTAGTTTATTTGTCATAATTTGTCGCTAATATCCCGCGTTTTCAGAATTGATATTTAGTACCTAATTGGCGTTAGGTAAAATGATACATAACATGATTTAATCTGAGCTCCATAAAATTATTCAACATCATGTCAGGATTGAGTTCTGATGTACAAATGTTATTTCCAAATCACGACTCTATTAATTAAAAACTTTAAAAATAAGTAATATAGACTAAATACTTACATAATTGGTCAATTTGTATGTAGTTATGAATTGTTATAAATAGTGACTTTTGCTCTATACAAACCCAGTATAACTTCCATTTTAACGGTAAATAAATGGCTAAATTTTCAAGTTTAACATACTGTTTTAACAAAATTTTGAATTTTTTTTTAAGCTAGACTACTCCCACCTTAAAAACTCTAATTTTATAAGAATTTCATTTTTATCTATGCCTAAAGAATCAGGTTAACAATAATTGGAATTTTATTTGTTGAAAAATTTTTGTTTTGTATAATCGTTTTAAAGTTTCAAAAAGACATACAAAAAGTCATCTTGTCATTCTCATTTCTTCTTAATGAGTAATGATATTGATCTCTCCTTCCCTTATAAAAGCCCAAAAAAAGAAGCTCAGGTTGTCTGAGCTTCTTTCTTTTGCTGCCCTCTATAAATACATTTCATTATCTCGGCTTCATATACCTCAATGTTCGGCATCCCAACATCTTTTGCTTTTTGCAATACCGCTTTCTTATCGTATGGTACACGTACAAGTTGCACACTGACACTGTTGCCAACATGCTCGATAATTCCATATGATGCTTCAGGAATATCCAGAGGATTGCCGACACTCCCTACATTGACCAATATTCCTTTTCCGTCGATGGGTTTAATGCAGGCATAATGGATATCTCCGTAAATATAATAATCCAGCGTTCGTTCCCCACAAATATTCATCGTAACATCACTGTTTTCAAACAATGTTTCTTGCTTTTCCAGAGGTTGAAAAGGTGTGATTCGTTCATGTGCCGATCGTGGAGAGGCATGAACGCAGCGAATGAACTTATCTCCCAGCATAAATTCATAACTGAATGGAAGTTGTTTTAAATAGATTTTGTTGTCTTCACTCAAATAGCTTTGCTGCCACTTAATAGAATGGCTATCTGATTCATTTAAAATGAATTCATCCCAATTTCCTCGAATGACGACGTGACAATTTTCTTTAACAAATCCAATGACTTCCGCCGGTTCCGGACCTTTGCCTACGAGGTCTCCAATGCAGACAATCTCATCAATATTCCGAAGGCAGATATCTTCAAAAACTGCTTCAAGTGCAGGCATGTTACCATGTATATCGGATAAAATTGCGATTTTCATTATGATACTCTCCTTCACAAGCCTACTTATGAATTCAAATTATATAAACGTGTATACTTTTCTTCCAGATACTCGGCTAAGTACGTAGCGTTTAACCCTTCACCAGTAGCTTCTGTCAGAATTTCCAAAGGCTTCTTCATACTCCCGTGACGATGCACTTTTTCAGTCAGCCATGTTTTCACCGGTTCTAACTCACCTGTGGCGCATAGTTCATCAAAGTTTGGCAAGTCTTTCAACATTTCTGCTTTTAATTGCGAAGCATACATATAACCAAGTGCGTATGAAGGGAAGTAACCAAATGCCCCTCCAGCCCAGTGAACATCCTGTAAAATTCCTTCTCCATCATTAGAAGGTCTTACACCTAAATACTCTTCATATTTATCGTTCCAGATTTGAGGCAGATCTTCTACTCTCATGTCTCCATTGAATAGTCTTTTTTCAATTTCATAGCGAATCATGATATGTAATGGATATGTTAACTCATCCGCTTCAATTCGAATAAGCGAAGATTTGGATTCATTGATCGCTGCCAAGAAATCTTCAACTGCAATATGACCAAATTGTTCTGGCGCATACGCTTGTAGCTTGGCATAATTATGCTCCCAAAACTTTTCATTACGTCCGACAAAGTTTTCATAGAACAGGGATTGGGATTCATGAATTCCCATCGATGTACCACTTGCTAAAGGAATTTCCCCTGATTCAGTATATGATTTATCTAATGAATCAGATGTTTTCATGTATCGAATAAGTAGTTCTGTAAATGCATATGAACGTATGATTATTGGCAAACGTATAAAGAACAATAAACTGCAAATGGCACGACAAGGGTTAAATGCATCAGGTTCAGTTCCTTTAGGATACAAACGTAATCCAGTGTCAAAGAAACTTGAAATAGATGAAGAAACTGCTGATACAGTTCGATACGCCTTTAAACTATGTAACGATGGTTATGGTGCATCTAAAATTGCACAAGCATTAAATGATGCTGGTTACACAACTGCAAAAGGAAATGCATACTCCACACGTGCAGTAAAGGAAATGCTGAAAGTACAAACGTATAAGGGCTTTACCGTCTATAACAATGTCGAGAACCTAAAAGTAAAAGATAAAGAAACTGGGGAAATCAAAACAGTTCGTAAAGCAAAAGAAACAATTGTTGTCGAAGGTACTCATCCAGCAATCATTGCACCTGAAGTATTTGATAGTGTTCAGGAAAAGCGTGCAAATCGTGCAGAAGTGTATGCTGGTTCAAGGGAAAAACTCACTTCTAAAACAGAACCTTCTATATTAAAGGATTTAATATATTGTGGTGTGTGTGGTCGTAAAGTCCGTATCAGCTATGAAGCTAAGAAACAATGTTATCTGATTAGAAGTTGTACGGATTTAATGCAAGACGGCAGTAAGTGCGTGAATAGTGGATTCCTTGCAGTGTATGTCGAACGTGATATTATTCTGAAAGTGCTAGAACGCAAGTTACAGGTTGAAGAAGAAATACAACTGCTTCTTCAAGATAATGTTGAACAGCTACAAGAAGAACATATATCCATGCAGAAACAATTGCAAAAGCAACTACTTCAATTGGATTCAGAAATGAAAGGTCTAATGAAGATGGAACTGAAGTATGAAATGCAAGGGATTGAGAACGCAACTCAAGAAGAATTTTTTAGAGAAGAAAAACAAAACAATATCAATACTAAAGAACGTGTTCAGAAACAGCTAGAAAATTTACTAATAAAAATGAAACAACCCTCGGTTCAGGATGAAATAAAAAAGCGTGTACACGTTGTGAAACTGATAGAAGAACTTGATGGCAAATCATCTGAACAAATAAACCTGATGCTTAAACAGTTCATTAAGAAGATACAATATAAAAGAATAATTCCTGAAGAAATACAGAAGCTTGGTGCAAAGAATCCCCTAAGAAAAGATTACGGTGCAGAACTTGAAATTGAATACTTTGTATGAATGAATACTCACCACTGTACTTTTCAGCGTATGGTGGCTTTTTTCATTGTCTTTGTGTTGCTGGTGGCGATTCTAAGCGTGATAACTTTCATTCAGCGGATACTTATCCTTTAATCCCTTAATATGCTTGAACTGTATGCTAGAAAATTTCCATAAAAAAGATGGTGCATTTAAGCACCACCTAAGTGTTTAATTTTTATTGTGCAATTTTGATTAATCCTGTTTCAGTTCCGAAGAAGCCAGTTTGAACTTGTAGCATTAATTCAGGGTTGTTCAATACTTCATCTGAAACGTCAAATACAACGTAACCTTTAGCAGTTAAATCAGGATTAACTTGTTCAAGGAAAAATTCCGTATCAGGGTTTGCATAAATTGCCGCAGTAGAATCGGCATCAAATGTTTTTTCACCTGATTTCAATTGGAAGAAAGAAGAATCAGTAGTAATTGCTTCAGTACCAACGTTTTTCACAGAAACATTAATCAATAAGTATGTTCCTTGTGATTTTTCACCGTATTCCCCACCAACACTTTTTGCAGTTGATGTAGAGTTTACTATAAATTCCACGTCACCGACCTTAACCACTTCACCAACACCAGCAACTTTTACTTCTTCTTTTTTAGTTTCTTTTTTAGCTTCAGTTTTAGCTGGTGCAGACGTTTCAACCTTTGTTTCTTCTTTGCCTGAATCACCACTAGCAGTATCAGTTGTACCAGTATCTTCACCACCACCATTTGCAGCGATGATTAACACGATTACTACCAATGCCCAAAACCAAACTTTTTTATAGAATGGCTTTTTCAATAGATTTTTAGCATCCTTCTTTGCTTGCTTTAGTTCTTCTTTACTCATCTGTTGATTTGTCACTTCTATTCCCCCATTGTTTTCTAATAGTTACCATCTATGTAATTGTAACTCAATTTCGATTTTACCATAATTACTTTTCTCTTGTATATAAGGAAAAAAATGACTTTATAAGATGTTATGTACCTAGACCAAAAGATTTGAAAAAAAAAAAAATAAATTTCACCCATGTAATTTAGAAGGTGCTTTATAGTCGAGGTATAGAAAATGGTATAGAAATTGTTGAAGTAGTGTGTGTGGCGAATCTCGCCCCCATCCCCCCTGTGGGGGGGCTGGTTTGACTATTAATAATCAATGAATCTGTAGATTAATACGATAAAGCAAGCTAACGCACGACCCTACATTTATGACTTTCCAATTGAGAATATTAATGTACAGCAAGCTTCTACACAAGCCCTGCCATAGACTGTATAGCGATTGAATACAGCTATTGCTACCCTTTTTGCTACACCCTCACAATAAGCCCTTAAAAGTCCGTATAAGCCCTCATACCACTATGAATATACAACCCCAGCAACCGAGGGTATACAAGCCCCATACAAGGCTATATAAGACCTCTGAAACTATATGGGTACATCAATTAACCGCTATCCTATAAGCCCCCTGTAAGCCCATTGTAGCCCTGTTAATAGCCATAAAATAAAGCGTACAGCCGGATAAATGCCATACGCTAAAACGCTACTGGATTGCATGTAAGGATTCAACTTCAATAAATAGTATGTACTCTTCCATTTCATAATCTTCAGTAAGCCAAAAACCGTCAGCTAAAACTTCTACTATTTCACCATTGTAAGAAGTTCCGGCAAACACATTTACTTTATCGCCTTTAGCAATATTATAGCAATTCATCTTATACACCAGCTTCCTTTGTTAGTGGCTTGGCTTTTGCATAGATTGTTGACCGTGGAACGCCAGTCATTTTCACTATGTCATTCACACTTAATCCGTTATTCTCTCTGTCCTGATACAGCTTCAATGCCTTTTTAACAGCCTTTTCATCCTGTCCTTTACGGCCCATGTGCTTACCTTGTGCTTTAGCACGTTCACGCCCTTCAGTTGTTCTTTCATTAATCAAATCACGTTCAAATTCAGCTATAGCACCTAGCATGGTAAACATTAGCTTTCCGGCTGGTGTAGTGAAGTCAATCTGTTCTTTAATGAATACAAGTCCTATCCCTCTATCTGATAGTTGCCTTGCAATCTTATGTAAATCAAAAGTAGAACGTGCCAGCCTATCTATTTTATATACAACCAGCTTATCGCCTTCCCTTAAATAGTCCAGTGCTTTAGCCAGTTCTTCCCTATCTGATTTAGCACCACTTTGCTTTTCTTGAAATATCCGTTCACAACTGTATTCCTTCAGCTTCTCAATTTGAAGTTCTAAATCTTGCCCCACTGAAGAAACACGTGCATAGCCAACTAATTTATTCATGATGTACATCCCCCTTATCTAAAAGTCTAATATCTTCTGTACATTTAATTCTAGACTAACTTATAGATATACACAAGGGCCATATGAATAGAAAATCACTCTGTTTTGTTGGATGTCCAAAACTTACAACTTTTAGACTGTTTTTAATTCCAGTAAACCAACGGCACACCGGAACTAATGGCATGAACCTGCCCTTTTAGATAGCTAAAACCCTTAATTGATAACGATTATCAACTAGTGGATATTTTAGAACATGCCTTCTTTCCTTGCCACATTGCTATGTATCAGCTATTCATTTTTCATGACCGTAAATAAATAGATACAAAAAAAGTACCCTCACCAGCAGTAATTACTAGTAAGGGTTCAGATAGGATGTTAATTGGATTTGGTGAATGAGTAGAAAGCTTAAAGTATGCGGAACTATCTGCCTTCTACTACAATAACGGAATTTAATGCAATTCCTGACTAACAGTAATGGAAGCAAAAAAAATTCCCCCACCAGCTGGGGAAAGAAAGCTAGTAGGGAATATCAATTATTATTATGTATGTTTGGAAGAACCGAACTGGACAGTTTGAAAAACACGAATTAGCCTGTTTGCGTTTTCCTTATGTAACTATAGTCATTAATCTATAGCAATTAAACAATGTCTTATCGGCTTCGCCGAATGTCTTTATCTTCACTTCGTTTCGATAAATCCATACATTTTTTAACTGTTTCTATTACTAGTATTTTAGCTATGATTTATTAGCTATTTATCATTAATGTCAGATTCGAGTTTACGAGAATCTGTATGTTTTTATCTTTGTTAAGTATTAGCTGAATATTACTGAAGTATGAAATACTTACTGAATATTATAGTGTTTATTTACTGTTATAGTACTGTTATTTCTTCTTCTACTCTTATACATGCTTGAAAGGGTGTTAGTTCTACGAACACAATGTTAAGTTTTTGAAAGAAGTTATGAAAACAAGTCATATCAACGTTTCAAAGCCATCTTAAAAGGCAAGTATTTCATGAGAATTGTAGTACCGGTTTTTACTTCTTGCAGATACACTATTCTGATTTATTACAGTTATGTTACATTAACCAATTGGTGTAGGACTATTGCCTTCCCAAGCATCTATAAGAGTGTAAGGATGATTAACATCATTCTTATTAAATTACACTTGGCATGGTGTACTTTACTTTGTTGGGGCCATTCCCAACTCCTTTCTATGGAACAGTTCAGACTTTAATTAGTTTGGGCTGTTTTTTTCTATGCTAAAAATGGAGGTAACTATAAATGAACAGATACGATAAAGCAGAACTATTAAAGCTGTTAGATGCAGACACAATAAAAGCACTCTTGCGACTATATGGAATTGACTATAAAAAGATTGCGATTAGATTCGGTCAAACAAGACCAGCTATTTACTACCAGCTTAAAAACGATTCCTTCAAGGATTACCAGCGTGAAATCCTTCTAAACTTATTCATTCAAAATGGCTTAGAAGCGGCTGAACTAATCCTGATTAACAAATTGATGACAACTATGAAGAAGGTGAAAACAAATGAAGCTAATTGACGATATGATTCAGGAATTAACCGACATATCACAAGAATGGAATGATGATGAAATTTCATCTGAAGTACGAAACATGAAGCTGGAACTACTAATCAGTCAGGTGGAACAGATACAAATTCAGTTCTCCAATCCTTTAGAGAACCTCCCCCCTCATGTTACAAACGTATACAACCAGCTATTAAACCGCCACAAGTACAAAGCTGTTATTAGCTTGAATGAACTTAAACAGGCTACTACTAAACGACAATACAACGGTATTGCAAGGTTATTAATTCAAAGAAAGCTTTACTTCCCTTCTCTGCATAGAAGCTTTAAGCGGAATATTGCCGCCTATGCAAACGCTAATAAAATGATTCACGTTAAAGAATTTCAGATATTCATACTAAAAGAAATGGATGGTGTTACTAATGAGTAATTCAGATAGATTGGAAGCAATTAAGGCTTACTTTGCCAACGAGGAAAAGGTGAAAGTTGAAGTTCCAGTAAAGATAAGTAAGACTTCAAAAGGTGACGTACATCACTACTTCAACGGTGAACGTGCAGGATACAAATTCCGACATGGTATAGCATGGGTAGAAAGAATTGACCTTCATAAGTTCCGTGACCAGCATTTTATTATCCATGAAGAAGAAAGCGGTGAATCAAAATGAACGTAACCGAAAAGATTAATGCCTTCACCGCAGAATACAACGAGAAAGTGAACCAGCTTAAAGAAAGAATAGATGGTACTTCCCAGCGTGTATCTGAAATTGAAATGGAAATTAAGTATATTAATCAAAAAGAACTTCCTGAAGCTTCTGTACAGCGTGTATTATCCGGTGAAGCCGGGCTAGAAGCTAAATTGAAGAAATCACTGATTAAGCTAGAAACAGAACTTCAGGATAAACAGGAAGAAATTCTAATTGTAACGAACGCCTTGCAGCGGTATCATTTTCAATCTGCTTTTGAACTGAAGAAGTTTCAACAATTGTTCAAGGATGAACGTGTCATAACTGTTGAGAAGGCTTACGGTAAGATGATGGCTAAGAAGCGTGAATACGTGGAAGCTATTAAAGAAGAAGCTAATATACTTCATCAGTACCAAGCCGTTGAATATCAAATGCAATTGGTAGAACTTGCCGCTGGATTGAAAAATGATGTATATAATATCTTTACAGCGGATGTAGCACCTATACCAAGCCATTTGAATCGCCATAATGGAATATATCTAGCCCTGACACATGATGAAGTACTAGCTATTATCAAGAAAGCACCAATTGATTTAGGGTATCTTGATAAGTTTAAGCACACTAAAGACTTATGATATAAAATAGATGCTTGTGAGAAGCCGTGTAACGACTTTAGGAACACTTGAATGGGTAACTGTTCACCTAAAGTCCTTACACGGCTATATTTTTTTGTCAGGATTTAAACCTTTTTCCGTTACTGATGTGCAATCATCAAAATATCAAAGTGAGGGAATCAGGATGGGGAAAGTAATAAACATTGAGGAACTGTTGAAAGTGGAAGGTGCAAAGTGTACGGTTACAGAAAAAAACGAACCAAACATTTCTATAATTGCACAGGCATTTATTAATTTAGGAAATCAATCATATAATAAACAATCCTAAAGCACTGGTGTACTGCACTTGTGCTTCTTTATTTGCCTACTATTCTTTACTGTACGTAACGGTATTCTGATTCATCCAGGCGTCCTGCTTCGAAGTCATAGCCCAATTGCTTTAAAATATCCATGCTGAATTGTTTTTGTTTATCTTTCGGAAACGTCTTGAATAAGAAATCAGTTGTAGGTTGATTTTGAGAATCTGCAATCTTTTTCGCCAATGGCACAATTCGGTTTCTTAACTCACCAAATACTTCATCCAATATTTCAGTTGTCATTCCTGGTTCATATTCATCAAGCAGCGTATTGTATGGATTGTTATCCTTTACGCCCCAATACGAAACGAATCTTTTTGTTGTTTCTATGATTTCTTTCAAATACGGATAGAACATCTTAAAATCCGATTTTTCTTTTGCTTCTTCCCACGCTGATTCTGACTTAGAAGTCAAAATAACAAAAGCTTTGTACTCATTCGCAGGAATTTTTTTGCTCATATCATATTCTTTTTTTACTTTTTTGTACGTTTCTTTCGTAATAGGATCTAATGTTTCCAAATTCTTTTCAAGTTCTTCAAGCATACCTGCCAGTTCATCTGACGTTTGCATCGCAAATACTTCAGATGACAGTGTTCCTATTACTTCCGAACGCTGGTTGACTCCTTTTTTCGGTGCACCAGTGCGTAAATCCCAATACATCAGGCCAATCGCTTCCGAAAAGGCTTGCATTTTTTTTACATAGTCTATAAATCTCTCTGTCGTTTCCATATATATCCCCCTTAACAATTCAAACATCTCACTTATTTTACCATAATGACAGAAAAGTTCTTTAATTAAGCAAAGAAAAAAGACCATTCATGGGAATGGCCTTTCCCTTAACTTTAAATCCAGGAGATTCCCACAGGAAGTATGTGGGTGAAATCTGTACTTAATTGTTTTTCATCTTCATTCAATAACAAGTGGATGGATCCATGATCGGCTGATGTCCGGATGAGACGGCCAATTCCTTGTTGAAGACGCAATAACATGAACGGCAATTCTACTTCAGCAAATGGATCATTTGAAAACTTTCGCTTCGCATCGAATAAAGGATCATGCGGAGGGAAAGGTAAATCAAAAATAATCACACGTGTTAATGCTTCTGCAGGCAAATCAAGGCCTTCCCATAAATGGTATGAACATAATGTCGAGATATGTCCTGCCTGGAAATCGCGCACGATTGATGATAATTCTCTTTCTCCTTCAAAAACAATGCCCATTCTTTCTTCTACAGAGAGGGTATTTTCAAAATTCACCATATCCGTTTTAGACTTGAATAATAATAAAGTTGGTTCTTTAGATTGCAAGAGTAGCTCTCGTGCTCTTTTAGCTTTGGATTCAGCACTGTCGACAGAATGCCCGAAAATCCGCATCACTTGGTCATAATCGAATGGTGACGGTACACTGAATGAATGATACTGATCGATGCCCAAAGCATCCGAAATATAGGTGAAGTCTTTATTTACCGATAAAGTAGCAGAGGAAAAGACTACTGGCAATTTATTAGTAAACAATTTTTCATTTAAAATATCTGTCACGAGCCGTGGCATAATCACCAGTGTCTCAAGACCATCTTTTTCTTCCAACCAGTCGACAGCATCTCCATTTTGAACAAATAATTGGAGTGAAAATACATATTGTTCCAAGTATTCTTCAACCATGCGAAGATCATATTCATCAATCGTATAAAGCTCTGATTCAAATACAAATTCCTCAAGGATTTGTTCTACTAATTTTACAAGCTGTTGACCTATCTCCAAAACTCGATCGGTTTTATCAATATGGAGACGCTCTCCTGCTTCACCATAGGCGTGAGTCAGCAATTCTTTGAAGAAGTCATCATGTAAGTCCTGCAATTTTTCAAGCAGTTGTAGTGTTTTTTCTCGAACACCGTCCTGTGCGACGCGGTCAATCAGTGACACTAGCGTCTGACTCTGTACTTCATATGTCAATGCACGTTGCGCTGCGAATTCTAGTAAATGTCCTTCATCCAATACGATCATTGAAACATCGGGTAATAAAGGCATTTGACCTTCACGAACGCGTGATTCTTTTGTCCAAATATGTTCCATAAGGAAGTCGTGCGAACAAATAATCAAATCGCCGGCTTCACGGTAATTTTGACGGTGTATCGTCTGACCACAGCGATTTCGGATATCACATACAGCGCATTGTTGGATGGGATGATAATTTACTTTTTGCCAATCCTCGTCACTGACATCCGGAAAAGCACTGCGCTCTCCGTAAGGGAAAACTGATTGGAGCGACTGATGACCGTATACAAAATCAGGAATTCCATCTTCAATTTGTTCCAGGAAGTCTTCATCATTCGTTTTTTGTTCGTGCTCAAGTCTTTTTAAACATAAATATTGATCACGTGATTTTGCCAGTCGGACATCAATATTCCATCCTAGTGAATCTTGTAACTTTTGAATATCTCCTTCTTTTTTAACGAGCTGATCAATTAATGTCTCATCAGCACACGAAATCAAAGCAGGCTTTCCTGTGTAACGCGCATAGGAAATTGCCGGAAGTAGATAAGCAATCGTCTTCCCTGTTCCTACTCCAGCTTCAGCGAACAACACATTTTTATTTTTTAACGATTTTTCAATCTGATAGGCCATATAAATCTGCTCATCACGACATTCGAATCCTTTTTCAGGCAGTTCGTCATAAAGTACGTCGCCCATCCAATCACCGAGAGATTCAAAAAATGAGCGGTCTTTCGTTAGTGCAAATGGTAATGTTTGTTTCATAGTGATCCCCTTTCAAACGATAAGAAAACGGATAGGTTGACCTATCCGTTTTGGGTGCTATTCACGAGGTTTTTTTATTCCCCAATATTGGTAATAATTCGTTTCAATAAAACCGTTAAATAATTTGCGTTTTTTTGTCGCTTTGCGTCCGTATAACGTTTCAAAGTCTGCCATTGATGACAACATATAAACAGACCATGAGGGGTTACTATCCATTATACGCCCCATATCTTGAATCATGTCTTCGATGGTTTCTTTTTCCCCGATACGTTCACCATAAGGAGGGTTTCCAATCATCACGCCGTCCAGAGACGAAGTGGTAAAATCTCTTAATTGTCGTTGCTTAAAGTTTATCAAATCAGCAAAGCCTGCTTCGATCGCATTGTTTTTTGCAACGTCAATCATTCTGGCATCTATATCTGAACCAGTTATATCGAGTGGCTGGTCATAATTTGCCAATTCTTCAGCTTCCAAGCGAACGTCTTCCCAGATTTTTTTTGACATCCAAGGCCAGTCTTCACTTAAAAAACTTCGATTATACCCCGGAGCTAAGTTTTGTCCAATCATTGCCGCTTCGATCGGAATCGTTCCTGAACCACAGAACGGGTCGACAAATGGGCGATTTGGATTCCATTTCGAAATATAGACTAATGCAGCAGCCAATGTTTCTTTTAATGGAGCTTCCCCTTGATCTAAACGATAACCACGTTTATGTAATCCGACACCACTCGTATCAATGCTTAATTTGACCACATCTTTGAGTATACTCACTTCAATTTTGAAAGTTGCACCGGATTCGTCCAAAAAGCCGATTCGTTTATGAGCCAATTTCAAACGTTCAACAATCGCTTTTTTGACAATGGCCTGACAGTCAGGCACACTGAATAATTTAGATTTAACTGATTTCCCTTGAACAGGAAAAGCCGCATCCACCGGTAAATATTTTTCCCAAGGAATCGCTTTTGTTTGTTCGAATAACTGATCAAATGTGGTGGCTCTGAAGTCACCCGCAATTATTTTGACACGGTCTGCCACTCGTAACCACATATTGGCACGGGCAATTGCTAGCTCGTCACCTTCAAAATATATTTTTCCATTTTCAGTTTGGGTTTGATAGCCCAATTTTTTTACTTCATCTGCCACAATGGACTCTAATCCCATTGCTGATGTTGCTACTAATCGATGAGTCGTCATCTTCTCATCCTTTCTTTATCGGTCATTGTTTCAGTTATTTGCTTATTTATTAATAAAAGCTCTCCGAATTAGTGGAGAGCTTGTGTAGTCAAGTATACCCATTAGAAAACCCAATAAGCCATGTTTTGTTATCACGTACTCAAACGGCTGATGCCTCGTACAAGTGAGTAGTAATCATCTATCTACAGACATAGTCTGTCCCTCAATTCGTTTGATTCCTGCATGAGAGTGCCCCTACCATAATTTGGGTTTCTCGCTCGTGGGGTTTACCTCGTTCCACCTGAAACGTTTCCGAATCAGCTCCGTCACTGTGGCACTTTCAGAGAACCTAAACCATATCCGAAGACTTAGGTGTTGTTCCCGCCGTCAGCTGTAACACTGCCTTAGCTTATTTTTTGGCTAAGCACGAACACTACGGTCATCTCAGAACCGTGCGAGCATGGACTTTCCTCTACAACGTCAAGCGTTGCAGCGATTACCTGGATTATCTAAATGGTTTCTTCATTATACTTGATTATGACTCAATAAACAATCCATCCTGGAATGTTGAATTATTCGTACAACTTACTGCCAAAAACATGTTTTTCTAGGTTAGAAAGTCGTTTTAGGATATCAAAGTTGGTAGATCCTGTTGAAGGTGCTGCAACTTGACGTCTAGGTGCGTCCTCAAGTTCTTCTTTTAAACGTCTATTTTCAGCTTTCAATGTTTCAATTGTTTGCATAAAAGTATTGTAATCTTGAATGACATCATCCAAGAACTGATCTACTTCATCTTGGTGATAGCCACGTAAACCAGTCTTAAATTCTTTTTCCAGAATGAATTCTGGCGTTAATTTCGTATCCATAATACATCGTCCTTCCATTGTTACATGTATGGATTTATTATAGCATAAAGAACGTTTTTTCGTTCATTTCCTCAATCATTTTCTGTCGAAATGTGCGCTTGCCCGGGAAATAGTTTGTTTCCTTATTATTCGATCTAAACGATTTTTAAATTCATTTGTTCTTCTTTCTTTTTGTAACGGTTTTAAATCCGTCGTTTTCTGAATGAGGTCCAATGCTTTTTCAACATGAAGTCTGGCAAGTCCAAAGTCTTTTTTCACATGTTCAGCTATTTTTGCGAGTTCTTCATAAACTTTTATTTCCGATACATCCAGTACATGACCAAGTGATTTTTCAAATGATTCATAAGCAAGATCAAATTGTTTGATTCGTTTATATTCGTAGCCTAAGTAGTAAAAAGCCATGGCAGCTTCAGCCGTACCATATTGAGTGGTAATCTGTTCAAAAACACTTTGTCCTTTTTCAAAAGCTTTCAAATCAGAAAACCATTTTCCTATATTTGTGGAAGAGTTGCTGGAATCCAGATACTGCTCTTGTAGAATCAGTTTGGTCGTGTGTATAAACAAGGTTAGTAATGATAAGATGTCCCATTCATTGTGATGAAGGACTTTTAATAACGTCGCTGGATTCCCGCTTTTTACTGCATCCATATAAATAATTGGCGCCAAATGGCCAGGAATATCCCCAACACGCTTGAAACCCAGTTTTTCCTCTTCGATTTTTGTCAATTTGAATTGATCAAGATCATTCCGCCAGACTCTTCTTGACCCATGAAGTAAATCAATATGAATAGGATCCGATAGTTTCGGAAGATGCTCGCGGTTCAATGTCCATCGTGTTTGCAATTGGGGCCAGTCAAAACTTTTTCCATTATACGTAATAACGGTCTGTTCGGGTTTCCATAAACCCGATTCATATAACATTGCGGCTTCATGACTCGGATCAGCCATAATATGTTGTGTCATTTCAAAATGATCTTTATTCCATTTCAACTGTCCAATTAAGAATATGTAGGTTCCTGTTCCTTTTAGACCCGTTGTTTCTGTATCAAAGAAGACAACTTGTTTGCCATCTGTCGATACGGGATGTACGCCTTGAAATGAATTCCATAGAGCGAAAGCATCGAAAACTTCTTTTAATTTGAAATTCCCGTGGCAGTATGTTTGTTCATACACAATCTTTTTTTCAAAAACGATGCCGAAGTCATTTTCTATTACTTTCAGACCTGATTGTTCCCATGCCTTTGTATATTTCGGTTTTTCTGGTATGACGAAAGGAGCCAGCGATTCAGATTTCGCTGGCTTTTTCTTGATTAACTTCTTCATTTGTAGGAGATTTTTTTCAAATGACATACGGATCACCTGTTGATTCTAATTGTAAATAAGTAAGAAGTTTCAACACTTCATCTTTCATCCCCACAATTGCTTCCTGTGGTCCGATGCACGCAGGACATCCTTGATCACATGGACACGCTTCAACATGCTGTTCAACGTGTCCAAGTAGTTCTGGCCAAACGTCAAAAACGCGTTCACTGATCCCAATACCTCCTGGATAGCTGTCATAAACAAAAAATGTTGGGAGTTCTGCATGAATGGATTTCACTTGTGGTACCACATGAATATCGCGACGATCACAATGGACGAACAAAGGAATAAATGATGCAATTGAAGTCGCTGCACCTGTCATCGCATCCGTAAGCATGGCATCCGTCCAGCCAGTCGGTCGATTAAAACTTAACCAACTCGAAGAAGTATGCAATTCTTCGGGAGGAAGTTGGATCGGTCCTGACCCAATATTATCATGAGTATCAAAGCGTATTTTTTTGAATATGGTCGCCATCGCTAAAATGGACACGTCTCCATAAAAGACGGAACCGTTTTTGAATCTTCTCTCTTTATCTTCACTCATTACTTTTAATTCAACTGCAAGATTGGCATCCGTAAAGTAATCTACATCCACTTCTCTCACAAAAGCTTTCTTTTCTTCCCAGTCCAGTTTCTCCACTTGAAATTGAATGCCTTGATGTAAATAAATCGCTTCTTCATGCAATAAAGTCATGGAACTGTAGCGATCCATTTCGCCAATTACTTTCGTTGCGGCCGGGATGGTTTGATCAATAATGATGACATTTTCCTGCGAGGCTGAACGTAAACTGATTTGATGTGCAGGAAAACGATCACTCATCCAATGCCATTTATCAGAAGTCCGTACCAGTATCCCTTCTTCCTCTAAATAAGCCAGCAAATCCTGTATTTCAAATTCCCCGTATTGTTCAGTGGTCTTGAAAGGCAATTCAAATGAAGCACATTTTAGGTGATCCATCAATATCACTAGATTGTCGGGATGTATACGAGCTTCTTCTGGAGATTGACCCAGTAAGAATGCAGGATGATTCACAATATATTGATCAAGAGCAGTAGATTGAGCGACATAGATTATTAAGGCCTCATCCTGCCTCCTGCCAGCCCGTCCAGCCTGTTGCCAAGCACTTGCTATGTTTCCCGGGTAACCGGTCATGATGCAGGCTTGCAACTGACCGATATCTACACCAAGTTCCAGCGCATTTGTACTGACAACCGTCTGAATTGTGCCATCCCGCAAACCTTTTTCAATTTGTCTACGTTCAGAAGGCAAGTATCCCCCTCGATAGCCACGAATGGATTCATCATTTATTTTTTTCTTGGATAGCTCTTTTAAGTACGTAACAAGCATCTCAACACGAACTCTGCTTTTCGCAAAAACGATGGTTTGAATCCCTTCTTTATATAAACGTTTGGCAAGATCCCGTACTTCAAGAATAGCGCTGCGTCTGACACCAAAAGTCGGATGAACGATCGGCGGATTATAAAAAATAAAATTTTTCTTACCCGACGGCGCACCATTTTCATCAATCAGTTTATGAGTTTCGTTAGTCAATGATTCTGCCAGTTCTTGCGGGTTGGCAATTGTTGCTGAAGTACATATAAAAACCGGATTACTTCCATAATATTGACAGATACGTTTTAATCTTCGCAATACGTGTGCTACGTGACTGCCAAAAACGCCTTTGTATGTATGAAGCTCATCTACAACGATATACTTTAAGTTTTCAAATAATGAAACCCATTTCGTATGGTGAGGTAATATTCCAGAGTGGAGCATATCGGGATTTGTCAAGACGATATGCCCGGCTTTTCTAACTTTTGTACGAATAGCCGGTGAAGTATCGCCATCATATGTGTAACTCAAAATATCTTCATTCATTTGTTCAATCAATAAATTTAAATCGGATTTTTGATCTTGAGCGAGAGCCTTTGTTGGAAATAAATAGAGCGCCCTCGATGAACTGTCTTCAACAATTGATTGCAAGACCGGTAAATGATAGCAAAGAGATTTTCCGGACGCAGTTGGCGTAATCGCCGTAAAAGATTGTCCATTCCTTGCTGTATCATACGCAAGCCTCTGATGGCTATATAGCTGTGTAATACCTCGTTCTTTCAATGCTTGTTGAATGGATGAATGTAAATCTTCCGGGAAATCAGATAGCAATGCCTCTTTTTCGTCGATTGTGTGCCAATGAACAATTCGTTCACGCATGACCGGGTCCTGCTTCCACTCACTTAAAATATCATTTATTGATTGTTTCCTGATCAAGCTTTTCACCTTCTTGCTCTATGGCATGTATAAAAGTTTGCAACGTGTAACAAGTTGATTGTATGGATTGTGCAAATCTCTTTTTTCCAGTCTCTTTATAAAATGATTGAACGACATATTGATTGAAAGCTTCAATTGCCGCATCTATTTGTTGGATTCGCATATACTTCGGACGATGTTGGATAATCCAAAAGTTGGCATTCTCTCTCCATTCAATCAGGAAAGAGTGCCAATGATCTGCATGGGGCTTCACTTGTGAAAAAAAATCCGGAGATGTGTCCGTGTCACGCATTTCTTGATGACGAATTAAACAATTTTGACTTTCTTTCAAAATCAATTTAGTTTGTTCGTTTAACTTCATGGTCTCAGCCCCTTTGTTACAGTTATAGTAACAAAAAAAAGTGGTTTTAACCACTTTTTTGCGAACAGATATTCCATTCTATCATTTGTTCCGTTTCTTTCAGTGCTTTCCCCACCTGTTGACCTTTATCAATGACACTTTGCGTCTGTGTCGATCTTTCCTGTATAAATCGAGCTTCCAAAATATGTTCGAGTAATGACAACTGTTCGATCAATTCTTCTATTCGTTTCATGCTGCATCCCTCCAGTTGTTAGTGAAGTTCTCCATTTCTTAATGATTTCCTTTGTCAACGACAAAACTAGAAGGAATAAGCTAATACTTACAATAATTCGACACACAAATCATGAAACCTTAAGACACAATTCACGTCTAGTATGGTGTGGTTATGATAAACTGATATGCGAGGTGACGAGCATGGCAATTAACTACCCGAATGGTAAGATTTATACGCCACAAAAAAAAAATTCGGAAAAACGTGCAAAGAAGGATTATACCTTCAGTAACCGGGGAAAAACCTTAGAGGATGAGATTAATGAAACAAATGACTTTTATATGCAAAGAGGTACTGCAGTTATTCATAAGAAACCTGTACCAATTCAAGTCGTAAAAGTAGAATATCCTTCCCGAAGTGCAGCTGTCATCAAAGAAGCCTATTACCGTACTGCTTCAACTACTGACTTTAATGGTGTATGGCAAGGCATTCACGTGGATTTTGAAGCGAAAGAAACGAAAAATAAAACTTCCTTCCCTTTAAAGAACATCCATGCACATCAGATCGACCACATGAGGATGGTCACGGATCAAAAAGGACTGACGTTTTTAATCGTCCGCTTTTCATCCCTCAATCGATACTTCGTGTTACCATATCGTCTCCTTCAGAATGCGTGGGACGATATGTGTAAAGGTGGTCGCAAATCAATACCGTTTGAGTTTTTCGAACAACATGCCTTTGAAATAGTCCCAGGAGCCTATCCCCCTATTGACTATTTGCGAGGAGTAACAAAGATGCTTTCAGAGGAATCTGTAAAGCAGTGAAAGTGAGGAGACGTTTGTGAGCGAAAAAGCTAACTCTCGTGGACAACGAAGAAAAGAATTAGAAAAACAGAAGAAATCGAAAAAAACAAGCACTTCAGGTTTGTTTAAACGTATTATCGTTGCTTGTTTCATTATCGGATTGGCAGGACTATTATTTGGTGGAGGACTCTTTGCTTTTTACGCCAGCTCTGCACCAGTATTGGATGAAGAATCATTAAAGGACCCAATTTCATCTGAATTTTATGATATAAACGGTGATGTGTTTGCAACTATCGGTTCTGAAAGCCGTGATTATGTAAATTACGAAGATATACCGAAAGAAATGGAAGCAGCCATATTGGCTACTGAAGACGTCCGTTTCTATAAACATAATGGAATCGATTTTTATCGTCTTGGTGGTGCTGTACTTGCTAACATCACGAGTGGCTTTGGTTCACAAGGGGCTAGTACATTAACACAGCAAGTAATCAAAAACTCATTTTTACAAAATGAAAAAACATTGAAACGTAAAGCTCAGGAAGCATACCTTGCTTATCAGCTTGAGCAGAAATACGAAAAAGAAGAAATTTTTGAAATGTACTTCAACAAAGTCTTAATGTCAGGAAATATTTATGGTTTCGGGACAGCATCTGAAAGCTTTTTCGGAAGAGAATTAAAGGACTTGAAACTACACGAAATGGCTATGTTGGCAGGAATGCCTCAAAGTCCGAACAACTTTAATCCTTTCAAAAATCCTGAAGCAGCAGAAAAACGTCGCAATATTGTTTTGCGCCTAATGGAACAGCATGGGAAAATTACGAAAGCTGAAATGGAAGAAGCACAAGCGATTCCACTTACTGAAGGTTTACTGGCTGAAGAAAATCGCAAACCTTCTAATTCCACTAAGTATCTTGCATTTTTAGACATTGTTTTAAATGAGTTGGCAGCAAAAAGCAAAGGTGATTCTTTAGCTGATGGATTAAAAGTCTATACGACTCTGGACCCACAAGCTCAAGGTTCAGTTGAAGCAGCTTTTTCTGGGGATAACTTCCCTACCAAAGAAATTCAGGCGGGTATGACCGTTTTGGATACGAAAACTGGTGCCATTGTTGCTGTAGGTGGCGGCCGAGATTACGGTCCAAGCCTTGAGTTCAACTACGCACAAGATGTCTCTAAACGAGGAATTGGTTCAACAGTTAAGCCGATATTGGATTATGGTCCAGCGATCGAATATTTAAATTGGTCAACCGGTCACACTCTTGTTGATGAAAAAATGAATTATTCAAATTCGGATCAACAAATTTATAACTTTGATAACGAGTATATGGGAGCTATGTCTATGCGCGAAGCATTATATCGCTCTCGAAATATTCCAGCTGTTAAAGCTTTTAAAGAAGTTAAAAGTGATGATCGCAGAGATTTTGCAAATAGTTTAGGCATTACTGGTGACTATCTCGATTATGAATCCGCTGCGATTGGAGCAACTACTGGAATAAACACGATTAAATTGGCAGCCTCTTATGCCGCATTCGGAAATGCCGGTGTATTCTCAGAGCCTTTCTCGATTCGTGAAATTGTCTATCGTGATGGTGAAACAAAGAAAACATTTAAACCAAAATCAAAACCAGCCATGAAAGATTCAACTGCATTTATGGTGACCGATATGCTTCGTGATGTCGTCAGTGACCGTAGAGGCGCATCTGGTAAAGCCGCAATTATCCCAGGCTTGGATGTTGCAGGTAAAACAGGTACGACCAACTATACCGCTAAAGAATTTAAAGATTACAATTTGTCGGAAGGCTCAGCTCCAGATATTTGGTTTGCGGGTTATACAACAAATTACTCAATCGCCGTTTGGACCGGTTATAAAGAACGTAAAAATGCAATTAATACCGACGATTCAAATGAGCGTACTTTCGCTCAAAGGTTATTTAAAGACGTTATGTCAAATGTGTCAGAAGGTAAAGACACACCACGCTTTAAACGACCAAATTCAGTCGTGGAAGCAACGGTTGAAGTAGGCACTTCCCCTCTTCGACTTGCAAGTGAATTTACACCGGACAATTTAAAACAAACAGAATTATTTGTTCGTGGATCAGAACCTACAGAAGTATCTGAGGAATACGAACAAATTGAAGTCGATGCTCCATCAAACTTCAAAGCAGAATATAGTGAAGGTGATCAATCTGCTACATTATCTTGGAAACACAAAGCACCTAAACGAGATAAAGATAATTTGGATGTTGCATTTGAAGTTTCATTTACAGTAGACGGTGGCAGTCCTTCCGTTCTACAAACCACTAGCCAGGAAGGTTTAATAGTCACTGGTATTACTCCAGGCAGTACCTATACGTTTACCGTAGTAGCAATAGCTGAAGGAGTACGAAGTGAACCAACTAGTACTACTCTTGAAATTGACGCTGTTGAAGTACCTGAACAAGAAGAAGATGAAACTCCTGGTGAAGGTAATGGCCAAGGAAACGGTCAAGGAAACGGCAACGGAAACGGTAATGGTAATGGTCAAGGAAATGGTCAAGGTGGATCAGATGATGAAGGTACTACACCTCCAGGAGATGATGGTACCACTCCTCCAGAAGACGATGAGACCACGCCTCCAGAAGAAGAACCCACACCACCAGAAGATGGCGGTGAAGATGGAGGAGATGATTCATCTGAAGGTGCAACAAACACGACAGGAAATGAGAATAAAACGAGAACTGTATCAACTCGTAAATCAGAATCAATTTCCTCTTTAACCCTATAAAGAATGTAAAAAAGAAGCAGGTCCATTGAGGATCTGCTTCTTTTTATGTGGCTTTTATTCGTAAACGGGCAATTTTCTTATTTGTTTCATCAAATAATTCGTTTAATTGACAAAATGCGCTATAGCGATTTGAGTTCATCACAATAAACGTATATCTCTCCTGTCCGTTCAAAGGAAGGATTTCGTAATACTTTAATTCTTCAGGGTCAAAATTGTTGGATTCAGATACTTGCAGTAGTAACTCTTGATAAAGCTTGATGCCATTTTTCATCTGCTGATGAGTTTCACTATTTTTGACTTTAAAAGCATCTTGTATTGTTTCTTTTAGTGTTGACCATTGATTAAACAATTCACTAAGGTCTTCTTTTTTTGCATGTGTGGGATCAAAGCGAATCAAATCTCTACCAACCCTTTGTTGAATCGTTTTTTCCCTTCACGGCATAAAGATAGAAGAGGGCAAACTGGGCATTGGGGATTTTGGGCTTTGCAATGATAACGACCGAAGAAAATAAGTTGATGATGTGTTCGTGACCAATTGTTAATGGGCGTCTTTTTCATAATTGTCTCTTCAACTTGCAGAACCGAATCTTTCCATCGGCAAAGTCCGAGACGCTTTGTCACCCGCTCAACATGTGTATCCACTGCCAAAGCCGGGATATCAAATGCTACAGATACAACAACATTTGCTGTTTTCCTTCCAACTCCAGGAAGCATCGTCAACAAATCACGATTTGCTGGTATTTCCCCATTAAATTGTTCAATTAGCATCCGACACAAAGCTTGAATGTTTTTAGCTTTATTACGGAATAATCCGATTGATCGTATATCATCTTGCAGTTCTTCTATAGGTACCGCTAGATAATCTTCAGGTGTCTGATACTTTGCGAACAAAGCCGGAGTCACTTTATTAACGAGAACATCCGTACATTGAGCAGAAAGCAACGTAGCGATTGTCAACTCGAATGGATTGGAGTGAACGAGCTCACAATGAGCATCCGGGAACATTCTATCCATTTCCGATAAACAGTACTCCCATTGACTTTTTGTTAGCATATTCTCACTTCCCTACTCTCGCTCTTCTAACCAATTATAGAATGGAACTTTATTTGTTTTTTGAGATTGTATTGGTGTAGATGTTCTCTCCGGCACTGTGCGGAATTGACTTGCTTGTTTTTCTACATCCTGCATGGTTTTGACGTTCTTCTTTTTCCATTCAAACAAAATTCGGTCGATATAACGCAAGCTCATTTTTTGTGCCAGCACCGCTTCTTTAAGTGCTGCCCGAATTAACTCAGGTGATTGCTGATCCTGATCCATCCACATTGCAATGGTTTCGCTTTCCATCGGGGAAAGAAAACGTCCGAATTCTTGTTCGAATAAACGGAAAATATCGCCTTCTTTTTCTTTTTGCGTCATTTCTTTCTCAGATACATTTTCTTCAAGAACTATGTCAATTATGCGGTTCCACAAGGTATGAAATGAAAATGCTTCAATTAGAACGCCTTTGTCATCATATCTTTGTTGGATTGATAAATATCCTTTTTGGAACAGCCTTTGCATATGTCGACTGACTTGTTCCGAAGTGAAATGGGATCGTTTTACCAAATCATCAGGTGTTGGAAAATGGTTTCCTTTGTCGATAAACGCCATCATATGAAGAATCAATAATGCTTCATCATCCTGGATATCACATTTTTTGTAATGTTGAAAAAAGAGCTGGGAAATGGTTACATTTCCCTGCTCTGTCCACATACGGAGCCGATCTGGCTGTTGCTGATGCATACCCGAACTCTCCTTTGTACTTAAATTATTGAGTAAAAAACTCGTTTACGAATTTTAGATATATTCTTTACTTTCATTATGTCTAGTTCCGAAGCCCAGCTCGTACCCTCCACCGTAAGAGTCGAGCTCGCGTGGGCTTCTGCACTTTTCTTGTTTATGGATATAAACGGTTTAACAAACGCGGGAATGGAATTGCTTCACGAACGTGTTCTGCTCCACTAATCCAAGCTACTGTACGCTCTAACCCTAGACCAAATCCTGAATGAGGTACTGAACCTTGTTTACGCAGTTCCAGATACCATGCATATGCTTTTTCATCCAATTCATGTTCTGCAAGGCGTTGTTTCAATAAATCGTAATCATGAATACGTTCTGAGCCACCAATGATTTCCCCGTACCCTTCAGGTGCAATTAAATCCGCACATAAAACGACATCATCACGTTCTGGGTGTGGTTGCATATAGAATGGTTTAATACCGATCGGATAATGCGTAATGAATACAGGCTTGTCATAATGCTCAGCAATAGCTGTTTCATGTGGAGCTCCGAAATCATCGCCCCATTTAATATCTTCAAACCCTTTTTCATGTAAGAAGGTAATAGCATCGTCATACGAAATACGTGGGAATGGAGCTTGAATATGCTCAAGTTTTGTTACATCACGATCAAGACGCTCTAATTCCAACTTACAGTTTTTTAATACGGATTGAACAACGTAAGATACATATTGTTCTTGAACTTCAAGGTTTTCTTCAAATTCAGTGAAAGCCATTTCGGGCTCGATCATCCAGAATTCTATTAAATGGCGACGTGTTTTTGATTTTTCAGCACGGAATGTTGGACCGAATGAAAATACTTTTCCAAGTGCCATCGCAGCCGCTTCCATGTAAAGTTGACCTGATTGAGAAAGATAAGCATCTTCATCAAAATATTTTGTCTGGAACAATTCAGATGTTCCTTCAGGTGCAGAACCCGTCAAAATTGGTGGATCTACTTTTGCAAATCCATTCTCATTGAAAAATTCATAAGTTGCACGAATGACTTCATTGCGGATTTTCATGATGGCATGTTGTTTACGTGAACGTAACCATAAATGACGGTTATCCATCAAAAATTCAGTTCCATGTTCTTTTGGTGTGATCGGGAAGTCCACTGCCTCGTGAATAATTTCAATATCTTTCACTTGAAGTTCAAAACCAAAAGAAGAACGCTCATCTTTCGTAACTTCTCCTACGACATACATTGAAGTTTCCTGAGTTATAGATTTTGCTTTGATAAATAGTTCTTCAGCCACATCTGCCTTAACAACAACGCCTTGTACGAAACCAGAACCATCGCGAAGTTGTAAAAATGCAATTTTTCCACTTGAACGTTTGTTAGCTAACCAAGCACCCAATTTTACTGTTTCGCCTAAGTGCTTTGGCATATCTTGAATCATAATTTTTTTCATAAGTTCCTCCAGAAATTACAGCAAACCTTCTTGCCATTTTGATCGTACAAATGTATCTATACGTGCCACTGCTTCTTCAAGTAAATCGAGTGAAGTTGCGTAGGATAATCGAATTGTTGATGGAGCTCCAAAACCAGAACCTGGAATGACAGCTACATTTGCCTCAGTCAGTAGTGCTTCCACAAATGCATCGACAGAATCATATCCTGTATTTTTTGCTGCTTCAGAAACATCTGGTAATAAATAAAATGCTCCTTGTGGTTTTAATACTTTGAAGCCTGGAATAGCTGCAAGTTTTGGGAAAATAATTTCCAGACGTGATTCAAATGCAGTTCGCATTTCTTCTACCGTGTCCTGAGGTCCATTATACGCTTCGATTGCAGCATATTGAGATGTAGTAACAGGGTTTGATGTAGAATGACTCGCTAAATCTGTCATTGCTGTAATTAATTCTTTATTACCTGCTGCATAACCTATACGCCAACCTGTCATAGAATGTGATTTAGACACACCATTGATAATAATCGTACGCTCTTTTGCATCATCCGAAAGTTGGGCAATGGAGATATGTTGAGCATTTCCATAAATCAATTTTTCATAAATTTCATCAGAGACAATCCAGATGTTTGCCTCTTCACAAACGTCTGCAATTTCTTGTAATTCTTTTTTTGTATAAAGCATGCCAGTTGGATTGCTTGGAGAATTTAAGATAATGGCACGAGTTTTGTCAGAAATTGCTTCTTTAATTTGTTTGGCAGTGATTTTATATTGTTGTTCAGCTGTACCTTCAATATAAACAGGTACGCCTCCAGCAAGTTTCACTTGTTCAGGGTAGCTTACCCAATATGGAATTGGAATAATGACTTCATCATTTTCATTCAACAGCACTTGGAACAATGTATAAAGTACATGTTTTGCACCGATACCTATTAAAATTTCCGAAGCTTGATATTTTATTTGTTGATCTCTTTCCAACTTGTCAATAATTGCTTTTTTTAATGCGGGCAAACCGCCTGCTGGCGTATATTTTGTGTGCCCTTCATTCATTGACTTAAGAGCCGCATCTAAAATATTTTGGGGCGTATTATAATCAGGCTCGCCTGCACCTAGTCCAATGACATCAATACCTTGTTCTTTTAACTCTTTCGCTTTTGCTGTAATAGCAAGTGTTGTTGACGGTGTTAATGTCTGAACACGATTAGCTAATTGAGGTTTCATCATCAATTGTCCCCTTTTACAAGTTCAAAATACGTTTCCACCATTTACCATTGTCGAAAAATAAATAAACGTAATTGAGTTTGTCATTTTCATTTAAAAATGTAATTTCCCAAACAGCTTGCTTTTGTTCCCAACCCAGTTTGGAATGAAGTACTTCTTTTACTTCAAATTCATCTTCTACAGCTTTAATTGCTTCTTTTTTAGAAATGCCATCTTTCATTAGCACTTCTTGAATTTTTAATTTTTGGGATGAAGGGATAAATACAGCTTTTTCTTCCCCGTTTTCATCTTTTCCAAGTACAGTAATATATGTATTTGAACTACTGTACACCTGTGAATCCGTCACTTCTGATAACTTTTTCTCACTGATTGCCACTTGTTCAGCATCTTGTTTTGCACTCTTGAATGGTTGTCCAGCCTTCCACAAGACAAACAAGCTGATACAAAGACTTAAAGAAAGAATAAATACACTGATAAAAATAACCCATTTTTTCATGTCTGCACCTTACGTTTTATAAATAGTGAAAACGGCTTTCTCATGATTGTCTTTTTCGAGTGCCAGACCAAACATTAGATTTCTTTCTTTCAAAGTGCGATTCAAGGCGTCCACAATTTTATACAAGTCTGATTGATAGTCAACCGTAACTGTTGATATTACTTCAATTCTGCTTTCCATTTTGAAACCCCTACTTTCTTCGCTCATACTTTCTCATTATACCAATGTTCAAGGTCCAAGACCATATCTTCTAGGGATACTTTCTTGATAGGTATATCAGGCAAAGCACGAATAAACTCTTTTCCGTACGACTTTGACTCGATTCTGCGATCAAGCACAATAAAAACACCTCGATCGGTTGAGGACCGGATTAATCGACCAAAACCTTGTCGGAATCTGAGTATGGCTTCTGGCAATGCCAAGGAAGAAAAAGAATTAATTCCTTGTTTGGTCAGACGGTCTGCCTGTGTTTTGAATACCGGTTCATCCGGAGAAGAAAATGGCAACCTGACCAAAATGACTGCCGTTAATGCATCACCTGGAACGTCTACCCCCTCCCAGAAACTATTGGTACCAAATAATACGGACTTTCGGAACCGTTGGAATGATTTTAATAATTTCATCCGGCTTCCTGATGTCATTCCTTGGGCGAACAACATATAATCCTCGAGTAATCCAGTATCCTGAATTAAATCGACAGTTTTACGCAGCATATCCTGCGATGTGAATAGCACAAAGCATCTACCTTCAGTAATTAGAACAGTTTGAATCACTGCATCGGCTACGGCTTCAATAAAATCGGATTGGGAAACATGCTGAATATCCGGCATGTCATCGACGATAAATAAATTCGCCCCCTGGTAAAAATCTTTTGGAGCAGAGTATGTTTTGATAGAAACTGTGTCTGGTAGCCCTAATTGGTTAACGATAAATCGATTATTACCTGGAACCGATAGCGTCCCGGAAGTCCATACGATACCGACCCGGTCTCTCCAATCGTTAAATATTTCATTAACTGCTTTCGTGCTGTCTATTGGCTTTTTGTATACATGAAGGCTTCCTGGAATGCTTCTACGATCCATTTCCAGCCACACAGAATGTTCAGACGGAGAAGAAAGGAAAATACCGACCCATTCCCCTGTTTTTATTTTCATTTCGTTCAACCAATATTGCCACTCTGCAGCTACTAATTTATCTGCATGCGTTGATTCGATTTGGCTTTTCCCCATACGTTCAAGCAAGTGTTGTGCGATTGTCACCCATCGTTGGAGAAATTGGTAAACTTCGTCAAGCAATTCATAATCCAACTCTAATTCTTCGAATAATACAGTTTGTTTGGAGTGAGATTTACTCGCAGTTTTACGACTGACATTTTGTATAAGTGATTGAACTGCTTCGTCAAATTTTTCACTGCATTTGATATAGATCCGGTCAAGCTCTTCTAATGAATAAATCACATCCACACCATGTTTCTCCAATACCTTTGCAAAGGCATAAGTTAACTGCTCCTGATCACGTGTTCCAAGTTGCCCGAAAACATATTTCCACTGGGTGTAAGAAAAGATCCGTTCATCCCTTGTATTCGCTGCTTGTATAAATTGATGTGCTTCATCAATTACAAATGCATTGATTTCCTCCGAGAGTAATGGCTCTAAACGATGCCGATCAGTAAACAGCATTGCATGGTTCGTTATGAGAATATCTGCTTGCTGACTTTGAAGTAACGCATATGCATGAAAATCATGATTATTCACTTCCGGTGTCTTAACAGAAAATGCATTTTTCCGAACTTTGTCTATGAAAAATTGTCCGCCGCTTGAAACGTTTAGTTCACCAACATCACCAGTAGATGTCCTAGTTAACCATACTAAAAGCTGGCAAATGGCAAATGTCTCATCATATGATTCATCTTTTGCGCGCAATAACTCCTCAAAACGACGCAAGTCAAGGTAATGTCTGGCACCCTTAAGAATCGCAACATGAACTTTGTTTTTAACAATGGCTTCTAATTTCGGTATTTCCACATCCTGAAGTTGTTCCATTAAATGTGTCGTATACGTGCTGATTAATACCTTTTTATTTTGTTTTTTTGCATGAAAGTAACTTGGTATTAAATAACTTAGTGTCTTTCCAAGTCCCGTTGAGGCTTCAATGGCCAGTTCATTTTTATCCTGAAAAGTTTGCCATATGGCATCCATCATTTGAAACTGGCCGTCACGTTCTTTAAAGTCTTGTAACCCTTCAGAAAAATAGAGTCGTTTCTGATTTTTCGTCTCTGGGTAGAAAAAGGAGGGCTCTTCCGAACTTTCCATTAAATATTTTTGTCGAAGGGGAATTCCTTTATAGTAGTCAAGATTTTCAGATTTGAGCATCTTTCTCTTTTTTTGTAATGATTCAAAAAACAAAGAAGAAATATCAAATTTCAACTGAAATGAGCGTTTATGAATCAGTTCCAAAGTTTGAATGGGCAGTTTTTCAATTTCTTTAATACATTCTATAAATAATTCAGCAGTTGCATAGGCGTCATCGTCAGCACGATGGGCATTCGCTAGTTGGATGCCCCGCTCTTGGGTAATATCTTGCAACTTATAACTGAATGATGTCGGAAACAATAATCGTGACAGTTCAACTGTATCCATTTTTTTGCCTTTCCATAATGGAAAGCCAATACGCTTGAATTCAGCTTGCACAAATGACAAGTCGAAATTCGTATTGTGGGCCACAAAAATACAGTCTTCGAGCATGTCATAAATATCTCCGGCCACATCTTCAAAAACCGGTGCGTCTTTGACATCCTCATCTGAAATATTGGTTAAGTCTTGTATGAAAAAAGGGATTTTTTTCCCGGGTTGAATGAAGGTTGAAAAAGTTGATTGAATTTGCCATTCGCGTACGAATACAACGGCAAATTGAATCATCCGATCCCCTTTTGCAGGCGAATGACCCGTTGTTTCAATATCGACAATAGCGTAAGTAGGGCTTAACATAAAATATCAGCTCACAATTTAGACTTCTAACAAAAAAATTGTATCACAAAACATCTTTGGAAGTGTAACTGACACTGTGCAAAGACGTCTATTTGAAAAAGGAGGTTATTACCAATTGAAGAAATGGAAACATTTCACTGCGATTTCCATTCTAGCATTATCACTTGTAGCGTGTAACACGGAACAAGATGTAAGTGTAGATAATGAAAACAAGGACGGAGATCCTGGCGCGATTGAATTGACCACCCAAGTGGAAGGTGTTTTCAAAGGCTTTGAAGGTGATGCTAAAGAATCTGTCGTTATTGAATATGAAGGACAAGAAAAGAGGTATGTAATAGCACCCGATGCTACCGGTGATTTCGACCAAGTCAAAGAAATTGACAATATTGCATTTTCTACAAAAATGGTTGACGGAAAAGAAATGATTGAAACATTACGATTAAAATAAGGAAAGAGGGTCTGTGTTAAAGTGAATGGTAGATATTGTATAGAAAAACGAGCCTGGAAAGCATTTCCAAGCTCGTTTTTTCTGTTTTTTTACTAAAGCATCCGTTGATTAAGACCATTCTTTTACTCCGTGTAATGTTCTTTAAAAATCAATTTGAACTTTGGCTTAAAATCAATTTCAATTGTATGTGTAAAGTCATCATTCTGATTTCTTAATAGTACACTTGAAAGGTCTTTTTTATCTGTTGTAATTTCAAATTTATCAACTCTCTTTAAATCTAAGAGTGATATTAATTTATTTGAAGTCCGTTAGATTACTTGTATTTTCACTTCACTATAAGATGGAGAGAGTGTAACAGTGAAGTCTTCCTCACCATTAGAAAATTTATATGTTGTTTCATTATAATAAAAGTCTTTCGATGTAGTATCGAACAATGTAGGTTCACATTCAAACAACGAAAGTAAATCATTTTCAATTAGGAAATTATTCATACATAAGCCTCACCTTTCAACCCACTATTTCACCATTTTTCTTATTGAACTAAACTGCTGCGTTAGTTCAACAAGAAATACAAGCTGACTTTGCAGCTCACAGATCTTCAACTCAAGCAACCGTTAGCTTAATAAGAAACTCTTATATTTTACTTTTGTGTTGTCTATTTTTGAACTTGATCACTTATTGTTTCAAAAATCCGCGTGTAAACATCTTTTATATTCACTTCGTTCTTAACATCGTTATACAAACCGTATCGCCAAACATCAGCATTAGTTTCTTCTTTTGTACCATCATATAGGTAGCCTGTTGCATAAGAGAGTTCACCTTCAATTACAGGTGCATTTTCATAGGTTAGATTTTCATTTACAAAAGGAATATGTCTTTTTTTTGATTCAATAAAAAAGGTTGGAATTGTTAAACCTTGATAAGTTGCCACATATATGTCATCATCGGCTTCAGAAAATTGTGAGGGTGTAATAAATACTGCGTCAAATTCATTTGAAGTCTTCTTTAAATCTCCAGAGATTTCTTCTATTGATTTTTGAGTAAATGTAATATTTTCTTCTCTCACATCTGGAATATCGCCAATAATTATAATGGACAAATCACGACCACTATATATTTCAGATTTCACTTCATCTTTGTTACAAGCCCCTAAGAAAAACATAAGTAATATAACAAATGGCATAACCTTTTTCATACAATACACCCCAATGTTTTAATGTTTTGCTACTGTTCCTTTTAAACTAAACTGCCTCGTTAGTTAAAAAAGAAAAAAAGCTGCCTTAGCAACCAGAGGATTTTAAACTAAAGCACTCGTTGAATAAGAACAGAGACGCTTCTTAAAACAATCGTGCCCTATTGTTGAACATCGTTATTCAACTAATTGCCCCGTTTGTATAAGAGTGACTGTATCTTTCGAAATGATTCCTTAGTAAATTAACCGAATTCACATAAACTTGGTATTACAAATTCAGGAAGAGTTTTTGTTATATTTTCGTAAGTCGAAAAGTACGCTTGATTTGAAAGAACATCAATACTGTTCCCATCGTGACCAATCACAAAAATACTCATATCTACTTTTGGTTCTATGACGATTGTTTTTTGAACATAACCTTTCGATTTTCCTCCCCATTCCCTTTGTTCAACACTAAAGACATCCTCTTCTGTACTCCAAACAATAGTACTCCCTGCGCATTCAAGTGTAATGTAAAAAGGAAAAGTTGTTAAAAGTTGCTCTATATCTTGAATCTTTGCGACAGATACGGACGATTTCTTATCCTCTGTTAAGTAGCGATATTCAATTTGCGATGTATTTAAAATCTCTTCATACTCATTCTTGAAGGAATTAATATCCGCATAAAAATAGAGAGGAAATGCTTTAATATTATCCATCCAGATAGGCACAAAATTATCATCATACTCTGGTAAATAAACCCCTACTGACAATACATAAGGAAATGTATTATCTACTGCAAATGGAAAATGTCCGCCCTCATCTTGTGTAAACTCACGATATCTATTTGGTAAATATCCAATAGAAATATTCAATTTAAAACCTCTTTCTTTCAGTTACTTTAAGTAGAAATCTTCACAATCTCTTCTAAAATGTAACATAGATATCCAACTTTCTTTAAGGTGTTTTGCGGCAATATGAGCCCGATTGTTGAACACCAGTTAAACATCACTCTTAAACTAACCTGCTGCTTTAGTTCAATAAGAGGAAAAGGCTTTACTCCATCTTGAAGTAAAGCACCCGTAGTTGAACAAAGATAAATTTTTAATAGATACTTGTGAGAAATGCACAAATAACGATTGAACTTGGAATAGCTATTACTAATAATAATGTTTTTTTAACATTGGATATCTCGTTAAATCTCATATAAGTATCAATAATAAGTAATAAACTTACTAATTTAATTATGTTTATCAAAACCATTCTTGAAATATCCATAATATCTAAAGTATTGAATGGCTTTTGAAAATTTTCACTAGAATAAATATTCGAGATGACGAATATGGCTATCATTATAAAGAAATACATAAAAATTTTCATATAGGTTTTCATACAATCTCCCACTCTTAATAAAACTTAGAAATAAAACATACCTCATCCCATTTTAATCGTTCGAATAAGCTATATGAAAATACTTCCTTATCCTTATTCAACTAAACTGCTGCGTTAGTTGAAGATGAAAAAAGAGCTGTACCCACAGCCCCTGATCTTGACTAAAGCACCTGTTAGTTGAATAACTTTGAAATCCATAGACGGTCTGAAGGATTTAATAAAACCAAAACATTCGAAGCAACTTTCTCAAATTCTTCTTCTGTTTCTGCTTGCTCAAAATCAAACCATATCCCATCTTCATCTTCCGATTTTGCACCTAACCTAAAGCTATTATTTAGATGATGGGCAGTAACTTTGTTAGGGGGAATGTTTTCTCCCCAAGACATTGTTACACCTTTTATTGGGCAAGTCGACATTTCAACTACAAATGAACCCCCCCATCTGCTGAATTGGAAAGTAATTAAATCAATATTATTTTCATTCTTTCTCCTGAAGTGAGGTAATGAACCTTTAAATTCTTGTTTTCTTAATACAGGTATCACAACTCTTTTTAAGGCATTATCCATCATTTTTCTTTTATTCAATGACATTATATTCTACTTCCTTTAGATATTTTTTATTCAACTAAACTGCCTCGTTAGTTCAATAAGAAATAAGAGCTGTCTGAGCAGTTCACTGATCTTCAACTCAAGCACCCGTTAGTACAATAAGGGGGCTCGTCAGATTTATGTGAATTTACAACGATAAGACTTCAATTTTTATACACGATTTTATTCATCAAAGACGATCGTGCAACATTACTTCAAATGCTTAAAAACCTCTTCTATGATTGACTTTTAACAAAAGTGCATAAAACAACGCATAAACAATGTTCATAAGAAAAGCCACGAACGTTGATTTCACAACATTCTTCGCTTTTTGGTGTATTTCCAAACTTGCATTTGGGAACGTTATTTGGATTTATTTTGTATGCTTTATAAATTGTTCTGCACTAAAGCATCCATTTGTTGAACAAAACAATTTTAAGCTTAGCTTTTTGTTATTCCTTTATTTTTCTTAATTGAAATAAAATTAAAATAAGAACAACCACAATAATAATATTTAATATCATTAGCGATGTTTTATTTCCAAATAACATTATAGGTATTGCAATTATATTTATGAATGGCTCCATATCAGGTATATCAAGACCCAAAATTGCTAATATTACAAGACCTATAATAAACCCACTACAACATATTAATATTATCATTAACCATTTTAGTATATGTAAAGTCACTATAAATGTTCTCTCAAAAAAATTTTGAAACATATGAACCTCTTTCTAATTAATTACTATACAAAATTATAGACTACTCTCTAGACTATTGAAACAAGTAATAAATCAGTTTGATTATTTAACCAATATGCGTTATTAGTTAAATAAAAAATGCACCCAAAGCGTCGTTTGGTAACTTTAAGTGTACAACGTTATAAATCCGCATTTTTCTGATGTATAGCGATAATAAAGTTGTTTAATTCTTATTGAACTAAAGCACGCGTTAGTTCAATAAGCAAAGGTGTATTTTACTGCTTGTTGGTGAATAACATTATTCCTCATCTACAAAGTCAATCATCACTCCAACAACCTTTTTTGAAATGTTATATTTTACTTTCACTTCGTACATTCCGTCACCATAACCAGACATTGAAACCGCACCATCTGAGAAAACTCCTCCCTGTGCATCTGATTCAACTACATCATCAAATTGGATGGCTTCGTCTCTACCAAATGTTTTAAAATCAAAAATTCCTGCTTGTGCAGAGTCAACTCCAATCTGTTTATCGCAAACATGCCATTTTCCACTTGGTTTCTTTTCCCCATAAAATACAAATATGTTTTTAACAACTTCATCAGGAGTATAAGAAATGGAAGCTGTCCAATTACCATTTTTCACATTTGAAAGTACGATTTGCAACTCAGCTTCTTCATCAACATTATAGTATGGGTCCGTAACTATTAGCTTTCCACTTTCAACCATAAAAGTGCCAAGTTTATTAGGCTTATTAGTATTCACTTTCGGCACATGCCTATCAATAAATTCTCTTAATGTTAAAGACGCATATTTGCCTAACCCAGTTTTGTAATTCCAAGTATAAATTAGTTCCTGCATAAATCTTTTCCTAATTCGATAGCAAAGTTTGTCACCGCTCATTTTTTCACCAATACAAATCATATCACTCGGCAGATTTTTGGGTCTGTTCTGATTTCGTTTTACTATATCAATTGTTAATGCCGTTTGTTCATTAGTTTGAATAGGGAACAAAGTCCAATCACCAAATTTTGCTCCATTCGTTTCTAAAAAAAGTTCCTTGTATTCATCTGGAAAAATAGCACCAAGTGCTCTTTCTGTTTTTTAAAATTCAACTAACGACACTCCAGCCACTTTCGAACTTGGATTAATCATGTTTATTACTCTCTTCATCTCTTCCTCCATGATACTTTTACTTTGTCATACTACATTCAAAATAACTATGAATGTTTTCGATTTTTATTATAAAAAACCCTCTATTTATTCAGTAAAATAAAGCATATCTTGTTGAACTAAACTGCTGCGTTAATTGAAGTAGGACTAAACATTCCATAGATTGAAATAAAAATTAGTGTTAAAAAATTTCTTCATTTTCTGTCTTAATTCTATTTAACATTTGAGCAAATGTATCTAAATCAAATTCTCCAGCTAAGTAATATAGTTTTAACCAATACGCATTATATTCTAAGTAGCTTTCAAGTGCCTTTCGAATATTTTCCTCTGTTAGCTCCTTAACGAAAACCATCGGTTGTCCAGGAGAAATATAATCTGATTTCTCCCTACTCATCTCTGTTTCAAGATTTTTTGGAGTCGAAACAACTAAGTTATAAGTATATCCATCATCTAATTCAACAAAAACATCAACATTGTCATCCTTAATATTTAAAATTTTTGATAACGCAGTAGGATATTCTATATTTATTATTTTCATTATTACACTCCTTATTTACCATAACTCTGTTAAGACTTTTGAAAATCTTTTACATTTCTTTGTTCGATTAAATGTTAGGTCGCTATTGTCATCATATTGATTTCTTCTTTAACTAAAGCGGCGTTAGTTTAATAAGGAAAAAGCTACCTTAGCAGACCGATGATCTTTAACTAATCCACCAGTAGAACAATTAGTTTGCTAACTTCAGTTTTTTCTGTTGTTGGAATATCTCAAAAACACTTATTGCGATGACAATCCATAATACTGGGTTTCTTAAAGTAATCCCTACCTGTGAAGATCCACCTAAAATAGTAAATAAAACGACTAACATAAAAAGATACAGTAAGGTAATGATTTGATAGCGTAGTATCTCTATTGTGTCCTCTTTTTGGATTCTATTAGAAAAGATACTAGCTAACACAATAAAAATTATCAAAGTAATCAGCAATGGTTTTGGAATGATTATTAAGTTGTTGAACTTCGGAAAAAAATCATAGGCTAATAAAACTGTCAATGCAAAAAGCATAACTAACATTAGTACTAAATTTAATTTCTTCAAAACTTTACCCCCTCATCTTATGTATTATTACGTTCTTCCATAAACTTGGTTTCACTCTTATTGAACTTACCTGCTGCGTTAGTTGAATAAGAAAAAAAGCTGCAATTAGCAGCTCTATGATCATTAACTAAACACCCGGTAGTGAAGAGAAGAAAAGTTATTTCCCTTGGCTAAAACCATCAAAAAGAGGGCCACCAAAAGGTTCATAAAACTCATTCACAAAATCAATAAAAGGTTGTTTTACTCCCCCTTTATAATAATAGTCAAGAGTTTCAAAATATCTTTTATATGTTACTTCATCGAATTGTCTTAAAGCCCTCGTAAGTCCTTTTCCCCTTCCAGTCCATTGTCCATTTACTCGAAGAATAAAATCTGCAAATTGTAATGAAATTGTATTTAACGTAACTATTGCTTCCTGATGATTTTCTGTATCAGCAAAGTCATCGAGGAGGTCATATATATAATATCTTGAAGCTTTAATAAAACTCTCTGATAATGGACTAGGACCTGCTTTTATAAATTCTATTGCGTTATTTTTTATTTCATTAGATTTACCATTATCCTTTATGGCTTTCCCTTCAGCTAACATATTAGCTAAAATAGGTCTTCCAGTATCCTTATCATTATTAAACTGATCTAAATAACTATTGTAATTGTGAAAAAATGTTTCGATTTTCCAATCGTATAAAATAAAACTTTCACGATAACTACTTATTATTGAATTATCAATAATAACAATATCTAAATCAGATGTAATTGTTTCTGCCCCTCTAGACGCACTCCCTGCCATGTAAACAATATCACTTTCCGGGAATTTTTCTTCAGCCAATTTTTTAGTAGCTTCAATTCCAGATAACCTCAAAAATATCCCTCCCAATCCTTGAAAAGCTTTGTACTAATTAATTCTATTTGCTTGACGAACATACCTGAAATAGATTCATCTTCAACTAAACTGCCTCGTTAGTTCAATAAGAAAAGAGCTGCTGAATGCAGCCCTGTGATCTTCAACTAAAGCACCCGTTGAATATGGAAAAATCATTCATAAGAACCTTTAGATTCTGGTAAATCTTTATATTCTTCTTTATTTATAAGAATGTTATTAATATATTCTGCAAGTCTTATCAATTTCAATGCATCCTCTGGAAAATCATCACAATAATTCTTAGTATAAGTGGACTTAGTCTTACCATCCATTTGAATATCCCACTTAGTAAAAGATGGTGAGCTTGATTCACATTCTTCTTTTTGATTTTCATTTTCTACTACTAATTCACCCATAATATCAATACTCATCATTTCATTATAAATTTGTTTCATCTCTTGTTCAGTAAAAGATATGTTAGCTTCAATCGTACCATCCTCTACAAGGTCCTTTACAACAGTATCTTTAAAGGTGTCAATTTTTTGTTTCCCGTAAGACCCATAAATAAGACTAAAGTTAAAATCTTCAGGCATTATTTCATCGTTTATTTCCTTTACAGAATCTTTTGAGCACCCCGTTAACCTCGACATTATAATTAATACAAATAAAAGCAAAGCTAATCTTTTGAAGTTCAGAGCAAATACCTCCTTAGAATTGGCGTAATAGAAAATTCCCCCTAAAATCTACTCTTCATTATTCAACTAAACTGCTGCGTTAGTTCAATAAGCACAAGGCTTACCCCTAATTGATGTAAAGCACTCGTTGAAGAAGAATTATTAAGAAAAAGAATAATCTAGATTCTAATTAATTTTGTCACGACTAGAGTTATTGACAATAACCTCAACTATTTCAGTATCAGTCAATATGGGTGATTTTACATCCTTTAACGTGGTCTTAATCTCATCTTCAATTTTATTTGCCCGTTCGCTAACTTTCGAATCATCTTTGTGTATCGATGTGTTTACAGTCACAATTAACATTACATAATTTTTTTCTATAAGTACATTCTCAATTCCTACGGAGCCTTTACCTTTTAGATCTTCTTGAATTGTAGTTGTTAAATTACTCAGTAGCTTCATTTGTTCCATATCAGCTTTGCTATCGTTTGTTATTTGAATAAAAGCTCCAATCTTATAATCCTTAAAAGTTGTTTTTTCTACCAACATCTCAACTATCCTCTTAATTTCATTTTTCACAGAATCAAGATACTGCTGGGTTCCATTTACCCGTACACTTATGTCTTTTCTTTGATGATTAATACTGATTCCTGCTACATCAAAGATATGTTCCTTCTTTAGTTGGGTTGTTATTTGCTTTGATAACATCCTGGTATTCTGGATTAGGACATCATCCGATTGTTCTTTCTCAGATTTAACAGATGAAGCGATTACCATTTCTTGATGCTGATGAATCCATATTCCCCCTAACAACATACAACCTAGTGTACCTACTAAGGCAATATTTCTTTTCAAAAATCAAAGCTCCTTCAATATTTTTTTCCTGATCGACGAAGATAAATTACCGTTAATTTATTGTATGCCCACTACTGAGTTCGTATTGTTAAAACCAAATGGCTTTTACATTATCCTCTTTTGTGAAATTAAAAAAATGCTTTACTCCTTATTGAAGTAAAGCAGCCGTTAGTTGAATACATACTTTTCTTCTATTACACTTTATATTCGAATTACTTATTAATATTATTCATATTTAATTTCATTTCATTTCATTTATAATGAAATCAATAAATACTAGGGGAGAGTGTAGGATAATTATGATTGATATTTTTTGGTATTGCTACTTAGGTATTCTAGCAATAGCTGCGATTGGAATACTCGTAACTCGTTACAAAACACCTCTTGGTATATTAGATTTTATATTCTCCATAATTACTTGGATAGGTTTATTTGGTTATGTTACTAATACTCAGATTCTTAATCCTCTTGTATGGAAGGTTGTATTTGTAAGTGGTTTGTTATGGGATGTTTTTTTTAGTTTTAAAAAGTTCAATGAAGAGGTTAAAGATGATGATGATGATACACCTCAATCCATTAAACTGGCAATTATCGGAATTACATTTATAATCTTAGTTGGACCTTTATATTTCGGCTTGTTTAATTTTGCATTTAAATAAGGGAACTTTTTTCCTTTCGGTCAATAACCCTAATTCTTCTAATAATATTATATATACTATTATTAGAAGAATTATTAATAACTAGTAGGGTACTTCCTTTATTGCTGGGACCATATATAGTTCCTTTCAACATCTTCAAATATAAATAAAGTGAATGGCTTGCCCTCTTCTTCCACTAAGCTACTTGATTTTTATTCTTCTTCATTATTCTGCCAATTCAATAAGAAAAGACTGCCACTTCTGGCAGTCAGATATTTAAGTAGAGCACCTGTCTTTTAATTAACTGGTGTTAAAAGTTAATTAGTTTTTCCTTAAATTCTCCTAAAACTTCCTTCCGTTTTTCATAGTCTTTAGTATCTGATTCTTCCCAAAGCTCAAGGTCTGCACCACGTTCAATTAAGTCTATAGCCGTTTTACGCACTTGTTCTTGTAGGCATTTGTTTTTCATTTGAATAGCTGAAAGACCAATATAAACTAAAGACATTACCTCCAAATCCTCTTCTGGATTAAACTCATCCAAATATTCCTCCAAGATAAGCTGAGTAGCTTCTTCAGGTGTATTTCCTTCATCCAAGTAGTCAACAAAACTATCTCTAACATCACAAGTCGTATCATCATCAAATATCCCTGTTCCCCAAGCACCCACACTAACACTCCTCAATTTTTAAGTTTACTTTTTTATAATTCAATAAAGAGATTGGAATTTCCTTCTTCAACTTAACTGCCGCGTTAGTTGAGCAAGAAACTGGATATTCCGTCCGTAAAACCTCGATTCAATTACGAAACTGGCATAACGCATACACAGTAGGTGACATAATCCCCGGATGAGGAAGTCCCTCAATCATTCAATCCTGGACACCTTTTGCGAACTCTATAGCTTTTACAGAGGAATTAATTAAAGGGCTTGCTATTCTAAGTTCTAACGCTTCTTGGAAGCATTTTATTGCTTCTTTTCCTCTTTTTAATTCTAAGAGACATTTACCCTTGTGTTGTAATGCAAAATCTAAGTGAGAATTCACTTCAGTTTCATAACTTTTGACCAGTGCCTGATTGAATTTTTCTAATGCTTGTTCAAGGTTATTGTCATATTTCAAAGCTTCTCCGAGACGAATTAAAGAGATAATTTCTCTGGTGTAGTTCTTTTCCTCAATTGAATCCTGAAGGTTTAATTCTAAATATTTAATTGCATTTTTGGGTTCCCCGTAAATCCTATAAAGATTCCCTAAAGTACCGTAAAGAAAATACTTGTTGTTTTTACTAGTTAAACTATCTTCTTTTACTTGTTTCAATAACGATTCGGCTTTAAGGATCACCTGCTTTAACTTAGAAGGATTTGATGATTTCTCACGAAGATACTGATTTGAATCAAAATAAATATCCTTATTTAATGAAATAAGCTCTTTTTTGAAATTTGTTAAATCCATAAACAATCCCCCTTTCAGAAACTCCCCGTAAAATTATCATTTAGTTCTTCAGCTCACCTGGCTGAAGAACCCATCGATTCAATTGCTGAACCGGTTTGTATATCACATTCACCCCAGATGACATAAGACTCTGACTAGGAAGTAATCACCATGGATTTGAAATTAAAGAGAACATTAAAAAATGGATGAAAAAGTTTAAAAAGGTGAACTAAAAAACCGAAGGCACGAACGCCAATGGTTTCATAAATAGGTGGGTTGCCACAAAAGACAGTCAGCAGGGTAAGGCGAAAATCTATTCTTATCGCTAAATACTCAAGTCTAGAGTTTTTGGGTTTTGTTAATTGAGAAACCGTTCGTAATCTGTTGACTTAACTTATAAACCAGATAACCTAAAACATTAAATATAATAAAAGCTAAAACCCAACCGATATTCAATCTTTTATTGTGATAAGCATTGATGATTGCCCAAATCGAAAATAATGTCCAATAGATAGCTACGCCTACTAACAAGATTAAAGCAGCAAAATCACTAAAACTTCTATGCTCCATATCGATGTACCATTGGGCATCTCCGTTTCCATAAGGATAGAAGTCAGGAAGTAACCATTCAGGAGCCCATAGATGTTCTCTTGTGTATTGATAGTCTGGTTGAGCTTGTCTTACATAGTTAAAAACGTTATCGTAACCCCCGCCTCTAGTTACATCTTTTTTTACATCGGTAACATTAAAAATTTTAACCACAGATATCTGGTCTGCACTTTCTACTAACCTTTCTATTTCTGCTTCCATCTCTTGTGTTATAACTTCTTTGTTTTCTAGTTCATCAGATATTTGGGTAGCGATATCAGA